>JAYRPG010000030.1:0-44652 GCA_041911275.1 Ferruginibacter sp. | reverse complement strand
TGGAGCTGTTATCTGCTGTGAAGTAGCTGGTGAGGTTATCCACGGTAGTAGTGGTCTGAATCGTTGCCGAATTGCTAGTGATGCCACCGGCATCGCCATTGACGAAACAGAATTCCACCAGCAGGTTGGAACCATTCCAAACAAACGGGGTGCTGAGGTTATGCGTTACCGTGAAGGGAGCCGTACCTGTAAGGGTAAAACTGGAGGCCGGCAGCACCGTAGTAACCCCGGTTTCCAGGGTAGTGGTGAGGCTGGTGCTGCTGGTATTCTTCATGGCGATGCTGAAATTATTGAAAGTGTAGGGTGAACTAAAGGACGTTATATTGAAGCCTACCGCGCTGATCGGTGCACCGGATACGAGTCCGGCGGCAGACAGTTCAGCAGCCGTGTAGAGCATCTGCACTTTGGAACCACCAAAGTACCCCTTATAGGGCGTTACCGTAGTACTGGTGACCGTACCGGTACCCATCGTTACGGTACCCGCCAGGCCTGCCTGTGCGGCAAGAGCAACACTGGCGCCTGCACAAATAGTGGAAGGTGTAGCGGTTACCGAACTGATCACCGGAATCGGATTTACGGTTACCACAACGGTATCTGTGCTTACACAACCGGCGGGTGAACCGTCGTTGGCGGTTACCACATAGGTGGTGGTGGTACTGGGATTAGCCGTTACCGCTGCGGTATTGGTGGCACTCAGGCCGGTGGCCGGAGACCAGCTGAAGTTCACATAGCTGGGATCAGAAGCCGTTGCCGCATCCAGGTTCACCGAGTTGCCTGCACAGAATGTGGTGGGGCCGCCGGCCGTGATGTCCAGTACAGGCGGAGCCGTTACCGTAACGTCCACTTTTGTCCGCGGACCGGGGCAACCGGCAGCAGAGGTTTCATCCACCCAGAAGGAGGTGCTGGCAGCAACATTGGCAGTATAGGAGTTGCCTGTACCCAGCGAGGTACCGCCGCTGGCTGCATTGTACCAGTTCAGCGTACCGCCTGTTCCGGTTGCCGAAACGGTTACCGATCCCGGACCGCAACGGGTTACATTACCATCACTCAGCGGCGCAGCGGGCAGCGGATTCACCACTACCGTTACGGTATCCGAGTTTTTGGCGCAACCGTTTACATCCGTGGCTACCACTGAATAGGAAGTGGTGGTGGCCGGCGTCACTGAAATCTGATTGCCGGAACCTGCGCCATCATTCCATACCCAGGTATAACTGCCGGGGCCCTGGGTGAGCACCTGGCCGGTAAAGCGGATGTCGAGCCGCTGGGTAGACAAGCTAGGCGTAGCAACAGTTTGACCACTGGTATTGGAGTGCGCCACCATATTGGACGCGGAAGTGGTATAATAAGTCTGCGAGTTGTTGGTTAGATCAGCTCCGAGATGGGCAACCTGTACAACGATATTGGAAGTGCCGTTCCAGTTGAAGGGAGCGTCAAACGGAATCGTCTGCCAGCCCGAAGCGGTGTGGGTATAGGTCTTCGGATTGTACACCGTGGTGAACCCGGTAGTGGTATCCACCCAGGCTGCCGAGGCAAAACTGCTCAGCGCACTGTGCCCGATCTTAACCCGGAAGTTGGCATTGGTAGCCGCATCACCCAGTGTATTGATGTTGAAAGCCATGGCGGTGATATTCCCCGCCTTGAGGCCTGCAGCCTGCAATTCAGCGGCCGTGTAAATGATCTGCATCCGGTAAGAAGGCCAGCGGTTACAGAAGGCAGTCGGCTGCGTGATAGACCCGGTGAGCAGGGCACCCGTGCCAATCGTGGCCAGGCCGGAACCGATGGAAGAGGTTAATGCAGTGAGTTGTACACTGGTACCCGCACAAACCGTATCCTTGGATTTGGTTACCGAAGTGATGGTGGGCAGCGCCGCAACCGTAACATCCACGGTGTCACGGGCAATACAGCCTTTGTCGAAATCCTGGCCGGTGATCACGTAACGGATCACGCCGGATACGGTGGGCGTTACGGTGATGTTGCCATCATAGAGCGAAGAGTCAACGCCTTCCACAGCGGGCGTATTGATGCCGCTGCCGGCAGCCGGCGAAGCGGTATAGCTGAACAGGTAGGTGTTGGAACCGCCGGTTTGGTTCACGGTGAAGCTGAGCGGACTGCCGATACATACGGTAGCCGGAGCCGAGAGCTGGATTTCATCCGGAATGAGGTCGAAGGTTACGTCAACCTGGGTACGCGGACTTTCGCAACCGTTCACCCCGATTTCAGACACCCAGAAACTGGTGGGGGTGGAAATAGTGTAGCTGCTGAGCGTGGTGCCAGTTTCGCCGGGCAACGCAGTGCCGCCGGTAGCCTCGAGGTACCATTTGAATACACCGGATCCGTTTGCACCGCCGGTTTGAACCGATACGGTGGGTACACCGGTACCACACTGCTGGGAATTGGTGCCAATCGGTGCCTCGGGAAGATCATTCACCAGCACTTGCACCTGGGCCGTATCGGCACAGCCAGCGGCATCAGATCCCGTAACCGTATAAAGCGTGGTGGTGGTAGGCGTAACCGTTACCTGGTTGCCGCTTCCGGCACCATTGTCCCAACTCCAGTTAAGGTTACCGGCTCCAACCGACTGCTTGTTGCCGTTCAGGAAGAAAATGGGACGAAGGCTGGTAGTACCGGTAGCTGAGGTGCCGCCACAGATGGCGGACGGAGACTGGCTGTCGGCACGGTAATAAGCACAGGAAACGAAGCCGGGAGAAACAACGCGGGCAAAGTTATCTGTACCGCCTGTATTATTGTTACTCCAGCAGAACTGGATGACAATATTGGAGGTACCGTTCCAGTTAAACGGTGTAATGTTAAAGGTGTTCAGGCCGGTTACCGGGGTATAGCCAGTATTGGTGCCCGTTCCCGTAAATACGGTGGTAAATCCGGAACTCAGGATGCCACCGGCCATATCCGTATTCGAAGTCTGGGCCATGCTGATGGCAAAGCCCTGGTAGTTGACACTGGTCACCGTGGCCATGCTGATGCCAAGGCTGTTGATCGGACCTGCGGTATAACCGCGGGCTGTCAGTTCAGAGGCCCGGATCAGGAACTGTGCTTTGTTACCACCATACAAATGATAGAAAATCGCGTCGTAGGTGGTGCCGGTAGTGGCATTCGAACCAATGGAGTCCGTAGCCGCCGAGATGGTGTTGGTGGTGGCGGTCAGTTGAGCGGAGCCCCCTGCACAAAGGGTAGCCGGTACGGCACTCAGCGGACGGTTGACAACAGGCAGGGCTCTTACAGATACCTGCACGGTATCGCTGGTGGTACAAGCCCCGTCAACAGCACTCAGCAGATAAGTATAGGTGCCGGTTGCCGTGGGGGTAATGGTTACCGGAGACGTGGTTTCGGAAGTGGGGATGCCACTGCCGGCAGCCGGGGTGGCCGTCCAGGTAACTGTGTAATTATTGTTGCTGCCATTCTGGGTATAGCTCAGGCCAACGGATGAACCTATACAAACCACGGCAGGCGTAGCCACGGCGAACACAGAGTCAGGGATGGCCACGTTGGCGGTTACCTGGGTGCGCGGGCTCTCGCAGGTACCATCATTGATGGCAACATAAAAATCAGTGGTGGCGGCAATGCTGTAAGCCTTGAGCGAAGCACTGTCCTCATTGGGCAGGGGCGTACCGCCGGTGGGCGCCAGGTACCAGCGATACTGACCATCAGCGCCGTTGGCAACAAAACCACTGGGCACGCCGGTACCGCACTGTGCCGAGGGGAAGGAACCCGTGGTGGGTGCGGGAGGCAGCGGAGATACAATCACTTCCAGGCCTGTTACAGAGGAGCCGGGGAAATTACAACCCAGCAAGGTTACTGTAGGCGTATAGGTAGTGGTAGTACCGGGGGTTACCGTAATCGTTGTACCGGAGCCCACATTCTGTGTGCCATCCGACCAGCTAACAGTTGAATTGGCCGGCTGTCCGAAAATGAACTGGGGCCGGTTAGAAGTGGTGCCCGTGGCAGTAGTTGCCCCGCAGAGCGTTGCACCATCCTGGTTGTCGGCCCTGTAGTACGCACAGGATACAAATCCCGGGGCGTCAACACGGGCATAACTGCTGGTGCCGCCGCCATTATTATTGGTCCAGCAGAATTCAACCACCAGGTTAGAAGTACCATTCCAGTTAAACGGTGTAATGGTGAAGGTGTTGATGCCGCTAACAGGCGCAAAGCCCCCACCGGTTCCTGTACCGGTATACACCGTGGTAAAACCACTGCTGAGGAGACCGCCTGTCATATCGGTATTGCTGGTTTGTGCCAGTTTGATAGAGAAGTTCTGGTAATTAAAGCCAGATGCAGTACCCATGTTGATGCCCAGACTGGTGAGGTTACCAGCGGTGATGCCGATGGCAGAAAGTTCTGATGCCCGGATCAGGTACTGGGATTTATTGCCGCCATAAAGATGGTAGAAAATAGCATCATAAGAACTACCCGTTGTGGCGCCTGCACCCAGGGTTTTGTCAAATGAGGGTAAAACCGCAGTGAGCTGAACACTGGATCCATTACAAATGGTGGTGTCATTTGCACGGGTTGCAACGGTTAAACCAAAGAGCGGTTCATCTTTATATGAAGCTCCGTTGTACACCGCGGTAATGCCCAGGGAATTGGTAGCGGAAACGCTCCAGGTTACGTTGCTGTTGCCCGGAGAAGCAGCCGGGATACTGAATTCCCAGGTGTTCCCTGATGTATTGGTCATGGCCACATTGCTGTTCAGCGTGCCATTATTATAGGTGATGGTTACACCGGTAATGGTGCCTGCAGGAGTGGTGACATTGACTGACACATTCCGGGCAGTAGCTGTACACTGGGTTGCTGTACCCGGTGTGAGCGAATTAAAGCTGATCACCGGAACGGGCGAGGAACCGTTGAAGGCGTCTGCGCCGATATCAACCGGTGTCAGTCCGCTGCGGGTTTGGTTATCGTAATCCACAGTTACCGCCGGGAAATCAAAGCCGGTTCCCTCGGCCACGGTGGGACTGCTCGTATTGATGTGCAGATCGGGTATGGCCGCGGTGGGGTTCACGAACTGCGGATCATTGTCGAAGCTGGCAGCATCGGCGCCAGTCGTGGTTTTCCAGCTGGCAAAGCTGGACACATCGGCAGCGCCTGCCAGGCCGAATACGGCTCCGGTTCCGGTAGCCTGGTAAACGTTATTGTTCAGCACCAGTCCGGTGGCATTGGGGAAGGTGCCCGCTACACCCACGGCATAATGCTTGCCGCCGGTGCTGCCATTGGAACGGGCGTTCACGAAGATGTTGTTCCGGTAAGTGCGGGCATTGGTCGTTTGGGTAGAACGGAAGGCATAGGTATTTCCAGTCTGCGTACCCACACCCGTACCGCCAATATATACACTATTAAAGATGATGGCGGAATTGGCCGTACTCAACCCGTCAAAGATCCCGGTTACCGGTACGCCGTTCGAGATGCTCATCCCCAGCCGCACCATATTATTCTTAATGGTATCCAAACCTGAGGTCAGGCTGATACCCCGTACATCCGCAGTGGTGCTGGTGGTAGAAACGGCCAGGTCGTACACCAGGTTGCCCTCCACGTTGTTGCGGCCGCTGGTGGCATTGGACAGGTTGATGCCGGTAACGGCACTGTTCGCACTGGGATGGGTGTTGGACAAAGCATATACCTGGTTGGCAGCAATCCGTGCACCGGCAGTAGTACTGGTGAGAGAGATACCGATGACAGATGCCGTAGTACCGGTGCCGGATGTGCTGGCCGCGGTAGAAAGATTGCGGACGGTATTACCCGAGATGCTGTCGATGCCGCTGGTGGCGATGATACCGCCTACGATATTGCTGGAGTTGGCGGTGGTGGGCACATAGGCGCTGAACAGGTTGGCAATGGTATTGCCGCTGATGATGGCGCCAAGAGTGGGCGAGGACGCCTGGCGGATACCCGTGATCACTGCTGCGGTGGTACCCGTACCTGCCGTAACATACCGGATGCTGTTGGCGGTGCCGGTGCTGCCGATGGTATTACCCGATACGGTGTATTTACCGGTAATGCTGCCGCCGTTCCAGATCGCGTTGAATGAATGAGTAATGGTTGAGGTACTGCCCGCCACATCAATGGAACCGATGGTATTGTTGGCAATGGTTACATTTCCGGTACTGGTTGTACCGGTTCCGATACCCACGCCCACGGCACCGCTTACGGAGGTGGTGATGACAATGGATCCGTTACCGGTACCGCTGCCGATGGTGTTTCCGGTTACGGTTCCGATATTCGCTATACCACTGCCGAGATAAATACCGCACCACACACCGGGTATGCCGGTGGTACCACTGGAGGATGTCCAGTTCATATTGGCGATGGTATTGCCCTGCACACTGCTGGCAGTGGTGGACCCAACGCTCAGGCTGATCCCCGCGAAGCGGTTGCCCGCTGTTCCGTTGACCGTCCAGGCAGAACCGCCTGCATTGGGCGCACTACCGCCGATGACGTTACCCGACACCACAAAATTGTTACCCGTATTGTTGATGAGGATACCGTAATGGGCAGCGCCGGTGGTCGGCGTGCGGGTGGCCGTCTGGTACAAACTGTTGCCGCTGATCGTCCAGTCGGTGTTCCCGGCGCCGATCTGGATACCGGCGGTGGAAGAACTCGCCGAGGCAAAATTCAGGATATTGTTGTCCGAAATAATGTTGCCGCTGTTATTCTGCGCGGTGGTGGTGGTATTACCTAAAGCATAAATAATGTTGACCGGTGTGGTGGCGCCTTCGCGCAGGGTGGAGTTGATGATGGTATTGTTATCATTACCATTGGCCCCGGTGGTGGAGCCGAATACCACAACCCCAGAAGTGGTGGAGGTATTAACACCGGTAATGGTGAGGTACCGCAGGGTATTGTTGCTGCCCTCGTTGATGAAGCGGGTGGCAATACCCGAAGTGGAGGTATTGGCGATGGTCAATTGCGAAGTGGTGCCGGTTCCGCCGGGGCGGCCGTCAATCACAAAATAGTTACCGCCATTGATATCCAGGGTAGCCGTGGTGCTGTTGCTGGAGATAGACAGTGCGGTGGCGCCCGATTGCGGACGGATGGTGATGGTATTCACAGCGCTGGCGCAACCCTGTGTCCCCAGTACGATCGGATAGGTCTCAACCGTGCCCACGTAAGCAGGTTGCAGTTCAAGCACCACCGGGCCGGTGATGCCCAGCGGTGTCATCGCTGCCAGTGCTGCCGTTAATGAAGCATAGGTGCCACTGGGGCCGATGGTATAAGTACCGGCTGCGAACGTACAGGCATTAGTAGCCTGGCTGCCGGATAATTCACTGGCGGCGCCTTCCACATAGGCAACCACTTTCCAATAATAGGTGGTATTGAATGCAAGGCCCGTAGCTGAATAGGTAACCGTATTAGCTGCCAGGTTCGCAACCGGAGTAAAGTTTACATTATCTGTGGAGCGTAAAACAGCAAAACCCAATTCATTACTGGAATTATCCGTCCAGTTCAGCGTCATTGCCGTACCGGTAACAGCAGAGATTACCAGGTTTGAGGGAGCTGTTGGGGCGGGAACGGAGGGCGTCCAGCGGAAAACCCGGCGGGCGCCATCTGATGCGCCATTCAGGTTGGTCATGGCTGACGAAAGCGCAAACGTGGTGGTGGCCCAGGTGGCGCTGTTGGTATTGGCAGGGGTAGTATTGATGGTGGCAACATAGGTAGAGGTCGTTGCCGTGCTGTTCGAAGCCAATCCCACAGTCCGGGTAACGGTAGAAGTAGAATTATTGTACATGCTTCCGTACACATACTCCACATCATTGCTGCTTTCGTAGAGCCGTACCTGCATCAGGCTGCCCGTACCCGGGGTTGATGAAAAAGGAATCCTGAAACTGACAAATTCGATTACAAAAACGCGGTTGGGTGCAGAACCAAAAGTGCGGTAATGCACTTTGCCATCCGCCTGGATAGCATTATCACCCGTGATCGGCGCAAGAATAGCATTTCCGGCGGAAGGTCCGGTTAAGTTGGAACCACTGATAGCTGTTGCGTTGGCAGGGTTACCGAGTTTAACCTGACCGTTTGAGTTCACACTGAAGCGGTCATAAAACGCGCCCATGAAGATGAAATTAAAGGGCAGGTTGATGACTGCACTGGCATCATCATCATGATATACCGTGTTGGGGATGGCCGCATTCGCCAATGAGATTTCAGTGGTTCCTGTGCTCATGTTAATCGCATTGCTGTTTTTGTCCAGCACCAGCGAACCCGTAGCGTTCGTAGTGAAGGTATAATTGGCAATGCTCTGGGCCTGGGCATTCCGTCCCGGAAGGAGGATTGCGAGTACCCCGATCATCAGCAGCAGCACGCGGCTGGATGCATTCTTGAAAAAGTTTCCCGTCAGGGATTGAGTAAAACTTACCATCTGCAACAGATTTTTTGTAAAATATTCCGGTTTCAGTGTACACATTGGGAGGGCGCCCGTTTCCAGGGGAGCTTGCATTTGAGGAGAGCCATCGTTCAAAACCGGATCAGTGTGATACCGGGAAGAATTGGCGTAAAATTTTCTCATAGTTACTTTATTAGAGTAAAAATTCCACCCCGCTCAAATGCAGGCTGGTGGCTAGTTTGCGTTAAGGGAAAAATAAAGGCAGTTTTCAGACAGGATATGAAATCGGATAGTTTTGGCGTGCAAATAGTTTCAGATTTGCGAAAACTACGAAACGAATTTAACGTTTATTAACAAATAGCCAAGTTTTTGGTAAGTTTTTTTTAACAAATTCCCGGGAGCCCCACCAGCACGCAGTATGGGGCAGGGTGTAAAAAGGGGAAGGACCGGCAAACCGCATCCTCTCCGCTGCAACGGCGCCTGCAACCCGGCCACTGATTCCGTTTGGCAGCCCTGCAATCCACTCCCCTGCGCAACAAAAAACCCGGACGATGCCGGGTTTTTTGAAATGGGATGAAGCAGGCTTTTACTGCGGCAGCAATACCTGGTTGATTTTATGAACCACCCCGTTTACCGCGTGGTTATCCGGACTCACTACATTGGCAGCAGTGGCATTGGCCAGACCTTTCACCGTAGCGGAAGCCACCACCGAAACACCCGGTACGGGACTTACAAAACTGGCCTGCACCGTAATGCCGGGATGAGCGGCAACCGCGGAGTTCAGCAAAGTTTTGACCGCGGTGGCCGCGGTGGGCAGGTTCACCGAGAATACCCGCAACCCCGGAGGCGCATAGGTACCGCTCTGCGAGCTGATAATATGATAAGCCACAATCCCTTTCGCCAGGGTTGGGGTAATGACACTGGCCAGGGCCGGGCCCACGCCCGGTACGCTGCCGGGATTCGACAGCAGGGTGGTTCCGAAAGTGTTGATCAGGAAGGTAGCCTGGGCC
This sequence comes from Ferruginibacter sp., assembly GCA_041911275.1. Classification (GTDB taxonomy): domain Bacteria; phylum Bacteroidota; class Bacteroidia; order Chitinophagales; family Chitinophagaceae; genus Ferruginibacter. The sequence continues at coordinate 35,307 of JAYRPG010000030.1, read as the reverse complement.
TGGGCCGTGGTGGCATCCAGCCCCTGCCCTACGAGGTACTGTACAATCGCCCCGGTGATAAAGGCCTTCATGGCATCATCGGTGGGGGCAAATACTGTGAGGTTGGAGCCAATGGCGGAGGGATTCACCGCCGTATTGAGGGCATCCTGTAAGCGCGATCCGGCGGCTACGCCACTGTCGGCACGGGCAATGGCGGCCCGCAGGTAGCTCAGATCGGTAGCGGCATTGAGGGTGGCCCAGAGATCGGTGCTGGGCGGATTCACGATGCGGAATACTTTGTGCACCACCCCGTTCACGGCTTCAATATTGGTGGCGATGATGGGCACATTGTTGACCCAGGCGCCTGTGCCCGGCTTCACACTGGGGAAGGTGGTGAGGCGAAGGAGGGCACTCACTGTGGGCGCCGGATTCAGCAGGGTGGGATACTGAAAGTTCGGGAATGCAGTAGGGATGCTTGATGAACGGATCACCTGCGGAATCACATGGTACTGGATCAGCCCCGCCGCCTGGGCCTGGCTGAGGCCCGCGATATACATAGCCGGCGTTACTCCCGTGGGGAGCAGCGGGGTGAGTGAAGCCGTGATGGCGTTATCATCCGGTGCAAACACCGTGAAACGGGCGGCAGGATTGGCCAGGGCGCTCATCATCCCGGCTTTGTTGACGGCTGCCTTCAGCAGGGAGAAAGAGGCGTCGTCCAGCAGGGTGGCCAGCGTGGGCGTGGTGCCGTTGGCCGGAGGCGGCGTGGGCACCGGATCGAGTTCCAGCTTGTTGCAGGCCGGTAACCATACCGTAGCTGCCAGCAGCAGGAGCCCGGTGTTTTTTATGCGGTTGAATATTTTCATACAGCTTGTATTTAATGGTGGTAAATCAGAAGAGGTTATAGCCAAAGCTTACATAATAGAGGCCCCCGATGACGGAGTTGCCCATACCATTGGTGTAATATTCATTCAGCAGGTTATTGGCGCCTACCTTAATGATGGCCTTGGCGGCGGGCACGCGCAGGCTCACCTGCAGGTCAACCGTATGAATGGCCGGGATATCGCCGTTGATGAAATCACTTTCATAGAAGAAGGCGTCCTGCCATTTGTACATCACGCTGAAGCCCATCCGCTTTTTATAGCCAAAACCGGTATTGGCCAGCGAGGCATTGGCGCGGTATTTCGGCGTGCTGAAATAAGTTTTGAATCCGGCGGGCACATCGCTCAGGCGGTCGCTGGAGAAATTCACCCCTACCTGGAAGTTTTTGGGGAGGCGGTAATCAGCGCTCACGCCAAAACCCCAGGTCTTCACCTTGGAAGTGGTGTTGGTGGGGATGGAGTAGATATTGCCCAGGCCGGCCGGGGGTAAACCCGCCTGCAGGTCGGCGCCCAGTTGCGTGCGGCTGCCGCTGTAAGGCTGGATGATCAGCTGACGGGTGATGAAGTTCTGGTATTCACCATAATAGCCATATACATCCACCAGCAGTTTGCCCTGGAGGTGCAGCCCTTTATACCCTGCTTCAAATGTGCTCACGGATTCCGGTTTGAAATCAACCGTGGAATAAGGCGTTACCTGGTTATCGAGGTAGAAGGTGGGCTTGGTGCTGAATCCATAATAACTGTCGAAGAAACGGTTGCCGCCGATCAGTTTCACATTGCCGCCCACATCCAGCCGGATCCATTGCTGCTGGGTGCTGGGGAAACGGTAAGCCGTCTGGTAGCTCGCGCGGATGTGGTTATCAGCCGCCACCTTGTACACCGCCGTTACGCGCGGGGTAAAGCGGCCCTTGAAATTCTGGTTCTTGTCGTAGCGGCCGCTCACGGTGATCTTCAGCTTGTCTTCCAGCAGCTTTTTCGTGGCCTGTACATAGGCGCCCCATTCGTTGATGCCGATCTTGCCGGCCGAATCCGCGAAGAGCGTGCCTTCACTGTTCAGTTCATAGCGCTTGAAGTTGGCGCCGATCAGGATGTCGGCAAATTTTTGCGTATAGTCGCTGAGGTTATACTGACCTTCCACCTGGTAAAGGTTGGTGCGGTCAACAAACAAACCGCCGCCCCGGCTGATGGGGATGGCGCGGAGCGAGTCGAACACTTTGTTGAAACGGGCGGAACCGGCTTCATAGCGGCTCACATCCATCGTTCTGCGCGAAAGCGCATGTGCGTCGGCGTCAGTAAGCCCGTTCATGCGTGCGCCGAGGTAAGTCTGCGCATATCCGGCATACCATCCGTTGGCGCCGCCGCTGGGTTTGGCCACCTCATTGAGCAAACGGGTGGTTACCGTCATGTTGTAGCTTTCCCCTGCATCTTCCTGGGTGGTGTAGGCCCGCAGCATCCAGTTTTTGTTGTTGAACTCCAGTTTGTACTGGCCCATCTTGAGGTTGCGCAGGCTGTAGCGGTCACTGCCGGTGTACACCGTGTTCCCTGTGCCCCAGTAACCGGCGAGAATGGCTTCGGTGTTGCGGGTGATTTTGTAGTGGAAGGCGCCGGAGAGCTTGAGGTTGATGGTATTGGGGTTCACCACCTGGTTTTCATGGTAACCGGTACGGCTCACCGGGATGGGAGCACCGCCGTTGAGGGTATCGATGAAGTTGCGCAGGAAGGGCGCTGCAGAAGAACCGATGGTGTTCAGCACCGCTGAGCGGATGTCTACCGTGGTTTCATCCCCATACACATTGATGCCATCGTAGTTGGGATCGGTGGCGCGGTCGCCGTCTTTCACAAATCCGTTGGTGCCGGTACGGGCATAGTTGCGCTTGTCATAACCCAGCCAGTCTTTGGCCCGGATGTATTCCACACCCAGTTTGAAGGCAAAGTTGTCGTTCACCTTGTGGGCAAAACGCAGGGCGCCGTTTACATAATTGGAGGCCTGCTGGAAACGGTGACCGGCATTCATGAAGCCTTCTTTCACCTGGAGGGAAAGGCCCTGGTATTTAAACGGACTCTTGCTGTTGACGAGGATGGTGCCATTCATCCCGCCCGGTCCGTAGAGCGCCGAAGAAGCACCGGGCAGCAGTTCAATATTGTCTACATCCAGTTCACTGAGGCCCACAAAGCTGCCCACGGAAAAGTTCAGACCGGGGGCCTGGTTGTCCATCCCGTCCACAATCTGGTTCACCCGCAGGTTACCGCTTCCGCTGAAACCGCGCGTGGTGGGGGTTTTAAAGGTGAGGGAAGAGGTCACCATGTCCACGCCCTTGAGGTTGCCGATGATGTCATAATAGGAGGCCGCAGGGGCATTGCGGATGGCCGCCGTGCTGATGCGTTCAATCGACACCGGCGACTCGAGTATACGCTGGGAGGTTTTGGTGGCGGAGATCACCACTTCCTGGCCCAGCACGTTACTGGGACGGATCTCAATTTTCAGGGCCTCACCCGCGCTGTTCACGGCGAGTTCCTGCAATTCGAATCCGATGGAAGTGATCTGAAGGGTAACGGGTAATTGCGGAACGGTGAGCCGGAAATTGCCTTTGTCATCGGTATAGGTACCGTTACTGGTACCTTTCACGGCCACGGAAACCGCTGCAACCGGTTCTTTGGTGGAACTGTTCTCCACCTTACCGGTAAGAGTGCTCTGAGCGAAGACGTTGAGGGTAAAGAACACTGCCGTCAACGTCGCCAGGAGGTAGCGACTGGTTTTTCTCATACAGCAAGATTTTGTGGTTAATTTCCGGCAAAATAGTAAATGTTGCCGCTTCCCGAAAATTTATTTGTTAGCGGATGTGCGCAGAAAACAGGCGGCTGAAGAGCCTGTTCTGGCTACTCCCGCATAATTTAGCAGTATGCAAATTTTCGAGTTTCCCGGTCAAACCGGATTCTACCGCGGCAAGGTAAGAGACGTGTACAGCATCGGCAGCGAATGGCTGCTGATGATTGCCAGCGACCGCATCTCTGCGTTTGACGTGGTGCTGCCCCGGCCCATTCCCTTTAAGGGGCAGGTACTGAACCAGTTGGCAGCGCACATGCTGCGGGCCTGCGCCGGCATCTGTCCGAACTGGCTGCTGGGCACGCCCACGGCCAACAGCAGCCTGGGGGTGCGCTGTATCCCCTACAAGGTGGAAATGGTGATCCGCGGGCACCTCACGGGTCATGCCTGGCGCGTGTACCGGGAGGGGGGCCGCGTACTCTGCGGGGTAACCCTGCCGGAGGGCCTCCGGGAACACGATTACCTGCCCGAGCCCATCATCACCCCCACCACCAAAGCGGCGGCGGGCCATGATGAAGACATCAGCCGGGAAGCCATCATCCGCCAGGGCATCGTGCCCGAAGCCGAGTACCAGGTGATGGAAGACTATACCCGGCGCTTATTCGAAAAAGGAAAGAGCCTGGCGGCAGAACGGGGGCTGATCCTGGCCGACACCAAGTATGAATTCGGCAAACACGGCAACACGATCTGCCTGATGGATGAAATCCATACGCCGGATTCTTCGCGCTATTTCATCGCCGAGGGTTTTGACGAAAGGCTGGCAGGCGGCCTGCCGCAGCAGCAGCTCAGCAAGGAGTTTGTACGGGAATGGCTGATCGCCAACGACTTCATGGGCAAAGAAGGACAGCAGGTGCCGGAGATGACGGATGCATGGGTGGAAGCCATCTCCCGGCGATACATTGAACTGTATGAAAAAGTTACCGGCGCAACCTTTGTTCCGGTAACCTACAGCGCGGAAACCCTCTATGCAGAAATCTGCCGGGCACTGGAGGAACAGGCCAGTAAATCGTAAAACAAAACGACTGCCTGCAGTATTGAAACCTAGTCTTTCTTTGTTTTTACCGCATGCCGGCTCTGCAGCACGCGGATCACCTCCTGCAGGGTATAACCGCGGGCCTGCAGGAGGACCAGGTAATGAAAGAGCAGGTCGGCGGCTTCATTTTTAAACAGTTCGTCATTGCTGTCTTTGGCTTCGATCACCAGCTCAACAGCCTCCTCTCCCACTTTCTGCGCCATTTTATTGATGCCTTTCGCAAACAGTTGGCTGGTATAGGATTGTTCATCCGGGTTCATGCGGCGGTCGGCAATGATCTTTTCCAGTTCGGCCAGAAAATGCGGAGCACTGTTCTGTTCATTCCAGCAGGTATCCGCTCCGGTATGGCAAACCGGGCCCTGGGGCAGGGCTTTGATCAGCAGGGTATCGCCGTCGCAATCCACCCGCATCTCCCGGTACTCGAGATAATGTCCGCTTTGCTCTCCCTTGGTCCATAATCTTTGCCGGCTGCGGCTGTAAAAGGTTACGCGCCCGGATGCCAGCGTGTGCTGCAGGGCTTCTTCATTCATGTAACCGAGCATCAGTACGGTGCCGGTGATGGCATCCTGCACAATGGCCGGCACCAGGCCGCCGGCATGCTTATCAAATTGAATATTCATGAGCTGCGTCTTACAGGGATTTGCTGTTCGTAAAGGTATTGCTTGAGCCGGGGCAGGCTCACTTCACCAAAATGGAAGATGCTCGCGGCCAGTGCGGCGTCGGCCCGGCCTGCTGTGAACACCTCCAAAAAATGCTCCGGGGTACCCGCGCCGCCGGAAGCAATCACGGGCACGGGCAGGCTGCCGGCCAGTGCTGCGGTGATGTCAAGGGCGAATCCGTTTTTGGTGCCGTCGTTGTTCATCGAGGTGAGGAGAATCTCCCCCGCCCCGCGGTCCACCGCCTCCTTTGCCCAGTTCATGGCCGTGATGCCTGTGGCGGTGCGGCCGCCGTTCAGGTACACGTACCAGTTACCATCCGCTTCCTGCCGGGCATCAATAGCCAGCACCACACACTGGCTGCCGAAACGGCTGCTGAGCGCACTGATCAGATCCGGATTGCGGAATGCCGCGGTATTAACCGATACCTTATCGGCCCCCTTCTGCAGCAGCAGGGAAACATCTTCCACCGTACTGATACCGCCACCAACGGTAAAGGGTATGCGAATATTTGCTGCAATGCGCTGCACCAGGTCTGCCAGGGTTTTCCGTTTTTCCACGGTAGCGGTGATGTCGAGAAACACCAGTTCATCCGCCCCTTCGTCTGAATACAGCGCGGCCAGTTCCACCGGGTCGCCCGCATCGCGGAGCTGTTCAAAATTGATGCCCTTCACGGTGCGCCCGTCGCGGATATCGAGGCAGGGTATGATGCGTTTGGTGAGCACGGAAAGAGGAGATGAGGGGTGTGAATGATGAATTATGAATTATGAATGATGAATTATGAGTGATGAATCGGGTGTGGGCTGTTAACGGAAAAGCACATGTACATCCTGTTCGTTATCCTAAACCTCCCTAAACAGTTTCCCACAGCTCCGGCCATGGCTTCCGTTCACGATCCTGCATGCTGAATATAGCCTGCCAGTTCCTGCAAACTGATGCGGCCTTCGTAAAGCGCTTTGCCGATGATGACACCGGTGCAGCCCGCCTCTTCCAGTTTTCGTATATCCGATACCGTGGCCACACCGCCGCTGGCCACCAGCCGTATCTCGGGATGCTCCAGGATGATCTGCCGGTACAAATCCAGCGAAGGCCCCTGCAGCACACCATCGCGTTCGATATCGGTACAGAAAATATGGGTTACCCCCAAACCGATCATGCGGCCCACGAACGGAAAAATATCAATCCCGCCATCCTGGAGCCATCCATTGATCCGGATTTTTCCCTGGAGCACATCGGCCCCCACAAAAAAAGTATCCGCGCCAAATTCGAGCAGCCATTCTTCCAGCAGTTCGGGATGCCGCACAGCCACACTGCCCAGGGCCACCATACCGGCGCCGGCGCTGAGCACGTCAGCCACATCCTGCACCGTCTGGATACCGCCGCCGTAATCAATGCGCAGGTTTGTTCCGGCAGCCACCTGCTCCAGCACTTTCAGGTTGGTGAGGCGGCCGGTGCGGGCGCCGTCAAGATCCACCATGTGCAGGCGGGTGATCCCCGCATCTTCAAACTGTTTGGCGGCATCAAGCGGCTGTTCACTGTAAACGGTCTGGGTGGCGTAATCGCCCTGGGTAAGCCGGACGCATTTGCCCCCGATCAGGTCGATGGCTGGAATGATGGTCATGTGAGATGAATGAAATTGTTTAAAATCTGTTCACCGGTTTTGCCCGATTTTTCGGGATGAAACTGCACTGCAAAAAAATTATCCCGCTGCAGGGCCGCGCTGAAGGGCTGGATATAGCTGGTGGTGGCCACCGTATCCGGTCCCACGGCCGCGTAGTAGCTGTGCACCGAATACACATACTCACCCTCACGAATACCTGCAAATAAGGGACCCCGCAGCTGATGAATACTGTTCCATCCCGTTTGCGGCACCTTCAGGCCCGTGTCGCCGGGCTGAAAGCGGCGCACCGTTTCGCCGAATAGGCGGAGGCAGGGCGTATCCCCTTCCTCCGATGCCGCACACATCAGCTGCAGGCCCAGGCAGATGCCCAGTACCGGCTGCCGGAGCGAACGGAGTACCTCATCGAGTCCGCGCTCCCGAAGATAAGCCATTGCCGGCGCTGCATGCCCCACCCCGGGAAAAATCACGCGGGCGGCCGCCCGGATCTCCTGCGGATCATCGGTGAGCTGTGCGGGCGCTCCCAGCCTTTCCAGAGCATAGAGCACGCTCTGTACATTGCCGGCATTGTATCGGATTACTGCGGTCATAATATTCCTTTGGTGGAGGGCAGGCCGGTATTCTCCGCATCCCGCTTTACGGCCTGCCGGATGCAGCGGGCAAAGGCCTTGAAAATGGATTCAATTTTATGGTGCTCATTCTCGCCCCTCACCTGCACATTGAGGTTGCAGCGGGCGGCATCGCAGAATGATTTGAAAAAATGGGCAAACATCTCGGTGGGCATATCCCCGATTTTTTCGCGGCGGAATTCCGCGTCCCAAACCAGCCAGCTCCTGCCGCCGAAGTCGAGGGCCACCTGTGCCAGGCAGTCATCCATCGGCAGCACAAAGGCATAGCGGCCGATGCCCCGCTTATCCCCGAGGGCCCTGTGCAGGGCTTCGCCCAGGGCGATACCCGTATCTTCCACGGTATGGTGTTCATCCACGTGCAGGTCGCCCTCGCATTGGAGTTCCAGATCAATTTGCCCGTGCCGCGCCAGCTGGTCAAGCATGTGATCAAAGAACCCGATACCGGTGCGGATGTCGGAGCGGCCGCTGCCGTCGAGGTTGAGGCTGATGCGGATATCGGTTTCATGGGTGGTGCGGCGGTGTGCAGCCAGGCGCGGCGGCCAGCGCAGGAATCCATAGATTTCTGCCCAGTGCGGCGTTTCCAGCACCACCGTTTCGCGGCGCAGGATTTCGGGCGCATCGCCGGTTTCTGCAGCGCCCAGCGCGGCATCGGTGCAGAGCCAGATACCCCGGCAGCCCAGGTTTTTAGCCAGCTGCATATCCGTGATCCGGTCGCCGATCACAAAGGAGCCCGCGAGGTCATAATCCGGATTACCGATATAACGGGCAAGCATACCCGTACCCGGCTTCCGCGTAGACAGCTGCTCATGCGGAAAGCTGCGGTCGATGTGCACCGCACTGAAACGGATGTTCTCATTCTCCAGGCTTTTCATCACATGCTGATGCACCGGCCAGAATTGCTCTTCCGGAAAAGCCGGCGTGCCCAGCCCGTCCTGGTTGGTCACCATCACCAGTTCATAATCCAGTTCCTCGGCAATGCGGCGCATGTACCGGAACATATCCGGGTAAAACTCCAGCTTGCTGAAGCAGTCGAGCTGATAACTCGGCGGGGCCTCCCGGATCAGGGTACCGTCGCGGTCAATGAACAGCAGTTTTTTCACGCGGTATAATTTTTTAAATGGTTCAGCAGGATTTCATTTTCTGCCGGGGTACCGATGGTAATGCGGAGGCAGTTTTCGCACAGCGGTTCACGGCTGCGGTTGCGCACGATCAGTTCATTCCGGGCCAGGTAATCATAAAGAGCCCCCGCATCCTTCACTTTTACCAGGATAAAGTTAGCATCACTGGGATAAACCTTCTCCACAAAAGGAAAAGCTTCCAGGGCAGTGGCCAGCAGGGCCCGCTGCTCCGCCACCTGGCGGATCCAGCCATTCACGGCATCGGTATGCTGCAGGGCTTCCAGGGCCAGCTGCTGCGAGGCTTCGTTGATGTTATAGGGTGGTTTAACGCGGTTCATCAGGTCGATGATGTCACCCGACGCAAAGGCCAGACCGAGGCGCAGGGCAGCCAGGCCCCAGGCTTTCGAGAGGGTTTGCATCACCACCAGGTTGGGATACTCGGTAAGCTCACGGATAAAACTCTGTTGCCGGGAATAATTGATATAGGCCTCATCAATCAGCACGATGCCCGGGAAGTTGTTCAGCAAAAATTCCACATCGCCCCGCTGCATATTGTTGCCCGTGGGGTTATTGGGCGAACAGATGAACAGGATCCGCGAATGCCCGTCTACCGCTTCCAGGATCCGCGGCAGATCCAGCTGAAAATCCGGCGTGAGCGGCACCGCTTTCACGGGCACATCGTTGATGGCGGCAGACACGGTGTACATGCCATAGGTAGGCGGACACACAATGACGTTGTCTTTGCCCGGCTCGCAAAAAATCCGGAAGAGCAGATCGATCACTTCATCGCTCCCGTTGCCCACAAAAATGTTTTCGGCGGGCACGCCCTTGATGCGCGCCAGCTGAAACTTGAGGCTCCACTGCAGCGGATCGGGATAGCGGTTAAAATTAACGGGCACGCCATCCACCGACAGCTGCCCCGGTGATCCGAATGCATTTTCATTGGCATCCAGAAATACGGTGGCCTTCCCCTGAAATTCGTGCCGGGCCGATGCATACGGAATAAGGTTGAGGATATTTTTCCGGACAAGGTTCTGCAGGTTAAAATTCATAATGATTGATTTTGAAGACGGATACGCACCGCATTTTTATGGGCTTCCAGTCCTTCAGCCGCCGCCATCGTTTCCACTGCCGGCCCGATGGCCCGGAGTCCCTCGGGGCTGATTTCCTGGAAGGTGATTTTCTTGACAAAGCTGTCGAGCGATACCCCGCTGTACGCTTTCGCAAAACCGGCGGTGGGCAGGGTATGATTGGTGCCGGAGGCATAATCACCGGCGCTTTCGGGCGTATAATGCCCGAGGAATACACTGCCGGCGTTCAGCACTTGCTCCGCCAGGCGGCGGGCGTTGGCGGCCGCAATGATCAGGTGTTCCGGCGCATAGGCATTGAGCAGGTCAAAGGCAGCCGTTTCATCTTCCATCACCATGAAGCGGCTGTTGGCCAGGGCGCCGGCGGCCAGTTCGCGCCGTGGCAGGTTCCCGAGCTGCTTTTCCAGTTCCTGCATCACGGCTTCCACCAGGGCAGCCTGGCGCACCACCAGCAGTACCTGGCTGTCGGCACCATGTTCCGCCTGGCTCAGCAGGTCGGCCGCCACAAACGCCGGGTTGCAGGTTTCATCCGCGTAAATGGCCACTTCGCTGGGACCGGCCGGCAGGTCGATGGCAATGCCCTCACGGCTGAGCAACTGCTTGGCGCAGGTAACATACTGGTTACCCGGTCCGAAAATTTTGTACACCTGCGGAATGCTCTCCGTACCGTAAGCCAGGGCGCCGATGGCCTGTACCCCGCCCACCTTGAAAATCCGGCTGATCCCGATGTGCCGGGCGGCATAGCAGATTGCCGGGTGTACCGATCCGTCTTTGGCCGGGGGCGTGCAGAGTACAATTTCCCGGCAACCGGCCAGCACGGCCGGAATGCCCAGCATGAGTACGGTTGAAAACAGGGGCGCGGTACCCCCGGGAATGTAGAGCCCTACCTTTTCCACCGGCACCGACCGGCGCCAGCAGCTTACGCCGGGCATGGTTTCTACGGGGCTGAAGGTTTCCCGTTGTGCCGCATGGAAGCGGCGGATGTTGGCCGCGGCCAGCGAGATGGCGGCTTTCAGGTCATCGCTGAGCTGCTGTGCGGCGTCCGTCCATTCCGTTTCGGTTACGGCCAATGCATCAGGGGCCACGCCGTCAAACACCTGTGAATAATGCCTGATGGCCGCATCACCCCGGTGACGCACATCGGCGAGGATGGCGCCCACGGTTTGTTCGAGCGCAGCCGTACTGAGCTGCGGACGCCGGAGCAGGGCGGCCCATTCGCTGGGCGGCGGATTAACAGATATAACAGGTTGCATCATGGGTATTTTGATTTCAGCGAATCATTTGCTCAATGGGCATCACCAGGATACCCTCGGCTTCATACGCCTTCAGTTTTTCCATCACCTCCCAGAAGTCATCCACATTCACCACACTCTGCACACTACTCCAGCCGGGTTCGGCCAGGGGTACGATGGTGGGACTCTTCATGCCGGGCAGCAGGGCGCTGATGTTACCGAGCTGGTGATTGGGCGCATTCATCAGGATGTACTTGTTTTTGCGGGCCGATTTCACCGCCTCGATCCGCATGAGGAGCTTTTCCAGGAGCTGCTGCTGCAGGGGTTCCAGGCTGCGGCCGGCCACCAGCAGGGCCTCAGACTGCAGGATCACGGCCACTTCGCGCAGGCCGTTGGTGAAGAGGGTGCTGCCGCTGCTCACCAGGTCGCAGATCGCATCCGCCAGTCCGATGCCCGGAGCAATCTCCACCGAGCCGCTGATCTCGTGAATCTCAGCCTGCACGCCTTCCCGGTCGAGAAAGGATTGGAGGAGATTCGGATAACTGGTGGCGATCCGGGAACCGGCCAGGGATAACGGTGAACTGTAAGCGAAAGATTTGGGTGCCGCAATGCTCAGCCGGCAGCGGCCAAAACCCAGCCGGTACACGGTACGGATATCCTTTCCTTTTTCGAGCGCCACATTCTCGCCAACGATGCCGATATCCGCCACGCCGTCGAACACATACTGGGGGATATCATCGTCGCGCAGGAAAAACACTTCGAGGGGAAAATTCTGGGCAACGGCTTTGAGCTGCTTGTTGCCGTTGTTGATATCAATGCCGCATTCCTTGAGCAGCCGCATGGAGTCTTCAAAGAGCCGGCCGGATTTCTGAATGGCGATTTTCAGCATAGTGGTTGTTTTTATCGTGATCGGATCAGCCACCGCAGGTAAACAAAAAAGGCTTACCTGATGGTAAGCCTTTCCTGGAAATATATTTGGTCACATACAAATCAGGCCTGCTTACCCGGGGGGCAAGTATGGTGATGATATGTATGGATGAATTGCTTCATTGCAGCACAAAGTAAAGCCTGAATCCGGAATCATCCAAAAAAAAAATCCCTCAGGCGAGGTAAAGCCCCCACCAGAGCAGGAAGGGAAGCAGGAGGCTGGCCAGCCACACGAGGCCATAGCCCCACTGTTGCCGTGTGCTGAGTTCGTCGCTGAAAGCCGGCACCAGGATGGACTCCACATAAGGGATGAGTTCATGCTCCTGTTCGGAAGGCTGTCCCTCTGTGAAGCGCCGGCGCAGGGCACGGCTGTTGCGGATCAGCGCATTGCGGATCTGCAGGTAGGCTTCATCGCTGAGGTCGTCATAGCTGCAGGCATACTCCACAGCTTCCGCATCCAGTTGCCGCCGCACGCGGTCGGCAAAAAAGAGCGAACGGATCCGCAGCATCACCAGTGCGGCAATCATCAGCAATAACCAGTTGTAGTGCAGCCGGAAGAAAAACCAGAGCAGCAGGGCCGCGGAAAGGATGAGAAAGGCATACTGCAGGTAACGGCCTGCCCGGTAAAAGAGCACCTGGAAAAACTGTCCGCCATCAAGCGGATAAATGGGGAGGAGGTTGAAAGCATTCAGCAACAGCAGGGGCATGGCGAGACTGTAAAACAGGGGCTGCTGAAGGTACTGGTGCAACAGGAGGAGCAGGGAGCCCAGCAACATGCCCGGCACGGGGCCGGCCAGCAGCACCAGCAGTTTATTGCGCCGCGAGAGGCGGGTGGCGGTGCCGCTGACATAGGCGCCCACCAGGGGGATGAACATCATGTTCACGGCCCGGTAGCCCAGTACTTTCATGGCGATGAAATGGCCGGACTCATGGATCAGCAGGGTACCCACGAGGGCCGCCACCTGCAGCCAGCTTTCAAAGAGCCAGTAATACACGCCGATGAAAGCCAGCAGGCTGAGCGCCGAACGGAGCAGGGAACTGCGGCTGCGCTCCTGCTCATCCGGTTTCTGTGCATACAAAGGCTGTTCTTCGGTGGTAGTCATGCCCCGGAATTGAAAGGTTTCAGGCTGATGCCCAAACCGGGCAGGCCGCTGCAGCGGAGTTTACCGGCCGCATACCCGATGCCGGTGGCCAGGTCGCTGGCCAGCAGCAGGGGGCCGTCTGCATCAATCATGTCCACCAGGGGCGCCAGGTGTGCGATGGCGGCAGTGCCCACCGTGGATTCATTCATGCAACCGATCATCACCTGCAGGCCCAGTTCCCTGGCCCGGCTGATCATGCGCCGGGCGGGCGTGATGCCGCTGCACTTGGTGAGTTTGATGTTGATGCCGTGGAAATGACCGGCGCAACGGTCTACATCCGCCTCCGACACGCAGGACTCATCCGCGAAGAGGGGCAGGGGTGATGCCGCAAACAATTGCTGCATCCCTTCCCAGTCGTGGGGGGCCAGCGGCTGTTCCAGCATTTCCACCCCCAGCTCCTGCAGCTGCGGCAGGTATTCAAGGGCCTCTGTCAGCGTCCAGCCGGCATTGGCATCCACCCGGAAAGGCGCAGCAGTATGGCGCCGGAGCGTGCGCAGGATTGGCAGGTCGGCCGGTTGACCCACCTTGATCTTGTAAACGGGCCAGTCGGTTTCCTGCATTTTCTGCAGCATCTTTTCTTCGGTATCCATGCCGATGGTGTAATCTGTTTGCGGAGACGCGTCAGGGTTCAGATTCCATAATTCGTACAGGGGTTTCCGTTTGATTTTGCCGTAGAGATCCCAGCCGGCCATGTCCAGCGCACACACCAGGAAGGGATTATCCGGGAAGAGGTGGTGCAGGTAATGCCAGTACCGCTCAGGATCCGAGAAAGCAAATTTTTCCACGAAGGGTCTTTTGGCTTCCAGGTCGGCAGCCATCTTTTCGGCGGTGATGTGGTAATAACTGATCGCGGGCGCTTCACCGTAGCCCCGGATACCAAAATGTTCCAGTTCCACGAGCACACCGGGCTGATGTGTTTTGCTGCCTTTGGAAATGCGGAAAGGATGACGAAAAGGAAGGTTGAAAAGGTGACAGGCTACTTTCATATGCGTAAGCATGAAAGTAGGCGTTTTTCCGGAAAAGGATGCGGCATGCCGGGGAAGGGTTGACGGCGCATCCGGAGCAGTTCAGCCGCTCATCTGTGCCCGGGGCTTAAGATGAGCGGCTGCACGCACGTTAGCGGCCACTGGCTTTTACCCAGCTGCCGAATTCAGTATTGAAAGTGGTTTCCTGCTGCAGCTCTTCGAGGGAAAGGTGCATGCGGTAACGCCAGTAATGTTTGGGATTGGCGGGCTGGTTGATCCGCTCGTCGTTGGGATTCTCCCGGCGCAGTGCCCCGCTCATGCCCAGAATATCCTGGATCTGGAAGATGCTCCACATCGCGGGTGAATAAAGGTGCTGTACCAGGATTTCGCGGTTGATCCAGGGTTCGCAATAAAAAGGCGAGCCGCCGTAATGCCCCAGGATGCTGTTATAGAAGTGCTGGGTTTTGCTGCTGTCTTCCTCCCACCAGCCGCGTACGGTGCTCATATCATGCGTGGAAGGGGTAACCACAGAAAGGTAAGGAGCATCGGCCGGGTGGAAGAACTCCTTCTCGGGATCCTTGGGCATGCGCTGGATCTCGAGGCTCAGCAGGCCCAGCTGCTGCATCACATCCGGAACGCAGGCGGGCACCATTCCGAGGTCTTCGCCGCACACCAGCATGTTGGTGGTGCGCTTGAGCTGCGGCAGTTTCTTCATGGCTTCCTGCTGCCAGAAATCGTCCTGGCGGCGGAAGAAATAGTGTACATAAAGTTCTTTCAGCTGCTGCTGGCTGTGTGCATCCAGATCGCGGAAGGAACTGGTTTGTTCCATGCTGATGCGGAAATGGAAATGCTGCAGCTGGCTTCCCTCCTCTTCAAACAGCAGCACATTGCTGATGAGCTGGTAGAGGCCGTCGCGGATGCGGTTATTTTTTTCGTTCGCTTCCAGCGACTGGAAGTGGGCTTCCACTTTGCGCTGTGTGCTGAACGCTTCTTTCATTTCAAACTGGCTGCCGTTCCAGTCGAGGTAGGTTTCCATCACGACTTCGGCATCAGCCCCGAACTGCTCCCGCACCACGTGGGCTGGTATCCAGGGCTTACAGAACCGGTTGTAGTCGAAGGCGATGTGCCGCTGGTAGAGTTCGTTGATGTGCAGGGGGATGGCCGGAACAAAACGGCCCATGATGCCTTCCACGGCGTGGAGGGGAATGCTCCAGATCCGGAAGAAGCCGAGGATATGATCAATCCGGAAGGCATCAAAATAGCTGCCCATCTGTTCAAAACGCCGGCGCCACCAGGCAAAGCCGTCTTCCTGCATGCGCTTCCAGTTGTAGGTGGGGAAACCCCAGTTCTGGCCCTTTACTGCAAAATCATCAGGGGGCGCCCCGGCCTGGGCATCCATATTGTAGAGTTCCGGTGCCACCCAGGCATCGCAGCTGTAGCGGTAAATGCCGATGGGCAGGTCGCCCTTTACAATGATGCCGCGCTGGTGGGCATAGGCGGTGGCCGCCTTGAGCTGCAGGTGCAGATGATACTGGATGAAGTAATGCAGGGCTATGCCGTCATGGTGTTTGCGCGAAGGCGCCACCAATTGCTGAATCTCGGCTTCGTTGTATACACTGCAGGTGGGCCACTGGTTAAAATCCGCGGTTTGGTACTGATCGCGGAGATAACAGAAAGCCGCGTAGGGAATGAGCCAGTGCCGGTTCTGGTCAAAGAACTCCTGGTAGGCAGGCTCTTTCTTGAACTGGTTTTTCTGCTGTTTGTACAACACACCGATGGCCTCGAGTTTGTATTGCATCACTGCTTCATAATCCACCTCGGGTAAGCGGTTCAGCTCCTCCTGTCGGGCTTTCCATTCCGCCGGAAAATCGGCATCCCGGCCTGCCACTTCCTCCAGGTTCAGGTAGAGGGGATGCAGGGCGAAGGCAGAAATGGCGGCATAGGGATAGGAGTCCGTCCAGGTATGCGTGGCCGTGGTATCATTCACCGGCAGCAGCTGGATCAGGCGCAGCCCGGTGATCCGGGCCCAGTCTACGAGTGCCGGAATGTCGGTGAATTCACCGGTACCCGCGCTGCGGCCGGTGCGCAGACTGAATACGGGGATGGCCACACCCGCGCCGCGCCAGCGCTGATAAGGAACCTGCGCAAAACCATCGTGCAGGATGGTCACCTTGCCCTTGCGGGTATCTACCTGCAGGGTGCGGTTGTTGCCGTTCTCGAAGTGCACAAAACGGTTATCAGCAATATTGTACACGCCGTACTTGTAGGCGGCCGGTACACTGTCTTTTCCAAAATTGAGTTTTACCGTCCACCAGTTGCCCTGCCGGTGCATCAGTACCGGGGCGCTGGTATCCCAGTCGCCGAGGGTTTTACCGGTTCCGGTTACGCAGAGCACTTCGTCCTGCCCCAGCACCGGCGCCTTCACCCTGAATTCATGGGTGAAGTAGCGGATCGGCTTCATGCGGGTTTTGGCAGGCGGGGGCAGCAGCACTTCCTGGAACGGACGGGTGAAGTAAGCATTCTCGGTTTCGCCGGCGTGATTCCAGGTATCCATCACCGTGATCTCTTCCGGATGGCCGGCTTTTTTGAAGTCGATGATGCGGTCATTGCCCCACTCCACCACTTCCCTGCCCTCCTCGCGGAGGAGGTAGCGGTATTCAATGCTGAGGGCCGTTTCCGGATCCTCATCAATTTCGAGCTGGAGATGCCAGTATTCCTCATTGAAATACTGCATGGGAATGGCATCTGCGAGGCGGTCTTCCCCCATCCGGCTGTGGGTGCCGGAAACATATAAGGACTGTCCGAGGCGGGTGGAAAAACGCAGGTAAAAGTTCAGCAACATCGTCGTAGTATAAGGGATGGCAAGTTAAATCCTTCCCCCGAAATTATGTAATAAATACACAATAAAATGGGATTCCCCGGGGCCGCATCAGGCCGGAGCCACCGCCTGCAAAAAAGGATGCGGAATTCTGTCAATTATCCTATTTTTGCCAAAAATTTTCATTGCATGGAAACATCCAAAAAATCCACCGGACTTTACTGGCTGCTCTTTTTTGCCTCTGTCGCTGCTTTCTTCTTTGTTTACAGTATCGGAGGTGGGTATTGTTCCATGGTGCTGCCCTTTAACTGTACTTTCCTGGCCAAGGCCATGGATCTCATGTAACAGATCCTGGTATAACCGGGTTTTGCCGGCAGGATCTCCTACCCTGCCCGGGCATTCATAAAAAAAGTGCGTCTCACCCGAGACGCACTTTTTGTTGGAGGGGGATCAACCGAAGCCCACCCTCATCTTTACCCCGAAACTCCGGCTCCCCGGCAACAGCTTACTGCAAACTGTTGATGATGGCGCTGAACTCGGGGCCCGACAGCGAGGCGCCGCCCACCAGGCCACCGTCAACATCCGGCTGACCGAAAATTTCCCTGGCGTTGGCCGCCTTTACGCTGCCGCCGTAGAGAATGGAAACAGACTGGGCCACCGCCTGACCATATTGGGCCGCGATCACGGAACGGATATGCTGCTGCATGTCCTGGGCCTGTTCACTGGTGGCGGTTTTACCGGTACCGATGGCCCAGATGGGTTCATAGGCGATCACGAATCCGGTGAGTTGCGCGGCACTGAGGTGAAACAGGCTTTCCCGGATCTGCGTTTCCACAAAAGCATTCTGGGTACCGGCTTCCCGCACGGCGAGGGCCTCTCCGCAGCAGAAGATGGGTTTCAGCCCATGTTCAAAGCAGCGGTTCAGTTTCTCCGCCAGCTGGGCATTGCTTTCTGCAAAATACTCCCTGCGCTCGCTGTGGCCCAGCACCACGTAATCCACGCCAATACTGGCCAGCATCGCGGCGCTTACCTCACCGGTATAGGCGCCGGAATTTTTATCAGAACAGTTTTGGGCAGCCACACAGGTATGGGGGCGGTTGGCGAGCCGGGCCTTTACCGGAATCAGGTAAGGAAAGGGAACGGCAAACACGGCCAGATGCTGTTCATCCAGGGTGAGCGGGGATTGCAGGATTTCGTCTACCAGGGCATTTCCCTGGTCCAGCGTCAGATTCATTTTCCAGTTGGCGGCGGCGATTTGTTTTCTCA
The DNA here is from genome assembly GCA_041911275.1 of Ferruginibacter sp. Lineage (GTDB taxonomy): Bacteria > Bacteroidota > Bacteroidia > Chitinophagales > Chitinophagaceae > Ferruginibacter. The sequence continues at coordinate 17,134 of JAYRPG010000030.1, read as the reverse complement.
TGTCAGTTTGATTGTTGATATAATTTTTCGAGAAGGATCTGTTCTTCTGCTTCCAGCGATGCGCCTTTCAGCGCTTTCCAGTTGCGGATATGCGTCAGTGCCCGCTCCAGGGCGTAGCGCTCGGTACCCCACATAAAATCGGGCACGTACGAGGGCGGAAATCCCCGGCCAAACACATTACAGCAGGTGCCTACCACGGTGCCGGTGTTGAAAGCGGTATTGATGGCCGACCGGCTGTAATCGCCCATGATGAGCCCGGCTTTCAGGCCCACGGCCATGAACTCTGACGTCAACTCGTTCCACATGTTCACCTGCCCGGCTGTATTCTTCACATTGCTGTTGCTGGTGCCGGCGCCCAGGTTGCACCAGTGACCGATGACGCTGTCGCCCAGGTATCCCTCATGTGCCTTGTTGCTCCAGCCCATGAGGATACTGTTCTTGATTTCCCCACCGGCCACGCAGTGCGGACCGATGGTGGTGGCCCCGTAAATTTTGGTACCCATCTTGAGGGTGGCGCCCTCTCCGATGGCCAGGGGACCGCGGAGTAAACAACCCTCCATGATCGTGGCGTTGCGGCCGATGTAGATGGGCCCGGTTGATGCATTGAGGACGCTGCACTGCACCGCTGCACCGGGTTCAATGAAGAGGTTTTCGGGAGCAATGACCGTGTTGGAAGGCGGCACCGGAGCCGATTCACGACCAGCCGTCACCCATTCCCAGTCGGCGCGGATGGCCCAGTCGTTGTACTGAAAAAAGTGCCAGGGATGGCTGATGATCCGGAAGTCATCCGGGGTGCCGGTGAGGATGATGCGCTGATCCTCGCGTTTCCATCCGCAGCGGGGAGAAGGCACCAGGGAGGCATCCGCCTTACCCTCAGTGATACCGGTACCCTGCAGCAGCCGCTCCCATTTTTCCCGGATCGTCAGGATCCCCAGGCGCAGATCCGCAACAGGACGCAGGGCCGTAAGCGGCCGGCAGGACAGGTTCACGGTTTCATTGAAAAACTGAAGCATCACCGGATAAAGCTACTTTGAAAAATTGAAACATGCGGAATGGGAGGATGAATAAGGCGATAAGTGTTATGAGTGGGGAGATGGGGGAAGGTTGAGGGAGGTTGGGGCTTGATGAATGAGAATAAAGTTGTGGAGTGTACCACCAAGCCTTCACCCTGCCCGGCTTACCGCAAACGGACAAGGCCTTATTCCCGGAGGGCCGCTTCCATCAGTGGGGCCAGCTGTTCAGCCCATTGCCGGTAGGCTTCCCCGGAGGGATGCAATCCGTCAGGGGGCAATCAGTGCCGGATAAACGGCGGCGAGCCGGCTGGCGGGCGTTATATCGAGGTAGCGTGCCTGGTATTGGGCAGCAATGTCCCGGTTGATGCGGTTAAACGAATCAATCTGGGCTGCAATCAGCGTGGTATTGCTGCCCGCGGCATAAGGCGTAACGCTGTAATCGGGGATAGACAGCACGATCACCCGCCCCGGCTTCCCTGATGCCAGGCGAACAGACGCTTCCAGGAGCTGGGTAAACTGCAGCCGGTATTCATCCTGGCTTCGGCGCTGGTACTGGTTATTGGCGCCGATGAGCAGGGTAACCAGGTCGTAGGATGGGCGGAGTGGCGGCTGTGCCTGCAGTCGGTTCAGCAGGTTGGCGGTGGTCCATCCCGTAGTGGCGATGATTTCGGGAGGCAGCACGCGGCGCCGGGGACGGTAGAGGCGGGTGGCCGTCTGCACGGGGAAACGCTCGGAAGGCGCCACCGACTGACCGATGGTATAGGAATCGCCCAGGGCAAGGTAATGCAGTAAGGTATCAGGAAGGGCAGCACTGCTGCCGCCGGTGGTATCAACCGGCGTTACCAGGAACTGCGGCGGTGGACCGGAAGCGGGTTTGGAGCAGGCCAACCCCATGAGCAGGATGTACAGCAGCCAGCCTTGCATGCGCATGCCGGTACAAACAATCCTCAGCGGCGAAGGTTCACCGTTGCAGCGGCGGAGGATCCGGCAGGAATTATTTATAGAGGAGCTGGTAATATTCGTCAGCCATGCGGTTGCTGTCGAACTGCACCTGCACATCCCGCATACCATTCTTCATGATGTGGCGCCAGGTATCGCGGTTATCGTAATACAGCGGCAGGATCTGCTTTTCCAGGATCTCGTAGATCTGGTTGAGATCGTATTCATCCTGCTCCTGTACGTGCATGTTTTCGTAATCCACGGGCGGTACCACAAAACCATTGTTGCCGTGATTGATGAATTCGCAGATCCATCCATCATGGGTGCTGAAGTTCACGGCGCCGTTCATGGCGGCAGTCATGCCGCTGGTGCCGCTGGCCTCGCGGGGAACGCGGGGATTGTTGAGCCAGAGGTCAGCTGCCTGCTTGAGGCGTTTGCTGAGGGTGAGTTCGTACCCGATACACACCGCCACGTTGTTGTACTGTTTACTGAGGTGCACAAGGTGGTTGAAATCGTTGATGGCCGGATAATCGAGGGGATAGGGTTTGCCCGCCCAGATGATCTGCACGGGATACTTGCTGTTGCTGAGCAGCGCTTCAAAGCGTTTGTGATCACGGGTGAGCAGCTCGGCCCTTTTGTAACCGGCAAAGCGGCGCGCCCACACGATGGTGAATACATCCGGGTTGAAGAGTTTACCCGTTTGGTCGGCCACAATATCCATGGCCCGCTTTTTCAGGTAACGCTTGCGGTCATCAAACCATTCATCATTGCTTTCGTTCATGGCCTTATAGAGCTGCTTATCGGCCCAGTAAGTCCAGTTTTGTGCATTGGTGATCGACTTGATGTCGCAGATATCCGAATAGCGGCCCCACATTTTACGGCTCACTTCGCCATGCAGTTTGGATACGCCGTTGGCCAGCCGGGCAAAGCGAAGGGCAGCCAGGGAGTGATTGAACTGGTCGTCTTCCATCCCGGTGATGCGGCGCACTTCATCCAGTTCCATACCGCAGAAATAGCTCATCTTCTGACAGAGGAAGATATCATGCTTCTCGTTACCGGCCTCTTCGGGGGTATGCGTGGTAAACACCAGGCGCTTTTTCACATCCTGCAGGTTGCCGAATTTGCGGTAGAGGTAGAAGGCGGCACTGATGCCATGCGCTTCATTGAGATGGTAGAGGTCGGGATTGAAATTGATTTCATCCAGCAGTTTGGCGCCGCCCACACCGAGCAGGATGAACTGGGCGATTTTGGTGGCAACGTTTCCGTCGTACAAACGGTGGGTGATGGTTTGGGAAACGTAGTCGTTTTCGTGCAGATCCGTGCTCAGGAAGAACAGCGGCGCGGTGTTGAAGGTTTCCGGCTTGAGGTACCAGGCCTTCACCCAGATGGGCGTGTCGTGAATGGTGATCTGGAATTTAATTCCGGTATCTTCAAGAAAGTTGTAAATCTTTTCGTTCCACTGCACCTGCAGGCTCTGATCGGCATTGCGGGCCTGGTCGTAGTAACCGTATTTCCAGAGGATGCCGATGCCTACCATGTTCTGCTTGAGTTCGTAGGCGCTGCGCATGTGCGAACCCGATAAAAACCCAAGTCCCCCGCTGTAAATTTTCAAAGGCTGGTGAACCGCGAACTCCATGGAGAAGTAAGCAACACGTTTACTGTAGTTTTCGTTGACGGTGTAGGGAACCTTGAAATTCGAGAAACTCATGACAAACTCGGGTTGATGAGGACGCAATATTAACTGTTTTTTTGATCATAACGGGGTAAGCGGGCAAATATTGTGTAATTTGTACACGTACGCTGCAGGGGTGACGGTGCAGTTCCGATGCCGGGTGCCAGCCGCGCCAGCCGGATGCTGCGGGTGGCGGAAGCCGGAGTGGACGGGCGGACAGAAGGGGGCGGATGGCCCGGAAAACAGGGGCCGCCGCGAAAGCCCCCTCAGCCCTTAAAGCCTTCACCCTTAAACGCTTACTTTGTTTGACGCGCCAGCCTCACGCCCGTGCCCGTCGCGCAACGCCTGAAAGGGAAGTGGAGCAAAGGGAATCATTAGCCATGCCTAATTTTAAAATTAGCATTTCGTAATTTTGAGGGTGAATTCCTAACTTTATCACAAAGCCTGATACTGCGGCCTGTAAAAGAACCGACCGGCATGACCACGAACCACCATCCTGATGATCATTCCCTGAGTGAGGTGCACCAGAGCATCGACACCACCGGCGGCCGCAAGGGCTGGCGCAAGGTGCTGAGTTTCCTGGGCCCGGCCTACCTGATCAGTGTGGGGTATATGGATCCGGGCAACTGGGCCACCGATCTGCAGGGCGGCAGCCGCTTTGGGTACAGCCTGATCTGGGTGCTGCTGATGAGCAACCTGATGGCGCTGCTGCTGCAGGGGTTATCGGCCCGGCTGGGTATTGTGAGGGGGCGCGACCTGGCACAGGCTAACCGGGAGGCCTACCCGAAATGGGTGAATTTCGCGCTCTACGGACTGGCCGAAATCGCCATCGCCGCCACCGACCTGGCCGAGGTACTGGGCATGGCCATCGGGATCCAGCTGCTCACGGGCCTGCCACTGGCCTGGGGGGTGGGCATTACGGTGCTCGACACCTTTCTGCTGCTGTACCTGCAGAAACTGGGCATGCGCACGATGGAAGCCTTCATCATCACCCTGGTGGCGATTGTGAGCATTTCCTTTCTCACGGAAATTATCCTGGCGCAGCCGCGCGCGGCCGATATTGCCCGGGGTTTCATCCCTTCGCTGCCCGGTGATGAAGCCCTCTACATCGCCATCGGCATCATCGGCGCCACCGTGATGCCCCATAACCTCTACCTCCATTCTGCGCTGGTGCAAACGCGTAAGATACAGCCCACCGAAAAGGGCAAGCGGCAGGCCATCCGGTTTAACCTGATCGACAGTTCCATTGCCCTCAATATCGCATTCCTGGTGAACGCCTCGATCCTCGTGCTGGCGGCCACGGTTTTCTTTTCTACCGGCAACTCCCATGTGGGTGAAATCCGCGAAGCGCACCGTTTGCTGGAACCTCTGTTGGGCAGCGCCCTCGCGCCCATGCTGTTTGCGGTGGCGCTGATTGCAGCCGGACAAAGCAGCACCATCACCGGTACCCTGGCGGGACAGATTGTGATGGAAGGTTACCTGCGGCTGCGGATCAATCCCTGGGCCCGCCGGCTCCTCACCCGGCTGCTGGCGATTGTGCCTGCCCTGCTCGTGATCCTGCTGTACGGCGAACAGGAAGTGGATGACCTGCTGGTGTTCAGCCAGGTGATCCTGAGCCTGCAGCTGGGCTTTGCCATCATACCCCTGATTCATTTTGTGAGCGACAGGGAAAAAATGGGGGTATTCGCCATCGGGCTTCCCACGAAGATTGCGGCCTGGATCATCGCCGCGGCGCTGGTGACCCTGAACCTGAAAATGCTGCTCAATGAAACCAGCCCGGTATTTGCCGGTGGCAGCCCCTGGATGCAGGCGCTCGTGGTAGCCGGAGCCGCTTTGTTCAGTACGCTGCTGCTTTACATCCTGCTGCATCCCTGGCTGAGCCGCAGAAAGCGGGAGGCCAGTATCCGCATCCACCCCGAAAACAATGACCTGCCGGCCATACAGGTGCCGGCCTTCAACCGCATTGCCGTGGCCCTGGATTTTACCGCTGCCGACAGCCGGCTGATTGCCCATGCTATCGGCCAGGGACATACGAACAGCGTTTATCACCTGGTGCATGTGGTGGAAAGTGCATCCGCCAGCCTGCTGGGTCAGTTCAGCAACGACTATGAAACCCGGAAAGACGCAGAAAAAATGAATGATTATGTGCAGCAGCTGCGGAGCCGGGGTTACCAGGCAGAGGGGCACCTGGGCTTCAACCAGCGCTCAGCGGAAATCATCCGGCTGGTGAAAACCACCGGTGCTGATCTCCTGATCATGGGCGCCCACCGGCACAGCGGCCTGCAGGATATCCTGTACGGCGAAACGGTGAATACGGTGCGGCACGAACTGCCGATACCCGTGCTGATCATCAACCTGCAGGATCAGGACGGCTGAGCGGCAGCTCCACGTAAAAGCAGGTACCCGCTCCTTCCCGCGTTTCAAACCAGATGCGGCCCTGGTTTTGTTCCACAATACCTTTACACATCGCCAGCCCCAGGCCCGTTCCCGAAGTTTTGGTGGTAAAGTTGGGCGTAAAAATCCGCGGAATCATCGCTGCCGGGATGCCGGTGCCATTGTCCTGCACCCATACCCGCACCCTGCCGTCATCCTCCCTGATGCCCAGCTGAATTTCAGGTACCCGTTCGGGTGGCACAGCCTGGATGGCATTCTGCAGCAGGTTCGTGAAGAGCCGGTTGATCTGGGTTTTATCTGCATGAATCCAGAGGGGCGTTTCGGACGGCGTCCATTGCAGCCGCACCTTTTCCTCGGCCCCGTGCAGGTGCGCCACCTGGTTGAGGATTTCCACCAGGTTAAAGGTTTCGTTACGGGGGTTACCGATATTGGCGAACTGCGAAAATTCGCCGGCAATCTGGCTGAGGTGATCAATCTGCTCCACGAGGGTGCGGGCCACGCTTCGTGCCAGTTCGTTTACATTACCCGAATTGTGATCGATGGCTTTCTGCAGGTACTGCAGGCTGAGCTTCATCGGGGTGAGCGGGTTCTTGATTTCGTGGGCCACCTGCCGGGCCATCTCCCGCCAGGCCCCTTCCCTTTCACTCTTGGCAAGCACCAGGGCACTCTGGTCCAGCTTGGCCACCATCTTGTTGTATTCATCCACCAGTTCGCCGATTTCATCTTTCCGTTTCCAGCGGATGGCTTCATTCTGCCGGCCGAGATTCACCTGTTTCATGCGGTTGCTGATGAAGGTGAACGAACGGGTGATGCGGTTGGTGATGAAGAGCGCCACCACCCCGGCAATCAGGAAAATAAACGCGTTCAGGTTGATGATGGCCACGAGGAAGTTGGAAATTTCCTGCCGCAGCTTGGTTTGCGAGGTGAAGTAGGGAATGTTGAGGTAGGCATACTGCTGTCCCTTCTCATCCAGCACCGGCACGTAATTGCTGAGGTACTGCAGGGTGCCGATGTTTTCATCGCGGAAAAACTGGATTTCGCGGAGCGTGTGGAGGTGATAATAGGCCTCCGGATCCATGCGGTTGCTCACAATGCCTTTGTTGTAAGGCAGGGGCAGGGATGACACCTTCAGTTCGCCGTCGAGGTCATAAAGGTTGATGTCCACGGCATGCACTTCGGCGATGCGGGTGATGGTTTGCTCCAGTTTATCGCGGTAAGCCAGGTCATAGAGCCGCAGCACATCATCGAACACCATGATATCGCTGAGCGAATTGCGCACTTCGTTCTGCATCACCCGGATGGTGCGGCTCAGGCTTTCCCGGTTGTTCTTGTTGTAGCGGTCGATGAAAAAGAGGATGGTGGCCACCCCCACCACAATGAATGAGAGCAGGCTCATGAAAATTACGGTGGCGTGCACCTGGTTGCGGATGCTCATCTGCCAGTACTGCTTCACGGACCGCCAGCGTAAACGGGAACGGATAAACGAATTCAGGAGCCAGAAAAGACCGGTCACAAAAAGGAAGGCGCAGAAGAGGTACGAAAAGAGGGTGATGGCTTCAATGAAAAAGCCTTCCTTCTTGGCAATGATCACCACTTTATCCGGCGCGGGCTTGTACCAGAGTTCATCGTAGCCCATCCGGGTGCGGTTTTCAAACTCGGCGGCCGGCAGCTGATCGGCGCGGAGGTGCGAGGGAAAGGCATAATCATTATGACTCGTTACCAGCTGCAGCTTATTGTACACCGCAAATGAATAAATCGGGGAATTTTCAATGGAGGCGCGGTATCCCTTCAGGAACAGCTCGGGGTAAATGGCGTCGGTTTTGTATTTGCGCGGACTGGCCAGGATGAACAGGTGACCGAGCAAACTGCCTGCAGAGTCGGTGATGTCTTTCCGGCTGATGTAGGTAAAGCGGTCGTAGGACACATCATAAAAGTACAGGTCGGGCACGGCCGTGGGTTTACCCTGCGTACGCAGAATTGTGGTGAGCGTGGTATAGGTGGTGGAATCTTCGTTGAACAGCGCCCGTTCCTCCGCGTCGTAGGTGTAGATGCGGGTTTCGTATTTATTGAGGTAGCCGGTGAAATTTTCATTCAGCAGGCTGTCCTTGATTTTCCGGTTTTGCTCCTCATCGGCAAAGCGGCTGAACAGGGGGGCAATCGCTTCGCTCCTGAAATCGGTGAGCACGGTATTCATCAGGCGTTCACTGGCCGGATCGGCCTTGGTGGAAAGGGCCTCGGCATAATGTTGCCGCCGGCCGATTTCCTTGCGGCTGTTTTCCGACACAATCACCGACGTGATGGAGATGGAGAAGAAGAACAACCAGAATATCAGCCGGGAGGTGACAATGTCGGCCGCGAAGAGGTAGAGCTGGCGGGTGTTGAGCAGCAGCAGGTAGAGCAGCAGCCAGATGAGGAGGTACAGTTCAAAGATCACCCCGCTGCGGTTGATCCGGAGGGTGAGCAGGATAAGACCGGCCAGGGTAACCAGCAGGATCAGCGACATGATGCTGCGGGGCAGCAGTGGCTGCAGCAGGTAGATGATGATCTGCGACAGCAGGAAGAAGCCTATCGATACACAGCCCAGCACGAGGAAGCCGGCTACGGAATACAGGTTCAGGGTAAAGAAGTTCACCACATCAAAAGAGATCTGGGAATCGGCCACCAGTGAACGCACCAGGGTACCCCCGATCAGTGCACCGGCCACCAGGATGAGAATGCCCAGCATCACCACGCCCCATTTGAGCAGGGGCTGGCGGATGCGGACGTGAATGTTTTTCACCTGCATGTAATGGCGGATGAACAACATGAGCCAGAGAAAGAGGAAAGCATTGATCAGCAAATCGCCCAGCGAGCGGAACACCGTGTTGGCCGCGTAAATACGGGGATCGAACAACTCAAACTGGCGCAGGTTAACCGGGATGGGCAGTACATAGGACAGCACGCGGAGCAGCACTACGCTTGCGGTGAGGAAGAGCACCCCGCGGTAGAACTGCTGCTGTACCAGTTTGGAAGCCATCACCTGCAGGAAGAGCAGCACAGCCAGGCCGGCCAGCATGCGCAGGATGGCCGCGGCCAGGTTATTGTGACTGATCCCGGTTTCATTGCGGGCCTGCAGGGAAAACAGGAAAGTGCCATCCCGGGCATACACGGCATTACTGCCGGGCTGCAGCCGGAGGCTGAACCCTTTTTCGATGTCACGGCCGATGGCAAAACTGTTCTGCAGGTATTCGTTGGTGATGGAATAGGCCCATTGCACGGGGATGAGGCTGATGGCGGTAAACCCGTCTACCTGCTTTTTGCACCATACATAATACCCGTTTTCGAGCTGCACCATGCCGGTGCTGCCGGGCAGTTGCAGCAGGTCGTGACCCGGTACCACCACCTGGGTGTTCCAGAACAGGAGGCGATACTGCCGGTAGCCATCCGGCTCAAAGAGATACAGAAAATAGGGCTTATCCAGTACCGACCGGAGGGTGGTTTCGTTGTAGCGGCCGCGCGCCAGCTGCTGCACCAGGCTGCGCCGGGCGCAAAGGGTGTCGAAGTCGGCTTCCTGGCGCTGAATGTACTGGGTAAATGTGCGTTGTACGGCCACCGGTGCCGTGCTGGCCGACCAGCGCGTGTCGATGACCACCGAGAGGATGACCATGCAGGCCGCGGCGATCAGCAGGAAAATATTTTTCCGCAGCAGTTTTCCGATGGAATGGTTGTTTTCCAAATCAGGATCTGATTAAGGCGCGTGTTTGATGGCATTCCAGAGGGCGTCCATTTCCGCGAGGGTCATGTCGGAGAGACTTCGGCCCTGTGCGGTGGCGGCCGCTTCCATCCGGGTGAACCGGCTGATGAATTTTTTATTGGTGCGCTCCAGCGCTCCTTCGGGATCCACCTTCAAAAACCGTGCATAATTCACCAGGGAGAAAAAAAGATCACCCAGTTCTTCCTCGGCATGGTCCATATCCCCTGAAAGCACCGCCTGGCGGAGTTCACCGGCTTCTTCCTCCACTTTTTCCCATACCTGCTCGCGGGTATCCCACTCAAAGCCCACCTGTTTGGCCTTCTCCTGCAAGCGCAGGGCCTTCACGAGGGCAGGCAATGAAACCGGCACCCCGCTGAGCACGGACTTTTTCCCTTCTTTCATCTTCAGCTGTTCCCAGTTGCGTTTTACGTCTTCCTCATCCCGCACCTGTACATCGCCGTAGATATGCGGGTGGCGGAAAACCAGCTTATCACAGATGCCGGTAATCACTTCTTCCAGCGTAAACTGCTGCTGTTCCCGGCCGATGCGGGCATAGAATACGATGTGCAGGAGCAGGTCGCCCAGTTCTTCCCGGATGCCTTTCCAGTCGGCCTCTGTGATGGCGTCGGCCAGTTCATAAGTTTCTTCAATGGTGAGGGGCCGGAGGCTCTGGATGGTTTGCTTTTTGTCCCAGGGGCATTGCTCACGCAGGTCGTCCATGATGCCCAGCAGGCGTTCAAAAGCAGCGGTGGTGGAATTCGTCATGATTAAAGGCTTAAAACTGAAAATACAAGAAACAGGAGCATCAGCAGCACCATGATGATGAAAAACAGGATGCAGAGCAGGATAAACTTCAGGAAGGTTTTGCCCCTGCCCTGCTCATAAAAATTACGCATTGCCTGGTAGGCATAAAAGAAAATGCCCAGGGTGAGCAGGGTTTGCACAAACCCCAGCAGCCCCCAGTGCAGCGATTGGTTGAGCAGCCCGGTACTGATCTGAACCAGCAGGGCAATGAAGATGAAAATGTAGAGATGAATACTGAAGATGCCGTGATCCACATAATAGAACCGGCGCTGCCGCACGTACAGGAGTTTCAACAGCAAGGCCAGCAGGGGCAGGGACACAAAGAGCAGCTGCGGCAGTTTATGGATGAATTTTTCGCCGAAATCGCGCAGGGCTTCCCTGCCCTTTCCCTGGTAGCGGCGGTTCAGTTCAAGCTGCCGGTAATTGATGCGCCGGGTGAGCCAGTTGTCCCTGAGTGCGCCGGTGCGCAGGAGGGAATCGTATTCTGCCCGGGTGCGCACCTTCATATCGGTGAGGTTGATCACATCCCAGCCCGGGTTGTTCGAAGCGCCCGACACCACGCTGTCGTAATACTGCTGAAAAGCCTCCCGGCTCATCGCCACCTGGCCCCTCCCCAGTTCTTCGTTGACCGTGCGGGTGAATTCCGCAAAACTCAGGCTGTCCATGGCCGCCACCTGGCTCAGGGTTTTTCCTTTCACCGACGTGTTGAATGCTGCTGCCGGGGTGTCTTCCACCGCATTGATGAAGGTAAAAAACAGGAGGAAGAAAAAGGCAGAAGTAAACACATACATCCTTACCGGATTCAGGTAAGCGGCACGCCGCCCGCGGATGTATTCGGCGGATAAAAAACCCGGCCGCGCAACCAGCAGGCGGAGGCTGCTGAAGAACTTTCCGTCGTAATGGGTGATGTCCTGGAAAAAATGGGTAAGCAGGTGCCAGGCAGATTCACGGGTTTCCACATTTTCCTGGCCGCAGATGTGACAATACCTGCCCTGCACCTGCGCATTGCAGTTGAGGCAGTTCTTTTCCTTTCTCTCTTTCAGATGACTCAAGCGTTTAATTTGGCTAAAAATAAATCAATTTCAGCTACCGGATCCCCGAAATGCCGGCTGTGAAAAAGCAGCCAAAACCGGAAATTTGCAGCCGCAACCCGGAATTTCCGGGTAATTTTACTGCATTGAACCATTTACCGATATGAAAGGCTGGATTACGCTTGCCGCCGCACTCCTTACCGGCAGTACCCTGCAGGCACAATATTATTACCGCGATCTCCTGAGTGTGCAGCAGTCGAACGCCGAACAGCGGCTGCTGAAGCAACTGGGCATCCGCTCGGTGAAGGTGCACAGTTTTGAAGCCGATGGCACACCCAGCACGGGATTCCGCTGTGAAAAAACTTTCAGCCGCGATTACCGCAGTATGGAAACGGTGACGGAATCACCCGGTACCAGTGCATCGGTTCAGCAATCTGAATACAACCAGCAGGGCTGGCTGGTGCGCTCATCCGACAGTTCTGAAATCACCGCCGCTTCCACCCTCTATGCTTACGACAGTGCGGGCCGCATTGCGCGCATCATTTCGTATACGCATTCCAGTGATGATGACTTCAGCACGGCGCTCAGGGAAGTGCATGAATACCGGTACAGCCCCACCGGCGCCCCGTTATCCATGCTGAAAATCCGGAACGACCGCGACACGGTGCGGGTGGATTTTGCGACCGACGCCAAAGGCTGGGTAACGGATGAATGGGAGCGTTCGCCCCAGGGGAGGCATTATTACTATTACTACAATGATTCAGGCCGGCTCACCGACATTGTGCGGTACAATCCGCTGAAAAGCGCCCTGGCACCGGATTTTATTTTTGAATACAACAGCAGGGGCCAGCTGGTGCAGATGGTGACCGTGGAAGAAGGGATGCCGGGCAATTTTTACAAAGAGAAGGAGGCGGCCCGCTATACCACCTGGCAGTATTTTTATGACGATGACGGGCTGCGGATCATTGAAAAATGTTTTGCCGGGCGCAACAGCCTGCTGGGCTATGTTGAATACGAATACGATTAATAAAAGCCCCTTCCGAACGGAAGGGGCTTTTGCAATCATGGTGGCGGGTTAATTTAACTCTTGATGCGGCGACTCTCGCTTTCCAGGCCGGTTTTACGTTCCCTCGAACCTTTGATCTGGTTGCTGCCGAAGCGCCAGCTGAAATTCAGCCGGAAGGTGCGGCTCTCCCAGTTACCACCTCCGCGGATATACAGCCCGCCGAAATCATTGGTGGCTTTCCAGGGCGCGGTAAAGAAGATATCGGTGAAAGAGGCCTTGATGGAGGCTTTTTTCTGGAACAGGGATTTCTGCAATCCAATGTCCATGGCGCCCTGCTGGCGGGTGCGCCAGGTGCCGCCCCAGACACCGGGGCCGTTGTACCAGCCGCTCAGCTCTGCGGTATAGTCTTTACCCAGGCTGAAACTGTGCTGCATGTATGCGCCATAAGCCGCAATATTCTGATCTACTTTATTCTCCCCGATCTTTCCATCGAAGAGCTGGTAATTGAACCAGAAATTCACATAACCATTCCACCATTTGGCCAGGGGCAGCGGGGAGCCGATGTTGAAGTTCAGGATCTGCTGGGTGGCCAGGTTCTGCTGCTGCAGGTAGGTGGCATTGCGGATGGTATCGGTTACTTCCGTAGCATAATCCTTAATATGGCTGTAGCCCACGGTGGTGTTGATCATCCCCAGGAAGGTATGGGTGAGCTCAACATTATCGGTGTACTGCGGCCGCAGGAAGGCGTTGCCCTTCTGGTAGGTGAGTTCATCCAGTTTGTTTTCGAAGGGATTCAGGTCCTGGTAGGTAGGCCGGTCGATCCGGCGGCTGTAGGTCAGATTGAGCGTATGCTTCTGGCTGACCGTCCAGGTGAGTGCTGCGGAAGGGAAAAAGTCCAGGTAATTCCGCTTCACCCGGTTATCGGCCTGAACCAGTCCGTCGGCCCGGGTGAGGATCCCCTCGCTGTTGGTTTGTTCCATCCGCAACCCGGCCTGCAGGCTCCATTTGGCACTGAACTGGCGCTGGTAATTGAGATAAGCGGCATTCACATTTTCCTTGTACCGGAAACTGTTGCTGCGCTCCAGCACCTTCACCGGCTTGTTGAGGGCGGTATCGGTGAAGAAGTCAAAGGTGTTTTCGGTAACCACATAGGAAAATTTGGCGCCGTAACCCAGTTTGCCCTTGCCCAGCTTCTGTTCTGCATCGGCTTTAACCGTATAGATGTCGATGTTGGTGGGCGTACGGTTGCGGTTAACGATGCTGTACAGCAGCTGGTTGTTGCTTCCGTAATAGTTGTTGGGCTGGAAGCTGCTGCCGGTACCCCGGAACAATCCGTAATCCGCGTCTACATTCACCTCGCGTCCGGTACTGTCGCTGTACTTGTAATTGAGGTTGAAGTTGGCATTGGTGCGGCTGCCGGGAATGTTATTGGTGGCGCGGAGCGTTTTGATGAAGGCGCCGGTGGGAGCATAGCTGATCTGGGTGACGCCGTCGCTCGTCCACTCATTGCTGTTGAAATTGGTGGTGGCCATCAGCCCCACCGTATGGTTGCGGTTGAGGAAGAAATCGGCGCCGGCTTTTACATTCACACTCTTGTTGTAGCTGCGCATGTCAGAAGTCTGCTCATACGTGGTGTCTTTCTGCACCCGGTAAAAATTGAGTTGGTTGGCATACCGCCCGATGTTACCGCCCACGTTGCCGAAGAGGTTCACTTTCTTGTTGCGGTAATTGAGGTTGAGTGAGCCGTTCCCTTTCGGGGTAACCCCCTGTACAAAACCCAGGTTGGCGCTGCCATTGGTACCGAATTTTTTGTTTTTCTTGAGCCGGATATTGATCACCCCGGCATTGCCACTGGCATCGTATTTGGCGCTGGGGTTGCTGATCATCTCGATGGCCTCAATGTCGTTGCTGTTGATGCTGCGCAGGTAGGCGGCCAGGTCCTTGGTGTCCAGCTGCATCATGCGGCCATCCACGTACACCCGCACGCCGGTTTTGCCCTTCATGGTGATGTTGTCGTTGTTATCAACCTGGATGCCCGGACTTTTCTGCAGCAGTTCCAGTGCATCGCTGCCCTGGGCGTTGATGCTGGTTTCAACATTGAACACCGTTTTATCGGCCTTCACTTCAATCATCGGCTTTTTGGCCACAATGGTCACTTCCTTGAGTTTGCCGGCTGCGGACTGCAGTTTCATCAGCGGCAGCTGGAGGCTCTCGCCCTTTTTGCGGTCGAATGGTTCGCTGTACTGCTGTTCAAAGCCTACACTGCTGTAACGGATGATGAAACGGCCTTCCCGGGATGTGTTGATTTCAAACAACCCGTTGGCATCGGTTACTTCGGTTTTCAGCAATGCGGAATCTGCGGCCGCGAGCAGGGAAATGGTGACGGCGGGGAGGGGTTTGGCCTGGCTGTCGTGCACAGTGCCCCGGATGCCCTGCGCTGCAAGGGATCCGGCCAGCAGCAGGCAGGCTGCTGCCATTAAGAATTTTTTTCTCATAATCATGGCTATTTTTTGTTTTTCAAATGCTATACGAACGCAAAGCAAGCAGAAATGTTACTGGCCCTGCATCCCAAAAGGATAGAATGCGGAAAAGGGGCGATGAGCGGAGTCCGCGCTCACATGAATATGTGAGGAACGGGGCTATGGGAGGATGAAGTGGAGGCTGCAGAAAAGTATAGGGTACAAACCGGGGAATTTGCCTATTTTCAGGCTGGCAAAACAAGCCACCGCTGACCACCATGCATTCCCGGTACATCAGTTACATAAAGCGCATCCTTGCAGCGCTCTACTTTTTCTGGTTTATCCTGAACCTGGGGTTTTTCTTCTCTTCCAACGAAAGTGAAGACAGCACGGCATTCTGGCCATTCATACCCGAAGAATCCACCTTAAGGGAAACCTATGGCCTCACCGAATTCCTGGTGTATACGGGCGTTCCGCTGATCTTTTTTATCGTCTATAAAATTTATACCTACCGCCGCTATGATGCGGCAGCCGACACCGGTCATCATCACCGGAAGCATGAAGCCTGGCTGGGCGCGCTGTTGCGGGAAAAAGTAAGGGCTGCAGAACTGGAACTGGAGTTGCAGCGCCTGAAACAGCAGCCGGCTGATGACAGCCGGCTCCGGGAATTGCGGGCTGACCTGGAAAAATTCAGCAGCGGTGGGCTAAAACAGTGGCTCATGCGGGCTGAACTCCGGAAAAAATACCGCGATGAAGCCGACCTGCAGTGACCGGTTGTCCAGCCTTGCCGGCTGTTCTTCTCTCCCTCCACAGTAACATTAAAGCCGATGAGCAGGCTGCCGGGCAAAGGGATCTCCTCTCCTGACCGGAGTGCATGCTCTCTTCTGAAAATTCAGGATCCCCCGGTTCAGGCACCCCGGTAGAGGAATACGCCCAGGGAGTCGATGCCTTCAATGAAGATGCAATCAGACAGTTCCGTGATCAGCTGGGCATCTTTCGGGTTCATATCGTGGAAAGCCCAGATGCAGCCGCGCCGGCTGTTGTTTACCACGTGGGGAAGGTTGAGGCGGATTTCGGTGGGACCGTGCATGGCATCACAGAAAATAAAATCGAATTTGTCTTTCTCGAGGGTGGTGAAATTCCCCGTAATCAGTTGCACATAACGGTCGAGCCCAAGGTCTTTCAGGTGTTTTTCAGCCAGCTGGGTGGTGGTGGTGTTTTTGTTGAAAACAAACTCCTTGAACTTATAGGGAATCCCCCGGTTGTTGTCGAGAATATTGTCGAAAAAAGATTTGTATTCCTCTGCGGTGGAGAGGCCCAGGTCATAGGATTTGAAGGGCCGTTCGATGCCTGAATCATGAATGGCTTCGCAGATGCAGGCCGTGCTGCGGCCCAGAAAATGCCCGATTTCGAGGATGGATCCCTTGGTGGTCAGGGTAAGCTGGTAAAGTTTTTTGGATTCGTTCTCGGAGAACCAGCCGGGGATTTCCCGGGCTTTGAGTCGTTTGCTGTTGGTGAGCAGGATATCCCTTTTCAGATAATATCCTTTTTTGCTCAGGGTATCTACCAGTGCTTTTTTAATCAGTTGTTTCATGTTGATCTTTTTAAGTGTAGGGATGTCTGACAGGCGGAGCCGGGGGTCAGTTTGTTCACCTGATCCATCAGCGACCCTTTCCGGTGAGAATGAAAATATGAACAAATTTTGAAATGAAAAAAACCAGGTGGCCGGGATGCCGGTACGGGCGGGTCCTGCAGCCTGATTTCCTGACCCGATGCAGGATTGGCACTGCCTGTTCCCGGCAGGATGAGCTGCGATGATCTTGAGGTGTGGGATACAACAGCACCAAGGCCCCTGAACCGGCATACTGCCGGTGGGGTTTTTTATTCGTCTGCTTTTGCAAGCGGGCTTGCAACGCCGCCGTACATGGGCAAGATGAGCTGCACTGATCTTCAGGGGTGGGATACAACAGCACCAAGGCCCCTGAACCGGCATACTGCCGGTGGGGTTTTTTATTCGTCTGCTTTTGCAAGCGGGCTTGCAACGCCGCCGTACATGGGCAAGATGAGCTGCACTGATCTTCAG
>JAYRPG010000029.1:0-20115 GCA_041911275.1 Ferruginibacter sp. | reverse complement strand
GGAGTTGATGGAAGAAGGAATGACCCAGCTCTGGCTGCCGTCGTTGCTGGTGCTGGTGGTGATCACGGTCCAGGTGAGGCCGTTATCGGTGGAGTATTCGATGCGAACCGTGCCGCTGTAATAGGTGGCGGCATCCCAGGTGATGTTGATGGATTGTCCCCAGCCGAACACCTGTCCGCCATTGGGATAGGTTACCCGCGGGGTGAGCGGCAGAATGGTAAAGGGGTTATTGCTCACATCCTGCATGCAGTTGGTCACAGCGTCGCGTACACGAACCAGGCAGTTGGTGGAGGGCGTATTGGGTACCGTCCAGTTGTAGAACCCTGTTGAAGAAGACAGGTTCGTTACAACAGAGGTCCAGGTAATGCCACCATTGGTGGAATAATCAATGTTAAACGTGAGGGAGGTGCCCTGGATATTCCAGGTGATGGCCTGTTGTGACCCGCTCAGCCAGCTTTCTCCGCCATTGGGCGCAGTCACCACCACCGGTATTTTAATGGAAAACACCGCGTTGCTTACATCTTCAATGCTGTTGTTGTTTTTATCCCGCACCCTTACCAGGCAGGTGGCTGACTCCACATTGGGTACCGTCCACACATATTGCCCGTTGGTGACATTGATGTTGGTGGCCACTGAAGCCCAGATGGCGCCATTGTTCAGCGAATAATCAATGTCGTAGAAATTAGACGTGCCGGATGCCGTCCAGGTAATGGTATAGGTCTGGCAGGCATAAAGCACCTCTCCCCCATTTGGTGCATTGACGGTGATGGACTGCGAACGGACGGATAAGAAAAGCAGACTCAATACGAGTGTGCTGAGTAAATTTCTCATGATAAGGGTTTGAACAGGTAGGTTTCGGGAGATGGGTTAAAGCCTGGTTTAAGGGTTAAGGCTGCAAAGAAAAGGATTCTGTGCTGAAATCAGGC
Source organism: Ferruginibacter sp. (assembly GCA_041911275.1). Lineage (GTDB taxonomy): Bacteria > Bacteroidota > Bacteroidia > Chitinophagales > Chitinophagaceae > Ferruginibacter. The sequence continues at coordinate 19,189 of JAYRPG010000029.1, read as the reverse complement.
AAAAAAGCGACAGCCTGAAAACAAAAAGGCCGGACGCATTTGTCCGGCCCCTTCAGGAGAGATTAATATTTTATTTCATCAGTTCCAATACCACCGACTGGTAACTACCCAGGCTAAAATCGCTGAGGGTACCGGTTTCGCCCGTCACCACGTTGCGGAAGCGGGTGAAGCCGGCGGTTCTTTCGGCAAAATCAGCGGGCTGGATGGTGCGGTTTTCCTTTGCCGTATTCATCACCACCATCACCGTTTGCCGGGCATCGTACCGGAAATAGGCATAAACGCCGTCTACCGGCACATACTGCATCATTTTACCGGTGCTGAGGGCTGATGAGGTTTTCCGGAACTGTGCCAGTGTGCGGACGTGGTTCCAGATTTCGTTGTCTTTGTCCGTGCGACCTTCTTGGGTGAATTTATTCACTTTATCGCCTGGCCACCCTCCCGGAAAATCCAGCCTTACCAGTCCATCGTTAGGCCAGGTGATACCGGTGGTCGCCAGTTCCGAGCTGTAATACATCTGCGGAATACCGCGGCAGGTGAAGAGCCAGCTCAGGGCTGTTTTGTATTTGGTTACATCTTCATTCAGCACCGAAAAGAAACGGGCCACATCGTGATTATCGAGAAACAGCACATTTCGGGTGGGATCTTTGTACAGGAAATCCTGCGCCAGGGTGGTATACAGTTTGTTCACGCCATCCGTCCAGCCAAAGTCACGCGTGAGCGCATCCTGGATACCCCAGAGGGCCTGAAAATCCGTGGCGCCCTGCAGGTTACTGCGGAAACCGGTGTTCAGGTTGTTCTCTGTAAAATAAGCCTGGTTGGGCACGCCATGGAACCAGGTCTCGCCAAAGAGTGTCAGCTTCGGAAATTCATCCATGAGGGCTTTGTTGCAGCGGTTCATGAATGGCAGGTCGTTGTAGGCATAGGTATCGATGCGCCAGCCGTCGATGCCGAACTCTTCCACGGTCCAGAGTGCATGCTGGATCAGATAATTGGCCACAAAGGGATTTTGCTGATTGAGATCGGGCATCTGCCGGGTGAACCAGCCGTCGAAGAGTTTTTTGCGGTCGATGGCACTGGCATAGGGATCGAAGGCCACCTGGTCTTTGTAGGTGGTATTCGTATAGGTCTTCCAGTTATGCACCCAGTCAGGCATGGGCATGTCGAGGATGCTGAAGTGATTGGAATCAACATGATTATACACAGCATCCTGGATCACCTTCATCCCCCGGCCATGGGCCTTGTCGATCAGTTCCTGGTAGGCTTTCGCCCCACCCAGGCGGCGGTCAATCACATAATGATTGGTAAAGGCATAACCATGCTCGGTACGTTCCGGACGGTCGTTTTCGATCACGGGGTTCAGCCAGAGGGCGGTAACGCCCAGGTCCTGGAGATAATCCAGGTGATTGATGATGCCCTGGATATCGCCGCCGTGGCGGTTGAACACGGTATCGCGGTTCAGCGACTGGTCGCGCATGCCGGGTATCCGGTCGTTGGAGGGGTCGCCGTTGCTGAAGCGGTCGGGCAGGATGAGGTAGATGAAATCGCGGGTATCCACACCCTTCGCATATTGAGTGCCGTTACCGGCTCGCCGCGCTTTGAGCGGGAACGGGATCTCGAGGGAGCCTCCGGCCCGGTTTACTTTGATTTTTACGGTACCCGGCCGGGCCGCTGCGCTGATGAGCAGGTCGAGGAATACGTAGTTGGGATTGGCAACTTTATGTGTTTTCAGCAGCTTCACGCCGGGGTACTGCACCGAAAATCCACGGTCGGCGTTGGCGATGGCATCCCCGTGCAGCATCACCTGCACTTTGTTCCACTTCATGCCCGTCCACCAATGCGTGGGATAGCAGGCAAAGCCGGCATGCTGGGCAAAGGCCATGGCCGGGAGCAGCATGAAGCAGATCAGGAAACGGGATATAGTCTGTTTGAACATAGCAGGTTGTTTAAGATTTGATTACCAGCCTGGCCGCAATACCGGCCAGTAACATGGAAGCGCCGGCAACGCCGATGATGCCAATGGCATTGCTGCCAAACAGGCCCAGCAGCAGGCCCCCCAGTAAACCGGCGGCAATTTGCGGCAGGGTAATGGTGGCATTGAAAACGCCCATATACACGCCCGTTTGTTTGGCCGGCAGGGATGAGGAGAGAATGGCGTAAGGCAGGGCCAGGATACCGGCCCAGGCAATGCCCACCCCTACCATGGGAAGCAGCAGCAGGTACTGGTTCCTGATGTACATCATCGCAATCAGGCTGACGCCGCCCGCCAGCAGGGAGGCCATGTACACATTCCGCCGTCCGAAGCGGGCCGCAAGCGGGGTAATCACCAGTGAAAACAGGGCGGCAAATACACTGTAGGCGGCAAAGATGACCCCCGTCCAGTTACCGGCATTGTTAAAGCGCGCCACGAGTTCTCTGGCAGCAGACAGGTCGGTGCCCGCGGCATTTTGTTCAATGGCCTGCTGGGCCGATTTCAGGGTTTCGGGATCAACCCCCCACACCGAATAGGCGATGCCATTGGTGGTGTACACCCACATCAGAAAGAGGGCAAACCAGGAGAAAAACTGGGTAACGGCCAGCTGCAGCATGGTTTTGGGTGTCTGGGCCAGCAGTTTCAGGAAAGGCGTTTTTTCCTGCTCCGCTCCGCTGTCCAGGTTATTGTACCGGGCATATTCTTCCGGAGGATATTCTTTGGTGCGGAAGCTTGTCCAGAGCACCGTGAGCAGCAGGGCCGCGCCCCCGAAGTAAAACGACCAGATGACGGTGGGCGCCACTTTCTGTCCGGGGCCGGGTTCGTTGGCTACTCCGATCCATGTGAGGATAAAGGGCAGCAAGGATCCCACCACGGCGCCAAAATTGATGAGGAAGCTCTGGATGGAATAGCCAATGTTGCGCTGGTTCTCGTTCACCATATCACTCACCAGCGCGCGGAAGGGCTGCATCGTTACATTGAAGGAGGTGTCCATCAGCAGCAGCATCGTGGCCCCGAATACCAGGGGAGGCAGCAGGGCAGCAAAGTTTTCGGAATTGGGCATGAAAAACATGGCCAGGGCAGACACAAAGGCCCCGCCGAAAATGAAGGGGATGCGGCGGCCCATGCGGGTCCAGGTTTTGTCGCTGGACAAACCCACAATCGGCTGCACAATCAGGCCCGCCAGCGGTGCGGCCAGCCAGAAGAGGCTGAGGTGGTGCGGGTCGGCGCCAATGGATGACAGAATGCGGCTGGTGTTGGCATTCTGCAGCGAATACCCGATCTGTACACCCAGGAAACCAAAGCTGATGTTCCAGATCTGCCAGAAATTCAGCAGGGGTTTGTTGGCGCCGCCGGCGTTGTTGGAGGAAGCGGAAAAAGCCATAGCAATCGTTTGATAACTTTTCTAAAAATTGTGTACAATATACACATTTAATGCGAAACACAAAAAGCCTGTACAGCTTTACAGGCTTGCTCACCGGATCAGATCACATAACCGTCAGGAATCACCGCGCCTTTTTTCAGCACCACAATGCCGTCTTTGATGGTGTACAGGGAATGATCCGCATTGGAGAGATGCGGTCCGCCGTTGAGGCGTACGTCGTTGCCGATGCGGCAGTTTTTGTCGATGATGGCGTTGCGGATATAGCAGCGCTCACCGATGCCGATCTTGGGCAGACCGCGTTGCACATTGTGCTCCAGTTCGGCCAGGGTTTCATAATAGTCATTCCCCATGATGTAACTGCTCACAATCGTGGTGCCGTGGCCGATGCGGCTGCGGATGCCAATCACGCTGTTTTCGATGCGGCTGGCGCTGATGATCGACCCTTCGGCAATCACCGTTTTTTCGAGGGTGGTACCGCTGATCTTGGCCGGGGGCAGCATGCGGGCGCGGCTGTACACAATCTTCTGGTTGTCGAAGAGGTTGAAATGCGGCAGGTCCAGGGTGAGCGCCAGGTTAGCTTCAAAAAAGGAGTAGATGTTTCCGATATCCGTCCAGTATCCTTCATACTGGAAGCTCACCACTTTGTAGTTTTCAATGGAGGCGGGAATGATCTCCTTCCCGAAATCGGTGGCTTCCTTCTTCTCCTCTTCCAGCAGGTCGAAAATCAGCTTACGGTTGAACACGTAGATGCCCATGGAGGCCAGGTAATTCCGGCCCTGCTCCTTCATAATAGAACCGGTGTCGCTGGTCCATTCGGGCAGCAGTTCAGCGGAAGGCTTTTCAATAAAAGAGGTGATTACATTTTCTGCATTGGTTTTGAGGATCCCGAATTCCGGGGCTTCCCGGTCGCCCACCGGGATGGTGGCGATGGAAATATCGGCCTGCTGGGCGATATGATTGTCTACCATATCCGCGAAATCCATTTGGTACAACTGGTCGCCGCTCAGGATCAGCACATAATCAAAATCATGGTTGATGATGTGGCGCAACGATTGCCGCACGGCATCGGCGGTTCCCTGGAACCATTTGGCATTGTCGGGGGTTTGTTCGGCCGCCACAATGTCCACAAAACCCTTGCTGAACATGCTGAACTGGTAAGTGTTCTTGATGTGCTTGTTCAGCGAGGCAGAGTTGAACTGGGTGAGCACCAGGATGCGGTTGATGCTGGAATTGATACAGTTGGAAATGGGAATATCCACCAAACGGTATTTACCGGCAATCGGCACAGCAGGCTTACTGCGGGTTGCGGTGAGGGGATACAACCTCGAGCCGGCGCCGCCGCCCAGAACGATCGCGATTACTTTTTTGCTGTCCATATGAGAAAGATTGTATGAGTGATGAGTTAAGAGTTATGAGTGATGAGTGATGGGGTGGGTTGCTCGCCGGTTTGCAGCAGTGAACGGGTTTCGCCTAAAGTTACAGTAAACCCTTGTACAATTCAACATACTTTCCGGCACTGCTTTCCCAGCTGTTGTCCAGCTTCATGATTTTGTGCACGATATTTTTAATGTGCCGTTTATTGCCGTACAGCTCCAGTGCCCGGTGAATGGAATAGGTAATGTCCCAAACCTTGGCCTCATTGAAACGGATGCCATAGCCCCCGTCTTCACCAATATCAATTACCGTATCCCTCAGCCCTCCGGTATTGCGTACCAGCGGAATGGTGCCGTAGCGCATGGCATACATCTGGTTAAGACCGCAGGGCTCCACGCGGCTGGGCATCAGCAGAAAATCAGCGCCCGCATACATCCGGTGGCTGAGTTGTTCATTGTACCCGATGCGGGAATTGAAGAACCCGGTGAGCGGGGCATTCAGGTTGGAGAGCTCCCACTCTACCTGCGGATCACCGCTGCCCAGCACCAGGAAGTTCATGCGGCCTTCCAGGTGATAAACTGCATCGGAGATGGCCCGGGGCAGCAGGTCGGCGGCTTTTTCGTGTACAAGCCGGCCGATAAAGATGAACAGCGGCTTCTCCGGATCAAGGTTGAATTCCTGGCAGAGCCAAGCCTTGTTCTGCTTTTTTCCTTCCAGGGCATCCCGGATGCCGTAATGATGTTCGAGGTAGGTATCCGTGGCGGGATCCCACACTTTATCATCGATGCCGTTGAGGATCCCCACGCATTTGCCTTTCTCATATTCAAACAACGCTTCCAGTCCGTTGGCCTGCTGCCGCATTTCTTCGAGGTAGCTGTAGCTCACGGTGGTAACGCGGTGCGCACATTTTACCCCGCTGGCCAGGGGGTTGATTTTATCGGCCCAGTCGAGCTTGCCCCACTGCCACTGATCCCATTCGGGCAGGTAAGCCGATTGATCCCATCCCATCCATCCCTGGTACTGGGCATTGTGGATGGTGATCACGGTGGGGATGCCTGCCAGGTGCCGGTAGGCATAACAGTTTTGCATCATAAAGGGCACCAGCCCGGTATGATGATCGTGCACATGGACGATATCCGGCCGGTGCTGCCAGCTGGCCAGCCAGTCAACCACCGCAATCTGAAATGCGGTAAACCGCTCTGTGTCATCGTTATAACCATACACCGCTTCGCGGTCCAGCAGGCCATGAATATCCACCAGGTACAAATCAAAACCCAGCTGGTTGGTTGCTTCCTTGATGATGGTATAATTGAACCAGTAGGGCCCCATAGTAAAGGCGCCCTTGTGCACCACTTCAAACTGGTTCGCGTAGAGGAATTTGGTGCGGTACATGGGCATCACCAGCTTGGCAACATGCCCCAGCTGCTGCTGGTACTTGGGCAGGGCGCCTGCCACATCTCCCAGCCCCCCGGCTTTGGCCACCGGGTAGCATTCGGCGCTCACATGCAGTATTTCCATGAAAATCGGTTTAGCAAGGCAAACGATGCGCCCGGGGATTGAAGCAATCACGCCGGGTTTTGAATACCGGTTAAATATATTACAACTATGCGTTCAACCTGCCTGGTCACCCCAAAATATTTTCAGTGGCCCCCGGCAGCTGTTCATTTTTTTTATTGCCGGTTAGGGGAATCTGCCGCGGCCCCTGTCTTATTCAGGCTATACCCCCCGGCCGAAGGCTGCTGTACAATTGTCTGTTTTAAATTGATGATTTTATTTTATTTTGAGCACTGTTAAAAAAACGATCATGCCCACTGCACAAAAAGATTTGCTGAGCCCTGCACCGGTCAACACCCGCTGGTCTCAATTCGGCACCCTGGTAACGGTTTTCTTTTTCTGGGGTTTTGTAGCGGCCAGCAACGACATCCTCATTCCGGTATTCAAAAAAGCGTTTGACCTCACCCAGGGGCAGAGCCAGCTGGTATCTGTGGCCTTTTATGTGGCCTATACCGTGGGCTCCCTCATCTATGCAGGCATCTCCCGCCTCATCGGTACGGATGTACTGAATAAAATCGGTTACAAAAACGGCATCTCGCTCGGCCTGCTGATCTCGGCCGTGGGCACCCTCCTCTTCTATCCGGCGGCCAACCTGGGCTCATTTGCCCTGATGATCTCCGGACTTTTTGTGGTGGGCCTGGGCTTTTCGCTCCAGCAAATCGCCGCCAACCCGCTGGCCATCGTAATGGGCGATCCCAAAACCGGCTCGCAGCGCCTCACCATGGCCGGGGGCATCAATAATTTTGGTACCACCATCGGCCCGCTGCTGGTGAGTTTCGCCATCTTTGGCAGCGTAACGGCCGAAAACACCGAAGCCAGTATTGAGAGTGTAAAGATTCCTTACCTGATCCTCGGACTCGCCTTCGCGCTGGTGGCAGTGTTCTTCAAGTTTTCCGGGGTGCCCAACAAGATTGACCTGGACGATGTGGCGGCCCATGAAGCCGAAGAAGGCAACAGGCTGATGCACAAAAAATCGGCCATCCAGTATCCCCAGCTTTTCCTGGGCATGATCGCCATCTTCGTGTACGTGGGCGTGGAAGTGGCCACGGCCAGTAACCTCCCCGCCTATCTCGAAAAGTACCTCAACGTGCCCACCCCCAAGGTGGCCCCCTACATCTCCCTCTACTGGGCCAGCCTGATGATCGGCCGCTGGACGGGTGCGGTGGGCGCCTTTGATGTGAGCAAGGGAGCCAAACAGCTGCTCAGTTTCATCATGCCTTACCTGGCTTTCGGCATCTTTCTTCTTGTGAACATGATTGCCAAGCATGATGTATCGCAGTTTTATATTTATGGTTTCATCATCGCGATCATGATCATCTGCGACATCCTCAGCAAAAACAACCCGGTGCGCATGCTGCTGATCTTCTCCGTGGCCGGCATCGCCGCCTTGCTGATCGGGATGTTCTCCACGGGCATGGTGAGCGCTTATGCCTTCACCAGTGTGGGCCTGTTCTGCAGCACCCTCTGGCCCTGTATCTTTACCGTAGCCGTAGCGGGCCTGGGCCGGCACACCAACCAGGGCAGCAGCCTGCTGATCATGATGATCATGGGCGGCGGCATCGTGAGCTGGATCCAGGGGGTGATGGCCGATTCCATCGGTATCCATTACAGTTATATCGTGGGCGTGATCTGTTTCGCCTACCTCGCTTTTTATGCCATCCGCGCAAAGTCGGTGCTGCGTGCACAGGGCATTGACTTCGACAAACTGACCAGCGGAGGCGGTCATTAATTCAGTTACTAACGCTTAAGGGTATGAGCAAATACGTTATTGGTATCGACGTAGGGGGCACCACCACCAAGTTCGGCATCGTGGATGCCCATGGCAGCATCCTGGAACAGGACCGCATGCCCACCAACCAGCATGATGTGGCGGAAGAGTTCATCGCCGACCTGTACGCCAAAATGCAGCCCATGATTGAAAAGGCGGGCGGCATCGGAGAAATGGCCGGCATCGGCATGGGTGCGCCCAACGCGAATTTTTATTCCGGCAATATCGAATATGCGCCCAACCTGCGCTGGAAGGGCATCATCCCCATGGCCAGGCTGATGGAGCAGAAATTCGGGCTCCTCACCAAACTCACCAACGACGCCAATGCAGCCGCCGTGGGTGAAATGATTTACGGATGTGCCCGTGGCATGCGCGACTTCATCACCATCACCCTGGGTACCGGTGTGGGCAGCGGCATTGTGATTGACGGGAAAATTGTACTGGGCCATGATGGCTTTGCCGGCGAACTGGGCCATACCATCATCCGCCCGGGCGGGCGCCTGCACAAAGGCACGGGCATGCGGGGCAGCCTGGAAGCCTACGCCTCGGCCACCGGGGTACGCGAAACCGCGATTGAACTGCTCACCGAAAACCCCAACCGCGAGAGCCTGCTGCGCGACTACAGCATCAACGAACTCACCAGTGAAAGTGTATACAACTGCGCCATGAAGGGCGATCCCATCGCCAACGAAATTTTTGAATTCACCGGGCAGATCCTCGGCGAATCCCTGGCCAATTTCATCATGTTCTCCTCGCCCGAAGCCATCGTGCTCTTCGGCGGTCTCACCAAGGCCGGGCCGCTGATCCTCAATCCCACCCGGAAGCATATGGAAGCCAACCTCCTCCCCATTTTCCAGAACAAGGTGAAGCTGCTGTTCAGTCAGCTCAAGGAAGCCGACGCCGCCATCTTAGGCGCCAGTGCGCTGATCAGGAGCCTGAATGGGGCCTCGTGAGTCGCAGGGAGAGCTGTGTATTCTCAGTTTGCCTGAGGGAAGGTTTAGGAAAGTTTAGGGAGGTTTAGGCAAGGTTGGCGACAGGATGGATGTCTCTGCTTAATCATTCGGTCAGGCATGTACGCTTAAGCGTGCAGCCTGCACCACGCTTCTCCCCGGTTTACGGGTTCAAAGCGATGCAGGCTGCATGTGCCCTTCGTTATTCATTTTTCCCTCTTCATTATTGACCATTCACCAGTACCGGAATGCGTTCCACCGCTCCTCCGGGCCGGGTCACCTGCAGGTAATAGACGCCGGCGGCGAGGCGGGTGGCGGGCTGGATGAGCTGAGTGGCTGTACCCCCGGCATGGCTGAAGCGTTGCTGCTGCAGCAACTGCCCGTTACCCCCCATGAGTTTCCATTCATATCCCCCCGCTGCGGCACTGCTGAGCTGTAACTGAATCGGGCCCTGCGTAACCGGGTTGGGGAATACATACAGTTGCGCACTGGACTTCACTATTTTCACTTTCAGCACTTCGCTCAGGCTTTCAGCACCGGTTTTGCTGATGCTGCGGATCCGGTAATAATATACGCCCGGCTCGGGGGCAGCATCAAGCCATTGATGGCTCACAGCTGTTTCGCTGTCATCACCGGCAGCCATACGGCCGGCTGCAGTAAAGCGGATACCATCGGTGGAGCGCTCGATCACATAGCTGCCGATGTTGAACTCATCCCGCACCGTCCACTGCAGCAGGATATCACGGTTCAGCACGTCTGCGCTGAAGGCATCGAACCAGGTGGAGCGCCGGAACACCAGCCGGAAGCGCTGATTGGCGGCACTGGCGGCATCGGCCGTAACGCTGAAGTTGTACCGTACGGTATCATACAGGTTCACCGGTGTTTTCTTTTGCAGGAAGAGATCCTCCACAAAAGCCGTGCTGTGGGCCGGCAGATCCGGTTCGTTCATGGTGATCTGCAGCTGGTAGTCCTTGCGCTGCAGGCGGTTCACAAAGTAGAAAACGGTGTCGGCATCCGGCTGCAGTGCTTTCCGCTCAATGGCAAACACACCACCGTTGCGGGAGAGGGCCACCAGTTCGGTGGAGAAATTCGACAGCTTCCGCACGTCATTGATATCAGCATCATTGTTATAGCCGTCGTCAAACAGGGAGAGGGTGCCGTCGGATACAAAGCTGCCGCCATCAGCTGTTCGGGTATGCAGTACCGTCATCATTTCGCGGCGTGCCGGCCGGAAGGCCACCGTGGTGCTGGAATCCTTTTTATCCGACTCACCCATGGTAAGGGTTCCGCCTCCCGCCGGGAAATCCACCAGGATGGCGGCGCCGGAAGGAATCACCCGGTTGTCGATGCTGCTGGTACCCGTGCCGGTAAGGGGCGCCGAACGGGTAAAATTGGTACCGTTCCAGGTGAGGGCCACAAAGGCGCCTACGCCCTGGGCACCACCCAGGTAAGGATCCCATACATAGTAAGTGGGATTGGCCGGCCAGCCGCTGCCGGTTCTGGACATCGACTGGTAATCCACGGCAGAGGCATAAGGATTGCCTACCACGGTTACCCCGCTTGCTGTAATCGACTTGGTGCCGATGAAGAGCTGACCGCGCGGACGCAGCGTGGTGATGGTGGGGGTTTTATACTGGTTGGTGATTTCACCGTAGTCCTTCCGGTCGCCGCGCACAAACAGCATCCAGCCTTCCTGGCTGTTCACGCTGGTATTGTTGGTGTTGGCCGGCGAAAGCCAGGATCCGGCGCTGTAATAACGGATTGAGGGACTGTTGTTGTTGCTCTCATCAAAGCCATTGGCCATGGTACCGCCGGTGATCTGCGTGCCAAAGCCCGCTGCGATGGTGTCTGCACCTACTGAGGCCGACCAGTTGGCCGAGGTATAGCTCAGACCGGTGGAGCGTTCCTGCCAGGCCTGGGCAATGGTGTGCGTGCCGCCACCCGGCTTAAGGGGGGCCGCCATCAGGCGCCAGGCACGGCGCGCGGGCATATAACGCTGTATGATGAATTGCCCCAGGTTATCCGAGGAACCATATACGAAGTCGGTATTGGCCGCACTGCTCTGCCCTACCCGCGCCGTTTTGGCAGCGGTAGACAGGAGGGTCAGGAATTTGTTGTTGGTGCCGAGGTCTACCGTGCCCTGGGTAAAGCTGATCATGTCGCTGATGCTCACATGATCGGCCAGGGTAACCCTGGTGGTTTTGGCGTTTTTATTGATGAACACATAGGGGAACTGCTGGCCGCCTGCCGCCGTGATGGTGGCATTGCTGCTGCCCACAAAATAGATGGCCCTGCCGTTGCCGGCGCCAAAGTTCACGGAGCCGTTGGCGTTGCGGGTCCAGTTACCGCCGAGGTTGATATCGCCTCCGATGGTGTTGGAGAGGATCAGGCTGCCCGTGGCACTGGCGCCGCCGATATTCAGGTTGCCGCCAATGTTGAGGGGGATATTGCCCACCGCGCTCAGGTCGAGGGTACCGTTGCCGGCACCGGTTACCGCGCCGATACTCAGGTCACCGCCACAGCCGATACTGGCCGGGGTGGAACCGGTAAAGCTGAGGGTGGTGCCGTTGCGGATGATCACATGATGCGGATAGCTCGGCGCACCGGGGGTATTGCTGCCCCACTCCACATTTCGCGTATAGGCGCCACCGGGATTGTAGATCAGGGTGGAGCCGGTGGCATAGCGAGGTGCATTGGGATTCACGGCCCCGAGGTTGTTGATGAGGAAGATGCTATTGATGCGGGCATTGTTGGTGAAATCAACGCCACCGCCGGAGTTGCCGATGGTAACGTTGTACAGTTCAGGGGTTCCCTGTACGGCGCCATTGCCTGCAAAACGGATCACGTTTTCATTGGCAGCCCCCGCCAGTTCCTGGTTACCGCCGCCGCCGGATACAATACCGCCGGCACTGATCACCAGCTCACGGCCCGCGCCGGGACCGGCATTGAAGCGCCCGGCATTCAGGTTGAGGCGGGGTGTCGTAATATTCTGGGTAAGCGTTACCACATTATTGGGCGCGGTACCGGTATTGGCAATGGTGAGTGTACCCGGGCTGTTGATCGTGGTGAGGCGGTTACCCGTAAGTTGGTTGGCATTGCCTGCAAAAATGAAATGGCCGGTAGTACCGTTAAAGTATGTGCTCCGGATATTACCGGTCGTTAAACTGTTGTTGATGCCATTCACACTCTCCACCTGCAGGGTGCCGTTGGCATTCAGGTTTACCGTTCCGTTGGCTACAGGCGAGCTGATGTAATTCTCCCCGGTACAAATCAGGGTGCCGTTGATGTTGAGAATGGCCGTGCTGTTCACGCCCATATTCTTCTGCAGGCTCACGGTTGTGCCGGATGCAATGTTGAAGGTGGTGAGCGCATTGATATCCAAGGTGCCTGCACCGCTGATCACCTGTGTGCCCCCACTGTTGAGGTTAACGGTACCCGCCACCGCAGGTGTGAACGTGAGGGTGGTTCCGGATGCCACAGTGATATTGCCCCGGATGGCATGGCCGGGTGTTCCCTGAAGGGAGAAGTTGGCCGTGCCTGCGCTTACTGTAAGCTGATCACAAACAAATGCGTTGGCCGCTGCGGCAAAATTGGAAACCTTATTGGCGCTGTATTCAAAATTGGCATAGGTGCGTCCGGAAATGGAAGGCAGCGTGGCCGGATTGGGGTCTGAATATTTGAAGAGGCTCCCGGCCTGGAAGGTCACAATATTTACCCCGGCATTCCCAAAAGGATTGGCCCCTTCGAAAGTTTCGCAGACAGCGCCACTCTGGAAAATCACGGCATTGTTGGTGCCGGTAGCCCCGAACGGGTTACCGCTGTAACCGGTTGCCGGGATGATGCCGGTTGAGAAATAACTACCGGAACTGAACAGCAGGGCAAGCGGGTCATTCACCGTAATGGTGTGACTGGCCTGCTGGAGGTTGCAGGAACCGCCCACGGCCCCCGTTGTGCCTGCAGGGAGATTCAGGTTCAGGGCATTGCTGCCGGATACGGTTAAGCTGGAACCGGCATCTACCTGAAACTGCGGACTGATGCTGCTGAAATTCGGAAGCGGGATCATGCTTACGGTGCCTGCGGAACCTGTTTGCAGCGTTACATTGTTGTTGTTGGTAACCTCGAGTACCACCAGGGAAATACCGGTGGGCATATTGGTAACGGTATAGGCCGGACCCGCCGGATCAAAGATGACCCCATCCCCGCTGCCGGGAACGCCTACCGGATTCCAGTTGGCAGGTACCAGCCAGCTGCCACTCACGGCATTGGCCCAGCGGTAAATGGCCGGAGCACGGAATGAACGGCCCACCCATTGCGCGGTAGCGGCCAGCGGACCACTGCTTTCATCCAGGGTGCTGCTGTTCAGGGTATTGGTACCGGTATTGACGAAACTGGAGGCATCATTCACCCAGGCGCTGCCCGTCCAGCGGTTGAGGCGGATATTGGCAGCGGTACCCACCAGGTCACCTGCGATATAGGTGAACGTAGAGGTATAGGTGTAAGTGCCGGTGGTTACACTGAGGTCGGTATTCCACCAGCGGTTGTTGATGTAGTCAGGAGTGGAAAGATCGTTCGGGTTCCGGGGGGTAACTGCCCGCAGCAGCAGGAAACGGGATGTGCTATTGGCGCTGAAATTGAATTGTGCCGGTGTGTAGCTCCCCGAATTACCAATCGGATAAAGCAATGCTACGGGTAAACCGGCAGTAGGAACAGGCAAGCCGAGTTCGCCGGTGCTATTGGTCACCACCATTTTGACAGCCGAATAAGGTGCACCGGTGATGCTGGCCGTGGTGAGATCAAAGGTATTGAGTGTGAGATTACCTGTTTGCAACTGCAGGGCTGTGGTTACATTATAAGCCGCACTGAGGGTTACGCCCGCGGCATTATTGATCACCAGGTTGGCCAGGTTGGCAGGCGTGGCTGCCGGTGTGGTGGCAAACACGCTGGTAACCTGTGCACTGCTTCCGTTAAATACATAAGTAGCTCCGGCATTGAAACTGGCGTTGGCCACGGGCATGGTGATACTGGCTGAACCGGCAGTTGTACCAAACAGACCATTTACATTGGCTGTGCGTACAGTTGCACCCGAATTAAGATTAAAGCTGAAGTATTGATTGCCGCCGCCTAGTTCACTGGTACCCACATCCAATGTACCTCCACTATAAACGGTGAAACTCCAGGGTGTACTGCTGGTAAGCACAGGAGTAATACTATTATTAAGGAGCAGAGTTTTACCTTTATACACAGCGAAGCGATTCAGCGCATTCGGACTTCCGCCTACCCACAGGAAGCCGGAACCACTCAGATTGAAATTAGCGGTTGCCAGGCCTCCGTTGAAAATAATACTATCTGGAGAAGAAGTACTTCCTCCTATGAAATTGCCACCTGTTACCGAAAAATTACCCCCTACAACCATGCGATAAGTCTTGGAAAGCGTAGCACCATTCTGAAAACGGAAGGCTGCTGCAGAACTGCTGGACTGTGTGAAACTTCCGGTTAAATTAATAATGACATTACCTGAATTACTTGAAGCAAATGACCCAGTTCCTGTTATATTAAAATCACCGCCAAGGTTAATAACCATATTGCTGCTGCTTCCATTCGAGGGACTAAAAGTCCCGCCGCTGATATTGAGGCTACCGGTGATAGTAAATGTAGTGGTTCCCTGATTTGTTATACTGGTTGAAGCACCACTAACCAACATGTTTGTGCCGACAGTCCACACCACAACAGCAGATGAACCAAGTATCTGGAAAACTCCACCGGCAATTTCTATTCTGCCGGTTACATTCATGTTTCCTCCGGAAGCATTCTGAAACGAAGTCGTCCCCCCGTTTTGTATAAAATTTGCTGTACTAAAATTCACTCCAGTTGTTCCAGTTCCACCTGCAAAAAATAACAGCCCTCCATTTAAAGTGGTATTGCCACCAACCGTAAGAGTATAAGAAGTCACGTTGGAATTATAAGTTACAGTACCGGCATCAATAGTTAAATTCCCGGTTATAGTCATATTCAAAGAAGCTGATGTAGAACTCGCAAACCGCCACTCCCCGGTGGTATTTACACTAGCATTACCTGAAACCAGCAAAGTGAAAGGAGTAGTATTACTAGGCCCGAAAAAAGAACCTGTTCCTGTGATGGTAAAGTCGGTAGTAATTGTCAGGTTAACGGTTAAACTGTTACTGTTCAGCCCCAATATGCCTCCTGTAATACTTAAACGGTTAATGGTACAGTTAAGACTGGTAGAACCCGCAAGCCTGAATTCATTGGCACCCCCACCTGTTGCAGCGATGGTAAGTGTACCCTGAACGTTGGTAAGCTGACTCAGTTGATTCCATGAGCCACCTAACGTAGATACACTAATCGTGAGATTTCCCCAGCCGGGCGTACCGCTAGCAGGAAGATTTACAGGTGCGGTACCCCCATTCGCCCATTTCGTAATCACCACATTACTGGTAGCGCCAAAATTCCGGGCACTGCTGCCCGGGAAATCGGCACTGGCACCATTGGCTACGCTACCAATGGCATTGTGGTTATATACTCCTCCGTTGTTAACATTAAAATTGGTGATGTTCACAGCCGTCGCAATGGCACTGTTGTTGGTGAACACACCGCCGTTCAATACGGTTACCGTGGCAGACCGGAACCGGTTGGTGCTGTTCAGCACCGGGGTGGCGGCATTGTCGATGGTAAGTGTGCCGGAGATATTCGTGGCCGTGAGATTGGTATTCCCCAGGGTAAAACTGTTGTTCTGATGGGTCAGCGAGGCCGTGGCATTAATGGTAAGGCTGTTGGGATCTGCTGATACATCCAGCGTTACCGCATCGCCATTGTTGATGATCACCATCGCGTTAGCCGGCGGAACGGCATTGCCGCGCCAGATGGTGGCCGTGCTCCAGTT
This sequence comes from Ferruginibacter sp., assembly GCA_041911275.1. Lineage (GTDB taxonomy): Bacteria > Bacteroidota > Bacteroidia > Chitinophagales > Chitinophagaceae > Ferruginibacter. Next base: position 3,292 of record JAYRPG010000029.1, on the reverse strand, counting down.
GCCGCTACCGGCCCCGCCACCCTTGGTGATGAACCCGGAGAAGGTAAAGGCCAACGCATTCGAGTAGCCGCATGAAGGCGCCTTGGTCACCACGATATTGCCTGATACGGTGGTAATGGTGCCCGGTACGGTAAGCTGTATTGTGGTGGCGGTAACGGTACCGATGGTGGCAGCCACCCCATTGATGGTGGCGCCCGTGGTGCCGGTAAGGTTGGTGCCGTTAATGGTAATCACATCCCCGGCATAATAGGGACCGGCGGTGGCAATACTGGTGAGGGTGGGCAGGGTACCGCAGGCGATACCGGCAAATTCATCCGCACCAATGTCCGGCGTTGCGGCAGCGCCGGGACAACCACCCGTGGGGCAACGCAGGTCACCGTCAACATCATCCGTTACGCCGGCAATGGTGCCCCCCCCGCCTTCAGCCAGGTTGGCGATGGCGGGATTGAGGTGCAGGAAGTTCGAGCTGGAGCCGGTGGTACTCAGGAAGACGCTGCTGAGGTCGCCGGTTACCGAGAGATTATCCCGGGTGCTTACCCGGGCCTGATAGGCCGCAAGGGTTTGATCGCTGTTGGTGCCGTCGTAATAGATCAGGTTGGCAGTTGATGGCGCTCCGGCATAGAACAGGTTATTATTCGAGGTGGACGCATAGCTCGTGAGCGTATTAGAGGATCGCTGATAAGCCACGGCAAAGCCGGTGCCTTTCGGCGTACTGTTGTTGCTGAGGATATTGTTCCGAAGGTTCAGCGTATTTGCCGTATTGGCATATAGGGCTGCTGAGCCAAAGGCCGTGGTACCCGTGGCCGTGCCGGTAAGGTATACGGTATTGTTGTACACATTCACGGTACCACCTGTACCATTCAGGTTAATACCCTGAACGGAAGCCGGAGGAATAGTGTTGATGTTATTGGGGGCTCGCAGATCCCCGACCAGGTTATTGGAAAGGGTAACGGAGACCGTGCTGTTGAACGCATTCATGATTCCATTCACCGAGGCGGCATTTCCGGACCCCGACAGGTCATACACTTTATTCCGGGAAATGGTTACCGTTGTTCCGTATTCGGCGTAGATACCACGAATCAAAGCAGTGTTGGAACTGGCGGCCAGAGCATAAATGCTGTTGCCCGCCATATTTACAGGCCCTACGGCACTGAAATTGATGCCATTAACCTGTGCAATGCCGCTAACTGCAGCCTGCTGCAGGCTCATATTGGCAATGATATTCCCGTTGCCGGGTGTTCCCAGTGTGGTGGTGCCGGTACTGAGGATGTTGATACCCGACAATGCACTGTTGCCGGTGGTAAAACCATTGGTGCCCACCGTTACAGCATTTGCCGTACTGGCATGACCAATGGTGTTGGCATTGATGGTGATGTTTCCCGAACCGGTAGTATAAATCCCTGCCCATCTGCAACCTACGCCCGCGGTGGAGCCGGTTACCGTGAAAGCCGATATGGAGTTATTCTGAATGCTAACAGTATTACCGGTAAATACATAAATGCCGTAATAGGTGCCACCATCTGTAGAGGAGGTAATGCTGATGGGCGCTGTGGAAATCACCCCTATCCTGTTTCCGGTTACCGTTCCGATGTTCACGGAACCGTTATTCACGAAGATTCCGGTAAAAACCCCTGAACCAGTGGATGAACCACTGGTTGTGCTTAAACTGATTCCTCCCACCAGGTTATTCTGAACAGAAGAGACGGTGGTGTTGAGCGCCAGATCAATACCAATAAAACGGCCAGCATAAGCGCCGGTATAAGTGGTGGTACCGGTTTGGGAAGCGGAGGCGAAGCCAATGATGTTATTGCTGATATTATAGCCGCCCCCGGTTGTTGCCGAAATGGCTCTGTGCAGCCCTGCAGCGGTAAAGGTGCGGACACCCGTTTGGAAAAAACGGTTGCCAGTGACCGCCCAGCCGGTGCCAAAACCGTTGATATTTAATCCGGCTGAATTACCGCCAGGATTAAAATAGTCCTGGATATTATTGTTGTTGAGCGTAGCCGTATTGATACCGGAAGACAGAATAGTATTGAAGGGTAAGTTGCTGCCCGCCGCCTTTATGGTGTTGCCATCGATGGTAATGCCATTGTTGGTGCCGCTGCCGAAACTCAATACCCCATCTGTGCCGCTGGTGGTGGAACCTTCCACGGTACACCGTTGCAGGGTGGTTCCGGTAACACCGTTATACATGCGTATGGTGCTGGTTCCGGCGGTATTGGCAGTGGAGGCATTGGAGAAGGTGAGCCCATTGCCCCCGCTGTTCAGCCCGTCAATGGTGACATTGTCTGCCCCGTTCAGGTCTACCAGCGGCGCGGCCAGGTTACCGCTCACCGTACGGACTGCTCCACCGGAAGGCTGAATACTTAAAGCGGTATAGGAAGCAGACCCGGTTCCGCTGGCATTGAGCACGGCCGAACTCAGTTCCGTAGTATTGCCGGTTATCGTGATGTTGACCACACCGGTATGCACCCCATTGTTGATGGCGGTGAAAGCATCGCCCAGCCGGGCATACGATGCATCATTGGCCACATTGGAGGCGTTTACCGTAACCACCCCTGCCAGTACTGTATAGTTGTAATTTGAACCCGCATTGTTGTTGAGGCGCAGCGTAGCCATATCATGCGCAACCTGGCCATAAGTAGTAACATCGTTATTGATAGCTGCCAGGGTGCGGCTGCTGCTGTATACATAATACGAAACATTGGTGCCGGCTGGGAAAGCGGGAATCACCGCCGTGCCGTTTACGCCTGCAAAACTTGCCTGCACAAGGGTAGAAGTAGACCATCCGTTTGTGGTATAACGGACAAATATATTCGCATTCGGAGCAACAGACGTAGTAATGCTAACGGTAACGCCTGATGTATTTACTACTGCGTTGGCAGCAGGCGACTGTGTTACCGTACTGATCAGTTCAGGATTATAGGCTGTTTCCAGTACCGACATGCTGTTATTGGCAGCAGGATTGGCAGTGATATTGAAAGTGTAATAATTATTGGCTGTAATGGCCGGCATTAAACCACTCTGTCCGCCTGAAAAGGTATTATACAATGCAGAGGCGGTGCCTCCCACTGCCGGAATGAACTGATTGTATCCAGCCAGCGTGAGTCCTGCGGTATACGGCCTCCATACGTCCCCTCCATAATTGGGTGCAGCAGCTGTTCCGGTCCAGAATTCCCAGTTGCGGGTTCCGGTCGCAGCATTACGATGCAGAAATGGCGCGTTGCGGACTCAAGACCACGCAATACTCGCTGCTGTCGCATGTGCTCAAACTGGGGCCGGTGCGCCCGGG
>JAYRPG010000028.1:0-64425 GCA_041911275.1 Ferruginibacter sp. | reverse complement strand
TCGCTGTTGTCCACCCCGTCTTCTTCACCGCCGGTTACGCCCAGTTCAATTTCAATGCCCATGCCCAGCGGCGCCATGCGCTTAAAAAATGCAACGGAGGTGTGGATGTTTTCTTCAATCGGTTCCTCGCTGAGGTCGAGCATGTGCGAACTGAACAGGGGCTGACCTTTTTCTTTGAAAAACTGTTCGCCGGCATCGATCAGTCCGCTTACCCAGGGCAGCCATTTTTTGGCGGCATGATCGGTGTGCAGCACCACGGGTACCCCATAATAGCGGGCAACATTGTGGATATGCAGGGCGCCGGAAATGCCGCCGGAGATGTTACCCTGCAGTTGATCGTTCGGCATGCCTTTGCCCGCAATAAACTGGGCGCCGCCATTGCTGAACTGTATGATCACCGGAGAATTCACCCTGGCTGCTGTTTCAAGGGTGGCATTGATGGTGTTGGTGCCGATGCAGTTAACAGCGGGAAGGGCGAACTGGTTGTTTTTCGCGTCGTTGTACAGGGCTTTCAGTTCTTCGCCGAACAGTACACCGGCTTTGTATTTGCTCATGATGCAGTGGTTTTCGGCAAATTTAGGTGAAAATGATTTCTGATGCAGGGGAGGGGAATAAGATTTTGACCACCAGCGGGTTAAGTAATCTGTTGCCGGGCCAGTTCCTGCAGCAGGCTGCTGAAATAGCGCGGGGCTTCCCGCAAACGGCTGCCATACCAGCTGAAGTATTCGCCATCCACCAGGCGGATAATCGTTTCCGGTAGTTGGGTCTGGAGTTCCTGCACATGTTTTTCCTTGAAAGGATAAGGTTCGGAGGAGAGCAACAGTACCCTGCAGCCCCGGCTGGCCAGTTCAGCGGCATCTGTAACGGGGTAGCGGGCAGCAGCGCCGAATACATTCTGCAGGCCGCATCGGTCCAGCATGGCGTGGATAAAAGTGTCGCCCCCTGCGGTCATGTACGGTTTGCGCCAGATCAGGTAGGCGGCGGGCAGGGGTGGTTGAACGGGATTCAGTTCGCTGAAGGCGGTGCGGATGGCTGCGGTCAGTTCACTGGCCTTGCTGCCGGTTCCGGTGAGCTGGCCCAGGTCGCTGATCATCTGCAGGGCCTCCTGCAGGTTGCCGACTCGGGTAACCCATACGGGGCAGGTTTCGGCAAGTTGTTCCACGGCTTCCCGCGTGTTTTCTTCCTGGTTGGCGATGATGAGGTCGGGCTGCAGGCTCCGGATGAGGCTGAGGTCAGGATTCTTGGTGCCCCCCACGCAGGTCTTTTCCCGGAGCCAGTGAGCCGGGTGCACACAGTAGCGGGTGATGCCGCAAACCCGGTCATGCAGTTCCAGGTGAACCAGCAATTCAGTTTGTGAGGGTACCAGTGAAATGATTCTTTGGGGGAGCCGGGGAAGCCGGGGTTCCTGCAGCAGCATACCGTAAAAGTAAGGCAGGGGCGGGGATAAAAACAAAAACTTCCACAGCTTTTGACTGTGGAAGGTTTTTGTTGGGTGGATTAGACCCGGGATCTTAATTTTTTAAAGAGGGGTTTTTCCTCTCCAGAAATAATTTTACTTCTGGTTTCAGTGTGTGGTTTTTCGTGCTTGTGCACCGGAATTGGATTTTCCGTTGGTTTTTCTGGAATCATCATCGCTTTTTACGGCATAGATTCCCAGGATCTGGATTTTCAGTTCTTCCTTCAGGATATTGAACTTGTAGTTTTCACAGGAAGCCGTTTTAGTTTTTTGTTTGTTTGGAAACATCAACATAAACGCCGCCTGTTAAACTTTATTATCATGGCTTTAACAATTTTATCCCGCTCATAGGGAGATGGATTTTATCAGTCGCCTGAAAACCATGCTGGTAAAGGGCTTCAGCAAATTGATGTGATTCATTTTTTCTGTTCTTGAGGATAAATTTTTGCTGGCCGGAAAGACCCGGTTGCGCGTCCATTTTCCGGAAAAAATCCATCCTATGTAAGCGGGTTTTCTGAATGGAAAAAACGAATCCAAAAGTTCCGGACATCCGCACTTGAGCCGGAAGGTTTTGCTGCCGGAGCAGGCCGGGTGAAATACCGGATGCGGTTCCTGGTTTCAGCGCAGCTTTCGGTTATGGACATTAGAATCAGGCATCCTGCCTGCCATGTTAAACCTGCAGTTTGCTGCGTTGGGTTTGTACGGGAAGAAACGATGGCGCTTCAGTGAAATCCGAGCCGATGGAGTTTTTGAATCGCAATGGAGGGGAGAAGAAGAAAAAAGAAAAAGAAGTTGACTGATATCGGATTTTAACAGCTTTTATAAGATCTGGATAAAGATCACGCGGTTTGTCTGGATGTTGGATGGATTGATAATTAATAATATCAATCAACTTCTGGTACAAAGATGCATCCGTTTGGATTGCCCGACAAGCGCAAAACTGCTCCTTTTTTGCAGCGGTAGAATTACCGCCGGCATCGGAATATTACGATCGGATTTCTACGGTAAACCTGTCCTCAATGCAATGTCTTTACGAAGGCATGTCCCGGGAATCCTTGCCAGATAAGGTTTTCAGTAATTCAGGCCATCGTAAACCTACGCCTTCCCCGGTGTGCAGCAGGTAGAATTTAATTTTCGGGGGTTATTGCCCGTTACCGGCCAGTCCTGTCCGCTATAGGCTGCAACCGGATTCCGGTTTGCCGGCATACACCTGCCTGCAGCAATAAAAAAAATCCCGCGGGATGACTACCGCGGGATGCTCGCTGCCGGAATCCGGCAAATGCGTTTTGGTTTTGGGCATGTTTTCAACGAGACGGGCTGCAAAGCAGCGAAATGCCCGGTTTTTCTGGATAAGCGGCTATGGTTGGATGACAGCCTGGTTTTTTCAAAAGTATTGGATCGGTTCTGATTCAGTCACCCGTATGAGGGGTGGGCTTTTTCGGTCAGGATATTGGAAAAGGAAGTTGACTGATACCGGATTTTAATTTCTTGGCTTTTCAATGATACCGGATGTTTTGAAACTGGCGGTTGTTCTGGATTTTTGGATAATTGATTATCTCAGTAACCAATCAACTTCAGCACAAAGATTCTTCACATTGTGTTCACAGAAAATAGCAGAATTGCCCTTTTTGCCGGTATCAGCAATTACGGTGCCCTGTCGGGGCTTTACGGTGATAACGGAGGGTCAATTACGAAAATGGTATCGTAAAAATACGCAACTGCAGGTCTGCCGATCGGGATCATTGCAGGCAGCAGGATGCTGAAACCCCCATGAATAAAGGATTTCAGTCGGTTCGTAGTTGTACGAAGCCGGTTCAGCGCGAGAGGCTCTGGATGATGTCGTATTTGGTGACGATGTGGTAATTGCCGCCTTCATCGCGGCTGAGTACGGCCCCGTTTTCCTTGGTGATGAAATGGCTGAGCCGTTCCACCGGGGTGTCGAGGGATACTTCGGGATAGGCTTTTTCGAGCACTGCCGTAACCGGTTCGCTGAGCAGGGCGGCATTGCCGAGCAGCTGGTTAAAGAGACCGCCTTCTGAAATGGCGCCGATATTGTTGCCCGCATCCATCACGGGGATGTTTTCGATGTCGTATTTTTTCATCAGCTCCACGGCTTCGGCCACAGTATTGCCGGGATGGAGCACCACCAGTTTCTGGTTGCCACGGGCGCTTACGAGGTCTTTAAAGGTTTTCATCTCCATGAAGCCCCGTTCAATCATCCACTGGTCGTTATATATTTTACCGACATAGCGGCTGCCATGATCGTGGAAGATGCACACCACCACATCATCTTTTTTAAGCTGGTCTTTCAGCTGGAAAACCCCCTGCAGGCAACTGCCGGCGCTGTAGCCGATAAACAGTCCCTCTTCCTTGGCAATGCGGCGGGCCATCACGGCGCCATCCTTGTCGGTAACCTTGGTGAATTCGTCGATCACACTCATGTCATAATTCTCCGGAACAAAATCTTCACCGAATCCTTCACTGATATAGGGATACACTTCGTTCTGGTCGATGACACCCGTGTCGAAGTATTTTTTCAGCAGGCTGCCATAGCTGTCTACCGCCCAGATCTTGATGGCGGGATTTTTTTCTTTCAGGTATTTGCCGGTGCCCACGATGGTGCCGCCGGTACCGGTGGCCACAATCAGGTGCGTTACTTTTCCGCCGGTTTGTTCCCAGATCTCCGGTCCGGTTTGTTCGTAATGTGCCTGCCGGTTGGCCAGGTTGTCGTATTGGTTGACATACCAGCTGTTCGGAATTTCGGTGGCCAGGCGTTTGCTGACGGAGTAGTAGGAGCGGGGATCTTCGGGCTCCACATTGGTGGGGCATACGATCACTTCGGCGCCTACCGCCTTGAGGATGTCTACTTTTTCCTTGGATTGTTTGTCGGTGGTGGTGAAGATGCACTTGTATCCTTTCACACAGGCCGCCAGGGCCAGTCCCATACCGGTATTGCCGCTGGTGCCTTCTATGATGGTGCCACCGGGTTTGATCCGGCCTTCCTGTTCGGCCACTTCCAGCATTTTCAGCGCCATGCGGTCCTTGATGCTGTTGCCGGGATTGAAATATTCCACTTTCGCCAGTACAGTGCAGGGCAGGTCTTTGGTGATTTTATTCAGTCGGATCAGGGGCGTGTTACCAATTGTTTCCAGGATGTTGTTGAGCCACATAGCAATCGTTGATTTTCGCCAAAGGTAATTTTTTCGCGCAAACCGGGGCGGTTTTCCCTCCCGGCTGATTCGGGGGTATTTGTTATCTTTGCCCACCAACAACGAACTGCATCTATGGCTTTGATCAAAAGCATATCCGGTATCCGTGGCACCATTGGCGGTAAAACCGGCGACCATCTCACCCCTGTTGATATTGTGAAATTCACCGCAGCCTATGGCATGCTCCTGAAGCGCCGCAACGGCGATAAGCTGAAAGTGGTGGTGGGCCGCGATGGCCGCATGAGCGGCAACATGGTGAAACAACTGGTGGTGCACACCCTTTCCGGACTGGGCATCGACGTAACCGACCTGGATTACAGCACCACGCCCACGGTGGAAATGGCCGTGGTGCAGGAAAAAGCACAGGGTGGGGTGATCCTAACGGCCAGCCATAACCCCAAAGAGTGGAACGCCCTCAAGCTGCTGAACAGCGAAGGTGAATTCATCAGCGCGGAAGACGGCGCAGAAATGCTGGCGATTGCCGCGGATGAGGCATTTGAATTTGCAACCGTGGACAAACTGGGAAAAATCACACCCGGCGACGATGCCCTGCAAAAGCATATCGATGCCATCCTCGCTTATGAACTCGTGGATGCGGCTGCCATCAAAAAAGCCCGCTTCAGGGTGGTGGTCGACGCGGTGAACAGCACCGGCGCCATTGCCGTGCCCGCCCTGCTGAAAGCGCTGGGCGTAAAAGAGGTGGTGGTGCTGAATGCCGAGGTGACCGGCCGGTTTGCGCACAACCCTGAGCCGCTGCCCGAACACCTGACTGAACTGAGCCGGGAGGTAGTGAAGAACAATGCCAGTCTGGGCATAGCGGTGGATCCGGATGTAGACCGTCTTTGCTTCGTCTGTGAAGACGGCAGCATGTTTGGCGAAGAGTATACCCTGGTGGCGGTGGCCGATTATATACTCGGCAAACGTCCCGGTAACACCGTTTCCAATATGAGCAGTACCCGGGCGCTCCGGGATGTTACTGAGCAGCATGGCGGACAGTATTTCCCCAGTGCGGTGGGTGAGGTGAATGTGGTGAAGAAAATGAAAGCCGTGAATGCCGTGATCGGCGGTGAGGGCAACGGGGGCATCATTGTACCCGACCTGCATTATGGCCGCGATGCGCTCATCGGCATTGCCCTGTTCCTGACGCACCTGGCCCACAGTAAAAAAAGCATCAAGCAGTTGCGGAATACCTATCCGGATTATTTCATCAGCAAGAATAAAATCACCCTGGAAAAGGGCATTGATGTGCAGGCTGTTTTTGGAAAGATCCGCGAGAAATACCGCAACCAGCCGATCAATACCGAAGACGGGCTCAAGATTGAATTCGATACCGACTGGGTGCACCTGCGCACCAGCAATACGGAGCCCATCATCCGCATCTACGCAGAAAGCAACTTTGAAACCACGGCGGATAATATTGCCCGCCGGCTGATGAAGGACATCAGTGAGGTGATGTAAGGTTGAGGGTTTAGAGGTTTAGGGTTTAGCGGGGAAAGGGTACGATGAAGGATTTGCAGGGGAGGGAGGATCTGCCATTTTTCCATTGCCTGATGAACATTGAAGATTTACAAAGTACGATTCACCATAGACGATTGCTGCCATGCCCATTTACTTTGACAATGCCGCCACCACGCCGCTGGATCCTGAGGTGCTGGAGGCGATGATGCCTTACTTTACAGAAAAATTCGGAAACCCCTCGGCCGTGTATTCCTATGGCCGTGAAGCCCGCCTGGCGGTGGAGCAGGCCCGCAAATCCGTGGCCAAAATCCTGCATGCGCATCCCGCCGAGATTTTCTTCACCAGCGGCGGAACAGAAAGCAGCAATACCGTGATCACCGCAGCGGTACGCGACCTGGGCTGCCGGCACATCATCACTTCAGCCATTGAGCACCATGCCACCCTGCATACGGTGGAGTACATGGATAAACTGGATCTGGCGCGGGTAAGCTATGTGAACCTGCTTCCCGACGGGCACATCGACCTCGAAGACCTGGAGCGGCTGCTCGCCTCCACCGGGGATAAAACCCTGGTCACGCTGATGCATGCCAACAACGAAATCGGTAACCTGCTGGATATGGAAGCGGTGGGCCGCCTGTGCAAACTGTACAATGCCTACTTCCACAGTGATACGGTGCAAACCGTTGGGCATTACCCCTTCAACCTCCGCAACACCCCGGTGCATTTCATTACGGGATCAGGTCACAAGTTCCATGGCCCCAAGGGCGTAGGGCTGCTCTACATCAACGAGAATGTAAAGATCAGTCCGCTCGTGCACGGCGGCGGCCAGGAACGCAACATGCGGGCGGGCACTGAAAATGTTTATGGCATTGTGGGCTTTGCCCGGGCACTTGAACTCGCGGATCAGCGGATGGACGCCGACAGCAGCCAGATCGGCGCACTGAAGCGGTACATGCAGGCCCGTCTCAAAGCGCATATTCCCGGGGTTAGTTTTAACGGAGATGCTGATGGCCGCAGTTTGTACACGGTACTGAATGCCAGTTTCCCGAAAACCGAGAAGTCGGAGATGCTGCTCTTTAACCTGGACATTCATCACATCTGTGCCAGCGGTGGCAGTGCCTGCACGAGTGGCGCAGATCTGGGCTCGCATGTGATCCGGGCCGTGAACAGCAACCCCAACCAGATCGCCATCCGCTTCAGCTTCAGTCGCCTCAATACCCCTGCAGAAGTAGACCAGGTGGTAGACGTGCTGGCCAAACTCCTCTGATTCTCTGCCGGCAGCGTTTCACCATTTGTTGGCTGCAGGCTCAACCGTTACAAAAAAGACTGCCTCCCGGAGGCAGTCTTTTTTTTGTATCAACAGGGCTTGCTAGAATTTAACGCCAAAGGTGGCTGCAATTTGTCCGCGCTGGTTTTTAAAGGATGCAAAAGTGTTGCTTTTGTCTGCCAGCCGGTACGCCACATCCACATCTTTATTGAACGCATGCACATAGGTAAGATCAATAAAGAATCCCTTGTGCCGGTAACCCAGGCCCCCGCTGAGCAGGATGCGCCGGGCATTGAGCGCAGCGTCTTTATAAGGGTTGCCGTAGTAGGCAAATCCGAGACGGGTATAAAAAATGTTGAACTTGAGTTCGCCGCCCAGCCGGAAATTGAAATTGCCTTTGTACTGGCTTTTGATCACCTGGTTCAGGCCTTTGAAATACTGGTTTTCCGCATCCGTGGGCGCTTCGTTGGCGGAAAAGAACCGGGATTGTCCGTAGCCGGCGTATTCGATATCTGCCGTTACAAACGCCTTCTGTTTGCGAACGTCTTCCACCTCCCTGAACACATAGCTGCCGCTGATCATCACCCGCCAGGGGGTCAGCATGCTGTACCGGCTTTCGCCCGGCTGGTTGCCCGTAAACTGCGTTGAAGAAACGGAAGCCTTGCCGTTATAGCCTTCGGTATCGGTATCCAGTGAGGTACTGCGTTTATCCGTCATGGTGATCATGATGGTGGGAGTATGCACCGCCAGGCCCAGCCGGATATGTTCCTTCGGTTTGTATATCACGCCCAGCTTCAGGTTGAGGCCGGCGCCTTTGGTGGAAAAATCGTCTTTGTAAGTAAAGGAGGCAAAATTGTTTCCGGCATCGGAAGAGCTGTCTCTTTCGGTGAAGGTGGTGCTGTTGCGGTAGCTCACAATCGGGATGCCCACGGTACCGCCAAACATCCATTTGTCTTTTTTATTGTAAGCATAACCCAGGGCCAGTTCGTAGAGTCCGCCCCGGGTATCAATCGTCTTTTCCTGGTACAGGGCCTGTCCGGCTCCGAGGATGTATTCGGGCAGGGCCCTCACCTGCAGGTCGTTGCCGTTACGGAACGTATCCACGAGGTAGGTGTAGAGCGCCGGTGCTGAACCATAGGCATATTGCGGGTTGCCGATTACCTGGTCGATGCTGAGTCCGCTGCGCGACACTTCTTCGGCCCATTGCTCCGCGAAACTGCTGAAGTTGTTGTAGCCCTGGTAGCGCAGGGTGTTGTTGAACTGGGCGGTTTGGGTGAAGGCCACACTGAAGGCCTGGCTGCTCGTGGGGTCGTAACGGTTAGCTGCACCGTACACCAGCCCGATGGGGCCCAGGCCGAAACTGTTTTTCCGGTTGTTGAAGCGGCTGTCGCGGTACAGGGCTTTGTTGTTGTCGAGGTACCAGCCCGGGCTGATCACAAATTCACCGGTGCGGAAATTGCCCAGCCCGGCAGGGTTTACAAAAGTGGCGGTAAGATCGCCGCCCAGCGAGCCCATGGCGCCACCCACGGCCAGGCTGCGGGCAGTGCCGTTTTGCGGATAGAAGCCATACCGGAGAATGTCTTCAGGAATCTGGGCCATCAGGGCCGGACCGGTCAATACCGAAAGGGCGAGTAAAACTTTTTTCATGTATGCAGGATTACAGGGTTAGGGGCGACAGCCGTGCTGTCGGCCTTCATGAAGGGAATAAGCGGGTTGTCTGTCAGTTTTTGCCACCGCTGCGGGCAGGGCGTGCACCGCCACTGCTGCCGGATGAACTGCCGGAAGCGGGCGTATAGCTTCTGTTCACCGGGCTGGAACTGCCCCTGGTGTCGTAACTGCTGTTGCTGTTGTTGAAAATTTTATCCAGCGCATTGCCCAGTTTGCTGCCCGTATTCCGGTTGCTGTTGTTGTAACCCCGGTAAGTGGGATTGTTCAGGGTACCGAGTTTGGAATTCACGGGGTTGCTGTTCACGTTATTGTAACCGTTGCCATAGCCGCTGAGGTTCACCATGCGGGGGGTGCTCACGCGGGGGGCCGGGTTCACCACCACCACGGGGTTGTACACCGGCAGGCTCCAGTAGAACGGGTTATAATAGTAACCGGTGCTGAAGCCATAGTGATAGGGGCTGTAGTAAAAATCATTGTCGAAGTAACGCCAGCGGGGATCATAAATCCGCATGCGGATATCGCGGTTGTCGGATAATTCATAGCGCTGGTCATCCCGGCGGTCGCGCCGGCGTTCCTGGTCTTCATCCTGGAAGCGTGCCGGAGAATAATACACGTCATCCGGCGTCTGGCCGCTTTTATAGGCCGTTGAGCAGCTCGCCAGGGCCAGGATACTGAAGAACGGAAGTAAAAATTTACCTTTCATGGCAGGGTGTTTTATGCGATTTGAGGATGAAGTTACTACTTTTGCGCCCCGGGCGCCTGTTAAAATACCAGAGTCAAATTCTTTGCCATTCCGTTGCATCACTGTTTTCATTTTCCGTTAAATATGTGCTAAAACGGTCAGGTGTAAGCAGAAGGATTTTAGGAGATTAAAGCCGCAGTAGCCCGGTTAAACCACAGTAACATGAGTAAAGCAATCACTTCGCGTTCGCAGGATTATTCGCAATGGTACAACGACCTGATCATAAAGGCTGGCCTGGCTGATTACAGTGCAGTACGGGGTTGTATGGTCATCAAGCCCTACGGGTTTGCGCTCTGGGAAAAGATGCAGGCCCAGCTCGACCGCATGTTCAAGGAAACAGGGCACCAGAATGCCTACTTCCCGCTCTTTGTGCCGAAAAGCCTGTTTGAAGCCGAGGAGAAAAATGCAGAGGGCTTCGCCAAGGAGTGCGCCATTGTGACGCACTACCGCCTGAAAAATGATCCGGATCACAAGGGCAAACTGATGGTGGATCCCGAAGCCAGGCTGGAAGAAGAGCTGGTGGTACGCCCCACCAGTGAAGCCATCATCTGGAATACCTACAAAGGCTGGATCCAGTCGTACCGCGACCTCCCCATCCTGATCAACCAGTGGGCCAACGTGGTGCGCTGGGAAATGCGGACCCGTCTTTTTCTGCGGACCACCGAGTTCCTGTGGCAGGAGGGGCATACGGCCCATGCCAGCCGCGAAGAGGCCGAGGCCGAAACGGTGCAGATGCTGAATGTGTATGCTGAGTTTGCAGAAAAATACATGGCCCTTCCGGTGGTGAAGGGGGTAAAAACCGCCAACGAACGTTTTGCCGGCGCGGTGGATACCTACTGTATCGAAGCGCTGATGCAGGACGGCAAGGCGCTGCAGGCCGGCACTTCCCACTTCCTGGGGCAGAATTTTGCCCGGGCTTTCGATGTGAAGTTTGCGGACAAGGATAATCAGCTGGATTACGTCTGGGCCAGCAGCTGGGGGGTGAGTACCCGGCTGATCGGTGGCCTGGTGATGGCCCACAGCGACGATGACGGCCTCGTGCTGCCGCCGCTGCTGGCTCCCCTCCAGGTGGTGGTGGTGCCGATTTACAAGGGCGCCGAGCAAAAGGAAATGATCGACAGCCGCGTCAGCGGACTGCTGCAGGAACTCAAAGCAGCCGGCATCAGTGTAAAATACGACGACGATGACAAGAGCAGGCCGGGCTGGAAATTTGCGGAATATGAACTGAAAGGGGTGCCGGTGCGCATCGCCGTGGGGGCCCGCGACCTGGAAAACAATGTAGTGGAAGTGGCCCGGCGCGATACCAAAGAAAAAATGCAACTGCCCATCGACGGGCTGGCACAAAGCATCATCCGGCTGCTCGATGATATCCAGGCCTCCATCTTTAACAAGGCCCGGGCATTCCGGGATGCCCATATCACCCCCGCCAACAGCTGGGATGAATTTGTGCAGCTGCTCGATACCCAAACCGGTTTTATCGCCGCCCACTGGGACGGAACGGGTGAAACCGAGGAAAAAATCAAGGAACTCACCAAGGCCACGATCCGCTGTATCCCGTTGCAGAACCCGGCCGAAGCCGGCGCCTGCATCTTAACCGGTAAGCCCAGCAAGGAAAGGGTGCTTTTTGCCCGCGCCTATTGAGGGGCCTCAGGACAGCTACTGTATCAACCGCTCTCCGGAGCGGTTTTTTTTTAGCGGATGACAACTTCGGTCACCACCTTTTCCCCCACGGCCTCGTTGACGCGGCGGATGATGGTGTCTTTTTGATAGAGGAGTTCGTTTTTGAGCGGGCCAACCTGGGTATGGATAAACAGGGTATGCTGCACCAGCTGGATTTTATCGGTATAACGGGCAATGGTTTTCCCCATGATCCGCTCCCATACCTCTTCAATCTGAAGGGCCTGCACCTGGGATTTAAGCCGGCTTTTCTGCAGGAACTGGCGGAGCGCATCCTGCATCGAATATTCACCCATAAAACAAATGATGAGCAGCAAAGGTCGACAATAAAACCCGATTTCCGCAGCCGCCCCGGGCGGGCTGGTCATTTTATTTTAAATCAAACGCTTAGCAGCCCCGATCCAGCATTTATTTTTTCAGCAGAGCGGCCCTGCTGCCGGGTATCCGCTGCCTGAAAATAGCCCCTTTTGGCTGCGGGAATTAGGAAAACTATCCCTAATTTTGGGGGTATTGACAGAAAGAGTATTAAAAACAACCTATTAAAGATGACAAATTGGAAAAAGGTGGTATTGCCGGGCGTGCTGTTGGCGCTGATGTATCTGGTTCCGGTATGGTGCCTGGCACAAATTGGTGACGGTGATCCCGGAGGGGATCCTGATGCCCCCATCGACGGGGGGGTAGGGCTGCTGATTGCTGCCGGTGTGGGGTATGGGGTGAAGCGGTACAGGGATGCCATAAAACTCAAACAATAATAGCCTGATGCGTGCAGGCCGGAAACTTCCGGCCCAACCACGGACAATCACCCGGATGTACAGCGGAGCGCTCACCCCAGCAGTGAGCCGGCATGGCGATCCATTCAACTAATTTTTTACCGATCCGGCCTTATCCAGGTTACCGCAAATGATGAATTTTTTATACGCTCAACGGTCGAATCTTCCCGGCAGGCGTTTCCCGGTCTTTTCCCTGATGATGGTACTGGTTGCCGGCTGTTTGCTGGCGTCATGTAAAAGCATCAAGCCTTATTCGTATTTCAAGCAGATCCCGCGCGACACGGTGCTGCAGGTGGTTCCGGTACCGGAACAGGATCTGCTCATCCGCAAGGGTGATGTGCTTGCTATCCAGGTCACGAGCCTCAGCCGGCTGGAGGATGATATTTTCAATGCCAAGGCTGCGCAGGGGGGCTTTGAAGTGGGGAAGGAGGGAGAAATTTATGTGCAGCGCCTGGGGAAGGTGAAGGTGGCCGGACTGAGCCGCAGGCAACTCAAGGAAAAACTGGAAACCGAATTCAAACCGTTTCTGAAGGATCCGGTGGTGAGCGTGAGCTTCAGCAACCACCGCATCACGGTGATCGGGCAGGTGGGCAAGCCCCAGATCCTGCCCATGCCGGAAGAGAAAATGACGGTGCTGGAAGCCATTGCCCAAAGCGGCAATACCCTCCGGGATGCTGAACTCACCCGGGTGATCGTAGTGCGGGACAGCAACATGACCCACAAAATTGTGAAACACCTGAACCTGGAAGACCATAGCATTTTTGGCTCGCCATTTTACTATCTGCAGCCCAATGATGTGGTGGTGGTGAATGCCGACGAACGGCTGGCCACCCTGGAACAGAACCGCCTCCGCTACCAGCAGCTGGCCACCATCACTTTTCAGGCCACCACCCTGGCCATCCTGATTTACCAGACATTCTTCCGCTAAGGGGTTAACCATTATGAGCGAGCAGCAATACCAAAAGGAGAAAACGGAAGTGCACATTTTTGTGCAGATACTGCAGAAATACCTGCCGTTCTGGCCGCTCTTTGCCATCACCATTCCGATCTCCCTCAGCGTGGCCTATGTGTACCTGCGTTCGCAGATTCCCATATATGTAGCCACCGCCAAAGTGCTGCTGAAGGATCCCAACAAAGGCGGCGGCGACTCCAAAGTGCTGGACGCCCTCAATATTTTCAGCGAGAAGAAAATTGTGGACAACGAAATCATCGTGCTCCGGTCAACCGGTATCATGGAGCAGGTGGCGGCCGACCTCGATCTCTATGCCACGGTGTACAACCAGGGAAAGGTGAAAGTGGAGGAGCTCTACGGGCAAACGTCCCCGGTAAAATTTGTTGCCCTCAATAAAGACAGCATCAATAACTTTTACACTTTTTACTTCAGCGTCAACTGGCAGCGACGCACCATCCGCATCAACAACCAGGATGTGCCCTTCGACGGACAGGTGCGGCTGGGGGATACCGATTTCCGCTTTGTTATCAACGAAAAATACAACCACTACGTCATCGGGAAAAACTATTACGTTAAAATCCGGCCGGTTGACGTAGCCGCCACAGAAATCATCAATTCCCTGAAGGCCAGTCCGCTCTCCAATGTTTCCACCGTACTGGATGTGAAACTGGAAAGTCCGGAGCCCTACAAAGCCCGCGATGTGCTGAGCCGGCTTTTTGAAGTGTACAACAAAGAGGGCATCGCGGATAAAAACCAGATCGCCCGCCGCACCCTCAATTTTATTGACGACCGTTTGCGCTATGTGTTCAGTCAGCTGGATAGTGTGGAGCGCAACATTGAGGATTACAAGAGCCGGGAGTCGATGTACAACCTCAGTTCGCAAGGGGAGAATTACTTCAATAAAATCCAGCAGTTCGATATCCGCAAGAGTGAGATTGACCTGCAGCTGGATGTGCTGGAAGATGTGCGTAAGTATGTAACCAGCAAAGGCCGCAAGCCGGGTACGGTGCCCTCCCTGGCGCTGATCAACGAAGCCATCATCACCAACCTGCTCACCGATCTGTACAATGCGGAGTTTGAGCTCGACAAAAGCCGGGCCGTAGCCGGCGAGCGCAGTGAAACCATCACGCTCCTGAATGAAAAGATTACCCGCATCAGGGCGGATATCCTCGAGAACCTCTCCAACATCAAATCCAGTCTGCTCACGCAGAAGAAAAATATCGTGAACGCCATTGATGCCAATGGCGGGTTGCTGCGGTCGCTGCCCCAGAAAGAACGGGGGCTGCTGGCCATCAGCCGTGAACAGGGTATCAAAAACAATATCTACTCATTCCTGCTGCAAAAGCGGGAGGAAACCGCCATCTCTTCGGCCTCCACCTCGGCAGATCTGCGGGTGCTGGAAGCGCCTACTTCCTATGGCCCCATCCGGCCCGTGCCGAAAGACTATTACCTCACCGGTTTCATCATCGGATTGCTGTCGGCTGTTTTCATTGTGCTTTTCAAGGAGCAGTTCAAGAGCCGCATTTTGTTCCGGGCCGATATTGAGGAAAAAACGAATGTGCCTTTTGTGGGCGAAATTGTACAGGCCAATACCGAAACACCGCTGGTGATCGGAGAGGGCAAGCGTACGGTGATTGCGGAACAGTTCCGGTCGCTGCGCACCAACCTGATGTACCGCGGGCTCAGCGATGACAAGAAAACCCTCCTCGTTACCTCCAGTGTTTCCAGTGAGGGCAAAAGCTTCATCGCCATCAACCTCGCCATCAGTTTCTGCCTCACCGGTAAAAAAGTGGCGCTGCTGGAGATGGACCTCCGCAAGCCGAAGCTCAGCAAGCTCATGAATATTGAGCGTGAGCCGGGCATCTCCAACTATGTGGCCGGCCGCTCCAGCTTTGAAGAAATTGTGAAGGAAACCTCCATCCCCAACCTCTTTGTGGTGTCGGCCGGCGCCATTCCGCCGAACCCCACCGAAATGATCGGCAAGCCGGCTTTTGCGGAGATGATGGACCGCATCAAACAACAGTACGACCTGGTGATCCTCGATACCGCGCCGATTGGCCCGGTGACCGATGCACAGCTGCTCAAGGATTTCTGCGATGTAACCCTCTATGTGGTGCGTCACGACAAAACGCCCATGGTGTTCATCCGCATGATCAACGAGCTGTACAACCAGAAAAAGTTCAACAATATGTGCCTCGTGTTCAATGGCCTCAAGAAGCGTGGTATCTCCTTCGGTAACTTCAACAGCAGTTACGGTTACGGTTATGGCTACGGCTACGGGTACGGCTATGGATACGGTTATGGCTATGCCACCGACGACAGCAGCAAATTCATGGTGCGGCTGAAGCGTATCTGGAGGCGGTTTAAAAAAGAATTGCGTCAGTAAGTTTACCGGGCCCTGGTGCCCGGTAGCCGGCTGATGAAAAACAACGTTGATTTCAATGGCAGACTGTGGTTTGCCCAAACTTTCGTCGCATGTACTGTGACTGAGAGAAAGCGAAGCTTTGCATGAAACCGAAAGAACAGCATTGGTACGCGCTTTACACCAAACCCCGGTGGGAGAAAAAGATTGCCCGTGTCCTCACAGAAATGGGCATAGAAAACTATTGTCCGCTCAACCGCGTGGAGAAGCAGTGGAGCGACCGGCGGAAAGTGGTGCTGGAACCGGTATTCCGTTCCTATGTATTTGTCAGGGTGCCCGACAAGGAAAAATGGGCCCTCCGGGAAGTGCATGGCGTCCTCAATTTCGTGCACTGGCTGGGTAAACCGGCGGTGATCCGGCAGGAGGAAATCGATACGATCCGGAAATTTCTCAAGGAGTTCAACGAGGTGCAGGTGGAAGAAAGCCCTGAGCTGCGGCTGAATGCCCGGGTGCGGGTGCGGCAGGGTATCATGATGGATTACCAGGGCATGCTGATTGAAATATCGGGCAACAGGGCCAAAGTGTGGATCGACAGTATGGGCGTTTCCTTATGTGCCCAGTTCGACCGAAAAGACATCGAACTGATCAAGGGCTGAAATCCGGCCCATTCCAATATCCTTTCCGAAAACTGAATTATGTGCCGCATCGCGGGAATTATTGCTGACCAGCCCCTGAACGGGGAATGGCGGCAGGCTGCTGAACAAATGGGGGCGCTGATGCAGCATGGCGGTCCCGATGATTACGGCACGGCTTCGATTGCATCGGGCAGGGGTTGCTGGGTGCACCGCCGTCTCTCCATCATTGACCTCACCGCTGCCGGGCACCAGCCCATGGCCTATCTCAACGGCCGTTACCACATTACCTATAACGGAGAAATTTATAATTACCGCGAACTGCGTGCTGAGCTGGAGCAGGCTGGCTGCCGGTTTGCCACCGCCGGGGATACGGAAGTGATCCTGGCCGTGCATCATCACTGGGGCGTGGCCGGTTATGCCCGGTTCAAGGGCATGTTTGCTTTTGCGCTGTACGACGAGCAGGAGGGCACGGTAACCCTGGTCCGGGACCCCTCGGGCATCAAACCCCTTTATTATGCCCACCAGCCGGGGCGCCTGGTGTTTGGTTCAGAACTGCGGGCCTTCCGGGCAGTGCCGGGCTTGAAGGAGGAGCGGGCCGACTGGCCGGTGTATCTGCTCGCCTACGGCCATCTGCCGGAACCGGTGACCACCCTTCGGGCAGTGCAGCCCGTTCCCAAGGGCTGTTATATCTGTTATCAACCTTCGAATGACCGTATCTCCGAAGGGCAGTTTGACCGGTTCAGTTTCCTCGAAAAAACCAATCATCCGCAGGAAGCGGTTGAGCAGATAAAAGAGCAGCTCAGGGCTGCGGTTAACCGGCATCTCGTATCGGATGCGCCCGTGGGCGTTTTCCTGAGCGGCGGCCTGGATTCGGGCATCATCGCCCTGCTGGCGGACGGGATCGGTCATCCACAACTGCGCACCTTATCCCTGCATTTTGCAGAAGGGGCTTATTCGGAGAAGCGGTTCCAGGATGAATTAAACGCGCGGCTTTCCTGTGCCCACAGTGCTTATCAGCTCAGTGAAGCGGAATTTCATGACCAGCTGCCGGCGGCCTGGGCTGCGATGGACCTGCCGGGCTGCGACGGGCTCAATACCTGGTTCATCAGCCGTTTTGCCCGCCAGAGCGGTGTAAAGGCGGTGCTCTCAGGCATCGGCGGAGATGAACTGCTGGGCGGGTATCCTTCCTTTAACCGCATCCGCCGGGCCCGGTTGCTCACCGGCCTGCCTATGGGTATGTTGCGGCATCTGCGGGGGATGCCCGGTAAGTACAAACGCATCAGTTACCTTAGCATGGCCTCGCCGGCGGGCAAATACCTTTTTCTCCGCGGGCATTTTGTGCCCCGCGAAATTGCCGCCATCCTCAATGAAGATGAAGCGGCTGTATGGCGGGTGCTGGAATCGGCGCCGGTGCTGCCCGCCACCGACCACCTCAGTGCCGGCAACGAAGCGAGCTGGCTCGAAATCAACCTGTATATGCAGAACCAGCTGTTGCGGGATGCCGATGTGATGGGCATGGCGCATGGCATAGAAATCAGGGTGCCTTTCCTGGACCATGATTTTCTGCGCACCGTGCTCAAAATCCAGAGTAATATCAAGTTTAAGCAAAGGGTGGGTAAATACCTGCTGGTGGAGGCTTTCCGTGATGAGCTGCCCCGGCGGGTGTGGAACCGGCCCAAGATGGGCTTTACCTTTCCGTTCAGGGAATGGTTCAGCGATCCCCGCTACCGCGATGCGGCCGGGGATCCGGCTTTTCATCATCAGCTGCGAACCGGTGAACTGCATTTCTCCCAGTTCATCACCCTGCAGCAACTGAAGCAGCATGGCTGCATCTGAAAAAATACTGTTCCTTACGCTGCGCACTTTTTCGGCTACCGGGGGTATCGAAAAAGTATGCCGGGTGTTCAGCCGGGCCCTGGGCAGCCTGCGTGCCAAAGGGCTGCAGGCCATGCTCTACTCCATGTACGACCAAACGGGAGAGGAGCGTACCGAGTATACCGAAGGGGTTGCCTTCCGGGGCTTCAGCCAGCGCAAACTCCTGTTTGTGTGCTCGGCCCTGCGGCAGGGACTGCGCAGCGACTGCATCGTGCTGAGTCACATCAACCTCCTCTCGGTAGGCTGGCTCATCAAACTGCTGGCGCCCCGGAAGAAACTGCTCCTCTTTACACATGGCATTGAAGTGTGGCGCGATCTGTCGCCATTCCGCAGCCGGATGCTGCAGCGCTGCGATCAGCTGATTGCGGTAAGCCGCTATACGCGGGATCAGCTCATCAGCCGCCATGGGGTAGCTGAAGACAAAATAACGGTGCTGAATAACTGCATTGACCCGTTTCTGCCGCAGCCCGGCAAGCGCGAGAAATCTGCCGCGCTTATGCAGCGCTATGGCTTCTCGGAGCAGGATTTCATCCTGATGACCCTTTCGCGGCTTTCATCGAGCGAATTGTACAAGGGATACGATCATGTGCTCCTCGCTGTATCCGAGCTGGAAAAAAAGTACCCCGGCATCAAATACCTGATTGTGGGCAAAAGCGATGCAGAGGAACAGCGCCGGCTGGAAGCCATTGTGCGGGAGTTCAGGATCAGCGACCGGGTGGTGTTTACCGGCTATGTGCCCGATGAAGAACTGGCCGCGCATTTCAGCCTGGCTGATCTGTACATCATGCCCAGCAAAAAAGAAGGCTTCGGCATTGTATTCATTGAAGCCATGTATTATGGGCTGCCGGTGATTGCCGGCAATCTCGACGGCTCAACCGATGCCCTCTGCCAGGGCCGGCTGGGCCTGCTGGTGAATCCTGACGACCTCGATGAAATCATTGCGGCCGTGGAAAAAGTGATGGCCTGCCCGGAGCGGTACGAACCCAACCGTCAGCTGCTGATGGATCAGTTCAGTTTTGATTCGTACCGCCGGCAGGTGGAAGCGCTGATCAACAAAAACTAAAACCGACTGCTATAATCATGTCTGAACAAAACCGGGATAGCAACGAATGGAGCCTGGTGATCGGTAAGGGATACGCCGCCAAAAATTACTGGAAGGACCTCTGGCGCTACCGTGAGCTTTTTTATATCCTCAGCTGGCGCGACATCAAAGTGCGGTACAAGCAAACCGTGGTGGGCGCTGCCTGGAGCATCATCCGCCCCCTACTGACCACTTTTATTTTTTACATGGTGTTTAACCGCGTGGCCCGCCTGCAGAATCCCGGCCATACGGATACCCCCTATATGCTGCTCATTTTTGCGGGGATGCTGCCCTGGCAGTTTTTCAGCAATGCCGTGAGCGAATCGAGTGCCAGCCTGGTGGGTAACTCCAACCTCATCACCAAAGTGTATTTCCCCCGCATGATCATTCCTGCCAGCTCGGTGATCACCAGCCTCGTGGATTTTGCCATCACCTCCGGGATGATGGTGCTGATGATGATCTGGTACCGCTTCGTGCCCGGCTGGGAAATTGTTTTTCTGCCCTTCTTCATCATCCTGGTGTTCATTTGTGCCTTCGGCATCGGCTTGTTCCTTACTGCCCTGAATGTGAAGTACCGCGACTTCCGGTACATCCTCCCGTTCATCATACAGTTTGGGCTGTACATTACGCCGGTGGGCTACAGCAGTGCGCACATCCCTGAACAATGGCGGGGCATTTTCTCCATTAACCCCATGGTGGGCGTGATTGACGGCTTCCGGTTCTGTTTGCTCCGCGAGCCCATGCATTGGGAGTCGTTCATCACCTCCGTGTTGTTTGGACTGCTGTTCCTCGGGATGGGCATCTATTATTTCAGAAAAATGGAGAAAGGCTTTGCCGATAATATTTGATTTATGTCTGCAATCATCCGTGTCAATAACCTGGGTAAAAGCTTCCGCATCAACCATGAGGCGCCTGAACGCTATACGGCGCTCCGGGATGTGATGGCGCGCAAGGTGAGGAACACCATTACCCTTGCCCGCAGAAAAGAGCAGGCCAGTGTGGAAGAATTCTGGGCCCTGAAGGACGTGTCGTTTGATGTGGCATCGGGCGACCGCGTCGGCATCATCGGCCGGAACGGGGCGGGCAAAAGCACCCTGCTGAAACTGCTCAGCCGCATCACCGAACCCACTGAAGGAGAGATCAGGCTCCGGGGCCGCGTGGCCAGTTTGCTGGAGGTGGGCACCGGCTTTCATCCTGAACTCACCGGCCGCGAAAATATTTTTCTCAATGGTTCCATCCTGGGCATGAGCCGCCAGGAGATCCGCCGCAAATTCGATGAAATTGTAGATTTTGCCGAGGTGGAGAAATTTCTCGACACGCCGGTGAAACGCTACAGCAGCGGTATGTACGTAAGGCTGGCCTTCGCGGTGGCCGCACACCTGGAGCCCGAGATCCTGGTGGTGGATGAAGTGCTGGCGGTAGGGGATGTGCAGTTTCAGCGCAAGTGCCTGGGCAAGATGGAAGACATCAGCAAGAGCCAGGGCCGCACCGTACTGTTTGTGAGCCACCAGATGGATGCCATCGAAAGCCTCACTTCCCGCTGCATCTACCTCAGGCAGGGCCGCGTTCACCGCCAGGGCGAAACCTCCGATATCGTACACTACTACCTGCGGGATAACCAGGAAACCGGCGACGTGTCGGTGTACACCAACCGCTCGGGAACCGGCAAGGCCCGCGTGGTGAAGCTGGAAGCTTACCAGGGGAACCGGAAAGTGAGCATGATCCGGCAGGGCGAACCTTTTCAGGTACTGATCGGCATCCAGAACATGGGCATTCCTGACCTCGACATCAGCTTTGTGCTGGAGAATTACAAAGAGCATCCGCTCTTCTGCACCCAGCTTTCAGATACCGGCTTTACGGCAACCTCGCAGGGCTACTTCGAAAAAGTCATCCAGGTGGATGTGCCCTATATCCGTAAAGGAGATTACCTCGCTTCGATGGCGGTGTTCAGGCCCGACAAAACCGAGTTCATGGATACCGTGCTCCATTTCCCGTTTATCAGCATCGACGGAACAGCCGATGAGGCCGTGTTTCCGCAGGATCACCGCTGGGGCGATCTGTATTTTCATTTGCGCTGGGATTAGGATCCATTACCTTACAACCCTATCAGTAGACTATGTTCCGAAAAGTTAACAGGCTGTATACCGCCGGCAAAAATCTCCCCGGCCTGCTGGATGCGATCCGGGGGATGTACCAGTTTCACACCTCCGATCCTAAAAGTGCCAAGGTGAATCTTGGCCAGATCCAGGCGGAGATGAACCGCGCCAAAAATATCCGGCAGCTCAGCGAGGCAGAGTTCCAGGTGTTCTCGCAGTTTGGCGACGATGGCATCATCCAGTGGCTTGTGCAGCGCATCCCTTTCCCCAACCCAACCTTTATTGAGTTCGGGGTGGAGAATTACCGGGAGGCCAACACCCGTTTCCTGCTGGTGAACAATTACTGGTCGGGGATGGTGATCGACGGCAGCCCCGATCATGTGTTT
This sequence comes from Ferruginibacter sp., assembly GCA_041911275.1. Taxonomy (GTDB): domain Bacteria; phylum Bacteroidota; class Bacteroidia; order Chitinophagales; family Chitinophagaceae; genus Ferruginibacter. The sequence goes on along the minus strand of JAYRPG010000028.1, from coordinate 42,791 downwards.
GCCCTGCAGCAGGAGCGGATATACGCCCAGTTTGACCTGGAAGCAAAGGCTTCATTCATCACCGCCGAAAACATCAACGACCTCCTGCAGCAATCCGGCTTTGCCCGCGAACTGGGTATCCTCAGCATCGATATCGATGGCAATGATTATTGGGTATGGAAGGCCATTCAGGCCGTGGAGCCGGTGCTGATCATCTGTGAGTACAATGCGCTCTTCGGCTTTGAACATCCTTATACCATTCCCTACCAGCCCGACTTTGTCAGGGGCCGGCATACCCCTTTCAACTTTTACGGCATTTCACTCTGCTCCGCTTTTGAACTGGCCAGGTCACGGGGATATGTTTTCCTGGGCTGCAACAGCGCGGGGAACAATGCCTACTTCCTGCGTGAGGATCAGCTGCCGGCCACCGGGCTCAGTGCCCTCACGCCGCAGGAAGGCTATCGGTTTGCCTGCTTTACCGAAGCCCGGGATGCGGAGAAGGGCTGGAAGCGCGGTGCAGACAAAATCAGGCACATTCATGGCCAGCAGGTGGTGAACACCCGCACCGGACAAACCGAATCCTTTGATGCCGGCGCGGTGATTGAATCGCTCCGTCAGCACCATAAAATAACCCGGCTTTGAAAATCCTGATCATCGGTTCTGAAGGTTTTATCGGCAGCCACCTGGTGCAGCATTGCCTTGCACTGGGCTGGCAGGTGCATGGCTGCGACCTTACCGAATACAGCGCTGCCGGTTATGTATACACGAAATTATCGGTGCTGTCGCCCGACCTGGATACACTTTTCGGTCATGAAAAGTTTGATGTGGTGGTGAATGCCGCAGGGAGCGGCAATGTGGGCTTTTCCGTTCAGCAGCCGCACAGCGATTTTGAAGCCAACAGCCTCTCGGTGGCCCGGATCCTGGATGCCCTGCGGAAACAGGCTCCCCAAACCCGCTTTGTCCAGTTATCGAGTGCCGCCGTATATGGCAACCCCGCCAGGCTGCCCGTGCAGGAAACCGATGCCCTGCAGCCGCTCTCGCCTTACGGGTATCACAAATGGATCAGCGAGGCGCTTTGCCGGGAATACCACCAGATCTACGGGATACCGGTGGTGGTGCTGCGGCCTTTCTCGGTATATGGCGAGGGCCTGAAAAAACAACTGCTCTGGGATATCTGCAACCGCCTGCAATCCGGGCAGCCGCTCACCCTTTTTGGCACCGGCCGCGAGAGCCGCGATTTTATCCATATCCACGACCTGGTTAAAGGGGTGCAGCGGGTAATTGAGCAGAGCCGTTTTGAGATGGACATCTACAATGTGGCCGCCGGCGCCGCCGTAACCGTGGCCCAAGTGGCGAATGCCCTCATGCGGCATTATGGCGCTACCGGCCAGGCGGCATTCAACGGTGAACTGAAACCCGGCGATCCCCTGTACTGGCAGGCCGATATCAGCCGCCTCCAGCAAATGGGCTTCGTGCCTGAAGTACCCCTTGAAACCGGCATCGCCGGTTATGTGCAATGGTTCCGCAGTTTGCCCCGGCCCGCCGCCAGGTAAACAGCTGCCACTCCCCGTTATCCTTACAGCATGCAATCACCGGTTGTCACATATATACTCGTGAATCACCTGGGCGGTATCACCTCGATGCTGTCGAACCTCGTGAAATACCGGCAGCCGGAGGCGCTGCCGCAGGAGGCGATCATTCTCTCCGTAAAGGAAAGCGGGTTTGCCCCCATCAGCGGTTCCTTTGCCGAGGATATCCCGGTTAAACCCTTCGCCTTTTCGCGGAAGGAAAACTGGTATCATATCTACGGCAGGCTGGCCAGGCTGGCCAACCAGTCGCCCGGTGTGCTCGTGGCCAATGATGTATACGAAATGCTGATGCTGAAAGCCTACCGGCTGGACAAGAAGGTGGTGCAGATTGTGCATGATGCCTACAATGTACAGCTGGCCGTGCTGCATGGCGAGGTGGTGGACAAGTTCATCTGCCATTCGCTGTTCTATTATGAAGTGCTTTGTCAGCTGCTCGGCAGGCCGGAAGATGTGGTGCATATACCATATGGCATCCCGTTAACGGGTAAACGCCGGGTAGCCGCCGATGCGGCAGCGCCGCTGAAACTGCTTTTCCTGGGCCGGCATCACCAGCAGAAAGGGGTGCACGACCTCATCCGCATTCAGCAACTGCTGAAGGAGCGGGAAGTGCCCGTTGACTGGCTGATCATGGGCAGGGGGCCTGATACGGCCCTGCTCCGTGAGCAATGGGCCGGAGAAAAGCAGGTGCGGTTTTATTCGCCCGACAGCAACGCAGAGGTGCTGGAAGCCCTCGCTTCCCGCGATGTGCTGGTGTTTCCCACCCGCTTTGAAGGATTCCCGGTATCCCTGCTGGAAGCCATGTCGGCCGGTCTGGTACCGGTAGCCAGCAACCTCCCCGGTGGCCTGCGTGAACTGGTGGTGCCGGGCGAAAACGGGTTCCTGTGCCAGCCGGGCGATGTGGAGGCTTTTGCCGCCCACATCAGCTGGCTCCATCACCACCGTACAGAATTGGAAACCATGAGCCGGCATGCGGCCGACCTGGTCAACAGCCGCTACAATGCCGGCGTGCAGTCACCGGTGTACCAGGATTTTTTTGCCCGTGTGGCGGCCGATCCTGCCGCACCCCGCCATCACCGGAAGCGGGAGAAAATCGGATCGCGGCTTGATCAGCCCTGGCTGCCCAATGCCCTTACCCGCTTACTGCGCCGCGGCTGATGCATGGCCGCAGCCTGAATGCAACACACTATGAACGCCAATCATTCTGCTCTCCCGCTGGTCAGCATCCTGATCACGGCCTATAACCGCGAAAAACTGCTGCCTGAAGCGCTCGACAGTGCGCTGCAGTGCACCTATCCGAATATTGAAATTATTGTGGTTGACGACTGCTCCACCGACACCACCCCGCAGGTGGTTCAGGAGTTTATGAAAAAGGACAGCCGTATCCGTTATTACCGCAATGAAAAAAACCTGGGCGACTATCCCAACCGCAACAAAGCGGCTTCCTATGTTCAGGGTGAGTATTTTACCTACCTGGATTCAGACGACCGCCTGCTGCCCGACGGACTGCAGCAATGTATGAATGCCATGCTGCGGCATCCGCAGGCGGGCATCGGCATGTACTGGTCGGCCGCCCATGAATGTCCGCCCTGCTTCGAAAAACAGGAAGCCATCCGGTATCACTTTTTCACCTATCCCTTCCTGGTAGTGGGTCCGGGCGGTACGGTGATGCGGAAAGCCTATTTCGATTCCATCAACGGTTATCCGGAAAAATATGGCCCGGCCAACGACATGTATTTTAACCTGAAGGCCGCCTGTTACTCCGACGTGGTGATGTTTCCGTTCAGCTTTTATTTTTACCGCAAGCACGATGTGCAGGAAAGCACCAGCTGGTACGGTTACCTCTTTAACAATTACCTGTTTCTGAAGGATGCGCTGGCTGAACTGCCGCTGCCCCTCACGGATCAGCAGAAACGGTGGCTTGCTGATAAAAACAAGCGGCGGTTTCTCATCACCCTCATCCGCTATCTTTTCATTACCCGCCGGCTGAAGGATGTGAGGGTGGCCTGGCAGAAAACCGGCTTTACCCTGCGCGACTGCTTTAACGCGGTTTTCCACCGGAATATCGTTTAGGGGCAGTGGGCCCGAACCACCCGCGGTGCGGGTATTTTTAAAAATCTCTTCATGGCTTCTGTTTACAACAACAACTATTTCGGCTCGGCTATTTTTGATTACGATTATCAATCGGTTGCCGACGCCATCATCCGGGTTTATCAGCCGCGCAGCGTGATTGATATCGGCTGCGGCAAAGGAGAACTCAGCAAGGCCCTGGCCAGGAAGGGGGTGGAAGTGATGGCCGTGGATGGTTACGCGGAACCCGATTTCAGCCAGTATCCCGGTGTGGTATTTCATAAAGTGAACCTGAACGAAGCCGCAGCCCTGTCGGAATTTGCAAAGGGTTTGCAACGGAAATTTGATGTTTGTGTATCGCTTGAAGTGGCTGAACACCTCAACCCTGCCGTATCTGAATCTTTTGCCGCGATGCTCACCACGCTGGCGGATGTGCTGGTGTTTTCAGCCGCCGTTCCTTACCAGGACGGGGATGGGCACATCAACTGCCGCAACCGCGCCAGCTGGAATGCTTTTTTTGAAGCCCGTGGTTTTTTTCTGAAGGATAAAATCCGCAGTCTTCTGCGGCAGGCTCCGGATACCGGACGCTGGTACCAGCTGAACACACTGGATTATACCCGGCAGGAGGGAGGACTCAGTCCCGAGGAGAACCGGCAGGTATTGCTCCGCCTCCTGGAGTCAGACTCCGCCGGGGCTTCGATGTACTATGATGCGCAGAAACAGGTTGAACTGCTGCAGCAATGGATGCAGCTGGACATCATCCGCCTGGCTTTCAGGTGCCGCAACTTCTTTAAACAACTGCTGGGCAAACCGCAGCTGCGTATTCCCGGCCGCAATCCCTTTCCGCCCGAATACAAATGAACCGCGATCAGGATTCACTTCCGCTGGTATCGGTTTGCATGCCTGCCTACAATGCCGCTGAACACATTGCAGATTCGGTGAGGTCGGTGCTGCAGCAAACCTATCCCCGCATTGAACTGGTGATCTGCAACGATGGCTCCACCGATGAAACGGCCGCCGTGCTGGAGCAGTTTGCCGGTTATGATCAGCTGGTGGTGGTGCACACGGCCAACGGCGGTCAGTGTGCGGCGGCTAATGAAGCCTTCCGGCATTCCAGGGGTGAGCTGATCAAGTTCTTTGATGCCGACGACCTGCTCAATCCCACCCATATTGAAGTGCAGGTGAACCGTTTGGCCGGCAGGCCGGACTGTATCGCTGCCGGGCAGCTGAGCCGGTTTTACGGCAACGATCCTGCCAGCGCCGGTAACGAACCCCGTGCCAACTGGCTTGACCTGAAACCCCTTGACTGGTTGCTGGCCGGCAATGGCGATGGGTTGGGTATGATGCAGTGCGGGATGTTCCTGATTCCGCGTAACCTGCTGCTGAAAGCCGGTTTGTGGAATGAGTCGCTCTCGCAGATCAATGACTTTGAATTTTTTCCCCGGGTATTCCTCGAAGCCGCAGAAATGCTCTTCACGCCGGAAGCCCGGGTATTGTACCGCAGCGGCAGCATGAGCAGCCTGTCGAATAACCTGTCGCCCGCCAAACTGCTCTCGGCCTACCAGGCCCTTACCCTCACCACCGAGCGGCTGCTGAGGATTGAGGATTCAGAGCGGGTGCGGTCTGCGCTCTCGCATTACTGGAGTCTCTGGATCCATAATTTTTTCCTGGAAGACCGTGCACTCTATCGCGGCGCGCAACAGCGGCTGCAGCAGCTCGGGAATTTCCCGGATGATTATTATGAGCGCAGCGCGGGTACCCTTGCCCGGCTGATCGGCTGGCGCAACAAAAAACGAATCCGCTACGGCCTCCGCCGGATCAGGCGTTGCTTCGGCAAATGAATGCCGGCGATATGAAAAAGGTTTTACTACTCACCAGCACCAACCTTGCCTGTAATCCGCGCTGCCACAAAGAGCTGCAGCTGCTCCTGGAGCATCAGTTTGCGGTTACGCTGGTGGCTTTCCGGCTGCACAACTGGTCGGATGCCATTGAAAAGCAAATGCAGCAGCGCTATCCCGCGGTACAGTTTCATTACCTCGAAACCACCCGGCAGGGGAATCCTGTTGCCTGGCTGCAGGCCGTACTGATAGAAAGGATGGCCCGCCCGCTGGCCCGTTTTTTTCCGGGATCCGCGTGGCTGCAGGCCATGGCCGTGAGCCGGCGCAGCTGGCTGCTGCTGCAATGGGCGCGGCAGCAGGATGAACGCTACGACCTGGTGATTGCCCACAATCCGCCGGCCTTCTACCCGGCCGGGTGGCTCTGCCGGCATCGCGGCATCCGCTATGCCATCGATGTGGAAGACTATCATCCGGGTGAAGACAATCCGGAGCCTGAGCGTCAAAGCGTGGCCCGCCTGATGCGGCAGCTGCTGCCGGGTGCTTTTTACAATTCGTATGCGGCTCCGCTGATCCGGGATTATTCCCTGCGGCTACTCTCCAACGTTAACCCGCAGCAGCACCTGGTGCTGAATAACTGTTTTCCCGCAAGCGCATTCCGTTTGCCGGAAAGAGCAACTGGCAGCGTTGCGGTAAAGCTGATATGGTTTTCACAGGTGGTGGACTTCCGTCGCGGACTGGAAAACCTGTTGCCGGCACTGGACCGTTTTCCGGAAGGCAGTTTTGAACTAACCCTTATCGGCGATCTGCGGAAGGGGTTTTACGAACAGGAACTCCGTCGCCGTTCCTATATCAAATGCCTGCCGGCCATGCCGCAGGATGATTTGCTGCAGCAGCTTTCGGCATATGATGTGGGGCTGGCCCTGGAAAACAATGCGGCCGACCTCAACCGCAACCTCTGCCTCACCAATAAAATCTGGTCTTATTTCCAGGCCGGGCTTTTTATACTGGCTTCCGGAACTGATGCGCAAAAAGCTTTTATGGATCAGCATCCGCGGCACGGCATCAGCAGCAGCCGTCCCGATGCGGATGTTTACCCCCTGCTGCAGGAGATCAGGAACCGGATTGCCACGATCCGCGCTGAGCAGGCTGAGCGGTTTGATGCCGCGCGTGCCTGCTCCTGGGAAAGGGAATCGGCTTCCCTGCTGCAGCGCTGGCAAGCCCTGAATGCATGAAACGTGTACTGATCATTTCGCCGCAGTTTCCGCCGCTGAATGCGGCTGATATGCACCGGGTGCGCCAGAGCCTGCCTTATTTTAAGGAGTTCGGATGGGAACCGGTGGTGATAGCCGTGGCGGAAGCCTTTGCTGGCGGTTACTCGCGGGATGAACTGCTGCTGAAAACCATTCCTCCGGAGGTGGAGGTGCACCGGGTAAAGGCATTGCCCGAAAAATGGACACGGCGTGCCGGCCTCGGCAGTTTGTCGATCCGCTCCGCCTGGCACATCTACCGAAAAGGATGCAGCCTGCTGCGCCGGCGTAAATTTGACCTGGTCTATTTTTCCACCACCGCCTTTCACGTGATGGCCCTGGGGCCTTTGTGGAAGCGGAAGTTCGGGGTGCCCTTTATCCTCGATATCCAGGATCCCTGGCGCAACGACTTTTATCTTTCGAAGCCCAAAGCTGAGCGTCCGCCCAAATTCTGGTTTTCCTACCGTCTGGATAAAACCCTGGAAGCCTACACCGTACCGCGTGCGGAGGGCATCATCAGCGTATCGGCGGCTTACTGTACTACTTTCCTCGAACGTTATCCGTCCCTGCGGCCGAAACAGTGTCGGGTGATTCCCTTTGGCGCAGCCCTGGCCGACCTGGACCTGCTGCCCCAACTGCCTGCGCCGGACCGCCTCCGCTTTGATCCGCAACAGATCAATGTAGTGTATGCGGGCAGGGGAGGATACGATCTGCGGTTTGCGCTCGATATCATTTTCAGCGCCCTGGCCAAAGGCCGCCGCGATGATCCGGCTTTATTCGGAAGGGTGCACTGCTGGTTTGCCGGCACCAGCTATGCCCGGGAAGGGCAGGGCAGAAAAACCATTGAGCCGGTGGCGGCCGCATACGGGGTGGAGGACCAGGTAACCGAGATCACTGACCGGCTTCCTTATTTTGAAACCCTCAGCGTGCTCAGCAGGGCCGACCTGCTGCTGGTGCCGGGTTCTACCGATACCGCCTACACCGCCTCGAAAATTTATCCTTATGTGATGATGCGGAAGCCGATGCTTGCCGTGTTTCATGAAAACAGCAGTGTGGTGAATTTTTTACGGGATAACGGTTTCGGGTATGTGCTTTCGTTTGACCATCGCCAGCACCCGCCTGCGGCCTACACCGATGCTTTCTGTGAAGCCTGGCGCAAAACCCTGCTGCAGGGACAGCCGCAGCCCGGTGTGGACCAGTTCAGGTCGTTTTCCGCCCGGGAACGCACGCTAGAACAGGTACAGTTTTTTGAAGCCATGCTCAGCCGGAAAGGGCAGCAGGGACCTCTGACATGAAAATTCTGACACTGGTTTTTTCCATTGGCCCCGGCGGCACGGAACGGGCTGCCGTTAATTACGCGGTGGCTTACCAGCAGTTTGGTCACGACAGCCGCGTACTGGTGGCGGGTGCGGGATACGACCGCAAGCCCGAGCTGGATGCGGCCGGCGTTGTCACCATCCTGCTGCAGGAAAGCCGGCAGACTCAGGAAGCGGTGCTGGCTGAGCTGCGGGCCTGGGGGCCGGACATAATCCATCTGCATAACTATACTGATGCCTACCTGCCTTTCCTGGACAAACTGAAACGGGAAGGCACCAAAGTGGTGGAGACGAATGTGTTTTCCCGTCCGCATTATGAAGCGGGTTACCGCAAGGTGGATCTTTCGCTGCAACTCTCCCGGTGGGGCCTGTGGAAGTACAGCCGCTGGATGCAGGGCGCAGCCTGGAAGCCCGCCCAGGCGGTGATTCCCTATATCATGATGGGGGAGCGGTTCACCGAGCCTGACGCGGCGACGATCCGCTCTTTCCGCCACCGTCATGGCATTCCTGACGGGGCCTTTGTGGCGGGCCGCATCGGCCAGGCCCATCCTTCCAAGTGGGACCCCCGGTTGCTCGACATCATGGAGCAAACCATCCGGCGCGGCAATGCCATCTGGTTTTTCCTGGTGGGATTACCCCCGGTTTACCGGCAGGAATTATTGAAAAAATCGCCGCTGGTGCGCTCAAGAGTGGTACTGGTGGATGAAATAAAAGGAGATGAGCAGCTTTCGCTGTATTACCGCAGCCTGCAATGCATGGTTCATCTGTCCGCCATTGGCGAAAGTTTTGGTTATGTGCTGGCCGAAGCCTTGTATTGCCGCGTGCCGGTGATCACCCTGCTCACCCCCTTCCGCGACAATGCCCAGTATGAAGTGGTGGGTCACGAAGTGGGCGGGGTATGCTGCAGCACCGTAAAAGACTGTACGGCAGCATTGATGAAGATGAGCAGTGATGATAACTGGCACGCTTCCCTCCGCAACCCTCTGCCGGCCTGGATCGAAAACCGGTTCAGTGCAGCTGCGGTAGTGCCCGGGTTAATCACCCTTTATGAGCAACTGTTGCAGGACCGGGTGCCTGCCGCGCCTGACGAATCGCCACTGATCACTGAAGTTTGTGCGCGCTACGGCCGTAAAGCTTTCTGGCTGCGTGCCGGTATCCGGATTGTTCACCATCACCGGGTCTACCGTTTCCTGCAGTTTTTAAAAAAACGCCGATCTTGAAAAGGCTGGCCATCGTGACCACCCATCCGGTGCAGTACAATGCTCCCTTCTTCCGCCGCCTGGCGGAGCGCGGGAAGCTGCATCCCGGCGTTTTTTACACCTGGGGCAGTTCGGTGCTGCAACAGAAATATGATCCCGGATTCGGGAAAACCGTGGAATGGGACATTCCCCTGCTCAACGGTTATGAATATCATTTTACCGTGAATACCGCGGGTGATCCGGGCTCCCATCATTTCCGCGGTATCCGCAACCCGCAGCTCAACCGCGAAATCATGGCCTGGCAGCCTGATGCGGTAATGGTATACGGCTGGAGTTTTGCCGCGCACCTCGCCTGCATGCGTTTCTTTCATGAAAGACGGCCGGTGCTCTTTCGCGGCGATTCGACCCTGCTGGACGAAACCGGCGGCCTCAAAGCCCTGCTCAGGAAAAGCTTTCTGCGCTGGGTTTACCGGCATGTGGATACCGCGCTGTACACCGGCAAAAACAATGCAGATTATTTCAGGGCCTGCGGGCTGCGTGAGCAACAGCTGGTGTTTGCGCCACATGTAGTGGACAACCACCGGTTTGCGGATAGTGCTGACCGTGACTACGCCGCTAAGGCCCTAGCAAAACGGCGCAGCTATGGTTTCAGCGATACCGATACGGTTTTCCTTTTTGCCGGCAAACTGGAGCCCAAGAAGGATCCCGAACTGCTGATCCAGGCCTTTCGCGCATTGCACCGCCCCGGCACCCACCTGCTGATTGCCGGCAACGGGGTACTGGAACAACGCCTGCGCGAACTGGCCGGCACGGATGAAAACATCTGCTTCACCGGCTTTCACAACCAGTCTGAAATGCCGGTTTTGTACCGGGCAGCCAACTGGTTTGTGCTGCCCTCCCGCGGCCCGGGCGAAACCTGGGGGCTGGCGGTGAACGAAGCCATGGCCTGCGGAATTCCCGTGATTGCCAGCGACCGATGCGGTTGTGCCGTTGATCTCATTCAGCCGGAGAAGAACGGGTATGCATTTCAGGCCGGCTCGCAGGAAGCCCTCCGTGCGGTGCTCGGCAAAGCCTGCGACAGTGATGCAGCGGCCATGGGCCGTGCGGCTGCGGAGGAGATCAGCCGCTGGTCGGTTGATCAATTGTGCGCCTCCATCGAAAACCTTCCGGTACTGCAATGAAACGCATCCTGATCCTTACCAATGGCAACTATATCTCCGGTGCGGAGAAGGTGACGCTGCAGGTGATCAAGGGGCTGCAGGAGAGGGGATTCGAACTGCATAGCCTCGTGAGCGGCTGGAACGACGGCCGCTTTATTGCCGAACTCAGGGCCATGCGGCAAACCTATTCTGTTATCAAACTGGGCTGGTACTATATCAGTAAGCCACGCTGGACACTGGATTCGCTGCTCCATTATCCCGGTGCCGTGATCCGCTTCCTGCGGGTGTGCCGCTCTTTCCGGTACGATTTTATTTACCTCACATCGTACCGGCAGCTTTTTTTGCTGTATCCCTTTATCCGGGGCCGCATCTTGTATCATGTTCATGACAACAATGGCGACAGCAGCCGGTCCCGTTTTTTCCTGAAACTGTTGTCGCACCGCGTGCACCAGTTTATCGCGGTATCCGATTATATCCGCCTGGACCTGATCAACTGCGGCGTGCCTGCCCATAAAATCCAGGTGGTGCATAACGGCATTCCGGTACCGGCTGAAACCGTTGCCGGCAGCCGGGATGTGTTCAGCATGGGCGTGGTGGGCCAGGTGATTCCGCGGAAGGGACATGTGGTGGTGGTGGAAGCCCTTTCCCTGCTGCACCGCAGGGGCCTGCAGGTAAAACTGATTATCGTGGGGCGGGGCAGTGATGCTTATATCCGGGAGGTGAGGGAAAAGATTGAAAAGGCGGGACTGCAGGCCTGGGTGGAATGGCGGGGTTTTGTGGAAGAACAGGCTGCTATTTATGCGGGCATTGATGTGGTGGTGGCGCCTACCCGCGACAATGAGGCCTTCGGCCTGATGGCCTGTGAAGCCAATGCTTACGGGAAGCCGGCTGTGGTGAGCCGCAATGGTGGTTTGCCTGAAATCATTGTAGACGGGGTGAATGGTTATGTGATCGATCCCTTATCGGCGGATGACATTGCCGAAAGTATAGCCCGCCTGTACAAGAACCGTTCGCTGCTCAGCCGCATGGGTGAGCAGGGCCGGCAGCGGGTGATTGAATTATTTTCAGATGTGCGCATGCACAAACAACTCAGTGAATTAATCGAGCAACTATGAAAGGGAATGCTTTATTCCACCTGCTGAAATGTTATGCGGGCCTCGACAGTCCGCATACACAAACCAGCCCGGCCGAACAGGCTGCCATCCGCCGCTATGCGGAGGGCCGGAAGCGCGCAGTGGAAATCGGGGTATATGAAGGCGTGAATACAAAAATCATCGGCAGCAGCCTCGCTGCAGGCGGGGTGTTATATGCCATCGATCCGTTTGTGCGGGGCAGCCTCGGCATCTGTTACTATGAGCGCATTGCCCGCTGGAATCTGGGCGGCGCCCTGCTCCGGTCAAGGGTTCGGCTCATCCCGCATTTCAGTGCGGAGGCTGCGGGCGCCGTTCCCGGTGAACTGGATTTTATGTTCATCGACGGTGACCATTCGCTGGAAGGCATCACCCTCGACTGGGAACTGTATGCGCCCAAAATGGCCTCCGGCGGTTACATGCTGCTGCACGACACCAGTCCGCCGGCGCCGGGTTCGCCCGTGGCGGATTTCGGATCATGCCGGTATTTTGAAAGCACCATCCGCCACGATGCCCGGTTCCGGCTGATCGAAACCGTGGATTCCCTGAATATTCTGCAACGGATTTAATGACTGATCAACAGTGAAGATTCACGCCATCATCATCGCACTGAACGAAGAGGATTTCATCACCGAAACCATCCGGCCCCTCTATGCCCATTGCTCGGGCATCAGTGTGATCACCCAGTACGACCGCGACTATTACGGAAAACCTGTGGTGCCGGATACCACGGTGCAGAAGGTATTGCAGTATCCCGACCCGGAAGGGAAAATTCACCTCGTGGTGCGGCGCTACCGCGACGAAACCGCCTCCCGTAACCACGAGATGATGGCCATTTTAAGTGATGCTTCCCGCGGTATCCAGTCGCACGGTGTACCCATCAGTGACATCCGCCGCTTTCATGAGCGGCCGGATTATTTTCTGATTGTGGATGCGGATGAGATCTATGACATCAACAGCATCGGCAGCATCATTGAATACCTGGGCCGGCGCCGCCCCCGCGGCATGCGGGTAAGCGCCTACGATTACTGCCATACCTGGAACCGCCGGGTGCCGCGGGAGGAGTATGTGCATCATCACTTCGGTTTTGTAAAAGCCGGATTGATGTTTGAGCAGCGCCGGGTGCTCACCTGGAATGAATCGCGCCTGAACCACCTTTTGGCCTTTCTGGGTAAAAACCTGAAAGCAGGTTCACGCCTGTATGGTTTTATCGATTGCCCCTGGGAAGCGGGCATGCTTCATCATGCCGGTTATGTGCGCAGGAACCGGGAGAAACTCCGGGAGAAAATGCGGAAGCATTCTCACATGGAAGCGCACCCTGAAAGCTTCCTTGAGCAATGGCTGAACCGTGAACTGCCCTTTGTGCCCACGGCTGAACTGCCGGAAAACATCCGTAACGGCCAGTGGCCCGAATCATTTTTTGAAGATCGACCCGCATGATTGCCGTACTCCTCATCGCTGCCTATTTCATCATCATGAGCAACCAGCCGCTGCTCATGGCTACGGCTATTTTCTCCTATTATGGCATGGCCCGCCTGTTCTGGCGCGACGGGGAACCCAAGATCATCTTCCTGGGCATCACGTTCTTCTGGCTCACCATCAGCATCAAACTGTTTTATGCCGTATTCTCGGGGGTGGATTATGAGTCGTTGTCCAACGCCCCGAATATTGTTTCCACCACCTACTATGCCCTGCTGGCATTTTTGGTGTTCAGCTGGGGGATTTATGTCACCACCATCAAAGTGCGGAAAGCCACTTATGTGGATGTGAACGAAGACTTCGGGTATAAGTTTCACCGGGCCGTGTGGGTGTTTGTGGGCAGTTCGGCTGCGGTGTTTTTATTGAAGGGTTTTGTGTTTTTCATCCGCGGGCTGGATCAGCTGGTGTATGCGCTGATCGATCTCAAAACCGGGTTTATCTTTCTGTTGCTGTATTTCACCTTCACCCGCAAATACACCTACACCCTTGTGGCCGGGCTGCTCACGATGGAAATCATCTTCAGCTTTTTCAGCTTCTTTGCGTCGTTCAAGGATATCCTGCTTACCTCCCTGCTGGTGCTGGCTACGCCACGCATCCGGCTCACCATGAAATCCTTTTTCCTTTATTCTTCCCTGGCCATTATTACCCTGTTCCTGATCCTCAAATGGCAGGCCGTGAAGGGCGATTACCGCGCCTTTCTCAACCGGGGGCAGCGGGAAACCCAGAATGTACTGGTGTCGCGGGAAGAAGCCCTGGATAAACTGCAGGAACTTTCGGCCAAGAAGAGCAACCTCACCGAAGACGAACAGCTCATCCGCAGTACCATTGAGCGGATCTCCTACATTGAGTTTTATGCAGAATCCATGCAGCGGGTACCGCTTTTCATTCCTTATGAACAGGGCAAGCTCTGGGCCGGAAACCTGGCGCATGTGTTGCTGCCCCGTTTCTTCTTTCCGGATAAACCGGTGATTGATGATTCGCAGATGGTGAACAAATACTGCATCCGCAAGGTGGCCACGGCCAAGATGGGTGCTTCGTGGAGCCTGGGCTTTATCGCGGAAAGCTATATTGATTTCGGGCCGGTGTTCATGTTTGTGATCATCTTCCTGGTGGGCTGCTTGCTGGGCTTTATTTATTCAATGATCCTGAAGCAGAGCATCAATTATTTCTGGGGGTACACCATGCTGGCGCCATTCTACCTGAAAATATCCTGTAACGGTACACCCGGCAGTAAAATTCTGGGATGGGCCATCACTTATTACATTGCTTTTTTTGTGTTCAAAACCTTCCTCATGAAGCCCCTGGATAATTACATGCGACACGGATTCTTCAAGGGTAAAGCAGCGGAGAAAGCATGATGGGCAAAATTTTACCGCTGCGGTTACTCCGTTATGTACTCCGCTTCCTGCTGTTCTTTGCCGTTTTTTATTACGGTAGTTATGCCGTGATCGGGGTGAGTGCACCCGGAGGAAAATACTACAGTGAGGGCATTGCCCGCTACGCCAACTATCCGGCCTGGCTGCGTACGGCCCTGCTGCAGGCTTCGGCCGGCTCGCTCCGGATGCTGGGCCACGAAACAGTGGTGGAGCAGCCCTATAAGGTACGCATCAGGAATGGCCGGGGGGTAAAGGTGGTGTACAGCTGCCTGGGCATCGGGTTGCTCAGTTTCTGGCTCGCCTTTATCCTGGCCAATGAAACCACCATCCGGCGGCGGCTTCTCTTTGGCGCCGGCGGTATGCTGGGAATTTTTCTGATCAATGTGGGGCGGATGGTGATGCTGGTGCTGGCTGCCAACGGGTACTGGCGCTGGAGAACCGATGCCGACCACCATACCCTTTTCAACATCGCCTGTTATGTGCTGATTCTTTCCATGATGCTGCTGTTCGACCGCAGCGAACGCCGGCGGATCAGCCGCCTGCGGCCATCCGATGATGCCCCTGATGTCTCCCAAGCCTAAACTGCTGGTGATGGTGGAATGGTTTTCGCCCGGCTATCGTGCCGGCGGTCCCATTCAGTCCTGCGTGAACCTCTGCGCCGCCCTGCAGGATCGCCTGGATATTTATGTGCTCACCACCGACACCGATCATGGCGAAACCTCGCCTTATCCGGGCATTGAAACGGGCTGCTGGGTAACGCATGCTTCCCTGCAGGTACAGGTGTATTATGCCCGGCGACAGCAGTTGCGGGCAGCCGAAATCCGCAGCGTGATCCTCGCGTTGCAGCCTGACCTGATCTACCTCAACCTGCTCTTTTCGCCGCTGTTCACCCTGTACCCGGTCTGGCTCCTCTGGCGCCGGCGCCTTCAGGCCAGGGTGTTCATTTGCCCGCGCGGCACCCTTTACGACAGCGCCCTGGCGGTAAAGCCATGGAAAAAAAAGCCCGTGTTGTTCCTGCTGCGCAGGATGGGCATCAGCCGGTTGCTGCATTTTCATGCCACCAATGAAAGGGAAAAGGCAGCCATCCTCCATTATTTCCCCGGAGCCGCTATAACGGTGGCGGATAACCTCCCGGCAGTGCCCGGCGATGACTTTGTGCCGGTGCTGAAATCACCTGGCCGGCTGCGCTGTATCTTTATCGCCCGGATTGTACCCATTAAAAACCTGCTCTACCTGCTGGAGGCCTTGCGTGAAGTGGAGGCCAGCGTACTGCTCACCATCGTGGGGCCGGCGGAGGACAGTGATTACTGGAGCCGCTGCCAGGCCCTGATTGCCCGGCTGCCGCAGCAGATCAGGGTGGAGTATGCCGGGCCAAAGCCTGCTGCTGAACTGCCCGCCCTGCTCTGGCAGCATCACCTGTTCATCCTGCCCACCCGGGGAGAAAATTTCGGGCATGCCGTGCTGGAAGCCCTGATGGCGGGGCGGCCCGTGCTGATCAGCGATCAGACACCCTGGCTGCAGCTGCAGGCGCAGCAGGCAGGGTGGGATCTTCCGCTCAGTAACCCGGCTGCTTTTACGCGGGTGATCGGGGAGGTGGCGGCCATGGACCAGGCCGCCTTCGATGCCTGGGCAAAAGGCGCCTGGCAGTATGCCCGCCGGTTTACCCGGGAAAACCCGCAACGTCAACGTTATCTCGAGATGTTCTCATGAATACACCCGGAAAAGTAGATAATGCGTCTTTTGTGCCCACGCTGGAGGTGGGGGCAGGCCTGCTCAAACAACTGTTGTGGTATGGCTGCAATCTGCTCATTCTCCGCAATCCTTTTTTACCGGGCTCAGCCCCGCGGGTATGGATCCTCCGGCTCTTCGGCGCCCGTGTGGGGCGGGGAGTGGTGATCAAACCCTCCGTCCGCGTGAAATACCCCTGGAAGCTTGAGGTGGGGGATCATGTGTGGATCGGTGAGTCGGTGTGGATCGACAACCTCGGGAAAGTGACCATCGGCGATCATTGCTGCCTATCACAGGGGGCTTACCTGCTCTGCGGCAACCATGATTACCGGCGCAAAAGTTTTGACCTCATCGTAGGCCCGGTAACCCTGGAAGAAGGGGTTTGGATCGGCGCCAAAGCCATCGTAGCCCCCTCCGTTACCTGCCATTCCCATGCCGTACTTACCGCAGGATCCGTGGCCACCCAATCGCTGGAAGCCTATGGGATCTACCAGGGTAACCCTGCACAGAAAATCCGGATCCGCCTGATCCGGTCTTAAGTCCGGCTCAGCCGGCTGCAACCATCAGCTCTTCCCAGGCAGCCATTCCGCTGCCGCTTCCTGAATATTCTTTTCAGGATTCGTCTCCCTTTTTTCTCTGGTTTTCCTTCCGGCGCCCGGATGCTGCGGCATTTGGACGCTGAAGTATTTGATTTAACGTTTATCCCGCCTCCGGATTCCCGGTCGATCGGAAAAAAGCGCTATTTTGCCGGCCGAATAACGCTGTGTTTTCCAGACCAATGAAAGTCACCATCATAACTGTTACGTACAACTCGGAAAAATACATCCGTGACTGTATAGAATCTGTGGTGAACCAGCGTTATCCCGACATTGAGCATATCCTCATCGACAACCTCTCCACCGATCAGACGCTGCCGATTATCCGGGAGTATGAGGGCCGGATAGCCCGCGTGGTATCGGAGCGCGACAAGGGGATGTACGATGCCATCAACAAGGGCATGCTTATGGCTACCGGCGACATCATCGGCATCCTCAACAGCGATGATATGCTGGCCTCGCCGGATGTGGTGGACGCCATTGTACAGTGTTTCCAGGAACATAAAGTGGATTCGCTGTACGGCGACCTGGTGTATGTTGACCAGCGCAATACCCGCAAGGTGATCCGTTACTGGAAAGGGTTTCCGTACAAGCGCTACCGGTTTACCTACGGGTGGATGCCGGCCCATCCCACTTTTTATTTCCGGCGTGATCTGTTGAAGGAACTGGGGGGTTACGAATCCCATTATTTCACGGCTGCCGACTATGAGTTTATGGCCCGCTACCTTTACCGGCACCGCATCAGCGCCCGGTACCTGCCCAAACTGATTGTGAAGATGCGGGTGGGGGGACAGAGCAACCGTAACCTGGGCAGCAGGCTCCGCGCCAACCGCCGCGACTACCTGGCCATGAAAGTGAACAATATCCCGTTTCCGCATATCGCCTCTATCCTGAAACCCCTGATCAAACTGCGGCAGTATTATTATACGCTGTTTCAGAAGATGGTGGACTGATGTGGTTATTCAATTTTTAAATCCAGCAGGATGTTCAGTTTTTTCAGAAGGAAGAAGCCCCGTGCCGGTGAGGAAGTGAGCACGCTGCCGGTAACTACCGACCTGCATTCGCATATCCTGCCGGGTATTGACGATGGCGCCCCCGATCTGGAAACCTCCCTGAGGCTGGTGAGGGGCATCCATGCCCTGGGCATCCGCCGGACCATTGCTACGCCGCACGTTATTGGCGATCTGTACCGCAATACCCCCGAAACCATCGGCAACGCCCTGCAACAGCTGCGCCAGGCCGTGCAGGCCGAAGGCATCGATATTGAGATCCGCGCGGCAGCCGAGTATATGCTGGACGATTATTTTCTCAAGCTGCTAAAAACCCCGCGTGAGCTGCTCACGATTTACGATAACGTTATCCTCACCGAACAGTCCTATGCCACGCCCTGCGGCAACCTGCACGAAATTTCCTTTGAATTGCTCAATGCAGGATTTAAGCCCATTATGGCGCATCCTGAACGCTATGCCTATTACCACGGGGAGGAGGAGGAGTACAGCCGGATGAAGGACATGGGCTTTATGCTCCAGGTAAACCTGCTCTCGCTCACCGGTTACTATGGCAAGCCGGTGGCCAAAGCCGCCCGCTACATCATTGAAAACGGGCTGGCTGATTATGTGGGCACCGATCTGCATCACGACCGTCATCTTGCCATGCTCAGTCATCCCGTGAACCTCCGTATTTTCAGGGATCTGCTGCAGGACCGTTCCTTCAACCAGTTCTGATTTCTCCTTTTATTACTGTGCTTTGGTCATCGGCGTTCAGCTGAACAGGGATTGCTGCGTATATGCGGTGCCGGTAGTGGCAGCGGTGGCCTCTCCGATATTGAATACGCCGGTGGCCTCGTAGCGGGAAGCCACCTGCAGGGTGATGCCGCCGGCATAAGGGGCAAAGGCTGCCAGGGCGGTATCCGGATGGTTGTTTTCCCTGGAGAGGTGCGCCAGCAGCAGATGGGTCATAAAGGGGGGGCGGTGTTCGCGGAAGAGCTCCAGGGCCTGGCGGTTGCTGAGGTGACCGGATCCGCCGCGGATGCGGTTTTTGAGGTGAATCGGGTAGGGTCCGTTCTCGAGCATGGCTTCGTCATAGTTGCTTTCCAGCAGTACCGCATGGCATTGCCGGAAATGCCGGATGGTGTTTTCGCAAACCCTTCCGATGTCGGTGAAAACCCCCACCGTGGTGCTGCCGCCGCGGATGATGAAGCTGTGCGGATCTGCCGCGTCGTGCTCCTTGCGGAAGGGGATCACTTCGAGGCTGCCGATGTTTACCGGTACGCCGGCTTCAAAGCTGCGGCTGAGGTGCCGGATCAGGTGCGGACCTGAGCGGGCCGTGCCGGGTGTGATGTACACCGGCAGATAATAGCGGTTGGCCAGTGTGCTGAGGCCTTTGATGTGATCGGTATGTTCATGGGAGATGAAGATGGCCTGCACCCGCCTGATGTCCAGTCCCAGTTGCCGCATCCGCTTTTCGGTTTCCCGGCAGCTGAGCCCGGCATCCACCAGCACGGCCTCGCGTTCGTTGCCGATGTAGTAGCAGTTTCCGTTACTGCCCGAGTTCAGGGAAGCCAGTTGCAGCATCATGATTGCGGTTTAGGGGTACGGGCGTGGTGGGCGAGAGCTGCCGCAGCGCTTTCCAGTGAATCAAACACTGCATCGATGGCCGGATCGTGCCGGTGCACATCGGGGTGGGTAGAGGTGATGAAAATCGTGTAGGCGCCAATGTTACGGCCGAAGTGCATATCGCTCATCGAGTTGCCCACCATGATGGAACGGCTGAAATCGGTTTCGGGGAAATCGGCCAGCAGCCTTTGTGCCATGCCGGTATTGGGCTTGCGGCATGCACTGCCGAGGTCGGTGTCGGGGCAGTAGTAAATGGCGTCGATCCTGCCGCCGGCGCTGTTGATGCCCTGCATCATGGCCGCATGTACGGCGTGCAGATCGGCTTCCGTCATCAGCCCCTTGCCCACACCACGCTGGTTGGTGATGATGAAAAGGTGGCCAAACCACTCCGCCAGGTTTTTCAGTGCCGGAAGCACGCCCGGCAGAAAGATGAATTCTTCGGGATGGAAAATATAGCTGCCTTCCTTCTGACGGTTGATCACACCGTCTCTGTCGAGCAGCAGGGTCCATTGCGGATCAGTGGCGGGTATGGGTTGATTGATGTGCATGGGTTCAGTCAAAACGGCTCAGCTCCTCCTGCGCCCGGTTAAAGTCTTCCGGTATGCCAATGTCGATGAAGTAGGCGTCCTGCTGCAGGCCGAAGATCCGCCCCTGCGCCACTTCTTTTTCGAGGTAATCCTTTTCAAAGGAAAAGCGTTCAGGAAAGGGTTTGGACAGCAGGCCCGGCCGGTTCAGCACATATACGCCGGCATTGATGAGGCCCTGTTCATAATACTGTTTCTCCCGGAATGAAACAACCCGTCCTTCGGCGTCCGTCACCACCACGCCATACCGGTCGAAATGCTGCAGCGGTTTCAGGGCCAGGGTACAGGCGGCCTGGTGGCGGCGGTGAAAATCTGCCAGCTGCCGGATATCGCCCTGGAACAGGGTGTCGCCGTTACAAACCAGCAGATCCGTTTCCTGTGCCCGGGTACAGGCCAGCCGGATGGCGCCGCCGGTGCCGAGGGGCTCGGGTTCGGTGACCACGGTATACGACAGTGCCGGTACCGATGCCAGGTACGCCTCCACCTGGTTGCCCAGGTAGCCGAGCGAAAAGATCAGGTGTTCAATGCCCTGCCGGCGCAGGTGCGTGATCAGGTAATGGAGGAAGG
The DNA here is from genome assembly GCA_041911275.1 of Ferruginibacter sp. Lineage (GTDB taxonomy): Bacteria > Bacteroidota > Bacteroidia > Chitinophagales > Chitinophagaceae > Ferruginibacter. The sequence goes on along the minus strand of JAYRPG010000028.1, from coordinate 22,321 downwards.
GGCGGCCGTTCACGGGCGCGAGGCACTTGGGGGTATCCTGTACTACGCTGCGGAGCCGGGTGCCCAGTCCGCCTGCCAGTATGATTGCTTCGCTGATCATGGTGCGGTTCAGGTTGAAGGGGTGGGTTGAAATAACCTGGCTTCCACCAGCTGGCAGATGATATGGCCCAGCAGCATATGGCATTCCTGGATGCGCGGCGTATCGCTGGAGGGGATGCTGATCAGCAGATCGGAGAGCGGCTGCATGGCGCCGCCGCCGGCGCCGGTAAAACCGATGGTAAACAGGCCTTTGTCGCGGGCAGTCTGAAAAGCGGCCACGATATTCCGGCTGTTGCCCGATGTGCTCAGCCCGATCACTACATCGCCCGGTTTCCCGATGCCCTGCAGCAGCCGGGCATAGATGAGGTCATAACTGTAATCGTTGGCAACGGCGGTAAGATAGGAGGTGTTGCAGTGCAGGGCTTCTGCCGGTAGCGCGGGCCGGTCTATGTAAAATTTGCCGCTGAACTCAGCCGCCAGGTGCTGGGCATCCGCTGCGCTGCCGCCGTTGCCGCAGAACAGCACTTTACCGCCGGCGCGGAAGGTGGCGCAGAGACGTTCCACCGCCTGCTCTACGGTGTTCAGCAGGGATGCATCGGCCAGCAGCTGTTGTTTGAGCTGTACCGAGGCGCTGATGAGGTGTTGGATGTCCGGGAGCATGCGGGATCAATGGGCTTTTGAAAGGCAAAAGTATTACAAAATGAGGCAGCGGCCGCAGGTTCTGCTTCCGGCCCTTGTTGGGATCAGCGTACGGTGGGGATCATCCCCCGGATGCCCATGTCCATCACCTGTTCGTTATTGGGCGGAAGCGGGTTGTAGATATTGTTGCCATCGGTTTCTGTCCACTCAAAACTCCGGTTGGTGGACAACGACACCTGGATCCGGATATCAGTGGTTTCGCGGCCGGTGATCACCAGCGGACTGGCAAAGGCGCCTGTTACCACGCATGATCCGGCCGGAACGGCAGAGGTGGCAAACAGGGGATTCGGTACCGTGGTGGCGCCCTCGGGGGCCTGGCCGGTGCGCACCAGCCCGAAGCCGGCAATGCTGGTTTCGAAGCCCCAGTATCCCTGTTTTCGGTTAGCGTTCACCGTTACTACGGAGTCTTTGATGCGGTAGTCGCCGATATAGGTGTTGAAGCCGATGAAGGAAGCCAGGGTTGCATCGACCACCCGGCCGGGGATGCCCACATAGATATTATAATTCTGGTAAGCGAGGGATACCCGCAGGTAGCGGTAGGTGCCGGGCGGCACCTGGTTCAGCGGGAGGCTGAGGAATTCCTGGTCATTGCCGGCAAAAACCGATTTGGAAAAATCAATCGCCAGGCTGCCACCGGTATTGACCTCTGCGGCACGGTACAATACGGCGCCATTGCCCAGGGGGGTGAGGGCGTCGGGGGTGAGTTCCACATAGTGGGCGCTCATCAGGTTAAAGCGCGGCGACTGCGCGCCATGACCCGCCGGCACCGAAACCGGGCTGCCGAAATTGTTCAGCCGTTCCTGGGCGCTGTCGAACCGGAAGGAGAAGTGTACGCGGGTATTGCTGCTGTCGGGCGTCGTGGTTTTCTTGCAGGAGAGCAGCAGGCCGCAGGCTACGGCCAGCGTGAGGAAATGTTTCATGTTGATCAGTTGCCGGGTAAAGATAAAGGCTTCCCGGCATTTTGTCCCGGATGCCGGGTCAGTTCATCATCAGCACGTTGACGCTCCGCTGCAGGATATTGAAGGCGATTTCGGCCATCATGTTTTCCCGGTCGAGGGTGGGGTTCACTTCCGTGATTTCGAAGCAGCAGATCTTGCGGTTCTGCATGAATTTGCTGATGAGGTCCTCGGCTTCGCGTTCGCGGAGGCCGTTGCTCACGGGCGTGCCGGTGCCTTTGGAGATGCTGGAATCCAGGCTGTCCACGTCAAAGCTTACATAAATGTCGGTGCAGTCGGAGAGGTAGCGGAGCACCTTCCGGCTCACGCTTTCAGCGCCGTTCCGCCGCACCTCGCTGGTGGTGATGATTTTGATGCCGTGCTGTTCGATCAGGGCCTTTTCTTCTGACTCATAATCCCGGAGGGAGATGAACACTACGTCTTCCGGCAGCACTTTCGGGCAGATTTTTCCGATGTTTTTCAGCTGTTCCCAGAGCCGCTGTGTTTTTTCATCGAGCTCATGCACCTTGCAGTCGGCATTGTCTTCGCCCAGCGCGGTGGCCAGGCACATGCCATGCATATTGCCGGATGGGGTGGTGTAGGGGGTGTGCAGGTCGGCGTGCGCATCGATCCAGATCACTCCCAGTTTGCTCTTGGGTTTGGCCATCCGGATACCGGCGATGGTACCGCCGGCGGTGGCATGATCGCCGCTGAGCACCACGGGGAAAAAATGTCCCTTGATGGAATCGTGTACGGCCTTGCTCACCCTTTCGTACATGGTCAGTATGCCGTGTATGCGCTTGGCATAGGGGGATTGTATGGGTTCAAACAGCAGTTTGTTTTCCACTTCCACCTGTTCGGAGGGAAAGTGAACAAAGAAATTGCTCATGAAATCCAGTGCGGCTACTTTGATCGCATCTATCCCCAGGCTGGCGCCGCGGGTGCCGGCACCAATTTCGCTCGGTACCTCGATGAGTTTGATATTTTTCATACAGTTGATGTCCAGAAATGACCTTTCCCGGTTGAGTCAGCCCGGGGCTGCAGGAAGGTGCGGCAATCGTGAAGGACAAAGCTAAGCAATTCCCTCCAATGGGTGGGTGCCGCGCCAGCTGCCCGCAGCCTGCAGGGGTTTGAAGCGCATGAACAGGTCTTCGCTGTACCAATTTTCTTTTCGGGTTTTACGGATCACATCGGCATGCCGTTCATTTTTATAAGCGAAGTTGCGCATGCACTCGCTGTTGCGCCAAACGCTGAAGGTTGCCTGTTTCAGCAGGGGCGCTTCGCCAATGCCCACGGAAAATACATAGCCCTCCGCTGCCGCCATTTCTTCCGCCACGGCCTCCACGTGTGCCCAGAACCTGCCGGCTTTGGAGAGGCGGATGGTGGCCCGGGTGAGGATCGCCACCGGTCCGGCATACGCCCGGGATGCGCTGCCCGTACCAAAGGGTTCCCGGCCATCCCAGCGGCCATGGCCTTCCAGGGGTTCCAGCAGCAGGGTATAGGTTTCACAGCCCAGGATGCGGCACCAGCCGGCGATGAAACCGCCATAGAGCCGGCGGATCGGGTCGGCACCCAGTTGAAGCTCAGGATCACGGTGCACCGCCAGAATGCCCCACTGCTGCCAGTCGGGGTGCTTGTCAAAACTGCCGCGCTTGCCCGTGCCCAGTAATTTGTAAAAGCTGATGCCCCGGTGCAGGAACAGCGGGATGTGGAAGAGGGCCATGGAAAACAGGGCAATCAGCCCCATCCAGCGGCCCGGATAGCGGATCAGTGTGAGGGTGGTGCGCATGTGCAAGAATAACTGAATTTCAGTAGCAAATGTTGTCGCCCCCGCAGATTTCCCGCCCCGCTGCTAACCGGTTGAAGGATCAGGGGAAGTTTGCGGAAAAATTTCTTTATAATGCCTGATTGGTTGAAAACTCTCTAATGATGCATTATTTCGGATAGATATTGTCTATTGTAATTTTGAAAATGTTTACAATTTTGTAATGAATCTGTTTGAATTCACATAGCTTTGCGTGCGAAAAATCAATTGCCATGCAGTTATCCTCTCTGTTGAACCGTTTTGCTGAACCTGAAACCCTGAAGATGGCCAAGCTGGGTCGCGAACTCAGGGCCAAAGGGGTTGATGTGATTGACCTGAGTTTGGGCGAGCCCGATTTTGATACCCCGCAGCACATCAAGGATGCGGCCATCCGGGCCATTCAGGATAACTGGAGCCATTATACGCCCGTGCCCGGTTTCATGGATTTGCGCGAAGCTGTGTGCGCCAAGCTCAAACGGGATAATGGCCTGGAGTACCTGCCGGAGCAGATTGTCACCTCCACCGGCGCCAAGCAGAGCCTGGCCAATGCCATCCTGGCCCTCGCCGATGAAGGCGATGAGGTGATCATTCCCACGCCATACTGGGTTACCTATTCAGAGCTGGTGAAGATTGCCCGTGCCCGGGTGGTGGAGATCCGCTCCACACCGGAAAGTGGCTTTAAGATCAGTGCAGAACAGCTGGAGGCGGCCATCACCGACCGTACCCGTGTGTTCCTTTTTTCTTCTCCCTGTAATCCTTCCGGGGCGGTGTACAGCCTGGCTGAGCTGGAGGCCCTGGCAGCGGTGTTCCGCCGGCATCCGGATGTTTACATCATTTCGGATGAGATCTATGAGTACATCAATTTTGTGGGGCATCATGCCAGCATTGCCCAGCTGGAGGGCATGAAGGAGCGGGTGATTCTGGTGAACGGACTCAGCAAGGGTTTTGCCATGACCGGCTGGCGCCTGGGTTATGTCGCCGCACCCACCGAAATCGCCAAAGCCTGTGAAAAGCTGCAGGGACAATTTACCAGCGCCACCTGTTCCATCACGCAAAAAGCGGCCGTGGCGGCCCTCACCGGCGATATCACGCCTTCCAGGGAAATGACGGCTGAGTTTGCCCGGCGTCGTCAGCGGGTGCTGGAACTGGTGAAAGATATACCCGGACTGAAATGTGTGGCTCCGGAAGGCGCCTTTTATATCTTCCCCGATGTGAGCGCTTATTATGGCAAATCCGATGGCAACAACAGCATCCGCAACTCCGCCGATCTGTCGATGTACCTCCTGAATACCGCGCATGTTTCCTCCGTGATGGGCGAGGCCTTCGGCGAACCCAACTGCGTACGTTTCTCTTTTGCCAACAGTATGGAAAATATTGAACGGGCCTGGGCGCGGATCAGCACGGCCCTCGCACAGCTGCGTTAACCGGCCTCCCGGGCCAGTGCCAGCAGGGTTTCATGCAGCTGCATCACCTGGGGAATAAGGAGTTCGCTGCCATCATTGCGGATCACGTAATCGCATAAACGCATTTTGATGGTTTCGCTGATCTGCCGGTTCATCCGGCTGATCACTTCATCCCGGCTCACCCCGTCGCGTTCCATCACCCGGTGAATGCGCATCGCCGCAGGCGCGTAGACCCCGATTACTTTATCGAGACCTTCATCTGATGCCGTTTCAAAAATCAGGGCTGCTTCTTTCAGCGCGTAGGGAGCGCCGGCCTGCTGCTGCATCCATGCCCGGGCGTCGCGGATGGTGGCCGGGTGTACCAGGTTGTTGAGGGCACTGAGCAGTTCGGGATTGCTGAAGGCCTGCCGGGAGAGATGGGCACGGTTAAGGCCTTCCGGCGTGTAGGATTCGGGTCCAAACAACCGGATCACTTCCGCCTTCAGCGCGGGGTCTTCATTCAGCAGCCTTTTGGCGGCATCATCTGCCCGGTACACCGGGATGCCCTGCAGTTCAAAAAGCGCGGCCACCGTGCTTTTGCCACTGCCGATACCGCCCGTGAGGCCGATCCTGAGCATGGGAAGGGGATGAAGGGTGAAGGTATAGAGGAGAAGGTTTAAAGTTCAAGGAGGATGTAACCAGCGCTTGCGGACACTGACAGACGACCTTAAACTTTAAACCCTGAAACCCTTAAACGGGAAATGAATTAAGCTTTGCTTTCGGCTTTGTTCACCACCGCGCTCATTTCCATGCTCACGGTGCTTTTTTCAATTTTCAGGTAGCTGCCGGGGCTCACTTCCAGCATCAGGGTGCCGTCTTCATTGAGCTTGTTCACCGTGCCATGGATGCCGGCGATGGTTACCACCTTGTCGCCTTTTTTCAGCTCATTGATGAAATTTTTCTGTTGCTTGGCTTTCTTGGCCTGGGGGCGGATCATGAACAGCCAGAATACGAGGATCATGAGGACCATGAATATCAGCGAGAAACTGCTGCTGCCTTTGCCCTGGGGATCCATCATTAACAAAATGCCTAAAACTTGCATGGTGATTGTATTGAAGTGTAAAAAATGATTATTCTACTTCGCCGGTGAGGCGCAGCTGGCCGAAGGCGGGGCGGGCATTGGATTGCACCGTGATGATTTTATCCTGGTGCCCGCTGCGGCCCTGGCTGTTGAATGAAACCCTGATGAATCCTGTTTCGCCGGGCATCACGGGTTTCAGCGGCTTTTCCGGAACGGTGCAGCCGCAACTGGCGTGCGCTTCGTTGATGATCAGCGGTTTGAGGCCGGTGTTCCGGAAGCGGAAGCTGTACTGTACCGTATCGCCGGCTTTTACCGTGCCGAAATGGTGCACCGAGTCAATCAGTTCAACGGTGGTGGAGTCTTTCATCGCCTCCATGATCCGTTGCTGCTGGTCATCAGCCAGCCGGTCTGAGCGGCGCACATCGCAGCTGCCAAGCAACAGGGAAAAGGAAAACAGAAAAAGGCCAAACCGTATCATCCGGGGTGCATTATAAGGTGCTGTTGCGGAATGTTTTTTTGCGGATCTTTCCTTCGGCGGAAAGTTCTTTGTGAATATTGTCGAGGATGCCGTTGATGAACTGCCCGCTCTGCGGCGTGCTGTACTCTTTGGCCAGGTCGATGTATTCGTTGATGGTGACCTTGGTGGGGATGGTTTCAAAAAACAGGAACTCGCAGATGCCCATCCGGATGATGATGAGGTCCAGCGCGGCAATCCGTTCCGCATCCCAGTTTTTGAGTTTGGGCTTCAGCATCTCCAGGCAGAGTTCTTTCTTTTCCACCACGGTTTCCAGCAGGTTCAGGGCAAACTCCATCTTCTCCGCACTCAGCATCTCCGCAAAGTTCATCTGGTGGGGTTTCTGCAGGAAGTTCAGCATCAGCACATTCATCATCTCCGCATCATCGTCCCAGTTGATGAACAACTCTTCAACGTGATTAATGAAATCTTCGCTGGGCAGCATCAGCTGTGTGAAGATGAATTCCAGGATATCTTTCTCCGATTTGCGGTCGCGGGCGGGGAGGGCGGTATAATCGCGGTACTCTTCCGAATGGCTCAGCTGTTCGTAAATCTTGCGCAGCAGGGATTCGTCCAGCTGCTGTTCGGGGTGGAGCTCCTGCACAGCCCCTTTGAAGCCCGGGTTTTCCAGGATTTTCCAGAGCAGTTCGTTGCCTGCCAGCCGGGTATTGATGTTCAGATCGGCCGCGGTGGGGAGGTGTTTGCTGGCCCTTTTGGCAGCGTCTTTCTCCACATAACGGGCTGTTTCGGTGAGGAAGTAAACCAAATACACAAAGAGCTGCCGCGACAGCCCGAACTGCTTTCTCAGCGACTTCTGGGCCTCGCTCACCTGGATGCCTCCGCTCATGCTCTCGGAGGTGTACAGGGTCTGCATCACTTTAACCCGGATATTCCTTCTGCTCACCATGGTACACGTTGTTAATCAGGCTGCAAATTTAGGGGAATAATCCCTGTTTGTCAGGCCTTGCGGCGGGATATGAAAAATTGTCGCCCGGAGCGGATGCTGAACTGACAAGGCGTTCCCAATCCCTGACAACTATTCCTGTTTGGGCGAATGGTACGGAATTGGCTTACCCAAGGTGCCCGCCTGCGGTGGGCGAATTATCTTCCAACTCACAAAAATCAATACGATTATGGCTAAAAAAGTAAACATTACCCCCCTCCACGACCGGGTGATTGTAAAGGCAGCGGCTGCTGAGGAAAAAACAGCCGGTGGGATCATTATCCCCGACACGGCCAAGGAAAAACCCCAGCGCGGCACCGTAGTGGCAGCCGGCCCCGGCAAAAAGGATGAACCCGTAACCGTAAAAGCCGGTGATGTGGTGCTCTATGGCAAGTATGCCGGTACCGAGATCACGATTGAAGGCGATGAGTACCTGATCATGCGTGAAAGCGATATCCTCGCAATCGTTTAAGCAACCTTATTCATCACATTAACCCCATCAACAAATCAATTTTATTATGGCAAAACTGATATACTTCGATATCGAAGCAAGAAACAAGATGAAAAAAGGCGTGGATACCCTCGCCAATGCAGTGAAAGTAACCCTGGGCCCCAAAGGCCGCAATGTGGTGATTGAGAAAAAATTCGGAGCTCCGGCAGTGACCAAGGACGGTGTAACCGTGGCCAAGGAAATTGAACTGGAAGACGCCATTGAAAACATGGGCGCCCAGATGGTGAAGGAAGTAGCTTCCAAAACCGCCGATATCGCCGGTGACGGTACCACCACGGCTACCGTTCTGGCCCAGTCCATCATCAGCGAAGGCCTGAAAATGGTGGCTGCCGGTGCCAATCCCATGGACCTGAAGCGGGGCATCGACAAAGCGGTTTCCCTGGTAGTGGAAAACCTGAAGGGTCAGAGCCAGACAGTGGGCAGCGACAGCAAAAAGATCCAGCAGGTGGCCACCATCTCTGCCAACAACGACGAAACCATCGGTAAACTGATTGCCGAAGCTTTCGCCAAAGTGGGTAAAGAAGGGGTGATCACTGTAGAAGAAGCCAAGGGTACCGATACCACGGTTGAAGTGGTGGAAGGTATGCAGTTCGACCGCGGTTATGTTTCTCCCTACTTCGTTACCAACAGCGAAAAGATGGAAGCTGAACTGCAGAACCCCTATATCCTGATTTACGACAAGAAGATCTCCGCTATGAAGGATATCCTGCATATCCTCGAGAAGGTTGCCCAGAGCGGCCGTCCGCTGCTGATCATTGCTGAGGACCTGGAAGGGGAAGCCCTTGCCACCCTCGTGGTGAACAAACTGCGAGGCACCATTAAGGTAGCTGCCGTTAAAGCCCCCGGCTTCGGCGACCGCCGCAAGGAAATGCTGCAGGATATTGCCATCCTTACCGCCGGTACTGTGATCAGCGAAGAGCTGGGTCACAAACTGGAAGGCGCTGACCTGAGCTCACTCGGTCAGGCTGCTTCGGTAACCATCGACAAAGACAACACCACCATCGTAGGCGGTAAAGGCAAGAAAGCCGATATCCAGGCCCGCATCAACCAGATCAAGGCCCAGGTGGAAAACACCACTTCTGACTACGACCGCGAGAAACTGCAGGAGCGCCTGGCTAAACTGGCCGGCGGGGTAGCTGTACTCTATGTGGGTGCTGCCACTGAAGTGGAAATGAAAGAGAAAAAAGACCGCGTGGATGATGCCCTGCATGCCACCCGTGCTGCAGTGGAAGAAGGCATCGTGCCCGGTGGCGGTGTAGCGTATATCCGCGCCATCGAAAGCCTGGAACCCAAGGTGAAAGGCCAGATTGCCGACGAGCAAACCGGTATGGCCATTGTTCGCCGTGCCCTCGAAGAGCCCGTACGCACCCTCACCGCCAATGCCGGTATCGATGGTTCCATCGTGGTTCAGAAAATCAAGGAAGGCAAAGGCGACTTCGGTTTCAATGCCCGCACTGAAACTTACGAGAACCTCTTCAAAGCCGGTGTTATCGATCCCACCAAAGTATCCCGCGTAGCCCTGGAAAATGCCGCTTCTATTGCCGGTATGCTCCTCACTACCGAAGCTGTGGTGGCCGATAAGCCGAAAGAAGAAGCTCCCCACGCTCACCCGGCTCCGGGTATGGGCGGTATGGACTACTAAGCACAGCCCGGTTTTTCAGCAGCCAAGCTATACAAGAGTCCCGGACAGCAATGTCCGGGGCTTTTTATTTGTGGGCTGAAGCGGTTTAAAGGGTTAAGTGAACAAGTGTTGTTACCAGCGGCGGGGCAGGGCGGATGGCTTTGCAGAGCTGCATCACTCCGGCAGATTGGCGTTTTATCCTGCCCTGGTTAAGATCCAAACAATCAGCAGGTAAGCATTCTCCATCATGAACACTCAATCTCCAATCTTCAGGTAGAAACCGACGGATTATAGGATTTAAACGGGTTGCCCCTTACTGGCGCTGCCGGCTGCTGCCAGCTGGTAGGATTGGCCCTTCATCGCTGATGGATGTTTCCTGATTCCGTTCAGCCAGCTGCTCAACAGGATTTACAGAACGGAAACGGGAGAGGGATGCATCGGGTGAAGCCAATGGGCCAAAAAAAGCCGGCCTGAAAAGGCCGGCCGGTAAACAAAACTGTATGTGTCGTGTGATTAGAAACTGCGGTTGATGGTAAAACCGAACGCGAAGTTTTTGTTCTTGATGCTGCTGGTATTGCGGGCCAGCTGATCAATGATGGAAGCTTCGGTGGTATTGCCCACATAGAACTGGAAGAGGTGACTTCCGCTGTTGATTTCGATGCCCAGCGAAAGCAGATCAGGGTTGTAATTCAGAATTGTACCGTTTTTGCTGATCAGGTTTTTGTACATGTTCAGCTGGCGGTTGTATTCAAAAGTTACATTCAGCTTGCCGGTGGCTTTGTATTTGCCGGCGAGGCCCAGTGAAAACACCTCGTTGCTGTTGTTGATGCCATAGGGCACCACGTTGAAGTGGATCCAGGTGGGAACCAGCTGGAGAGAGAATTTGTCGGAAAACTTCCGGGCAATCAGCAGCTGGTTGGCAAAAGCCATCTTGTTCTGCGCCGGCGGGTTGGAGGGATCGCTGGCGGTGTTGATGTGTGCTACGGAATACCAGGTGGCAGACACCGGAACATTTTTCAGGCCGGTTTGCTGACGCAGCAAGCGGGCTTTGGCAAAGGCTTCATACTTGGATTTTCCGGCCATGGCCACACCGAGATTCAGGTAGTCCGTAGGGGAATAATCGAAGGAGAGATAGGTATTGGCCACGCCAGAGTTGAGTCCGAAGAACTGCGCCAGGTTCTGGGATCCTGCTCCCTCATTCCAGATATAGCTGAAGTGGTGGGAGATGAGGAACTGCAGGGTGCCCTTGCTCACAATCTCCGTGCTCTGCATGTTGATGATCTTGGTGGAGTTGAAGGTGGCCCTGGCGTACTTGGGTTTGGGTGTTTCCTTGGCCGCCGGTTCGGTGGTTTCCTGTGCCAGTACGAATGCACTGCAACCCAGGATCAAGCTGAAGGCCATCAATATCTTTTTCATATCCGTTGATTTTATTGATTGAAATTTCATTTGGTGAGGGATGGTTTATTTCGGCTGTCCCTGGCTGATCCATTCGCTGAACTGGTTCACGGTACAGGTGCTGAGGCTGAGGGTGCCGCCGGGGTGACCGGTTGCGCCGCCGCTGTTCATGATCGTGGTTAAGGTGTTTTTGACCGCTACCAGTTTGTCGTAATCGAGGCTGGCGGCAATACCCGCATGGCAGGTAGAACCTTTACAGGTGGTGTTGTACAGCGGAAGGATTTTTGCGGTGTACGTAATGGAACCGGTTACGTCACAGCCACCGCCATCGTCTTTGGCGCCTTCGCTGATCCATTGGCGGATGGTGGTGATTTCGTTGGGCTTGAAATAGATTTCACCGCCACCGGGGTGGATGCCATTGTTGTTTACCCACTGATCAAACAAGCCTGTGCGGGCAAGGATGAGGTCATAAAAGATGGTGTCGGCATGCGAAAATTGCAGGGCGCGGGTGGTGTTGTTGTTGTGGCAACCGCAGGCGCCGGAAGTCATGATGGGCACGATGTCTTTCCGGAAGGAAATCTTCGGCAGCGCAACGATGTCTTCTTTATTCTTATAGCAGGAGGGCAGCAGGTAAAGCAGCATGGAAGTCATTACCGCGGCCAGTACAATACCTTTTTTCATAAAACTGATTTTTAGGGTCAGTGATAAAATTATTTTCTGATGATGTTACCGGTTTTGCGGTATTTGAAGATGCCTGCATTGGCGTTGCCGTATTTCCAGATTTCGGGAATGTTGGGATCGGCAAAGTACCAGGCTTTGATCAGGGCAATTTCATGAGACTTGAGACCACCGTCGCCATAGGCCATATCCCCCTGGTGTGCCGTAGCAAACACGCCGGTGGCCGGGTTGGCAAGCAGCAGGGTAGAGTCTACACGGGAAACCATGGAACTGGTGGCATTTGTGTAATTACCCCGCACATAATAGGTTACGAGGGTATTGGGGTCGGTGTATTGCACACTTGAATTGCTGCGCACGCTTTTCGGATACATAATATCCATCAGGATATCATCATAATTCTGCAGCGGTCCGCGGGTGCTGAGGGCTGAACGGGGGGTGGCAAAGGTTTTCCAGGGCCGGTAGCTGGCAAAAGCCACGGTGTCGCTGTAGAACTTCTTCACACTGTCTTTGTAGGCTGTCCATACCTGGTTGAGCAGGGTTTTGTTGCTCACCTGGCAGTAAACAGTAACTGCGCCCGTAGCGGGGTTGATATAATTATACGTAGTGGTATCTGCAGCGGTTAATCCGGGGATGGCACCTTTCCGGGCCCAGCCGCCGACAGCGGTAGCCTGGTTGTGACAGTTGGCAGAACCACAACCTGCGGAAATCAGGTAAATGGCAGCAGGCCTGAAATCATTCAGATCCGGTCTTTCTTTCGCTCCGTTTTTAATCCAGTTGTACAGGATGGCTTTGTCCGTAGCGGCCAGTTCGTGGTTGGAGTTCACCGGCGGCATGGCTTTGTTAAAGTCATTGGTGGTAACAAATTCCCAGAGCTTGCTGGCTTCGGGGTTGCCGGCCACCACATATTTCATGATGTCGCTGTAAGTGTCAAACTTCGGCTTTACCGGCCCTCCGTGACAGTTGGAGGTAGCACAGTATTCATGAACAATGGTTTGCACGCCCCTGAATTTCATAACGTCATTTACATCAGGGGTGGCGTCGGCGGTGCTCACGGTGTTTTCGCTATAAAAAGCCGCGAAGATGGTACTGTCAGCGCCTCCCCGGTAAGTCCGGTCGAGCCCCTGAATAACGTCGCCTGTCTTTTTGCACTGAATCACCGATGCACTGACCAGCAGCACGGTAAAGAACAGCGTGACTGCCTGGATTGCTGAGATCTTTTTCATAAAGGATTTAGTTTACTGAGCGATGATGGTTTTGTGAATGGACCAAAAATCAATACCCAAATGTAGAAGGGTCTTTCTGACAATTTTATGACAAAGGCCCTCCGGGGGCATGATTGATCTTATCGACCGGTGTGATATTTATCACAGGGCGTTTTGATGATTGTCATCAAAATGTCATGACACTCTCTCTAAGTTGCACCATCAAATTTTTCTTCACTTTAATACCCCTGTTTATGGAAAAACCCACTCAGGATCAAGGTAAATCCAGGCGATGGTTCCTCTCGCTCTTTACCGGCAAACAGCCGGAAACGGATGCCGGAAAAGTAAAAATGCTGACCCCAGACGGCCGGCTGGTGGAAGTGGACAAGGCAATGCTGGAAAAAGCCCGCTCCGGAAAAAAAGCCAGCAATGCAGATATCCTGCAATGGATGGATAACCCCTCCAAAGAATCCTAAACCATTTCAAACTGATTAATATGTCTAAGCAAACAGAAGATCTCCATCCGGATCAGGGCCGCCGGGACTTTCTGAAAACAGCCGCCGTGGTTACCGCCGCGGCCACTGCCTGCGGCAGCCTGGTTTGCTCCTGCTCTTCCCGGAAGGAAACCGTTCCCCAGAAAGTAAAACTGCTCTCCCCCGAGGGTGAAATCGTGGAAATTGATTCGGCATACCTGAATTACCAGGAACATGCGGCCATCCTTTCCAAACTCGAAGCCCGGGAAGGCATTGCCGGTAAGAAATTTGTGATGGTAGTCGACCTGGCCCGCTGTAAAAATGCCCGCAAATGCATTACCGCCTGCCAGAAGCACCATTACCGCGAGGAAGACAAGGAGTGGCTGACGGTTAAACTCCTGAAAGACAGTGATAAAGGTGCGCCTTATTGGTTCCCCAAGCAATGTTTTCACTGCGATAACCCGCCCTGTGTGAAGGTTTGTCCGGTGGATGCCACCTTCAAACGCCAGGACGGAATTGTACTGATCGACAACGACCGCTGCATTGGTTGTAAATTCTGCATGGCCGCCTGTCCGTATTCCACCCGCGTATTCAACTGGGATGAGCCCGAGATGCCGGAGGATATCCGCAGCCTGGCCTACAACCCCGAAACCGGCGTGCCGGCCAAGGTGGGTACCGTGGAAAAATGCGATTTCTGTCCCGACCGCTCCCGGGAAGGTTTGCTGCCACCCTGCGTGGAAGCCTGCCCCAACGGGGTATTTTACTTCGGGGATGAAAATGAGGATACCGTTACCAACGGTGATGAAACGGTGAGCTTTACCCAGCTGATCAAAGACCGTGCGGGTTACCGCTTCCTGGAAGAACTGGGTACCCAGCCGCGGGTCTATTACCTGCCGCCGAAAGACCGGCAGTTCCCCGTAGAACGCGGATACGAAAACCTGCCGGATAACCTGAAAGACCGGTTCAGGGATATTATGGAACCCGGGAAGAAATCCTCCTGACCGGAATCTGTTACTCATTAAAAGCAAGCATTATGGAACTGAATGCCTATCAACTGGAAGCCCTCCAGCACCAGCGCCGGAATATCGAAACCTTCAATAAGAAAAATCTGTTCTGGACCGTGCTCTTTTCGCTGGTGATTGCGGTGGGCGCCTATGCCCTCTACCTGCAGATCGCCCATGGCCACGGCGTTACCGGCATGCGCGACAATGTGGTATGGGGCCTGTTCATCGTCAACTTTATCTTTTTTATCGGGCTGAGTTATGCCGGCGCCATCATTGCCGGGGTACTCCACCTCTTTAAAGTGAACTGGGGCAAGCCCATCATCCGGCTCGCCCAGCTCATGACCATCATCTCCGTGATTGTTGGACCGGTGTTTATCCTGCTCTGTGTGGGGCGCTTCGACCGGTTGCATCACCTGTTCATCTATCCCCGCATCCAGTCGCCCATGACCTGGGACGTGATGGCCGTGGTTACCTTCCTCGCCGGCAGTGTGCTGTTCTTTTATATGGCCATGATCCGCGATTTTGCGGTGTACCGCGATGCGGGCCTGCGCATACCGGCCTGGAAACAGAAGCTTTACCATGTGCTGGCCATCGGCTACCGCGGTGGCGCCAGCCAGAAGCGGCACCTGCTGATCTCCCAGAACCTGCTGGCCATCATCATGATCCCCCTCTCCATCATTGTGGCTTCTATCCTCTCCTGGATATTCGGCATGACACTCCGTCCCGGTTGGCACAGCACCATTTTCGGACCCTACTTTGTGCTGGGTGCCCTGTACTCCGGTCTGGGGGTGCTGATCGCAGCCATGTGGGTGTACCGGAAAATGTACCAGCTCGATAAATATTTCACCGACCGGCATTTTGTGAACCTGGGTTATGCCATGATGGTACTGGCCGCAGCCTACGGCTATTTTACCTTCTCCGAGTATTTCACGGCCTGGTTTGGTTCAGAGAAATGGGACAGTGAAGTGATCCGCAAACTCTTCAGTGCCCACGAATACGGGGGCTGGACGCTCTTTGCCAATGTGGCCGGCATCCTGCTACCCATCCTGATTGTGGCGCTGCCCGCTACCCGTAAACCCGGTTGGATTTCCCTTTCGGCCTTCATTATGGTGATGGCCTTGTGGGTGAAGCGTTACCTGATCATTGTGCCTACACTCGAAACACCGGCCCTGCCGATGCAGGATACCCGGGCTGAATTTGTGAAGTACACCGCTACCTGGCCCGAATGGGCGCTCACGTTTGCCGGGGTGGCCACCTTCCTGCTGTTCTTTACCCTGATGTCCAAAATGGTAACGGTGGTGCCGGTATCCGGACTGGAAGAATCGCATTTTTCACCCCAGCACCATGAGGGAAATCACCGTAAATAACTATCTGAAACGTATAAACGCATTCGTATGAAACACAATCTGCGAAACTGTCTGCAATATTTCCGGATCCTCTCATTTGCCCTGTTCATGATGCCCCTGGCCCTGCAGGCCCAGGATGAGGCGGAAGCACCGGCTGCAGAGGATCTGATCTCGCCTTCACTGGAGTTTACAGCCGTACAGAAAAACGACCGGAGCATCGATCTGAAGGTGGCGATGAAAGCCAAAATCAAGGGGGTATTCTATAACCTGCACACCCTGAAAATAAAATTTGTACGGGTAACCGATACCGCTGAAAAAGAAATTGGTCAGCTCATCACCGATGCCCGCGGACGGGGCTTGCTGAACGTAAAAAGCGAAGCTGTGGGCAATGAAGGCAGCGTAACCCTGAAGGCGGTTTATGCCGGAAACAAAAAAATTGAGCCCGCCGATGCTGAAGTTACCTTTAAAAGGGCGTATATTGAACTAACGCCGGCGAAAGAAGATTCGCTGCTCACGGTAAAAGCCAAACTGGTGGTGCCGGGCGGAGGAGCGGATTCTGCACTGAAGGACCTGACGCTGGGGCTCTTTGTCAACCGGAGTTTCAATCCGCTTAAGCTGGGTGAGGCTACCACCGATGAATCCGGGGAAGCCGTATTTGAAGTGCCCCAGGGCTTACCAGGCGACGATAAGGGTAACCTGGTATTCATAGCCCGGCTGGATGAGAATGAGAGCTTTGGCTACCTGGAAGCCCGGGTGCAGCAAGCCTGGGGTAAGCCGGTTTCTTCGGTGATTGAAAAACAGCCCCGGGCGCTCTGGAGTTCCCATCCGCCCCTCTGGATGCTGATTACCTTTATTGTGTTGATGGGCGTGGTTTGGGGGCACTATCTGGTGATTGTTTATCAGCTTTTTCGGTTACGAAAAGAAGAACCCGCTATTCAGGCATAATTATTGAATATCTTTAAATACCATTAAATCCCTCCGCAAATGAAAAAGAACGTTCCGCTCATGATTGCAGGCGCATTTACCGTCGCCCTCCTGGCTTTTACGCCGGCCAATCTTTCCCAGGAACCCTGGCCGGTTCCCGATGCCTACAAAAACAAAGTGAACCCCCTCAAGGGTGATGCTGAATCTGTAGCCACGGGTAAAGCCCTGTTTAACCAGCACTGCAAGTCCTGCCACGGTACCAAGGGCAAAGGCGATGGCCCGAAAGCCTCACAACTGGATACAGACTGCGGCGATTTCACCAAGGCTTCTTTCCAGAGCCAGACCGACGGCGCCCTGTTTTACAAAACTTTTGAAGGCAGAAAAGACATGCCCTCTTACAAGAAAAAAATTCCGGATGCCAATGATATCTGGGCTGTAGTGAATTACATGCGCACCCTGAAATAAAAAGCGTGGCAACACATGAAAAAACCCGGACAAGCGTCCGGGTTTTTCTTTTTCAATGCCATAAGGGCGAGGTAAGTGATGCTGAGCCATCCAGGTGCGGGTCATGCATCGGTTTTCATAAGGATAATGGCTTTAAGCAGTCAGGCCGGGTAAACAGATGCCTATTAAACGAAGCGGCAGAACTGCTATTGTATGCCGGAAAGCGGGTTGCTTTTCGGTGGAATTTTAACATCCTTTACGGTAGCGGGTTTTAGCCATCCTGTCGTAATTCTACTACAGAAAAATCGTGGTTTGTCTGACGGATTCGGGCACCCGGTTATTGCTTCGTGTACGTGGTGGCGCGGCTGTCGCCGGGGCTGAAAACATCAGTTTCCACCAGCACCAGTTCCCGGCAGTTGAAACTTTGAATGGTCATTGCCTGGTCGGCAAACAGCAGCCGGGTATTTCCGTTTTCAAGCGTCCAGCTGGAGGGCATGCCGGGCGGCGGCGGGACACCGCAGCCGAGGCCTGCATCGGTAAAGCTGAGGGAGCCATCCGAGAGCAGTTCAATGGTGTCGTCTTTTTCGCATTCGGGTAACCTGCTGAACTGGTCTGCCGGTGTGGCGTTGGCGCTGCTCCGGTAGGTGATGGCCGTTTTCTTGTAAACGCCGCTGAGGCTGGCTACAGTGGTCACGCAACCGGCCGGTTTGTTCTCCGACTTGCTGCAGGCCTGCAGGAGCAGGAGCGCGAAAGGAATCAGGAATTTGTTTTTCATATTGATCAGCACCTGTAAGCAACAGGACTTCCCGCAAAATACGGAAAATGCCCGTTGATGCATGCAATGCGGTTTCAGGATGGGGGAGCTGTTTCCTCCTTTCCGTTCCGCCGGTAGGCATGGTCCTCATAAAAGCGGTCGTCCCAGTCCTCCTCCGCAGGCTGCCCGTCTTTCAATATCCGGTACAGCATCCAGAGCACCGGCAGGGGAGCCAGGGCTAAACAGCACAGCATCACCTGGTCGCTTGCACCCAGCAGGGGCAGGACCTGGCAGAACAACCAGAACAAGGTGGTGGCGGTAAGGGGGTATTGCAGTTTTTTCATGGCATCAGGGTTTAAAAACCGGCAACGTTGAGGGGGTCATCCGCCGGCCTGGCTGCATTCCAGGTCAAGGATGGCGAGGGTTCGGTCATAAAGTTCCCGCGCCCTTTCAGGGCTGCTGCCGATACACACCATGCCCATCTTTCCAAACTCTGACAGTGCACCCACGAGGTGAAACATCACGCCCTCCTGTGCGGCACTGTCGTAGAGCAAATCGTGGAAGATGGCGATATGCACCAGATCTTCAGGGGTGAGCCCCCTGTATTTTTCGCTGCTTACATTGTCGGATGCAAAATAACAGCGACGGTTACCTGCGGCGGTGAGGTAGGTGCCGGTGTCGGCCTGGTAACGGCCATCGGTCAGGAATTGCAGCATCAGGAAGGGATGGGTGGTGCCGCCCTTGCGCAGGTTGATTTCAATGGCATAATGCTTCCAGCTTCCATCGGCCTGCTGCACGGTAATGAAGTCAATGGCGAAGCGGCCCATGGCGCCCTTAGAAGCCAGGGTTTCCGCAATCCTGCGCCCTTCTGCGGCCAGGGACACGCTGTAATCCGGGCGAGCGGGAAACTGGGCGCCGATGAAAATCTGTCCGTCCTCACCACTCAGGATCTGGTCGTGTGTGCTCACAATTTCTACGGTGCCTGCGGGGCTGATCACACATTGTACGGAAGGCGAACATTTCACATCCCCTTCCAGAAATTCTTCAACGATGCCGCCCATGCCGCTGAGTTTTTCAAAGAAAAGCGCTTCCGTGATGTCGGCGGCTACCGGTTTGAAATGTTCCGAAAAACGGCTCCGGATGGCGGGCTCCGCATCTTCTCCTTCGGCCTGTCCGGGATAACGGAAGAGGGCGTTGCCGTCGCCACTGAAGCCGTCATTCAGTTTCACCACAGCTTTCCGCAGCCGGGGGTACTTGCGTTTCAGCGCGGCCAGTGCCGCAATCACGTCGTCCCGGGAGCTGAGGTCTTCCGCTCCGTCAGGAAAGCTGACGCCGCTGGCCCGGAAATTTTTCCTTCCGCCTGATTTCGAGCCTTCGTAAAATTTGTCGGGATCTGTACCAAACAGGGGAATGCCGAGCTTTACGGCCAGGGTTTTTTCCAGGGGCGTGATGTTGAAGCAGGTGAGGTGTGCCGATGGAGGGTCGCCGATGGCCTGCCTGATCCGCTCCAGCAGCCGTGGCCGCTCCAGCAGTTTCTGCGAAAGCGGTTTACTGGAGGCGTCGTGGCAACTCAGGAGGGTGAGCCGCTGCCGGGCATGATGGGTGGTGATACCCGGCAGGAGGTGGAGATAATAATCCACAATGCTTTCAGCAACGGGCATGCTGGTGATGTAGATGATCCGCGTAAGCGGCATCCGCAGCAGCATCAGGAGGCAGAGCAAACGCTCTTCATAATAGGGAGCGCCTTTGATCCGCGCCAGGATCTCCTGGTCCAGTGAAAAAGACGGCAGGATCACCACCGTTCGGGGCGCCAGCTTATCCGGGAAAATCTCTTCATACTGGCGCAGCATCTGCTGCTGCAGCTGCTGAAAGCGTTGTTGTTCTTCGGCAGAGCCGGGCGCAGGGGCCGGGTGGCCGGGTGTAAAGCTGAGGCGGACAGAACCGGGATTGAACATGGGGGAGTGTTTAGCATTTGAACAGGGCTTTGAGCCGGCCGGCCGCAGCCGGCACAATTACGTTGCCGGATAGCCGAAATCTTTCCGCACAAAGGCTTCCATCGCCGCATATTGGGTGAGGCCCAGCCGGGCATAAAGCGCTGCGGTGTGGGCATTTCTGGCTTCGGCCCGCTGCCAGAACTCACGGGTGTCTGTACCCTGAAAAGGTACGGCATCCTTCTGGCTCTGGTGAATAAAGATGCCATGCCGTTTTTTCAGCACCTGGTCGGGACTCATCGGTACGGCCATATCAATTTCATGGATATCCCATTCCTGCCAGGCGCCTTTGTAGAGCCAGAGGCGGCAGTCGGCGATCCAGGGACAGTTGTTCCGGAGTAATTCGCTTAGCGTGGTTTCCACCACATCAAAGCAAACCCGGTGCGTGCCATGCGGGTCGGCAAAATCGCCCGCGCAGAAAACCTGGTGGGGCTGAACCTGGTTCAGCAGGCCGAGGGTAAGTTCCAGGTCGGCCCGGCCCGGGGGCTTTTTTTCAATAGTGCCGGTTTCGTAAAACGGGAGGTCCATAAAATGCACCTGTGCTTCCGGAATGCCGGCATAGCGGCAGGCCGAGCGGGCTTCACAGCGCCGGATCAGGCCTTTGATCCGTCGGATGGCCGGGCTGTCGCAGTCCGTACTTTTCCGGCTGCTTAAAAAGGCACGGGCCTCCTGCTGGATCTGCCGGCTGTGGTTTTCATCGATGCTGAACAGGTGGTTAAAGCCTGCTGCAAAATCCAGGAAACGGGTCACCATTTCATCCGTCACGGCAATGTTCCCGCTGGTTTGGTAGGCTACATGCACGGTATGCCCCTGGTCCTGCAGGCGCATCAGGGTGCCGCCCATGCTGATGATGTCGTCGTCGGGGTGCGGAGAAAAAACCAGTACCCGTTTGGGATAGGGCTGGTGCCGTTCCGGGTGACTGCTCCGGGGCTCCCGGGGTTTGCCGCCGGGCCAGCCGGTGATGCTGTCGCGCAGCTGATAAAACACCTGCAGGTTGATGTCGCCGGCTTCTCCTTTTTCCACCAGCAGTTCGCCCAGCCCGTTGTCGTTATAGTCCTGCCGGGTGAGTGTCAGGATCGGTTTGTTGAGTTGCAGGGCCAGGTCTGTCACCGCTTTTTTCATCATGGGGGGTGTCCACACGCATTCGCCGGTTAGCCAGGGCCGTTTGAACCGGGTGAGTTCAGCGGCAGCGGCCCGGTCGAGTACAAAGAGGCAATCGTCATGGTTCTGCAGCAGCGATGCGGGCACGGCTTCTGTGTCGTCTTCCTCCACTGCCCGCCGGATCACCGGGGCCTTGCGGTCGCCCCAGGCCATGAGCACAATCTTCCGGGCCTGCAGGATGGTGTGGATGCCCATCGTGATGGCCATCCGCGGAACCATAGTCATGTTGCCGGATTCCAGGCTGTTGGCCAGCCGGGTGCTGTTGTCCAGCGCGGTGAGCCTTGTTTTGCTGTAGATGCCGCTGCCCGGCTCATTGAAGCCAATGTGGCCGTTGAGGCCGATGCCGAGGATTTGCAGATCGATGCCACCTGCCGCTGCAATCTGTTGCTCATAAGCCCGGCAATGGGCTTTTACCTGGTCTTTGGGGATCATGCCGTCGGGCAGGTGGTAGTTTTCGGGCCGGATATCCGTATGTTCAAAGAGGTTGCGGCGCATGAAGGCATGATAGCTTTGCAATGCATCCCGCTCCATCGGGTAATACTGATCCAGGTTAAAGGTGATGACGTTTTTAAAACTCAGGCCTTCTTCGCGGTGCATCTTCACCAGCAGACTGTAGAGGGTTTGTGGCGTGGAGCCGGTGGCCAGGCCGATCACGCAGCGTTTTCCGGCGGCTTCCTTCTCCCGGATGAGCCGGGCAATCAGTTCCGCCACAAAGGCTGAACCCTCCTGTGCATTGCCGAAAATCTGTACCGGAATGCGTTCGAGCGAATCGGTGAGATCGATGCGGGGCCGCATGCTCGTTTTTTTCTTAAAGTTAGCGCATTCCGGATGAAAGCCCCGGGTGAGACTTGTTATCTTTAGCCGAGAAAAATTTGAGTATGGATCCCAATGCCGCCACCATCGAAAGGTTTTATGCAGCTTTTCAGCAGCTGGATTACCGCCGCATGAATGCCTGTTACAGTGAGGAGATTGTTTTTTATGATCCGGTATTTGAGTTGCTGCGCGGCGATGAAGTGCGGTTGATGTGGGAGATGCTCTGCACGCATGCGCAGTCATTCGAACTGCAGTTTGGCCCCGTGCAGGCCCTGGATCATGAATATTATACCTGTGAATGGACGGCCACATACCTGTTCAGCGCTACGGGGCGGCCGGTGGAGAACCGCGTAAAAGCCCATATGCGGATGGCCGACGGGGTCATCATTGAACACAGTGATGCCTTCAGTGTGCACCGCTGGAGCAGCCAGGCACTGGGCTGGCCGGGCCGCCTGCTGGGCTGGAACCGCATTTTTCAGCGCCGGATCCGCAACAAGGCCCGGCGCCGCCTGCTGCAATTTATCCGTGAAAAAAGCAGCTGACCTTACCAGTCGAGCAGCATGCCCTCCTTTCTCTTCTTATCCACCCGCACTTCAAGGCGAAGCTG
>JAYRPG010000027.1:0-29915 GCA_041911275.1 Ferruginibacter sp. | reverse complement strand
GGTGCGCCGCAGCTCCATCTGCTGCCGTCGGTCCAGTTGCCCGTACCGCTGAAGTTGTTGTTGATGCAGGCTGCCAGCACAAAGGAAGCGCTGAGGGTATGCGTGGTCTGTACATTGGTGAAGGTATAGCTGCTGATGGGACCCTGCGATACGCCGTCCACCAGCACATCATCAATATTATAGCCCGGGTCGGGGGTGATGCTGTAGCTGGCATTGCTGCCGCAGTTCACGCTGCCTGTTCCCGGCGTAATGGAACCATTGGCCCCGGCGGTAACTGTGACGGTATAGGTGCTCACGTTAACCACTACCTGAATTTCAACCGGACTGCCGCAATCGCCGGTGGCGTAGGCATAATAAGTACCCGGAGTCACAGGAGCGGAGGTGAGTCCGCTGCCCACCTGGGTGCCGGTACCGCCTGTACCGGTGAACCAGTTCACAGCCGCTCCGGTCCCTGTAAGACCGCTGGCAACCAGGGTGGTGGTGGCGCCGGAACAGATGGGATTGGCGCTGGCTGAGGCTGAGCTGAGACCCACGTTCACCTTGGCATTTACGGTGATGCTGGCTTCATCCGCCGGGCTGCAGGTTCCGGTTACCCTGGCATAGTAGGTGCCGGGGGCCGCGTTATTCAGGGTTAAACCCGTACCGAGCACATTGCCGCTGCCATTGGGCGCGTCGTACCAGGTTACGGTTGCACCCGCCCCGGCAACGCCGTTAGCGGTAAGTGTGGTAGTGGCACTGCTGCAGATGGGATTGGCACCGGCGGTTACCCCGTTAATGGCCGGCACAGCAAGCGGCGTGAGCGTGATGCTGGCCTCTGCAGCCGGTGCGCAGGAACCGGTAACCCTTGCATAATAGGTGCCCGGACCCACATTGCTGAGGGTGAGGCCCGTGCCCAGGTTGGTACCGCCACCATTCGGTGCGCTGAACCAGTTCACCACGGCGCCATCACCGGCTACACCATTGGCGGTGAGCGTGGTGGTGGCATTCACACAGATGCTGGTGATATTGCCGGCGGCCGTTACGCCTGAAACAGCAGGCAAGGCAGCGCAGAACTCATCAGCACCGATATCCGGGGTGGAAGCGCTGCGGGTATCGCAGTCGATGTCGGTAGCCACGGCTACGGGAGCCCCGCTGTTATTCAAACTGTTATTGGTGGTGGTCACCAGGTGAAGATCTGTGGCAGAAACGAAATTGGGCGCTACGGTCAGTGAGTTCGCATCATCTCCTGAAGCGGCATTCCAGCTGCCCGCGCCGGTAAGTGTGGCATAGGAAGTGGCGCCGGAACTGGTGAGGTTAACCGTTTGTACCAGTGCCGCGCTGGTACCGCTCACCACCAGGTCATTATTATTGGAGGTGAGATTGGTGAATGAACTGTATCCAAAGCCCATGGCGCGGTTCAGGTTAGCGCCGGTGGAACCCGTGGACGTAAAGATATTGTTCCGCACATTCAGCACCGTACTGCTGGTGGTGGAGGCCAGTGCAAAGGAGGGGAAGGCACCGCCGGTAAGGGTACCCACCATGGTAACGCTGTTGTGCCAAACATTCACCGTACCCACAACGCCGCCGATGAAGATGCCGGCGCCGAGATCGGGCGATGTGCCGTTGGCCTGAACACCATAGATCATGTTGTTGGCAATGGTCGTTGTTCCGGTATTGGTGGTCGTGGTCAGATAAATACCCACTGCAGAATAAGTGCTTGCTGCCCTGACGGTTCCGATCAGGTTTTGGGTTACTGTGGCGTTGGTCACCTCATTACCGGTAAAGGCGGCGGTGGAAACAGCACGGCTGCCCAGGGCAATCGCGATACCATCTGTAGTGGTGGGCGCCTGCAGGTTGTCGATCACATTACCGGAGATGGTGATGTTGTTCTCAAACCCGGCCACAATGGCATTGGCGGCTACGTTGTTGGGAGAGGCCGAATTGATCAGGTTCTGGCTGATCACTGTACCGGTATTTTTATTGGAAGCGCTGGCACCCTGGGAATAAATCCCGATCTGCACCTTGCTGATGTTGTTATTTTCAAAACGGTTGTTGTTGTTGCCCGTACCCAGTGATGATACCGAGATGGTGGAACTGCCCGATCCGATGCCAAACAAGGTGGTGGTATTGCTGTTGCCCACGATGTTGCAGTTGCGGATGCTGTTGTTGGTGGCAGCGTCTGACC
Source organism: Ferruginibacter sp. (assembly GCA_041911275.1). GTDB lineage: Bacteria > Bacteroidota > Bacteroidia > Chitinophagales > Chitinophagaceae > Ferruginibacter. Next base: position 27,751 of record JAYRPG010000027.1, on the reverse strand, counting down.
CGTTGGTCTGCAGCCAGATCACGGCCGAGCTGGTACCGGTGCTGGTATTGGTTAAGGTCAGGTTCCTCGATGAAGCAACCGGCGGGCAAACCGAATTGGTTTGCGGATTATTGGAACCGCCGAGGGTTACATAGTCTGCCCCGTTCAGTACAATCAAACCGGTTGAAGATGAACCGGTGATCGCAGCATTTACCCCGGTGGCCGGACGGATCGTTAAGGTGTTTACCGCACTGGCGCCGGCTGCTGCGCTGATGGTAATCGGGAAGGTTTCAGCGGGATAGGTGGCATCCGTGAGGGAGAATACCACCGGCCCGGCAATACCTGCTGCGTTGTAATCGGCAACAGCTGCGGTAAGGGTGCTGTAATTGCCACCCGTGCCCACGGTATAGGTGCCGCTGAGCGGACCCACAATCTTACGGGCGCCTGCCGGTGCCGTTACCGCAGGCGTGCGCACCACGGCATTAGCGGTAAGGCTGGTAACTTCCGCATCAACCAGGTTGCCCGAGGTGGCACCAGACTGAACATCGTAAGTGATCCAGAAATAATTGGTGCCGCTGGCCAGCACCTGGCTTCCGGTTACCGTATGCGAACCGTTGGGTGCAGCAACGGTGGTGCCGAACTGACCCGTGGCCGAGAAAGTACTGCTGGTACCTGTGTAGAAGATTTTGGCATTGGCAATATCGGTAGCGGGTGCCGTGCTGCCGTTGGTATTGAAGGTAATGGAAGAGACGGTTACATTGGCGGCCCCGGTTACCACCTGTAAGCCTACCACCTGCTGGTTAGTGGTTCCGGTATAGAGCGAACTCACATTCTGCGTGGTGGTGGAAGAAGTAAACGGATCCGTGATGGTACGGCTGCCGGCCGGAGCCGTTACGCCCGGCGTGCGGGCCACGCCGTTCACCGTTAAAGCCGTGAGTTCAGCATCAATCACGTTGCCGGCAGTGGCGCCAGCCACCACATCATAGGCGATCCAGAAGTAGTTGGTGCCGTTGGCCAGTGCCTGGGTACCGGTAACCGTGTGCGATCCGCCGGGCGTGGCTACCGTGGTGCCAAACTGCCCCGTGGCCGAGAAGGTACTGCTGGTACCCGTGTAGAAGATCTTGGCATTGGCAATATCAGCCACAGCACTGGTACCATTCGTATTGAAGGTAATGGACGAAACTGTACCACTGGTGCCGCTGGCCACCACCTGCAGGCCAATAACCTGCTGGTTCGTGGTATTGGCGAACACGTTGGTGGTGTTCTGCGTGGCGGTGGATGAGGTGTACGGATCCGTGATGGTGAGCGTACCTGATATTTCATCGTTAACACTTACCCCATCTCCGGGGAGTTCAGCCTTTGCATAAATCGTGTACGCCCCGGCCTGGCTGATGGTGGCTGACGGGAAGCTCACGGTTGTGGTCGTACTTGATGTAATGGAGGCAATGGTAGCGGTTTGATTGTATACTTCCACCAACCCTGCATTCAGAATACGGTAACGCACGGTTACATTCGTTTGCGCAGCCGAACCGCTGTTGGTGAAGGATGCCTGCGGCACAAAAGCAATACCCAGGGTTTTGCTGCCCGCATTGGCCGGATCAATAAATGCAGTGGCCGACATGTCATTGGTTACGGGAGCAATAAATGCCCCTTCATCTGCACCGATATCAGGCGTGCTCACATTCCGGGTATCGCCGTCAATATCCACCGTGATGCCGGCAACCGGCGTTCCTGCTGATTCCACATAGGTGGTGGTCAGCGGATTGATGTGCAGGTCGGTGGCAGAAACAAATTGCGGGTTTTGAAAAATGCTCTGTGCATCCTGGCTGGTTGCACTCTGCCAGTTGCTCAAGGTCGTTCTGCTGGTCGGACTGGCCAGTGAACCCGTTCCACCGACGGCAAAGGCTGCGCCGGTGGTGGTGAAGAAATCATTGTAATTGGAAGACAGGTTGGCAAAAGTAGTGCTGATGGTGCCGATGGCATAGCTGGTGCCGCTACCGGTTGACTGGGTATTGACGAAAATATTGTTCCGGAGGTTCACCACCGGATCGCTGCCGCCAATGGCCAGTGCAAACTGGGGCTGACTGCCGCCGGTTTGTGTACCCGACATGGATACTGAATTATAGTACACATTGGTGGTGGAACCCGTGCCGCCACCCAGGATGATACCGGCGCCAAAATCGCCGCTGGTGCCGTTTGCGCTCACGCCGGCAATCATATTGTTGGCAATCAGGTTGGTACCGGAGGCTGCGGTAGCCAGGGCAATGCCGGCCGCTGAGTAGGTAGCGGTGTGTCGTACCACACCAATGGTATTCCGCGTTACTGTGGCATTGGTAACCTCGTTACCCACGAAGGCGGTATTGCCTATTGCGGTAAGGCCAAGCGCAATACCCACCACGTCATTCGAGCTGCTGCTGCTGATGTTGTCAATGCTGTTGAGGGTAACCTGGAGGTTGTCTTCAAATCCCACCCGGATGCCTCCCAGGCCCAGGTTGTTGGGCGAGGCAGCATTCAGCAGGTTTTGGGTAATCACATTGCCGGTATTCTTCGCGCCTGCGGCATTTCCCTGGCTGAAGATCCCATACTGAACCTTGCTGATGTTGTTGTTCTGGATGGTATTGTTATTGTTATTGGTACCCGTGCTGGAAGTTGCCACGGTGGAAGAACCTGAACCGATACCAAATAAAGTGGTGCTGTTGGAATTGCCCGCCACATTCAGGTTTTTGATGGTATTGCCGGTGGCGCCATCCGTTCCGTTATTCTGCAGCCAGATTACGGCTGTGCTGGTACCCGTAGCCGTGAGGCTGATGGTGAGACTGCGGTCAGTGCCCGTTCCGTTGAGTGAACCGTCAAGGGTAACCCGGTCGGCGGCATTCAGCCGGATAAAACCGCCGGTGGGTGCCGTGGTGCTGGTGATGGCACGGGCTGCACCGGTGGGATAAATTTTGAGGGTATACGGACTGGCAAAGCTATTCAGGGCATTGGCACCCGTTTCAGCCGTAAGATCGCCGGCGATTTCGAGGTTAAGGTTGCCCGTGACCACCGCTGCGTTAATGGCGGCAAAGGCGCCCCCCGCATTGGTGAGTGAGGTGTAATCGCATCCGCTGGCGCAAACCGTTTTGGTACCGCTGATGGCAGGCTGGATGCTGTACTGGCTGGGGGCACCGGGCGGCGTGGAAGCAGCAGGGGGATTGGCCGTAAAGCCGCTTGCTCCTGCAGGGAAGGCCGACACATTGGGGGTGGGCGATGCATTATCCTGCGCCACCACATAGTACTGTACCACGTCATTGGAAGCCGTGGCCGGTGTAAAGGTGAAAGTGTAGGTACTTCCGGATACATAAACGCCGGTAACGGCCGTCCAGGCGCCGGTATTCACCCTGTAGTATAAGGTGGGGCGTCCGGAACCGGTGGTGGGCACCCCTGAATTATCGGTGATGCTGGCCGAAAGCACCTGCTGGGTATTGGGAAGGGTATTACCCAGGGCGGTATACGTAATGGCAGGCCCTACCAGATCCAGACCGGTGAAGTTGCCGGCGTCGGCGCCGATATCCACCGGGGTAAGGCCGGAGCGGGTTTGGCCGTCATAGTCATCCGTTACCCCGAGGTCGAAGCCGTTGCCTTCAGCAGCGGTAACCTGGGAAGCATTGATGTGCAGATCCGGCGTGGCGGCCGCAGGGCTCAGCAGACGCGGATTGCTTTCAAAGCTGGCGGCATCCTGTCCTACTGCAGTCTGCCAGGCTGAAAGGCTGGCCACATCGGCGCTGTTGAAATAACCGAATACGCCTCCGGTGCCGTTGGCGAAATAAATATTGTTATTGATGGTCAGTCCGGCTGGATTGGCCGCCGTACCATTGATTTTTACCGCATAGTGCTTCCCGGTTGCACCGCTGTTGGTGCGGGCGTTGTGGAAGATATTATTGCGGAAACTGCGGGTATTGGTGGTTTGGGTACCATTGAAGGCAAAAGAAGCGCCGCTGCCCGCCGTGGCCGTGCCACCGATATAGATGGTGTTGTTCCAGAAATTATCAGTACCCAGGGCACCGTTAAATCCGTTGATCCCGGCCGTGGATGCGTTGGTTGCTGCCGAACCAATGGCATTGCTGATGCCATCGCCCAGCGCAATCATGTTGTTCCGGTAGCTGGTGGTGCCGCCGCCTACCCGGATACCATTGACTTCAGCAGCCGTGTTGTTGGTGGCTACGGTAAGTCCATAGATAAAATTCCTTTCCACCACATTGGCGGTATTGCCGGTAAACTGAATACCCGTTACCACAGATGCCGCCGTTGTATTGCTGTTGGAAAGATTGTACACCGTATTCTGGGAAAGCGTATTGTCTACCGGGGTGGTGGTTTGGTTGGTCATGATGCCAATCATAGACGCACTGGTACCCGTACCCGTACCAATATTGGTGGTCATGTTCCTTACCGTATTGCCGGTGAATGAAGCCGGTGCATTACTGGTAAACATCCCCACTACCTGCGATGCCGTACCGGTGGCATTCAGCTGAATGGAATTGGCCACGGTGCCGCCGATGACATTGTTGTTGGCCGTCCAGCTAACCCCTGAGGCGGTATTGGCCCGTAAAACATAAAGCAAAAATGTGCCGGAAGCAGCGGCGTTCGTCACTGAAATGCCGCCGATACTGTTGGAGTTGGACGTCCATGCATCAGTACCGAAATTGAAAATGCCGTACACATCCGTTGCGGTAGTGGTATTGGTGGAAAAAGTAAGCGAGCCGGTAGCGGATTGGCTGCCGATGGTGTTGCTGTTGGTTACCACGGCCCCGTTGTTCGCCAGAATGGCGATGAAGGGACTGCTGGTGCTGGTGCCATTGGACGTAACGCCGGAAAGGCTGATGGCAGCAATGGTATTGTTTGAAATGGAGGTGCTGGTGCCGGCGGAGATGCCATTGTATACAATCCCCCGGAATGCTCCCGTACTGCCGGTTAAACTGTAGGTGCCGGTCTGGCTGGCAGAGGCATAACCAATGATGTTACCGGTGATGGTAAAACCCTGCGCACCGGAGGTGGTGTTGGTATTTTGAATATTGATGGCATTGTGCGCCGCCCCGGTGGTCCAGGTACGGGTGCCCGTCTGGTAAAACTTATTGTTCGTGATGCTCCAGTTGTTACAGCCGCCATTCACATAAATCGCAGAACTGGTAACCGCTGCACCGAAATAATCGTAAAATTCATTGTTATTGATGGTGATACCGCTGTTGCCAACGGCAGTGCTGGTGGTGGAACCATTTCCATAGATGAGTTTGGTGGGCAGGTTGGTCCCGGCAGGCCCGAGCTTACAATTGGAAATGGTGTTGTTGTCATTACCGGTGCTGCTGGCGGTATTGAACATGATGTTGCCGCCATTGGTGGTGATGGCAGCTGAGAAAGAACCCAGCACCGTGCAGTTGGTAATGGTATTGTTGGTAGCATCGGCGATAAACCGGATGGTACTGGTGTTGGAACTGGCAGAGGCCGTGGTATTGGAAATGGTCAGCGAATTCCCTCCGGTGTTTAACCCGTCAATGGTTACATTGTCGGCTCCGTTCAGGTTGATCAGCGGCGAACCGGCTGCTGCTGCACCGGAAATGGTGCGGGCTGCTCCGCCGCTGGGAGTGATGCTGATGCTCGTCCACGCCCCGGCATTGAGTGAAACCGAACCGGTTTCGGCAGTGGAGTTACCCGTTACCGCTACCACGATGCTGTTGCCGGTTTGAGCCGTGGCGTTGATGGCTTCAAACAGGCCGCCGGTATTGGTAAGGCTGGTGTACGTTGCCGCCAGTCCGGTGCCACCCGAAACGCTGAACTGCGCCCGGGCTGAAAAGCTGAAAACAATTGCAAATGCAACATACAGGGCAAAAATCTTCCGCATAAAGGAGGGTTTTGATGTCAATTTAATTACCAAATCAATCTGAAAATTAGCAGCATTCAGCAGGTCAGGCCAATTGCAGCAGTTAGTTTTCCCGAACCATCCGGCCCTGCAAAAAACGAGGCGATTTCGGATACATCAGGCTTTGCTTGCTAAAATAGGTGGAATAAGATTACAAGCAAATTTTTACGGACCCGCCAGGGCCTCAAAAACAACTTGTTAACAAAACTACCCCTCTCCACTCCCGGGAATCCGCGGGGATATGCCTTTCCGTATCTTCGCTCACTGAACCAACTGATGATTCATGCTACCGAAAATCGACCCCTCCTCCACCCCGGCCTGGCAAGCGTTGCAGAAGCACTACAAAACGCTTCAGGCCGTGCACATGAAAGATCTTTTTGCGAGCGACCCGGAGCGCTTTAAGCGCTATTCCCTTTGCCTCAGCGACCTGGTATTTGATTATTCAAAGAACCGGATCAATGACGAAACGCTCCGCCTGCTGCTGCAGCTGGCCCGGGAATGCGGCCTCAGCGACGCCATCAGCGCCTGCTTTTCCGGCGAAAGGATCAATGTAACGGAAAACCGCCCCGTGCTGCATACCGCCCTGCGTAATTTTTCCGGCAGGCCGGTGATGGTCGATGGCAAGGATGTAATGCCGGAGGTGCAGGCTGTACTGCAGCAGATGCAGGCCTTTTGCGCCAAAGTGCACAAGGGGGAATGGACGGGCTACACCGGAAAAAAAATCCGCTACATCGTTAACATCGGCATTGGCGGCAGCGACCTGGGGCCGGTGATGGTTACCGAAGCCCTGAAGCCTTACTGGGTGGAAGGCATCCAGCCATATTTTGTGAGCAATGTGGATGGTACCCATATTGCCGAAACCCTGAAAAAAATCAACGCGGAAGAAACCCTCTTCCTGATCGCCTCCAAAACCTTTACCACCCAGGAAACCATGACCAATGCCCACACGGCCCGGGCATGGTTTCTGCAACAGGCCGGCGATGAAAAACACATTGCCCGGCACTTCGCCGCACTCAGCACCAATGAACAGGAAGTGGTAAGGTTCGGCATCGCCCCCGAAAACATGTTTGTGTTCTGGGACTGGGTGGGTGGCCGGTACAGCCTCTGGAGCGCCATCGGACTTTCCATCGCCCTCACCATTGGCTATGAAGCCTTCGAAGAGCTGCTCCGGGGCGCCCACCACACGGACGAACATTTTGCCAACGCACCATTTGAACAGAATATCCCGGTACTGATGGCTCTCATCGGCATCTGGTACAGCAACTTCTTCGGCGCCGCCACAGAAGCCATCCTCCCCTACGACCAGTACCTGCACCGCTTCGCGGCCTATTTCCAGCAGGGCAACATGGAGAGCAACGGCAAGTACGTGGACCGCAACGGGCAGCCGGTAAGGTACAGCACGGGCCCCGTGATCTGGGGGGAACCCGGCACCAACGGTCAGCATGCCTTCTACCAGCTGATCCACCAGGGCACCCAGCTGATCCCCTGCGATTTCATTGCACCGGCCATTAGCCATAACCCGATCGGCGACCATCATGCCAAACTGCTGAGCAACTTCTTCGCCCAAACCGAAGCCCTGATGAACGGCACGGCCCACGACAACCCCTACCGCGTTTTTGAAGGCAACCGCCCCACCAATTCCATCCTCGTCAAAAAAATCACGCCCTTCACGTTAGGGGAACTGATTGCCCTGTACGAGCACAAAATTTTTGTACAGGGTATCATCTGGAACATTTACAGTTTTGACCAATGGGGCGTGGAACTCGGCAAGGTACTGGCCAATAAAATTCTCCCCGAACTGCAACATAACGATCCCGTATACACGCATGACGCCTCCACCAACGGGCTCATCAACGTGTTCAAGAATATGAGAGAAGACTAACCGGTACAGGAGTAAGATGCCAAAACGGGGGAACCTGCGGAGCACAAAACAAAAGCCGCAGCATTTACTTCACCGCAAAGCCTTGCGCAGCAGGAGATCAGGCATTTGAACCTTCCATCACACCCTGTGATGGTCAGGCCGCCAGTTGCGCACAGCTTCCTTGATCGCTTTGGCAGAAAGACCCTCGGCTGCGGCTTTTTGGGCGAGTGCCGGAAACTCTTCATCCGAAGCAAAGCGAAGGGCAATGATCTGCCCCATACGCAGCCGGCCATCCAGGGGCTTGCCGGTGAGCAGGTAATGCCGGAAATTTTCTTCGGCGCGGATGGCCCGGTCCTGTGCCCGCAATGCAAACACCCGGGCATACCACCAAATGATGAGCAGCACCAGCACCATCACGAAGATGAGGGAGGCACTGTACAAACCCTGTCCCTCCCGGATGGCGTGCAGCACATTTCTGCCTGCCCCGACCAGCAAGGCCAGAAGAAGAGCTGAAGCGGCAAAATGATACAGGGGCACATAACGGGTGTGGTTGGAATAATTTTGTGTGGACATAAATCCTGAGTTTAATTTTATGGCTGTCCGGCTAATATACGCTGAAGCAGCATGAGAAAAAAACGCCGGCCGGCCCGGAAGAAAAAGAACGGGTTGCCCAACCTGTTCTTATCCGGTTCAGCCCGCAAGATTACCGGTTGACCAATGACCATTTCCTTTATACTTTTGCTGTTGAATTTTAACGGCTGAATTTCCCCTCATGATCAATGCATCCATCATTACCATCGGCGATGAACTGCTCATCGGACAGGTGGTGGATACCAACAGCGCCTGGATGGCCCGGGAGCTGAACAAAGCCGGCATCGCCCTGGTGCATCGGGTTGCCGTAGGCGACCAGTATGATGCCATCCGCAAAGCGCTCGACGAAGAACAGCAGCAGGCAGACATCATCCTGCTCACCGGCGGGCTGGGCCCCACAGCCGACGACATCACCAAACCGCTGCTGCGGGAATATTTCGGCGGCCGCATGGTGGTGCATGAAAAAACGCTGGAGCAGGTGAAGTACCTGTTCACAGAAGTGTTCAAACGCCCCTTACTGGAGCGCAACCTCAAACAGGCAGAGGTGCCGGACAGCTGCCGGGTATTGTTTAACACCCGGGGCACGGCGCCGGGCATGTGGTTCGAGAAAAACGACAAGGTTTTTGTAAGCCTGCCGGGCGTACCCTTCGAAATGATGGGCCTGATGACCGACCAGGTGATCCCTGACCTCAAGGCACGCTTTGCCCTGCCGCATATTGCCCACCGCACCCTGGTAACCTTTGGGGTGGGCGAATCCTTCCTGGCCGAACAACTGCAGCAGTTTGAAGCCCGGCTGCCGGAAACGGTTCAGCTGGCCTACCTGCCGCATTTCAGCCTGGTGCGCCTGCGCCTCTCCACCAGGGGAATGGACCAGGCGGAAGTGGATTCACGGATCGCCACCCTGTTCAGTGAACTGCAACAGACCATCCAGGAATATGTGATCAGCAACCAGGACGAAAGCATGCCGGACATTGTTTCCCGGCTGCTCCTGGAGCAGGGCAAAACCCTGGGTACCGCGGAGAGCTGCACCGGAGGCTATATCGCCCACCTGATCACCAGCCGTGCCGGCGCCTCTGCCCTGTTCAAAGGGGCGGTGGTAAGTTATGCCAACAGCGTGAAACAGGATCTCCTGCAGGTATCAGCCGAAAGCCTGGCAACAGAGGGAGCGGTGAGCCAGGCAGTGGTGGAGCAGATGGCCGCTAACGGCCGTAAACAACTGGGCTGCGATTACTGTGTTGCCGTTTCCGGCATCATGGGCCCGGATGGCGGCAGTGCGGAGAAACCCACCGGCACTGTATGGATCGCCGTAGCCTCGGAGGCAGCCACCCACAGCCGGCGGTTTCACTTCCGTTTCGACCGGCAACGCAATATGGAACTAACGGCCATGCATGCCCTGAACATGGTAAGGCAGCAGCTGCTGAGTAACTGACCACCCGGCAAAGCGCGAATGCCGCACCGGCTGCAGCAGCCAGGGGGATGATGGTTTTAACCCAAAATAACTACCTTTACTGCCGATTGCGCCAAATGAGAAACACTTCACCGAAGGTTTCCGGATCATTGATATTAAACTGACTGACATGCCTTTAGTTGACCTGGTAATGCCCAAACTGGGCGAGAGCATCATGGAAGCCACCATCCTGAGATGGCATAAAAAACCCGGTGACAGCATCCGGGAAGACGAAGCCGTACTGGATATTGCCACCGATAAAGTAGACAGCGAAGTACCCTCCACCACAGCGGGCACCCTGGAAGAAATTCTGTATAAAGAAAACGACGTAGTGCCCATCGGCGCCGTCATTGCCCGCATCCGTAGCGGCGCGGAAGCCGCAGTAACAGTATCGGCGCCCGCTGCACCGCCCGTTGCCGCTCCGGTTTATGAAGAAGCCAGCGTGGTGGAGCACATCCCCTACCAGCCCCCGGCCGCAACCAGCGTACCTGCCGGCGCCATTCGTTTCTACTCACCCCTGGTGCTGAACATCGCCCAGCAGGAAGGCATCAGCATGGCTGAACTGGAAAAAATACCCGGCACCGGACAGGATGGACGGGTCAGTAAAAAAGATATCCTGGCCTATGTGGCTGCCGGTCGTAAAGCCAGCGCTCCGGCGCCCGCCCCGGCCGCACCTGTTACGGCTCCGGCTCCTGCAGCAGCACCCGCCGCAGCCACTCCCGCGCCGCGTGAAGTCACCCCTCCCGCCGTGATTTCCGGCAATGTGGAAATCATAGAAATGGACCGGATGCGGAAAATGATTGCGAAACACATGGTAGACAGCAAGCAAACCAGCCCGCACGTCACCAGTTTCGTGGAATGCGACGTTACCAACATGGTGCTTTGGCGCGAGAAGATCAAAAAAGAATTTGAAAAAAGAGAAGGGGAGAAAATAACGTATACGCCTATCTTCATCGAAGCCGTGGTGAAATGCATCAAGAAATACCCGATGCTGAGCAGTTCAGTGGAAGGCGACCGCATCATCATCAAAAAAGACCTGAACATCGGCATGGCCACAGCCCTGCCTACCGGCAACCTGATTGTTCCGGTGATTAAAAATGCCGACCAGCTCAATCTTGCCGGACTCGCGAAACGCGTCAACGGCCTGGCCAACGCAGCCCGCACCGGTAAACTCAAACCTGACGACACCACCGGCGGCACGTTTACCCTCACCAATGTGGGCACTTTCGGCAGCATCATGGGTACGCCGATCATCAACCAGCCGCAGGTGGCCATCATGGCCGTGGGGGCCATCAAAAAACGGCCAGTAGTGATCGAAACCCCGCAGGGCGACAGCATTGCCATCCGGCACATGATGTACATTTCCATGAGTTACGACCATCGCATCATCGACGGCGCCCTCGGCGCCACCTTCCTCAACGCGGTGTCGAAAGAACTGGAGAATTTTGATGTCAACCGGAGTATCTGATCCGTTGAACCGATAAAAAAAAGAGGGTCCTTCGAGGCCCTCTTTTTTTTATGCCGCACTGCATGAAGCAGTCCATTATTTCACCAGCATCAGCGTGCCTTTATAACTGAAGGTTTGTCCATCCCGGCAAAGCACATCCAGTACATACACATACGCACCCGTAGTGGCCGGCGGCTCCCCTTTCACTGTACCATCCCAGCCCTGTGAACGGTCGTTTACCGGCACATCCCGCCGCTCAAACACCTTTTCGCCGTAGCGGTTAAAGATGGCCAGCCGGCGGATCAGTGATAAGCCGTAACCGCGGATATAAAACACATCATTCAACCCATCCCCGTTCGGGGAGAAAGCATTGGGAATGTGCAGCTGTCCCTTACCGCAGAAAACGGTGATGCGTACCTCATCCGAAGCCCGGCAACCGAAACGCGTCGCAGCTTCCAGGCGGTAAGTGATGTCATTATCCGCCACCAGCTGCGGCTGGAGGCATGCGGTGCAGCTGAGGCCGGTGGCAGGCGTCCAGCGGAGGGTACTGAGGGCCTGGCCGGATACCTGCCCGGACAACTGCAGCGGAGTTCCTCCCGCCGCTGTAATGTCGGCACCGGCATTCACCCGCGGTGGATCACCCACATAAAGCGTTACATAACCTGTATCGGCCGGACATACATTGCCGCTGAAAGCCACCACGCGGTAGGTGGTGGTACTGTCTGGCCGCGCAACCGGCTCAGCAAATGATGCCCCGTTCAGGGTCGCGGCAGGCTGCCAGAGATAACGCTCCGCCGCACCCGAGGCACGCAGGGTTCTGCGCTCTCCCCGGCAGATACTATCGGTGCCGGATACCTGCAATCCAACCGGCAGGTCAACCTGTATGCTCACCGTATCGGTTTGCGTGCAGCCAAATGCATTGGTGACCTGCACCCGGTAAACAGTGCTCTCCAGTGGTGCCGCCAGAGGATTGGCAATATTGACGGCACTCAATCCGGCAGCCGGCGTCCAGGCATACATACTGCCTCCCCCGCTCCGCAGGGCCACCACGGCGCCGCGGCATAGGGTGGTATCCGGACCCGCAGCCGGAACAGGCAGCGGGTGAATCACCAGGCTTTTGGCGAAATCCCGCACACAACCGTAACGGGTGTGGATTTGCAACCCGATACTGTAGGTGCCCGCCGTGTCAAAATCATACTGTAGGCTTTGTCCGTTACCCGCCGGCTGTTGATTCACCGACCACAGGTAGCGCACCACCGTATCTTCCGACTGTACCGAAACGGGAAACAGCAGGCGGCGCTGCATACAGGAGGCATCCACGCCGTCAATCCGGGCAGCAGGCGTGCGATAAATCACCACTGAATCGGGCAAGGTCCAGGTATCTGTGCAGCCATAGCGGGTTTGCAGGGTGAGTGCCGGAAGATAGCGGCCCGGCTGCGTATACACATGAACGGTATCTGCGTCAATGCCCGTGCGGTTATCCCCGTATTGCCAGCGGTAAGCGCCACCGCCAAAAAAATCTGTGGAACGGTTATGCAGCACCACCCGGCCGCTGTCGCCGCAAAGTCTTGCCGGCTCAACACCGAAACGGGCCTGCAGGGAATCAATCACCACCCAGCGGCGGCTTTGCGTACTGCAGCCTTTATCTGTTATCACCTCCAGGTCCAGGGGAAACAAACCGGCTCTGCGGAAAGGATACTGGAGACCCGGATCCTGACCCGCCCAAACGCCCGCTACCTGCCACTGGTAGGTACGCACCGGATCTGTCGTGCTGAGCGCAGCGGCAAAGGCATAGCTGCCGGTGGTACAGTGAACCGAATCGCCGGTGATCGCGGCCACAGGGTTACGGTACAGCGCCACCGCCTCCCCGATCAGCAGGGTATCTGTGCAACCGTGTTCCGTGCGGATAGCCAGCTGCACATCAAACAGCCCGGTATCACGGTACAGATGGGTATAATCCCGCGTACCGGCACTGCCCCCATCTCCCGTCAGCCAGGCGTACATTACAATCGAAAAGAGATGGCGGGAACTGTCGGTGAACAATACCCGGGCCGTATCTCCGCAGAAGCGGCGCCCGCTGATGCCGAAACCGGCTTTCACCGAATCGATGATCACCGTTCGGGATGCTGTATCCACACAGCCGTTCAGGGTGGTCACGCGGAAGTCAAGGGTTTTGATACCGGCAGTAAATGGAAAGTTCAGATCACGGCTGTCAGCTGCCGGCCGGCCGTTTACCCACCACTGGTAGGCAGCCGGCGCATCCACGGAGCGGATATCGGCGAGATAGGAATAGCGGTCCGGACTGCAATGGATGCTGTCGCCCAGGATACCCGCCTGCGGCAGGTGAAAAATCCTGACGGTATCCCTGTACTGCAGGGAATCCCGGCAACCCGCCACGGTTTCCACCGTCAGCCCGAGGCTGTAAACGCCTGGTTGCGTGTACTGCAATGTAGCCGGCAGGGTACGATCAACAGATCCGTTACCCCAATCGAGCAGCAGGCTGCTGACCGCGGAGGCCGCTGTACCGGCGTTGGCGACCAGCACTTCGCCGCTGCCACAGAACCGGGATGGCCCGATCTGCAGGGCTGCCACCACGGAATCGATGATCAACTCACGGTAAGCTGTATCCGAACAGCCGTTCACCGTGGTTACCCGGAGCTGCAACTGATGCGTACCGGGCAGCCTGAAGTCGGTATTGAGCAAAGCATCCTCTGCGGCTGACTGCCCGTCGATCAGCCACTGGTAGCGGTTCACACTGTCGGCCGATTGTAAAACCGGCGCATACTGAAGGCGGGATCCGGGTTTCAGGCACACGAGGCTGCTGCCCGAGATGTCCACCACCGGTTCCCTAAATACCTGTACCGCCGGTGAAAGTGTTACACTATCGCGGCAGCCCGATGCGGTAACCGCAGTGAGTTGTATGTTATAGCTGCCAGGTGCGGCATAGTCATGAACAGTCGGCAAACCACTGCCCGTTTGACCGTCGCCCCAATCCCAGCTGTACTGTACCGTTCCGTATGCCGTCGTTTGGTTGCTGATGGCCGCCGTGCCGGAACCGCAAAACCGGTTGGGCTGCACCGCAAATGCGGCTTTTACTGAATCAACCAGGATCCGGCGGTCTGCTGTATCGCGGCAGCCATTGAGGGTTTCCACCTGCAGCTGCAAACCTGAGAAGCCCGGCTGCCGGAAGTTGTAGCGCAGGCTGGCAGCAGCCCCCACACTGTCGCCGTTCAGCGACCATCGGTACAACACCACCGGATCCGCTGAGTTGACGGCAGCCTGAAACTGGAGGACCGAGCCGGGGCGCAGGCAATGGATGCTGTCGCCGCTGATCGATGCTTCCGGCAACGGGTATACCTGAATGGGCACAGGCAGTACCGCCGTGTCGCGGCAGCCGTTTGCCGTCGTCACGATGAGTTGTACGGGATAGGCGCCCGGACTGGCATAATGATGTACCGGTGCAGGCACGGCAGCACTGTTGCCATCTCCGAAAGTCCAGGCAAAACCTGCCGGCCGGCCGGCATAGGTACTGTTATTGATCATTTGGGCGGTACCGGCTCCGCAGAAACGACCGGTATCCACGTGAAATGCTGCCACCACCGAATCAATGACGAGGCTTCTTCGTACCAGGAAGCTGCAGCCGGCCGTATTTTCCACCCGCAGTTCCAGCAGATGCGTTCCGGGAACGCGGTAATCGTACTGCAGATCCGGCAGATTGCCGATACTGTCGCCATTCAGCCGCCAGAGATAACGTGCCACCGGCGCCGTTGAGTTCACGCCAGCCCGGTAACGGAGGGATGGCCCCTCCGAAAGACATACCACATTCGGGCCCTGGATCACCGCCGTGGGCGACCGGTTCACGATAACGGCGGCGGGTATCCGCACGCTGTCGCGGCATCCATACTGGCTTACCGCGGTAAGCTGAACCGGGTAGGTACCAGGCAGGTTGTAAAAATGGGGTGGCGGTTGCTGCAGCGTAGCCGTCTGGCCATCTCCGAACTGCCAGCTGAATTGTGCCGAACTGAAAAAGGGATGGGTACTGTTGTTGATAAACTGCACATAGCCGCTGTCGCAGAAACGCTGTGGCGCCAGGCTGAAAGCTGCTTTTACGGAATCCACGCTGATGGTATCAGTGGCCTTGAGCGTAAAGGGACAGCCCTCCGGGCTGGTGAGCACCACATTAGGCAGGTAGCGGCCTGCTAACGGATACGTATGGGTCACCGCCGAATCAGCAGTATTCGGCATCACGGGCGTGCCATCGTTAAAGTCCCAGGCATAGGTTTGGATAAAAGTGCCCTGCACCCGCAGGCTCACAGGATAAGGCCGGCAGCCGTCGCCGGTATGGGCAGCAAGGGTGGCAATGGGGCCGCGTACGCGGATGGTTCTGGATATACTGTCGGTGCAGTTATTCAATCCGCGTACTTTCAGCTTGATCGTATAAAATCCGGGCACCGCGTAAATCTTGGGAGCCGGGTTCTGGTCGGTGCTGCCGGTGCCGCCGTCCCCGAAATCCCATTCCCAGCTGCTGGCATAACGCGAAGCATCGGCAAAACTGATGGCGGTGGGCGCACAGCGGGTGGTATCGCCGATGCTGAAACCGGCTTCAGGATGTACGAGTTTGATGTACGAAACCCGGCTGATGCTGTCGCGGCATCCGTTTTCATCCGTCACCAGCAGCCTGATGGTATAATTGCCTTCGGCGGCATAGGTATGCGAACCATAGTAACCGGCAGACTGGGTGCCATCTCCGTAATCCCAGGTGTAGGAAGAATTATAGGCCTGTGAATAATTATAGAGAAATACATTGAAGGCGCCGCATTTCAGGGTGTCATAACTGAAGAAATCGGCCCTGGGCCGGTAAACCCGGATATAGTTGGGATAACTGACGGTTGATGTACAACCAAATGAATCAGTGATGGTGAGTGATACCGTATAAAAATTGTAATAACTCCCTGCCGCGTACTGCCTCACGATGGGCGTATCGCTGCCGGTGCTGAGGGTGCGGCCATCCCCGAAATTCCATTGCCACTGCACGATCGGGATACCGGCTGCCGAACGGAGTGAAGTGTCCCTGAAAGTAAACACCTGGTTCGGATCGCAACTGGTGAGCGGGGTAGCCACGAAGCCCGCCCGGGGGCCATCCGTTACCAGCGGCACATTGATTGTTTTAGTGATGCTGGCAAAACAGCCGATGGAATCAGTGACCCGCAGCGTTACCGTATAATCTCCTGCCGTGTAGAGACTGCTGACTGCCGTATCCTGGGTACTGCTGATGGCCGGCCGGCCGTTGCCAAAGGTCCAGTCCCAGCGCACCACCGGTATATTGCCATTATCGGCCGAGGAATCCCGGAAAATCACTTTCAGCGGCACCAGGCAACTGAGTTGTACGTCTGGTGAAAAATCAGCCACCGGCCCCTGCACCCGTACCGGCACCGGGTAGGTAAGCGAATCCTGACACCCAAGTTTGTCTTCAATGATGAGCTTCACATAATAAAGCCCCGTATCCACAAAACTGTGGCTGGTATTCCCTTTCAGCCAGGTACCATTGCGGTTGAAATAATCCAGGTTGTCGATCTCCAGCCGGGCGGTACTGTCGCCGAAATCCCAGGTGTATTTTCGGATTTTGGAAGAGTCCATGCCCATGGTACTGAACTGCACGGTGCCGTTGGTACAGATATCGGTGCGGTCAGGAACAAAATCTGCTTTTTCATCAATGATGATGACCCTTTTCCGGCCCGTATCCACCTGCAGGGTGAGGGTATCCAGGCGGAGTACTGTTACCACATAAGCCTTCTGGGGCGGCGAATAGGTATGGGTCACCGGATTAAGCACTCCCGTATTGAGTATGGGAGAGCCATCCCCGAAATCCCAGCTCAGGATCACGGCATGGCTGACCGTGTCGGTGAAGTCCACCGTGTATTTATCGGCGCAGGTTTTACCGATGCCAAAGCCGCCTCCTCCGCCACCACCGCCGCCGCCTCCTCCACCGCCACCGCCGCCACCGCCGCCTCCGCTTCCTTCATCATCACATACGTCAATGACCGTAACCTTACGGGCCACCGACGTAAAACTGCACTCATCGGTGAGGATGGTGAGGGTGGCGTTGAAAATACCGGGCGCCTGGTAAACATGTTGGGCAATATTGGTGCCGGTAAGGGTATCCCGCTGACCATCCCCATAATCCCATACATAAGCCCGCAGGGGTACGATGAGGTTACTCACCTGCCCGGTGAATTTTACAGGAAGCGGCCGGCATCCATCCGGCGGCACATAGGTAAAATCAGCCAGCGGCTGCACATTCCGCACCGGACTGAAGATGCGGGGGCTGCTTACGCAACCGGTAAGGGTATCCGTTGCCGTGAGCGTAACCGTGAAATTCCCGAAACTGTTGTAGGCATGCGTAACCGGCAGGGTATCGGCAACGGTGAGCGGCGGGCTGCCGTCGCCGAAATTCCAGTTGAAAAGCAGGTCCGCAGCCGGGGTGGTGCTGTTGCTGAAGGTTACGCTGAAAGGAACCCCGCAGCCGGCTGTTTTATCAGGCGTGAAACTGAGCGGCGGACCGCTTCGCACCAGGATCGTATGCACCGCCGTATCCGCGCAGCCCATCGCATCATAGGCCATCAGCAGCACCTGGTAAGTACCGGCGGCGGCAAAAACATGACTGGCGGGACTGTTATTGAGCAAACTGTTGTTGTCGCTGAAAAACCACTGCACCCTCGCCGGAGCAGGCACTGAGCTGCCCTCAAAAACGGTATTGCTGCCTGCACACACGCCGGGAGGCGCTGTAATAAAAAACGGCGACAGGCCTGCACCCGCCTTCACGGTAATATTTCGGGTAACCGTATCCGTACAGCCCTGGTAGGTATACGCCACCAGTGAAACAGCATAGGTGCCCGGGGTCGTGAAGGTATGACCTACCGGCGCATAATACTGCTGGGCATTGTTGTCAGCAAACAGCCATTTCACATAATAGGGTGCGGGGGTGCCGGTTCCGTTAAAGGTGGCCGGGGTGTTGATGCAAACCGTATCGGGGAAAGCGGTGATCTGGGGTGTTGATTTGCCGATCACCACAGTACGGGTGGTAGCGCTGCTGCAATTGTTGCCCACCGATGCCGTGAGGCGGATGGTATAGGTGCCGGGGGCACTGTAAAAATGAACCGGATTTGCGGCGGTACCGGTGGCCGCATCGCCAAAGTCCCAGGTATAGCGGTTGGCAGGGCTGCCTCCCGTTGTGCTGTTGCTGAACAAGAGGGTGGCCGTATCCGCGCAACTGAATGCCGGGGCCGGATTGAAAGCCGCCGTGGGACGGTTCCAGACATGAATATACTGAAAGCGGCTGGCGGCATCACTTTCACAGCCCCAGCTGTTTTTTACGATAAGGGTAACATTGTATAATCCGGGATTGCTGTAGGCAAAAACCGGGTTGCGGACGGTACTGCCCCCCGCACCCATGTCCCAGGTCCATTGCACCAGGGTGCCGGTTGCCGTAGCCGACAGATCGCTGAAGCGAACGGTATGGGTAACGCAGCCGGCGGTATCATCGGCAACAAAAGCGGCTACCGGTTTGGGATGCACCACCACACTGTCGCGGCGGGTGCGCACTACCCCATTGCTGAAGGTAACGGTAAGGGTAACAGAATAGGTTTGCGCCAGCAGGTAGTTCGTTCCCACCACTGCGGCGCCGTTGCTGATCAGGGTGCCGTTCCCCAGGTCCCAGTCGCGGCGGACCACGGTGCCCCCTGTTGAAGCATCCGTAAAATTCACCCCGCCCAGGGGAACACAGCCGCTGCGGATATTGATGGTAAAATCGGCGGTTTGCGCATCAACCCTGAGCGAAAACAACATCATCCCCCAGAAGAAGAGGATCGGCAGCAGGGCATGGCCACCGGGGTGGGCGGATGACAAAAGAGAATAAGGCGCTGCTGCTTTCAAATGTGTACACTTTTATCCGGCAGTTGAACAGGGCTTCCGAAAACAGTGGGTCACCCGTTGTTCAGCCTGTGAACTGCCGCACCGAAAAAATCAGGGGCCAACAGAAAAATCCACCCCGGTGGCCACCGTAAAGGTGCCGGGCTGTACCAGCTCCAGCGACAAACAGCGGGTATTGGTGGTGATGGTTACCGGATGCCGCACGATGATGCGGGCATTCGGCGGCGGTACCACGCCATTGCACCAGATAGCCGGGTTATTCCAGTCGCCGGTGCTGGAGGTGGAGAACACCGTAGTGTCAACGATCGGTCCGTTGGCACAGGTGGGGTTCCAGAATACAATGCCGTTATCGGTGGCGATCAGCAGTTTCTTGCGGAGGGTATCCACCGCTACAGCCCGGATGTTATTGGAAGGCAGCCCCTGTGCAGTAGTGTACAAACGATAGGAACTATCGAGGGTTATGCGGCCCCTGGACTGGTAAACCACCAGTCCGTTGGGCGTGCCCATGTACACATTTCCCTCTGCATCGCCGGCGATGGCGCTGTTGTTGAAGGTGGGCGTACCCGCAGGGAACAGGGCGGGGAACTTTACTTTGTGCCAGGTGCCGCTGGAATCCTGAATGATGATGCCTTCATTCTGCACCGTAAGCCACTTGCGGCCGATGGCATCAAAATAAATGGCCCGGGTATTGAAGTTGCTGTTCAACATGCCATTGAACACATTGGTGGTATCATAGGCCGGCAGCGCAGCATTTGTAACCGCATCGAAGCGCAGGATCTGGCTGCGTGCATAGTTGTTCTGGGTAGCAGTCCAGATTTCGATGGCATTCCCCCCCACCACATAACAGGCAGCCGTACCCCCGGTGATATCCGCCGGTTCCAAACCATCGCGGAGCGAAATGAAGTTGGGTGCGGTGGGTGAAAATCCTCTGCCTACGCCGCCATTGGCCGATACCCCGGCGGTGATCTGGGCAAAATGCGCCGACCATACCAGCGGAGCCCCCGCACTGCTCAGGCGGGTGGTATCAATGAACAGGCTGCGCGGATACCGGGAGGGCAGGCCGGAAGAAGCGCTGTAAAAATTGGCCGGGTTCGCGAAACTGGTATCGGGGAAATAGAGAATGCCCCCGGTGATGGCCTGCGCCCCATTGTAACCCGACTGCGCGATCCAGATGCCGCCATCCTTATCCGCCTTGATATCCTGGTACAGGTTATTGCTGTACAAACTGTACCGCTGCCAGATGCTGTCGCTGTATTTATAAAGCCCCGAATTGGCGGTACCGGCCCAGACCACGCCATTCTTCCCCACCCCGATGCTGGTGAAACTGTTGGTGGTGAAAGCCGCGGTATTGCACTGCGTGAACAGCTGATTCTGCTCTTTGGGTTCGAGCGCCTTGTTTTTCGGCGAAATCAAAAAGCGGCGGTTGTCATATACATACAGGCTGGCCACCATCACCGAATCCTGCAGGCGGGTAAACATGGTGAGCACCGTATCATCGCAGTAGTCCATGAAATTCTGGAAATTGATCCCGGTAACGGTTGCAGCCGGCGAACAAAGATCATACACCGGCGCCACGGGTCTGCCGCTGGAAGCGTCATCCTGCAGCGGGGTGTCCCGGATTTCGTCATCCGAGGCACAGCCTGGCTCATCCCAGATGTGAAACAAACCAAAGTAATGGCCTACCTCATGCACGAGGGTGCGTCCATAGGTGTAGGAGCCCAGTGCCGGATTGTTCTGGAAGGTTTTGATGCCTACAAACACCCCCTGCTCCTGGGGCGGCATATCCGCAAAAGGGAAGGTTGCCTTCCCCAGCAGGTCATCGCTGACAGTGCCCACCCAGATGTTCAGGTATTTGGAGTGGTAAGCATCCCAGGCATCACTGCCGCCCGTGGCATTGTACTTGATGCGGTTGATGGTGGGCGAAGTGAACACGGCATTCGACACTTTCCGCACAATGCCATTGGTGTCGCAGCCCTCCGGGGAACGTTTCGCCAGTTCAAACACAAACTTCACATGGCCCCGCACATTGTAAAACCCCGCTGCATTGGTGGAGTCGGCGTTGATGCCGGCGAAATCACGGTTCATCACGTCCAGCTGGTAGCGGATCATGGCATCGGTGATCCGCTGCGGATTGGGGTCCACAATATGAAACACCACCGGAATCCGGTACACCCGATTCATGTCATAATTGAGGGTGGAGCGCATGCGGGCCATCTCTGCCGCCACCCGCGCTTTGCCGGCACGATAAAGGGCCGACTGTACCGGGTGGGCCAGCACCTCACTCAGGGAATAACCCGCGCCGCATTTATTCACCCGGCCCCGCACCGTTTGCGACGCTGCCGAAAAGGGCAGCAGGACTAACAGGGCATACCCGAGGGTGCAGGTCAGCAGAATGCGGAGGCCGGGCCGCCGGAAAAGCCTGGATTGCGTACATAAAAGCTTAAGCATAGTCATTATGCGGGGATTTGGTACCGTAAATTTTCTGGTGGATAAAAGTAAGCGAGGAGGCGGATTCCGGACTCCCCTTTTCAGGGGATATCCGGATCAGAAGGAGCAAATCCGGGGCATCAATAGCCAGAAGATGCCCCGGCAATTTACAACTTACAACCATGCCGCATGCAGGACTTCGATCGGGTGCAGGGCCTTCTGTCCGGTTCCGTCTTTGATCTGGTGCCGGCAGCTGGTGCCCGGGGCGGCGATGATCACCTCTTCCGGCTGCTGTCGTACGGTGGGAAAGAGCACCAGTTCCCCGATCTTCATGGAGAGCTCGTAATGCTCCTTTTCATAACCGAAGGACCCCGCCATGCCACAACAGCCGGAGGGGATGGTTTCCACCCGGTAATGCTCGGGCAGCGACAGGAGTTGTACGGTAGGGGCGGTGGAAGAAAGGGATTTTTGCTGGCAATGACCATGCAGTTTGATCAGCCGTTTTTCCCGGGTAAACTGATCAGGGCGGATCTGTCCGCGGCCCGCCTCCGAGGCCAGGAATTCCTCAGCCGTAAACACATTCCGGCTGAGCTGCTGCGCGGCCTCCAGCAGGTCGTCCGATGCCAGGTCAGGGTACTCATCCCGGAAGGTAAGAATCGCTGAAGGCTCAATCCCGATCAGGGGCGTATCCGGCGTTATCAGGTCTTTCAGCATCCTGATATTGCTGTTGGCAATGGCCTGCGCTTTCCGCAACAGGCCCTTGCTCAGCCAGGCCCGGCCACTTTCGAGGTGTTTCGGTATTTCCACGGTATAACCCAGGCGTTCGAGCAGTTCGACCGTCCGCATACCAATGACCGTATCGTTGTAATTGGTAAACTCATCACAAAACAGGTATACCTTTTTTCCTCCCGGGTTTGCCGGTTTCCGTTTGCGGAACCATTTTTCCAGGGTGGTGGCATGCAGGGTGGGCAGGCTTCTTTTCAGCGCAAAGCCACTCAGCTTTTTGATCAACGGAGCGGTAAGCTTACCCGTAACCGCCAGATTATAAAGAACCGGCGCCAGGGCGCCCAGTCTGGCCGATGCACTGAAATTGGCAATCAGGCGGCTCCGGAAAGGCACCCCGTTGGCATCGTAGTAATGCTGCAGGAATTCAGCCTTCAGTTTGGCCACATCCACATTACTGGGGCACTCGCTTTTGCACCCCTTGCAGCTGAGGCAGAGATCCATCACGTCATAAATCTCCCGGTGATCATAACGGTTCAGCTTATCCGAATTGGTCAGGAACTCTCGGAGGATATTGGCCCGGGCCCGGGTAGTGTCTTTTTCATTGCGGGTGGCCATATAACTGGGGCACATGGTGCCGCCGCTGAGGTGCGTTTTCCGGCAGTCGCCGCTGCCGTTGCACTGCTCCGCATGCTGGAGGATATCCTGGTGCTGAAACCGGAAAATAGTGGGAAAGGCCGGTGTCTGCTGGCCGGGGGTATAGCGCAGCATGGTATCCATCGGCGGGGTGTCTACAATTTTACCCGGATTGAAGATCTGCTGCGGGTCAAACACCGCTTTCACCTTCCGCATCAGCTGGTAATTCTGCTCCCCCACCATCTGCGGAATGAACTCACCCCGCAGCCGGCCGTCGCCGTGCTCGCCGCTGAGCGAGCCATTGTATTTTTTTACGAGCGTGGCAATTTCTTCCGCGATGGTGCGAAACAGGCGGTTGCCCGCTTCGGTTTTGAGGTTGATGATGGGCCGCAGGTGCAGTTCGCCGCTGCCGGCATGGGCATAATGCACGGCATTGAGGTGATAGCGATGCAGGATCTGGTTAAACTCGGCAATATAGGCGGGCAGGTCGTGAATATCCACCGCCGTATCTTCAATAACGGGCACTGCCTTTTCATCGCCGGGGAGGTTGCCCAGCAAGCCCAGACCCGCTTTGCGGAGGGTCCAGATTTTTCGGGTATCCTCTCCGAAGAGCAAGGGAAAATGGTAACCGAGTCCGGCTGCCCGCATGGCAGCTTCCACTTCGGCCGCCACTTCTCGGATCTCTTCCCGGGTTTCGCGGCAGAATTCCACCACGAGGATAGCCCCCGGATCACCTTCCACAAAGAAGCGGTTCTTACGCTGCTCAATATTGTTTTTCGTACACTCGAGGATGTAATGATCCACCAGTTCGCTCGCGCTGGGGCGGAACTGCATGGCAATGATATTGGCCCGCAGGGATTCGTCGATCGAATGAAAATGCACGCACAGCAGGCCTGTTTCGCGGGGAGGCAGCGGATTCACGTGCAGCTTCACCGCAGTAATCAGGGCCAGGGTGCCTTCTGAGCCGGCCAGCAGTTTACAGAAATTAAAATCTTCTTTCCCGGCGGTAAAAGGCGCTGTTTCCAGCAGCAGGTCAAGCGCATAGCCCGTATTGCGCCTTTCGATGCTGGCCTTGGGGAAATGACGCCGGATCTCCTCCTGGTTGCGGTAATCCCCCAGCAGGTGCCGCACCGTTTTATAAATTTCGCCTTCGAGGCCGGGGGCTTCGCATTTTTCGTGGAAGCTGTCGATATCCATCGCCCGGAAACACACTTCGCTGCCGTCGCTGAGGAGGGCCTCCACTTCGAGCAGGTGATCGCGGGTGCTGCCGTATACCACGGAATTACTGCCGCAGCTGTTGTTGCCCACCATCCCGCCAATCATGGCCCTGTTGGCCGTGGAGGTTTCCGGACCAAAGAACAAACCATGCGGCTTCAGAAACAGGTTCAGTTCGTCGCGGATCACCCCGGGCTCCACTTTCACCCATCCCGCTTCGCGGTTGAGCTCGAGGATCGACGTGAAATACCGGCCCATGTCTACCACGATACCGTTGCCCACCACCTGTCCGGCCAGCGAAGTGCCGGCCGTACGCGGAATGAGGGAACTGCGGTGCTCCCGGGCAAAGCGGATCAGCTGTTTGAGGTCTTCTTTGGTTTTCGGGATGGCCACCGCCAGGGGCAGTTCGCGGTAGGCGGAGGCATCAGTGGCGTAGAGGAGGCGCATCGTGTGGTCATAGTGCAGGGTACCCTCCATCGCAGCCGCCAGCTGCTGCAGGTGATTGTTGATCGGATTGCTTGCCATTCAGGACACGAATTTACTGAGTTTTGACCAACCCGGCCTCCGCCTTGGGGTACCGCATTATCTTTGCAGGGCATGACGCTGAAGGATCATTATAAAACCCTGCAATTGCCGCCACAGGCCACCGCGGCGGAAATCAAAAAGGCTTACCGGAGCCTGGCGCTGCAGTATCACCCCGACAAAACGCAGAATGATCCGTACGCAGCCGCTCAGTTTGCGGCCATCAAGGAAGCGTATGAAACCCTCAGCCATCCCTGGAAAAAACAGCGGTACCTGGAAGAACGCTGGTACCAGCAAAGCCTGGGCCGGGCAGGTGAAGCACGCCCGCTCACCCCGGTAACCCTCCTGCAGGATGCCCTGCAACTGGAGCGCCGTACGGCTGGTGCGGATGTGTTCCGCATGGACCAGGCTGCCCTGTTCCGCGAAATGGATGCCCTGCTGAGCTCCGAAGCCATGGATTGTTTGCGCCGTTTCCGGGAAGGCCAGATCAACGGGCAACTCACCGATGTGCTGTGCCGCCCACTCCTGCTCCTGAGCCCCGCACAGGCAAACCGCCTGGCCGGGCGGCTGTACGAACTGGCGGCGGATGACCAGCGCCGTCATGAACAGATCAGCAACTGCCTCGCTGCCGTGAACAGTGAACACCGCCGGCAAAAATGGCAATGGCTCTGGATACTGGTTGCCCTTGCCGCGCTGTATGCCCTCATCCGCTTTTCGCAAGCCTGAACCCCCACCTCCATCAACCGCTATGCTCCCTGAAATCCCCGAACTCAAAACCGAACGCCTCCTGTTGCGCCGCATCACTGATGCTGACCTTCCTGATATTTACCGGGGACTCTCCCATCCTGATGTGATCCGTTATTACGGCGTTTCGTACAGCAGCCCGGAGGCCACCCGGGCACAGATGGATTTTTACCGCAACCTGGAAAAGGAAGGTACGGGCGCCTGGTGGGTCATTTGCGATCTGGAAAGCGGCGTTTTTATGGGAGCGGCAGGCTTCAATCACTACCAGCCGCAGCACCGAAAGGTGGAACTCGGTTACTGGCTGCTGCCCGGTTACCAGCGCCGGGGCTTTGCGGCGGAGGCCATTCGCCTGCTCTGTGCCCATGTTTTCAGCCAGAGCCCGGTGCACCGGATTGAGGCCTGGGTGGAAAAAGGCAATACCGCTTCTGGGCAATTGCTGCGTAAACTGGGCTTCCGGCACGAGGGCACGCTGGAAGACGCGGAAATCAAGCACAACCGGTTCATCAGCCTGGAAGTGTATGCCCTGCTGTCAGCGGCATCCCTCCCCTCACCCGCCTGAAGCGGGCGCCCGGCCGGTTTATTGCTCTTCCCGGAAATATACTTTGTAGAAGTGGAGATTCTTTTCCTGGTCAAAACCCTTTTCAATATACTCCCGGTTGCCGTGTACATAGATGTGAAAATTCCGGTCGAGTTTCAGTACGCTTTTGTACACCCGGGATTGCTTTTTTACGGCCGCGGGATGAATATCAAATGATTCAACGGCGGGCAGATCCCGCTCCCGCTCATACTCCTGCTTGTATTCCCTGAACAGGGCTGCCCCCTGTTCATTGCCAATCACCTCTTTTGAAAATTCGTCCAGGTCAAAATGATCCTTCTCCTTGAAATAGTGCATGGAGCGGTTCAGCAGTTCAATCTGGTCGGCCTTTTCCATCTGGTACTGTTCCGCAATTTCGCTGGTCACAAATTCCCGGTATGCCCCCATCAGGGCCTGCGTTTGCTGGTACTCATCATTCACCACGCGGAGGCGGAGGAAACGATCGGTCCAGAAATGGGCCGTTTGCCGGTTCGTCTGGTCCAGCACCAGCACCCGGTACCCGCCCTCCGGCACCGACGGGAGGATCAGGCAGCCTTTATCCAGCCGCTGCAGATTGATGCCTTCCGGCTCCGCGGCGAGGTCGAAATGCTGATCATGGCGGCGTACAGCCAGGTAGGGCTCCTTGCTCTCGGATTTAAAGATGCCGAGGGCCGGAGACTCCGTGCCGTTCACCAGCAACTGACTAAAATACATCAGGTAAAGCTCCCCTTCCTTGATAGCCGGGTGATCGGTAATGCGGTAAAGATGGGAGGCCGCTTCCTGGCTTACCTCCAGCAGGCTATCCGGGTCAGCGAATACCGCTGACGCGTACCCGAAAACAGGGTTTTCCTCAGGCAGATCGAAGCAGTACTGCTCGTGCACCTTGCTGAATGGCGCCAGGCAATAGCGCAGCAGGTAATCCTGCACCTCACCGGCGCCCAGCTGCAGCAACGCATCACAGAGGAGGAGAGGCTCCTCCCTTACGGGATTACCCACCCGGTGCAGGGCCACTGCGTGCAGTACAGCTTCTGTATATCCTATCATCCCAAGGTTTTTAAGCCGGAGGCGGGGCTCCGGGGGCCCAAATATCAAAGATTATCAGTAAATTGAAAAACAGGAACGGAAAGATCATCCCGGCGAAAAACAAGTATGAGAAGAATCTGGCGAAACTTTATCATCCAGAACATCCTGCGCGAAAAAGAAGCAGATGATGCCCGGGTGACCAACTACCAGGTGGCCAAAGGTTTTTTGGAACTGCAGTTGCTGGCCGTAAGGCTCATCAAAGACCTGATCCTGATTACGGCCGGCATTTTTTCTGCAGCCTTCGGCCTGAAGGGCTTCCTGCTCACCAACCATTTCATCGACGGCGGGGCCACTGGCATATCCCTGCTGATTTCCAACACCACCGGCATCCCTCTCTACCTCCCCGTGATCGCGGTCAACCTGCCCTTCATCATCCTCGCCTACCGGGTGATGGGGCGCAACTTCGCCATCAAAACCAGTTTGGCCATTGCAGGACTGGCGCTGGTACTTGCCACCGTTCACTTCCCCAACGTTACCAACGACAACCTGCTGGTGGCCGTATTCGGGGGCTTTTTCCTGGGGGCGGGTATCGGACTGGCCGTAAGGGGCGGCTCGGTGATCGACGGCACCGAGGTGCTGGCCATCTTCCTCAGCCGCAAACTGAGCTCCACGATGGGGGATATCATCATCCTCATCAATATCCTGGTATTCAGCACCGCCGCTTACCTGCTGTCAGTGGAAAT
>JAYRPG010000026.1:0-27902 GCA_041911275.1 Ferruginibacter sp. | reverse complement strand
TTCAGCCCGCAATCCATCGGTGAGCAGGGCCAGGTCTATTTCCCCGTCGGCCTTGTTGCGGCTTTGCTGCTCAATGGCGGCCAGCTGGTCGATCATGATCGACTTGCTGTCGTACAGCAGCCGGCCGATGAGGGTACTCTTGCCATCATCTACACTGCCTGCGGTGATAAAACGTAGTAAATCCATGTTCGGTGTCAATGGTGAATAATGAATCCTCAATTACAAATGCCCGGTTGCAAAACCTCAATACCCAAGGCAGTTGTAGCGCTCAGCCTTGCTGCAGGCAGGCTCCACAACTTTAAAAGTATCCTCCCTTCTTCCGGTCTTCCATCGCCGCTTCGCTCACTTTGTCATCGATACGGGTTTCGCCCCGTTCACTGGTCTTGGTGGCTACAATTTCCCGGATGATGTCTTCCACGCTGGTGGCATCCGACTCCACCGCAGCCGTGCAGGTCATGTCGCCTACCGTGCGGTACCGCACTCTCCGGATGCTGACCGCATCGGTTTCATCCATCCGGATAAAGGGAGAAGTGGCCACCAGCTGTCCTTCGTATTCCAGCACCTCCCGTTCGTGGGCAAAGTAGATGGAAGGCAGGGCAATCCGGTGACGGCGGATATAATGCCAAACGTCGAGTTCCGTCCAGTTGCTGATCGGAAACACCCGCACATTCTCGCCTTTGTGAATGCGGCCGTTATAGGTGTTCCAGAGTTCAGGACGCTGGAGTTTGGGATCCCACTGGCCGAATTCATCCCGCACCGAGAAGATCCGTTCCTTGGCCCTGGCCTTTTCTTCATCGCGGCGTGCGCCGCCGATGCAGGCATCAAAACCAAACTCTTCAATGGTATCCAGTAAGGTATAGGTTTGCAGGGCGTTGCGGCTTGCGAACTTGCCTTTCGGTTCCGTGAGTTTGCGCTCGCGTATGGTATCCTCTACTTTGCGCACAATCAGCTTCTCACCGATGGCGGCCGCCAGTTCGTCGCGGAAATCCAGGGCTTCCTGAAAATTGTGCCCGGTATCAATATGCACCAGGGGAAAAGGGAAACGCCCGGGGCGGAAGGCCCGCAGGGCGAGATGCACCAGCACAATAGAATCCTTGCCTCCCGAAAAAAGCAGGGCAGGCCTTTCAAACTGACCGGCCACTTCGCGGAAGATGTGAATCGACTCTGATTCCAGCTGATCCAGGTAATCGCCCCATCCGTTGTTCTGTTCCATGCGTATTGCTGATTGTTAGATGAATGTTTTGGTCGGCTCATGATCCGGCTGCCGCAGCAGGCCCCTTTCCGGAATGTTCATGCAGGCCACACTCCTTTTTCGAAGCATCTTCCCACCACCACCGGCCCGCCCGGAAGTCTTCGCCTTCCCGGATGGCCCGGGTGCAGGGGGCACAACCGATGCTCACAAATCCCCGGTCGTGGAGCGGGTTGTAGGGAACCTTTCGCCGGCGGATCTCTTCCAGTACCTGGTCCGTGCTGTAGTGCAGGAGCGGATGGTACTTGATCAGCTGGTGCCGGGCATCCCATTCCAGTATGGGCAGCTCCCCGCGCCCGGGGGAATGCTCGGCCCGCAGGCCGGTCATCCACAGGGCCATCCCGCGGAGTGCCCGCTGCAGGGGCTCCACCTTCCGGATCGCACAACAGGCCTGGCGAAGCGCCACTGATTCGTAAAAAGCATTGGGCCCATGGCTGCCCACCCATTGCTGCAGGGCAGCCTGGTCGGGATAATAGGGCGTGATCTCCAGCCCATAATGCTGACGCGTGCTGCTCCACACCGAATAGGTTTCAGGAAACAGGCGCCCGGTATCGAGGGTAAAAATCCTGACCGGCGCACCCGATTCCACCAGGAGGTCCGTGATCAGCTGGTCTTCATAACTGAAGCTGGTGGAAAAGCAGGTTTGCTGTGGAAACCGCGCAGCCAGCAGCCTGAATGCCTCAGGCAAGTTTAGTCCATCAATTTGATGGACTAATTCAGACACCATTATTTCATTCGGTTCAGGCATGCAGGTAATCAGGTTTCGGGAAATCAGTGAATGTCGGTACAACACATGTGCAGGTCAGCCGCGGCAGCAGGCCGGCAGGCTGTACAGGTATGTGCACAAAGGGTTCGCATCGGAAAAGTCTACTTCTTTAATAGACAAATATAGACCGTATTCCCAGATTAATAAAATAATTTTCAAATAAACGGCCTCCGGCCCTGAATTATTGCAAGAAATCCGCACTAAAACAGCTGCAAATGCAATCAGTTATGCCTACCCCGTTGTATATTTACCGCACAACGCATCAGCACTATGACCAGAGAAGAAAGATTCATGCAGGAAGCCATTGCCCTGTCGCAGCGGGGAATGGACAACAATGAAGGTGGCCCTTTTGGCTGCATTGTGGTGAAGGGAGACGAAATTGTGGGCCGGGGCAATAACCGGGTGAGTTCCTCCAACGACCCCACGGCCCATGCCGAAGTAACAGCCATCCGCGATGCCTGCCGGAACCTCAACAGTTTTCAGCTGACGGATTGCGAAATCTATACCTCCTGTGAGCCCTGCCCCATGTGCCTGGGTGCCATCTACTGGGCCCGCCCCAAAGTGGTGTACTATGCCAACAACCGGCAGGATGCGGCCGAAATCGGGTTTGATGATTCCATGATCTATGATGAACTGAATGCCCCGTTCGAAGCCCGGAAAATTCCCATCATCGAGCTGGGCCGCGAAGCAGCCCGCAAGGTTTTTGATCAGTGGAAAGTGAAGGCTGATAAAACCCCTTACTGAGCGCCGCCTTTGACTCCTCCCCTCCATTACCGCCCGCTCGAAGCCGGCGACCTTGAACCCCTGGTGCAGTATTTGTACCATCTGCAGCCGGAGACCCGCAGGCGTTTTGGTCCCCATCCCTTTGACCGGGAAGGACTGCTGCAGTTTTACAGCGGACATCCGGTGGAAGCCTATATCGCCCTGAACGGTGAGCAGATCATCGCCTACACGGTGGTGTACCGGGGATTGCTTCCCCATGACCGCAGGCGGATTTCAGGATACGGCTATCCGTTAGCCGAACCTTTCTGCTATACCCTGGCCCCGTCTGTCGCAGATGCCTGGCAGGGAAAAGGCGTGGGCCCTGCCCTGTTTGACTATGTCCGGAAAGCCCTGCAGGCAAAGGGTTGCCGGCAGTTGTGGCTCTGGGGCGGCGTACAGTCCGATAACCTCCCGGCCCGACGCTTTTACGCCAGGCTGGGGTTTATCCCGCTGGGCACATTCAACTACCAGGGACTCAATGAAGACCAGGTGCTGGAATGCAGCCCGTCAGAGCAATAAGATTTTGATGAGGGTTTTGGCGCCGTCAGGGCCGGTGATTTCGAGCTGGTAATGACCGCTCAACAGGGTTTGCTGCGGCTGCAGCTGTATGGTGGCTGTACCGCCGCTGTGCTGTACCTGCTGCCGGCAGAACACCTGGCCCAGGCTGTTGAGGAGCTGAAGCTGGTACCTGCCTTCGGGCTGGTTCCCCATTTTCACGCGGATCTGACCATCGGTTACCGGGTTGGGATATACGGTGAATCCGGTATGCCCCTTTGAGGCGGTAATCTTCACGATACTGCTGTAAGCCGCCTGACCGCGGTTGCTGACCGATTTCACCCGGTAGAAAACCTCACCGGCCAATGGATAAGCATCCAGCCAGTTGTAGAGGCGGGATGAAGAGGCGCTCACCACCCCCACTTTCACAAACTGACGCCCATCGGTACTGCGTTCCACTTCATACGAAGCGATATCCTGCTCCTCCTCCACTTTCCACTCCACTTCGTTGCCGCCACTGCGCTGCACAGCGGTGATGCTCACAAATTTTACGGGCAGGGCCTGAACCGGGCGGAAAATGATCCGGAATCGGTCAGGTGCAGCAGCAGCGCCGGTATTGGGTACTGAAAAGTCCACATAACTGGTACCCTCGGCCGCCAGGGCGGTCACCGTTTGCAGGAAGCGGTCTTCCAGGAAGGGCAGCAAACCCGGCTGCAGCCCGCTGAACTGAAACCCGAGCCGGTACGGCAGCTGCCGGATTCTGCGCAGGTCAAAAAATAAGGTATCCGTTACCGTTACAGGTGGCCGTGCATTGACCATGAGCGATTTGCCGGATTGCAGGATGCCGAAATTATCCCCGAAATTGGTGGGCTTCAAGGCATCGTATTCATCAACCGACGCAGCAAATTCATTGCTGAATACCACCACATTCCCATCCGCAATAAGGGCCTCGCCGTTCTGCAGCTGGTAAAGACTGGTGATGAGGCTACCCCCTGCTGCTCCCCCGCCGGCCGGGCGGGATACCAAACGGCTGCCCGTGGTTTTACTGCTCTCGGTAAAAATGAGGTTGCCGCCGGCCGCCGCCGCCTGGATCATGAAAGCCTGTCCGGATTCAATCCGGGTATTCGGCACGCCGGCAGGATAACTGCCCCCTCCGGGAACCGGGATCCAGCCCGTGGAAGCACTGAAGCTCACCCAGGCGCCTAAGCCCTGGGCACCGGGCAGTTTGGGATCCCACACATAGAAGGTTTGCTGCAGGTTGTTCCGCGTAAGCCCGGTAAAGTCTACCGGGGCGGCGTAATTGTTGCCCAGCACGGCATACTGGCCTGCCACCGGAATACCCACGGCAGGAAGCGTACCCTGGTACAAACTGCCTTTTGAACGAAGCAGTACCGGCGTGGGTGGTGTACCCGGGGCCGGGGTAACACTGCGGTCGCCCCTTGAGAAAAGCATATAGGCGCTGTTGCCGCCGGCGGATGCAATGGGAATATTCGTTCCCGTTACCCCCTGCCAGCTGTTCAGGGAAGGGTTATAGATGAGCAGTGAATTACCGGGGGTATAAAAGTCAAAGCCATTGGCCAGCCAGTTGGACGAATTGGAGGTGATCTGGGTGCCATACCCCGTGCCCGGGTTCACCCCGGCCGGCTGGTTTTCCTGCCAGGCCTGCCGGATGGTTTGCCCTACAGCAGGCGCCGCCAGCAGGCGCCAGGCGCGGATGGCAGGCAGGTAACGCTCCACCGATACGTCTCCGCTGATGTACCCGCCGGCAGCAGACCCGGGTGCTACCCTGGCCGTGCCGTTCGGTCCTGATTTCAAAGTAAGATTACCGGAAGTGGTGAGTACAGCGCTGCCGTTCACCGTTACCACCCCTTCATTGCCGGGCGCTGTACCGGGCGTCATGTCCAGCGGAGTGCCGAGCGTGGCCGTGGCACTGCCGTTCAGGGTGAGGGTACGCAGCACCTGCTTGCCGGCCGTAAACTTCAGCGTGCCGGCATTGCCGCCCAGCACCAGTCCGGAACTGGTGGAGCCGCCAATCGTTCCGGGGCCGCTCACCGCTCCGTTAATGGTAAGGGTGTAACCGTTGATGTCAAGGGCCGAAGCCGCATTGCCGGTGATGAAACTGCCGGAAAGGGGACTATTGTCGATGATGAGGTCAGACTGCAGCGGGATGGTTACAGGCCGGTTGAGGGTAAACTGACCGGTGATGTTGCCGCCCGGATTGAACCGCAGGGTTCCCACGGTGCCGTTGGAACCGCTGATGGCCAGGGTAGCATTTTTATCCGCATGGATATTGCCGGTGGTGCTGGTGAGCCCGGAGAACTGCAGGTTGTTGCCGGCCTGCGTCAGCGTAAAGGATGCCAGATCCAGGGTACCCGTTACCGTAATGGCCCTGTTCAGCGATACGGGCGCACCAATGGTGAGGTTGTTCATGGTGCTCACTGCTGCCGGGAAGGGATTCACGGTGGCCCCGTTGAGCACATAGCTGGCCCCGCTGTTATAGTTTTTCGTGAGCCTGGAGCCCGACAGCAGCACCCCGCTGGTACCGTCGGTGGCCGTGCCTTCCAGAGCGGTATGCGGCGCCACACCGGTATTGGCGGTGATGAGCGTGGATCCGCCGGATAAGGTAAAGGACGGATTGTTGGTGAGGTTGCCATCATCGGTGCCCACCGTGATGTTCCGGGTTCCGGTATTGAGCAGGGCGTTGCCCGCCACGGTGAGGCTGCTGCTGAAAGGCGCCGTACCCGAACGCACCAGGTCGATGCCGGTGAGCAGGTTCAGCTGTGTTACCGAAGTGCCGTTGCCCACGATGAAATTAACCGGACCATTCTTAAAGGCCGCCGTATTGCTGTATTGCTGACTGGCGCCGTTAAAAAGGATGTTCCCGCAAACCGTGCTGGCCGCATTGGTGGTAACCTGTGCCGTTCCGCTGATGCTGAGGTTGCCCGTCAGATTGATCAGCACCGTACGGTTTCCGGCATTGCAGTCGAGCACCGTGGTGAGGGCACTGGTGGCTGAGGTACCCGTTACCGTGAGGTTGCCGAGGATATTCAGGGTGCGGTTGATGGACGTGTTGCCTACATTGAGGGTGGTGGTGGCCGCATCAGAACCGTTGAGGAGCATATTGCCCCCCACCGTCATATCGCCGGCCAGGATACGCGTACCGCCGTTTACAATCAGGTGATGATAATGATTGCCGCCCAGGGTTACCGGGGGCAGCACGGGAATGCTGCCGGATCCGTTGTAAAAATGCACGGTGCTGCCCGCAACAGAAAAACCGGTACCGGCGGGGAAGCTGGCCGCAGCAGGAATGACAAAATTTCCCCCCACATAAATGGTATCAGTGCCGCCCGCCAGGGTAATCACCCGGTTACCGTTGGTGACCACCAGGTGATGATAGCGCCAGGCCGGGGTATTGGTGGCTGCATTGGAGCTGAAGGCGGGGATGGTTTGTGCACCCATACCATTGAAGTTCATGAAGAATGGGTTCGTTCCCAGCCGGTAATTGGTAGCCGTAATGCTGAAGGTACCGGCAATGCTGATGTTAGCGTTGTTCAATACGCCCAGGACCGTATTGCCGAAGTCGCCCGTAATTTCCAGATCAAAATAGGGTAAACCGATCAGGGTGGTATTCACCCCAACCAGGTTGCGGTTCAGCCTGATCTTGGAGCCGGTAATGATATTCTGGGTCGCATTGGTGGGCGAGGAATAAGTAACCCCCCTGCAGGTGATCACATGATCCGGATCGGTGGAGCCGAGGGGGTCGTAGATCCGCTGGCCATTACCGGAATTGGTGATCTGTCCGTAAGTGAAGCCGGGAATGGTTTGCAGGCCTGTGGAACTGAAATTAAAGGTATTCACCCCGCCATCGGTTACCACATAGTTGGAAGCCGTCATGGTAAAGGCCCCTGCCACGTCGATGGTGTTATTGGAGATGCCATTGCCCAAACGGATGGTGCCGCCGCCGCGGTTACCCGTAATCGTGAGGTTCTGGTAATTGGTGGCGGCCACCCGCTGGATGAGGTTGCCGCTGCTGGCATAGATGAAGGTGGACCCGGGTGCAAAACCGGGCGCAGCGCCGTTGACGATAAAGTCGCCGTATACCGTGGTGGTAGCCGGGAAGATTTTGGGGGCGGAGCCGGAAATGCCCAGGTGCCCGTAGGGCAGATTCAGCACATTCTGGCTGTTCACCGAACTGGCATAGGTAAACGTGGTATTGCTGCCCAGGTTTACCGTACCGGTGATGTCCACCAGGTCATAAATATTCAGGCTGCTGTTGCCCACCATGCTGAGGGAGGCCGGTGCGGCCACCGTAAGCTGGTACACGTTCACGGCCAGCCCGGAGGGAATCACCGGCATATTGCCCCCCACCGTATTCACGATGGCGTTTTCGGTGGAAGCGGAAGGATAGCCCACCCCGCCCGTCCAGTTACCGGGATTGTTCCAGGCCGTGTTCACAGCGCCCGTCCAGGTAAAGGTGACGATTTGCAGCGCGTTCACGGCATCGCTGCCGATATAAAGAGTTTTGCCATTCAGGTCAGCCAGGGTTAATCCTGATTTGCCCACCTGCGGCGCATCCACAGTGCCGGTAGTGGGGATCAGGGTGCCAAAACCCGCCACGGCATCCGTCAGGCGCAATCCGCTGATCACGTCTACCGATCCGATATTGGTGGCCAGCGCGGTAACCGAACAGGTGGTGCCACCACTGCCGAGATTGAAGCTGCCCGTGCTGAAGGTCCATCCGGAGTTGGAGCGTTTATCCAGCAGGGAGCCGTTGTCGGTAAAGCCGGGGCTGATGGCACTGGCATTGATGGCCGCGTTGTGCGAAAGCGCAATTTCGCCCGCTGTGCCCCCCGTAAGGGCCGCGGAGGAAAAGAAAATATGAACCGTGCGGTCATTCACCCCGGAGCCGAAGGGATACCGGGACAAAGAGGTACTGGCATCCGTGGGCAGTCCGCTCACCGGATAAGCCCGGCTGAGGGTACCGCTCGTGATGTATCCCCCGCTGTACTGCAACTGGGCCGCCAGGGAGGGATTGGATAAGGTAAGGGTATTGCCCGTTCCGATGCTCACGCCGCCACTGATCATGGTGAGGGTACCCGGCACCGTTCGGCTGAATCCGGCCGGGAAACTGACCGGGGAGCCTGTATTCAGGGTCAGGTGATATGGCCCCGCGGCAGCAGGGAACTCCACGGTAGAAGCGGTTTGCTGGCTGCCGTTGTACACCAGGGTGAAATTGTTGACGCCTGCCCCTGTGCCGCTGTACTGGATCACACCACCGCCCGTAAAATTACCGGCACTGCTGCAACTGGCCGGATCGGTGGAGTTGGCATTGATGACCTTAAGGATACCGGTTACGGATACCCCAAATATATCGGAATTGGTATTGACAATATTACAGCGGCCTGCCGTCATCGTCCAGCCCCCGGCAGCATTCACGGTTTGGGATACCGAACCGGAGAACTGCACCACCATGAGGGCATTGGTACTGGTGCTGGTGCTGGTCCAGGACGTAGCTCCTGATCCTTTTGTAACGGCGCCCTGCAGGTTAAGGGTGGCAGAACCGGTGCCCCCGGTGCCCACAAAGTTGAGGGTACCCGCACCGGTATGTGAAAAAATACCTTTCACCGTAAAAGTGGTTGCCGCCGCTGCGCCCTGCAGGATGAGGGTGCCGTTGGTTTGCGTATACGATCCCACACTCACAGCCGTATTGGAGGCGCCGGTAAACCGGATGGCGCCGGTACCGGTCGAGATGAGCGTAAAGGCCCCGTTGACCGTGAGGCTGTTGCCTCCGAGATCAATATCAGCGGTACCGGATTGTGCCGGACAGTTCCAGGTAAAATTGGCAAACTGCGCCGCGGTGAGTCCGCCGGGCGCCAGGCTGCCCGCATTCATGCCCGAAACCAGGCAGGTAGAGCCACCGCTCCAGAGTGCAAAGGGAATCGCGGTAGCAAAACTGCCATCCGCGGCATGATTATAGGTGGCGCCGGCTGCGAAACTGAGGGCGCCGGGATTCACGCAAACAAAGGTGCCTGAACTGTAATTAATCGAACCGCCGGTATTTACCTGAACGCCGCCGGTGCCGACCACGTCAATATCCAGGGTACCCCCCGCGAGGGTGAGGTTGCTGTTGAGGGTAATGCGGCCGCCGGAACTGGGCGCAATGCCCAGCGTGCCGGAGCTGATGCTGAATGCGGCGCTATTGGTGAGCGAGAGGGTAAGCAGGTTGCCGGCAATGATACTGCCTGCGGTATTGTACAGCAGGGGCTGCGCAGCGCTCAGCGACAGCACACTGTTCAGCGTGTTGGTGCTGAAGGTTACAGCGGCCGTACCGCTGCTGATGCGGATAGCCCCCACCGTTTGGGTGGGCACATTGGTGATGCTGAGCGGAGAGAGGGCATTAAAAGCAAGAATGTCGTTGGCAGCCGGTGCCGTGCGTACGGGGCTCCAGTTGGCGCTCACCTGGTAATCGCCTACGCTGGCGCCCACCCAGGTGTAGGTGGTTTGTGCATGGGCAGCAGACAACAGCAGCCACCCCATCAGCAATATGTTGATCAGTCTGTTCAGCATGATGTTTCTCCTGTAGCGGAGCAGCTCCACGGGGAAAAGGAACCGCTTTTCAAGAAGACATTGGCGGATTTTCGGGGATATCCTGATTTTGGGTTACGGGTTAACAATAGCAAAAGTAGGCTAATTGTGTAAAATCCGTCCTGTTGGGCAGCGTTTTAACATCTGAACAACCCTAAAGTTTCAACAGGCAAAACAGATTCACTTTGCTCCCCGAAGAAGCAAAAAAGCCTGCAACTATAACGGGTTGCAGGCTTTTTGATTGTGTGTGCCGTAAATTTTAGGGGCGCTTATTCGGTTTGCACCACTACTTTCAGTACAGTGCGCTGTTTATCAGGACCTAACACCTCCAGCTGGTAAACCCCGCTGATGAGGGTATGATCCGGGCGGATCTGCACGGTAGCGGTACCCGAGGCATGGCTGATGCGCTCACGATGGATGGTTTTCCCTTCCGCATTCAGGAGCCGGGTTTCATAAACACCGCCCGGCAGGCCATTCAGCTGCAGCCCGATCGTGCTGTTGATCACCGGGTTGGGGAACACATACATTTTTGGGGTGGCCTTGCGGATGGTTACTTTGACCACATCGCTGTAAGCCACCGCGCCGCTTGCCCCCAGGCAACGGATGCGGTAATAATAGGTGCCCGGCTCTGGAGCCAGATCCAGCCAGTTGTACGAACGTCCTTCCTGTGCATCTCCTGCACAAGCCTGGTAGCCTACGGTTTCAAACTGCACGCCGTTCAGTGAACGTTCAACCTGGTAGCCGGTGATGCCGGTTTCCTGGCCAACATTCCAGTTCACTGCGATATCGGTATTGAGTACATCCGCCTGCAGTTTTGTAAACTGAACCAGCTTACGGAAAACGATCCGGAAGCGGTCAGCCGCCGCAGAGGGCGTATTGACCGTAACACTGAAATCATACCGGGTGGTATCATCAAAACGGAGGGGCTCTTTTTTATTCAGCCAGGTATCCTCCAGTTCTGCCGTGATGCCCGGTTCAGCGTCAATGGCTTCAAGGGCAAACTCCAGCTGATAATCTTTGGTCCGCAGCCTGGACAGTTCCAGGAATACCGTATCGGTTGCACAGGCCGGTTTGCGCCGTTCAATGGCCAGGCGGTATCCCGCCGGGTGGCGGATGCCCATGTTTTCAGCAAAGGTGGTAAGCTTGGGCATGTCGTGGTCATCAAAGCCATTGTTGTTGGCCGGATCAAAAGTAACCAGGATGCCATCGTTTACCGAAATGGTGCCGTCGGCATTGCGGGCCAGCAGATTGGTGCGCAGCTGATGCCTTCTTCCGGCGGTGGGCCGCATCAGGATATTGTTCGTGGCCGAAACCTTGTTGCGCTCACGGAAATTGATATTTCCCGAATAGCGCACCATGAAGGCCGAACCGGACTGAATGTTGCCGCTGCCGTCGAGGCCGGTGGAACCAACGGCACTTACCACGGTGCGGTCATATTCTGATGAACCGCTGTTCCAGATCAGGCTTACCCAGCCGCCTACCCCATTGGTACCGGTTACATTGGCATCCCAGAGGTAGAAGGCATCCGGAACCGAGCCATTGCCGGCACTGGTCACCAGGCTGTGGTAATTGATGGCCGAGGGATAAGGATTGGCCCAGATGTTATAGGTAAAGGATCCATCATTATAGCTTCCTGAACCGCCGATGACCGTGGGGCTGCCATCCGTAGGTGTGGTATAAATCAACCCGTTGTTCCGCAGCGTGGTGGGTGAGGTCGCCGCAAGGGTACCAAACTGCAGTTGGGTGGCGCGGTTACCCCGTACAAAGACCATCCAGCCGGGATGATCCGTGATCACACCGGTATTGTTACCAGCAACCGTACCGTTGGTGGTGCTGGGCGCTCCGTTCCAGCCGGTGGTGGTGAGGTAGAAAATGGAGGAGTTACCCGTATTGTTCTGGTCATAGGATCCCATGGCCGGAATGCCGCGGGAGATATGGGTGCCATAACCCGGATTGGGATCAGCCAGCGTGCCCAGGGGACTGGAGGTGGCGCTCTCCTGCCATTGGTTGAAGATATTGGGCACCGGCACCGTAGTGGGTTTAATGGGCGAGGTCAGCAATCTCCAGGCACGCTTGGCCGGGATGTAGCGTTCTACGATCACTTTACCCACCACATCATTGCCGGAGTTCACCGCAGCGTTGGTGATATCGGCAATCCTTGCCGTACCGGCTGCGGTAGACAAAAGCGTGAGCTTGTCATTGGTGGTAAGGCGGGCATTGTTCACATTGCCAAAGGCCACCGTTCCGGAAACTTTCAGCATGGCACCGGTATTGTCGATACTTAAGCCGGTAACCGTATTGCTGTTGCTGATCGTGAGGTTGGCCAGCGTTGCGGAAGTAAAGTGGTTGGCCCGGATGGTCTGCGCCGCGGATCCGCTGAAAATCATCGTACCGGCTGTGGCGTCAATCGTATTATCCGGCGCGGTGAGGGTGCCGGCTACGGAGAGGGAACCGGTGGCCCCTACGGTAATCGTACCCGAACCCGTAATCGTAATGTTATTGGCCAGCGCCGCTACGCCGGTAATCACCGGGTAGTTGGGCGATGTGGGAATGGTAACATTGGTTAACGCAGTGGGCACGCCGCCGCACCAGTTGCTGCCATTGTTCCAGTTATTGTCTACCCCCAGCCAGGTACCGCTGGCAATGATGGTCACCACCACCGGGGTGATGGCTGAGTAACAACTGCCTTTGCCGTACTTGATGTAGTAGGTGCCGCCGGTGGTGACATTATTGGGCGTGGCCAGCGGCAGGGTGCCGGCAAGGTCGGTATAGTAATAGAACTGGGTACCCCCGGTGGAGCCGGTGGTAACCGAAGCCGCGGTAAGATCAACACCGAGGCCGGAACAGAGGGCGCCCGGGTTAGTTACGGTAAGGCTAACCGGGTTGGTGCCGTTGATTTCATCGGCGCCGATATCCGGCGTGCTGCCGTTACGGGCATTGCCATCCACATCATCGGTAAAGCCGGCAATGGGTGCACCGGCGCCGTTGGCCGCACAGTTGGCATCCGCCACCAGGTGCAGATCTGTTGCACTCACAAAGCTAACCAGGTCGCTTACCGAGGCCGCATCACGGGTGGTTACGCGGGCTTTATAAGCAGTCAGGGTTTGGTCGCTGTTGGAGCCATCAAAATAGATCAGGTTGCTGCCGCCCGGGGTTCCCGCGTAGAACAGGTTGTTGTTGGACGTGGCGGCATAGTTGTTCAGCGCGCCGGCATTCCGGCGGAAGGCCACAGTGCGGCCGGTACCGTTGGGAACAGAAAGGTTATAGATGATGTTGTTCCGCAGGTCCAGCTGCGCCGTGGTGTTGATGGCATTGGCAATGTGGTAAACACCGGTAGTGCCAAAGTTGGTTCCCGTAGAAGAGGCATTCAGATATATCGAATTATAATAAATATTAAATGTAGTGTTAACGGTAGCATTAGTTATACCAATTCCTCTTATCGCATCAATACTATTTGCAGCCGGGGCTTTAAGATCCGATATAAAATTATTAAACGAAGTATTGGTTTGTGCACTAGTATTAGCAAACCACATACCGTATACTACAGGCCCCGCGCTTGTAGACGAAAGATTATAAATAGTATTCTTGCTGATACTAACATTTGCACCATTAGTAACATATATACCTGCAATAGTACCTGCAGTACCACCCGTTGTACCCGTACTGTTCAATGCGTAAACCGTATTGCCTGTAATACTTACTGTCGTACCCACTTGGCTATAGATGCCCCAAAATGTAGCACCTCCCGCTCCGCCGGCTGTGGTTGAAAAATTGTACACCTGGTTGTTCTGAATCGTTTTTGTACCAGTTGAACTGCCAAACTCACGGATACCTGTAATCGTACCCGTTGTGGGTATAGATAGGTTTCGAACAATATTACCACTGAAAGTATTTGACTGCCCCGCTGAACCACTGAAAATTGCATCAATACTTCCTGTCGAAGACGGGTTTGTAAAGCTTATACCATCTATTGTGTTATTTGAAATGATACCAGTAGCTGGACTACCAACAGAAATACAGCGTATAGAACCTGTGGTTGCGCTTGCATTGGAAACATTAGTGATGGTATTTGAGCTTATAGAAACTGAAGAAATTGTTGCCTGATTCATAATCATCACATTAGTACTCGTTATAGGTGCTGTGCCCAAACTTCCTGTTGTGATGTTATTAATAATATTTCCATTAATGTTTAATGTAGCAGGAACAGCAGTATTATTTATACCAAAGAACAACGGAGGTGTTCCTGCTGAAGTGTAACTACAGTCCTGAACAGTATTATTATTTATATTAACTGTATTACCAGCGGCTGTCGCACCACCAATTGCGTTATCAATACCGATCCATCCGGTTGCTGCACCAGATGCAGTTTTAATACTCACGGTATTATTTGTGATTGTAGCATTTGCTGATAAGCCAGACTCGCCAAAAATACCCCTCAAAGTACCGGTATGGTTTACACCAGATCCGTTATTATTATTGATGTCGTTGTAAGAAATATTTACTCCCCACTGGCTGGCAGCCCTGATACCTGCAGAAGGCGCCCCACCACCACCACCAAAGTTGAGGATGGTATTTTTAGTAGCAGCACTAATCCCACCGATATCATTATTCAGATCGCCAAGGAAACTGGTTGCCACTGGTGCAGGGCCCACGCCGGCCGTAGCTGCAAAACCAACAAGGGCAATGCCATAATTACAGTTCTGGATCGTATTGGCATAAAACTTATTGTTCGAGTTGGTGCCGTTGGTGGCCAGGGTGCCGCCGTTGGTGGGTGTCAACGCGGTGGTGGCTGCCGTAGGGATGGAATTGATCTGCAGGATGCCGACAGATCCCTCCACCATCGGGGCTGTACCCGCCGCATTGTTCACCCGGTTCAGGGTGATGGTGCAGTTGCGGATCAGGGTATTGTTGATGCCATCGCCCGCCCCGTTTTTAAACAAGCCATACCCATATTCCATCGTGGCAGGGTTGGTCAGGTTATTGTCCTGCAGGTCAATCCCGTCAATGGTCACATTATCCGTACCCGCAATGGTGAATAAGCCATCGGGTGCTGCCGTACCGGGTGTGGCCGTTCCCACATAAGCTGTAATCCTCGGATTCACGCCAGCTCCGTTCTTCTGAAACGTAATGCTGAAGGATGCCGAAGCCGCATTGAGGGTAGCATTCCCCAGCACCGGCAGTTTGCTGCTGAGCGCTTCCACATACCCCGGGGTAACATTAAAAGTAACATTACCGCCGATGGAGCGGCTGTTGAGATCGGTGATGGCCCGGCGGAAGCTGGGATAGTTGGTACAGTTTTCACCGGCCAGCGCGGCGCCTGAAAGGGCCACGGTGGGCGCATTGTTTACGGTAAACGTGGTGCCGTCAACAATGCCGGTGATCACGGTATTGGCCGCCAGGGTACCGGTGCCCGAGGTGATGCTGAGCAGGGCCCCTGTTACCAGGTTGGCCGTACTGGTTACGGTGATGGTGGTGCCGGAAGAAGCCGCATTCACCGCGGTGATGGCGCCAATGGTATAGGTACCCGACATCAGGGTGGGCGCCGTGCTCACCGGGAACAAGGCCGATGTAAAGGAACAGCCGTTGCTGTTGGTAACCACCACATCATAGTTCCCCACGGCTGAGGCCAGGTAAGTGGGGTTGGTGGCGCCGCCGATATTGCTGCCGCCCAGCCGCCATTGAATGCTGCTGATGCTGCCGCTGCCGGCAACGGCATTCGCCGACAGGCTCACGGGAATGGATCCGCAGAGCAGGTTGCCGCCTGAAATCGCGGCCGAAGGCGCCGCATTCACCGTTTGGGTGATGATGGTGGTGGCCGGTATAGGGGTGGCGCAGGTAAGACTGGAATACATATCCACGCGGATCTGGGTACCGTTCACCGGGGTGATGGGACCCAGCGTAGCCGCGGCAGAAGGCGCTCCCTGCGAAGAACCATTCACAAACCATTCGTAAAGCGGGGCGGCGCCGCCATTGGTGGGGGTAGCCGTATACGTTACCGCACTGCCCGAACAAACCGCCGCATTGGGCGAAATGGATACCGAGGCAGCGGGTGTGGTGACATTGATGGTCAGCATATTGGAAGTTGCCGGCACCGGCGTGGCACAGGACGGCAAACTGGAGGTAAGCTGGCAGGTTACCTGATCGCCACTCACCAGCGTACTGCTGTTGAAGGTATTGCTGCCCGACGGGGCACCCTGCGACAGGCCATTCACAAACCACTGGTAAAGCGGGGTGGCGCCGCCATTGGTGGGGGTAGCCGTAAAGGTTACCGGCGTGGCGGGGCAGATATCCACACCCGGACTGGCCGCTATGCTCACCGCAACCGTAAAGGACGGGTTCACCGTCATGGTAACGTTGTTGCTGTAAGGGGCCTTCGGGAAGGGGCAGTTGGTGGCGTCGGAAGCCATCCGGCAACTCACCACATCCCCGTTATTCAGCGTGGAAGTGGTATAGGTATTGGACGCAGAAGGTGTGGTTACCGCAATGCTGTTGACAAACCACTGGTAGGTGGGGTTCGTTCCGCCATTGGTGGGGGTAGCCGTAAAGGTTACGGAGGCGCCGGCACAAACCGTCGTACCGGGGCTGGCGGCAATGTTCACACTCGTAGGCGTGGTAGCGGTTACCGTAAAACTGATGCCGTTG
Organism: Ferruginibacter sp.; assembly: GCA_041911275.1. Lineage (GTDB taxonomy): Bacteria > Bacteroidota > Bacteroidia > Chitinophagales > Chitinophagaceae > Ferruginibacter. Next base: position 11,403 of record JAYRPG010000026.1, on the reverse strand, counting down.
CTGGTGAACGGATTCACCGGAACGCAGGTAACGCCACCCACACTCAGCACACAGGTGATCACGTCGCCCGTAGCCAGGTTGGCATAGCGCATATCCGTAATCGTGCTGCCGGTGGCGAAAGCCGAGATAGTGGCCCCGGATAATGGAAAGCCGGGAGGGGAACTTACCGTAAACTGGGTAGGCCCGAGAATGTTCACAATCCGCGTATCGGCCGGGAAGAAACCAGCCCCTCCCGTAACAATCACCCGCATACCCGGATACAGGGAAGCCGTACTGGTTACGGTTACCAGGGAGCCCACGCTGCTGCCGCCGGTGGCTGTGCCGGTAATGGTTACGCCGTTTTTGCGCCAGTCGTAGAATGGTGTGGGGGATCCCTGAATATTCTGGGTGGGGATGGTAAAGTCAACCGTGTCGCCGCCACAAATGGTGGTGGAGGGCGCCGCCGCAATGGTGAGGCTGATGGGGTTGGAAACCACATCGATGGTAACATTGGCGGTGCGGCCGCAGGCGCCGAACGCAGCACTCGCCGTGTAGGTGCGGGTTGCCGTGGGCTTGGCATACACCGTAGGCGTGATCGTGCCGGTGTAAGCATTGGTGGCGCCTGCATTGGTAAAGAGCTCGGTAGCCGGGCTCCAGGTAATACTGGCCTGACCGGTGATCCGGATATTGTCCAGTAACCAGCCGTAATACTGCGTATTCACATCTGATTTAATCCTGAAGCGTATCCTGAACTGCGTGCTGGATTGCCAGGTCGACAGGTTAATGGTTTCCAGTTTCCACAAAGCCGTGGCCGGACCGGCACCCGGTGTTGACCCACTGCCGGTGAACTGGGTGTTCCAATCCGAATAACTCGATCTGTCAAAACACACCACCCCGTTTCTCAGGGTGCCCGATCCGCTGTAACTCGATGTGGGGAAGGGTGTCCAGTTGGTGCCGCCATCGGTGGAGTACTCCACATAGCCGAAATCGTAGCTGGTTGTGGCGGTATTCTCCAGCGCACAGATATGATTGAAGCGCAGTACCGGGTTGCTGTACAGCGACAGGTTCAGGTTACTGGTCATTTGATATGCAGAGGGACTGACATTACTGATGTTGTCTTCATGCGTAATCCGGACCGAGCTGGCGCCCTCCGCATAGTAGGTGGTATTCTGCGTAGCCGTGAGACGGCTGTCGGAAACCGCAAACTGGCTGATCGGGAAGGCTTCAAATTTTTCGTTAAAGAAATCGCCATCGCCGCCGTTGGCGGTGAGCAGCTGGGCGGCCGCTCCGGCACAGTAGGAAACGGGACTGGCCGGAGCAATGGACAGCACAGTGGGCGTGGGGTTCACCGTAACGGTCACCTGGGCCGAAGCACTGCAGGCGCCATTGCTGGCCACAACGGTATAGGTGGTGGTGGCGTTGGGACTGGCAACCGGGTTGGCAATATTGGGATTGCTGAGTGTGGCGGCAGGCGTCCAGGAATAGGTGCTGTAATCGGTATCGGTAGCATCCAGGCTGGAATTGGAACCTGCACAAACCGCGGTGGGCGAAGCCACGGGCACATTGAAGGCCGGTGCGGCCGAAACGGTGGCCACCACGGGTGTACGCGGATTGGAAGCACAACCTGAACTGTACACAAAATTGTAGTAGCACATGTAATAGGTCGGATCAAAGGCATTGCCCGTAATGCTGATGGCCGAGGAAGTATAGGGATAGCTAGCGCCGGATGTATTCCTGCTTAAACCCCCGGCAGGCAGGCCGGGAGACGCATAGAGATAATAACCCGTACCCACCGGCAGGGCAACATTAATCGGAATGGTTTGCGGCGTGGCGCCACCCGATACCGTGGTGGTGTAGGGAATGGAGGCCAGGATGGTGCCGGCAGAATTGTACACATTCAGGGTAGAGCTTGCACCGGCTGTGAGCGGATATACATCCACCGATACCAGTGTGGTAGCCTGGATCACATTAAAATACACTTCCCAGTTAATGGTTTGTGTACCAATGGTTCCGCCCTGTGCAGCGGGTGAAACCGGACCAACACTGCCTACCGTAGCCCCGGTTACGGCTTCTACATAATAAGTGGAGGTGCTGCTGATGCTGGGCGTGGTATAACTGGGCCCGCTGGCAATCGGCAGGCCACCCGTAAGGTTATTGTACCAGTACAGGGTGGTGCCCGCCGAACCCGTTGCACTGAGGGGAACCTGTCCCAGACCGCAGACTGCTCCGGGGGTGGTGCCGGTTACCTGCGGATTGGTTACCTGCATAAGGAGCACGTTGGAATAGCCCGGAACGCCGGCCGCGCAGGTTACGCGTAACCGGTAGTAGGTGGAAACGCTAACCGGACCGCTGCTCGTATAGGCCACCGGGTTAGTTGCCCCGGCTATGGGATTATACGTTACGTTATCGGTGGATGACTCCCACTGATAGGCGATCCCGGTACCCGTGGCATACCCGCTGGCGGTAAGGGTTACCACAGCCGACACACAGATATTGGTGCTGGACGAACTGATGGTACCGCCGGTATTGGACACGCAGGGTGAAGGCGTAAACTCGTCGGCGCCCATATCCGGCGTGGTGATGTTCCGGGTATTGCCGTCAATATCATTGGTGATGCCGGCAATCGGCGTAGCCGTGCCATCCAGCGGCGAATTGGGCAGGGCTGAACGGAGGTGCAGATCGGTGGCCGATACAAACACCGGATCCACCGAAACAGCATTTACATCCTGCCCCGTAGCGGCCTGCCAGGCCGAAAGGTTCGAGCGGGTGGCACTGGCGATATAGCCGATATTGGCCCCCAGGGTATAATAATCGTTGTAGTTGATGGTGCTGAAAGAAGAAGCCGGCGCTGAAGAGTAAATGGCATACCGCGTATTGTTGGTTTGCTGGTTGCTGAAAATGTTATTGCGGATGTCCAGGTCTACCGGTGTGGTGCCAGCCGCCGTGCGGTTGTCGATAAAGAGGGCTGCCGAGTTGCCGTTGGTTTGGTTGGTGGTAAGGTTCACCGAGTTGTAATACACCCGGTACCCGCCACCGGAAAGGATAGCGATACCGTGTCCGTTATCCTGGATGTTGGATGCGTAGCCATAACCGGCAATATCATAAATGAAGTTGTTGAACACACTCAGGGACGAACTGCTGCTGGTGGATTGGAGGGTGATGCCATGCACCGACCAGCCACTGGTATTGGTATGCTTACAATCAAAGATGGTGTTGCGGGAGATGGAACCGCCGGAAATCTGACCTCGTACGGAGATGCCGGCCGCCACATCTGAATTGGAACTCACGGTACTGCTGATGCCGTTTACCTGGTTACTGGTAATGCTCAAGCCAGTCTGGTTGAAAACATAGATACCCCGGAAGCCCAGTTTTTCAGCGGCATTGGTTGAGCCGATTTTATTGTTGGTGATGCTGTTGCTGTTGTCGCTGGCAGCAGCCCCCTGCAGCGCAATGCCGCGGTTGGCCGTATGAATGCTGTTGTTCTGGTAAACGTTATTGCTGTTGGATGCCTGGGCATTGCTGCCGATGGCTGATCCGCTGCCGGAGAAGATACCTGCATAGGTAAGTGTACCTGAGGCCCCGTAAATGGTGGTGTTCTTCACCGTATTGTGTGTGGCCCCGTTGCTGGCAGAAGCACTGGCCACCCAGATCACCACGGGATTGGAAGTGGTGCTGGTATTGGTGATGGTGAGGTTCTGGGAAGCGGTTCCGTTGTTGGAGCCGTCGATCGTTACATAATCGGCCCCATTCAGTTTGATGAGGGCATTGCCATCCGCGCTGCCGGTGATCAGGCTGTTCACCCCGGCAGCGGGCCGGATGGTGAGGGTGTTGGTGGCGCTGGCGGCGGGGTTGCCGATGGTAATGGGGAAGGTTTCAGCGGTGCTGTAGTTGGCATCCATCAGCTGGAACACCACGGCCCCCGACAAACATGAGGTATTGTACGCGTTCACCGCTGCGGTGAGCGTGGTATAGGTTTGCCCCACCCCTACATTGTAGGTGCCCGGAGCCAGGTTACTCTGTACATTATAGCTTTCCGGTGTGGTGGGTACGGTTGCGGCTGCCGGCGGGTTGGCGGTAAAGCCTGCAGCGCCTGATGAGGGCGCGCTGATCACATTGGGCGTACCGGCGCCATCCTGGGCCACGATATAATAGGAAACCACATCGCCTACCACCGCACCAGCGCCAAATGTAAAGTTATAGGTATTGCCCCCCGCAAATACCCCGGTGACCGCGGTATAAGCACCCGCGTTGATGCGCCAGTACAATACGGGTAAACCGGCGCCTGCAGTGGGTACGCCGCTGGGATCGGTGATGGTGACCGCCAGCACCCGGTTGCCCAGGGTACAGGTGCCCTGCAGCGGTGTATAGCTGATCACCGGCGCTTTCTGGTCAGTAATCACGCCCACAAATTCATCCGCCCCGATATCCGGGAAACTGCCCCGGGCATTGCCGTCAATATCATCGGTGGCCAGGCCGGCTACCCCACCCGATTCGAGTGCGGTAACCGAAGCGTTGACAATGTGCAGATCCCCGGAGGCTGAATTGATGAACGGTGCAGCCGCCGTGCTGGCAAAGGAATACAAATCGTTGCTGCTGTTGCCGGCCAGTGAACTGTAGGCCCGGAAATTGGTGGCGGGCGTTACCGCGCTGGCCACAAAGTTGCCCGCTGTATAAAGATTCGCGGCAGCATAACTGGCGCTGCCGGCAAAGGCGATACCGGAAACCCCGGCGGTACTGCCGGTATAGTAAGCGTTGTTGTTGAGGGTGATGCCCAGTCCGGAAGAGGCCGCGCTCACCAGGTAAAGGCCCACATGCGCATTGCTGGCGGCGCCGCCGGTTACGGTATTGGAAAAAATGTTATTGCGGATATCCACATCCGTTACCGCGGCAGCGACCGAAAGACAGGCAATCATGTTACTGCCCGTGGCGGCACTCACCCCTTCCAGGTGCGTGGAGTTGTTGTAAATTTTATAACCGGAACCCGTCTCCAGTAAGATCCCCGAAGCACAGAACGTGGTGGAAAAACTGGCCGACCCCACATTCATGATATCCCAGATGAAATTATTCCGGATGATGCTGTTGGAGGCCGCAGGCGCAAAGTGGATGCCCCAGGCGGCATAACCGCCGGTGTTGCGGTTGTAAACACCGGATACCCGGTTCCTGAGCACCTGGGCCTGGCCACCGGAAGTGGTTACCCGGATACCGGTGGAGGCCACGGTACCCGCCGTTTGGACGGTGGATACTGTATTATCCTTGATTTCAAAACCCCCATTGGCCGCACTCACCAGGATACCGATGGCGGTGCCGCCGGAAGTACCATTGCAGGCCACCCCGGTGATGGTATTCTGTTCAATCGAAAGCAAGCCGTTGCCGATATTGGCAGCCAGTTCAATACCGGCCATCACGGTGTTGACATAGGAAACGATGTTCCGGATGGTATTGCCAAAAATGTACACACCATTGGAACCGGCCACCCAGATCCCTTTTGCATAAACAGTATTGGCCGGAGTGGTGAAAGGAAAAGTACCCGGCGTACCGGCTCCTCCAATCACACTGTTGGTGATGGTCAGGGAGGAAGATACGGTGGTAGTGGCCCCGTTAAACACGATACCACGGGCACACTGGTCAACAGAAATATTATCGATCACCAGGTTGTCGATGGTGGTACCGGCCTGTGCCGCATCTGCGGTTTCGGAGGTGATGGCCGTGGGGGTGGTGGAAGAACCCTTGCCGCCGGCATATACACCGAAGCTGGTGTTGGAAGAAGATACATTGTTGGTGATGCCCGGACTATTGCCCCCGGTGACATTGCCCACCAGGGCCATGTTCAGGATAAAGTTGTTGTCGGTACTTACCGCGTTGGAGGCCGGCAGGGTGGCATAACGAATACAGGAAGTGTAGCCTGCCGTAGCGGCTGATGTATTGACAATACTGAGGTTGCGGTTGGTGCCCGGCGTATTGGGGTTGTCACCGTCGAATACCACGAAATCGGCTCCGTTCAGCTGCACCACACCAAAACCGGCGCCGGGGTTACCCGAAATCGATACACCGTCAGCAGTGGGATAAATGTAAACGGAGGTGTAAGACGTGGGATCGGCATCACCGCTGTTCAGCGTAGCGGGCGTGGCTCCTTCCGTGGTGCTGGCATTGATGGCAATGGTGATGTCGCCCTTATGGGTTCCTGCATTGATGGCATCAAAAGCGCCTTTGAGCGTGGTATAGTTTGCATTCAGGGTTCCGCTGGTAGCCGTAACGGTTACGTTCTGGGCAGACAGCGGGCGGATCATCCAACAGGTGAATACCAAAACAAGCAGGTAAAATTTCTTCATACAAAGTGATGTTGTGTTCTTACAAACAGGTTACGGTTCAAGGTTCAGGCCAGCATAAAAAAAGCCCACGCAATACCGATGGCTGGGGCTGTTTTATGGGGGGTAAAAATCCGCGGTGCGGCGTTTTCACAAAGGTCTGGATTCACACGAACAGAGATGGGGCAAGTTAAATTTTTAGCCGGGAAATACCATGAAAATTCATAACTTTTTCATAACAGAACCGGTTGAAAAAGAACAGGAAAATGAGCATTCAGCAAAAACGAAAATGATCACGGGATTCCTGGTACTATATTCAAAAAACGGAAGAAAAACAGAAGAATCCGCACCAAGATGATCACTTCTTTAGACGGATAGTAAAACCGCCCGTATGCCGGCACCTAAGCAGCCGGATTCGTGGCCGACTGCAACCTGTTTGTGCGGAACCGGCCAGGTAGTAGAGGCGCCCAGGCAGCCTCTGATTCTGCAGACCCGAACTGTTCCCGGTCAGGATAACCGGACACACCCTTTAACCGGGCCAGGCCCCTCCCCTGTATGCTTTCAACCAGAAGCACCCCTCTCCTGTTCCGGGGCTATAGGTACAGAAACACCGAAAGCACCCCTTTTGGGGGTGCTTTACGGCAGAAACAACCGAGTGCTTTATAATCAGGCGTTAGCCGCCTTTTTGCGGTATTGACGTACCACGATAAACGCGGCGAACAACACACCAGCCGTCAGGAAGATGAGGTTCATCGTTGTATCGAAGGGCACTTCGGGGTTACCACCACCTTCAATCGGCGGCGGAGGGCCTTGGCAGATGCCAATGGCGGGGGTTACCAGTAAAGCGGCTGTAACAATCAGGTTGGTCAGTCTTGCTTTCAACTTCATTGTTGTTTTATTTGAGTGTGTTAATGAACAATTGTTGTACTTCCCGTACTTTATCCGGGCTGATGATCTCTACCTGGTAAACCCCTCTCGCGATGGTGGCCGGCAGGTTGATCAGCTGCGTGCTGTTTCCACCAGCATGCTCGGTTACCACGTTCAGGATGGCTTCCCCGGTGTTGGCCAGGAGGCGGATGTTGTAGCGTCCCTGCGGCTGATTTTTAAACTGCAAGCTTACCACACTTCCTTCTACCGGGTTGGGCGCCAGCGTGAAAGCAGGCTTGATATCACCGCCGGAAACGAGCACAATATAGGTATATTTTACTTCTCCTGCGGCTCCGGTGCTTTTAATTCTGTAATAATTCTTACCGGAGAGCGGCGTAGCATCCAGCCAGGTATACGTGATCTCGCGGCTGCTGTTGCCGCTAGCGGTTACGGCGCCGATGGTGCTGAAATTGCGGCCATCTGCTGCACGTTCTACCTCATACTGGCGGATATTCCTTTCCTCAGCCACTTTCCAGTCAACCTTCACGGTGGCCCCAACCTTGTTGGCACTGAGGCTCACGAAGGTTACCGGAACCGGCGCGGGCTGTACCTGCCTGTACACAATCCTGAAGCGGTCGCGGGCGCTGGAGGCGGCTGCAGCCGTTACCATAAAGTTGTACTGCGTAGTACCTGCTGCCAGGTCGATCGGCGTGGTGCTGTTGTTGAAGTTATCCACCAGCATCGCCGTGAGACCCGGGATATTCAGGTTTTCGGTAACAATCTCCAGCCTGTACGGAATCTGCTGACGCAGGTTCCAGATGGCGAAGAAGGTGGTATCCTGATCGGTTACCGGCTGACGGCCTTCCACAACCAGGTTGTAATTGTCGCGGAAGATGGCGAGGTTTTCGCCGCCGTTAGCCAGTTTGATGGCGTCATCGCCGTCAACTGCATTGGCATACTGGGCATCAAATACCGTTACATTGGCATCGGCCATCACCGGAGTGGTACCGGTGGTGTAGAGACGGGCACGCAGTTTTTTGGTGCCGGAAGCAGGGCTGGCCGGCCTTAAACCGGTGTTGGCACTGCTGGCCACTTTGGCTGCTTCGGTGAAGGTAATGCTGCCACCTGCGCCTGTTGCCTGTACCATGAAGGCTTGTCCGCTCTGGATCACCGTGTTCGGGCCGGAGTAAGAACCGCCGGAAGCACCTGCCGGGATAGAGGGTTCCCAGTCGTTGGTACCGCTGAAGGTTACATAGGCGCCCAGTGAACCGCTGGTGGTGGTGAGCTTCGGATCCCATACGTAGTAGGCGTTGGCCAAACCACTCCGGGTAAGCTGGGTGAAGTCTACGGCAGATACATAGGTATTGCCAATCAGCGAGAACTGGTTCGCATTCACACTTACCGGCGCCTGGTTACCCGTATAGAGGGTACCCTTGGTGCGGAGCGTGGTGGCGGTACCGCTGGTGGTTAAGCCGGAAACCGGTACCGAGCGGTCACCACGGATGTAGATCGCATAACCACGCAGGGTTTCAATCCGTGCGGTGCTGGCGTTGTTGGTGGTGGTTACATCCAGCCAGTTGTTGGTGGAGGTACTCCATGACTGCATCGATACTTTGGCAGAATAATCATCAAAGCCCTGTGCAATCCGGTTGGAGAGCGGTGAAGTGATGATGGTGCCGTATCCGGGGAAGGGATTGAACACATTGGGCACATTGCGCTCCTGCCATGCCTGGGTGATGGTTTGTGTGCCTTTGGTGGGCACACTCAGGAAGCGCCATGCGCGCTGACCAGCCCAGGGGATGTAGCGTTCAACCGTAACATCACCCACAACCCACTGGCCACTGTTGGCACCCTGGGCCAGGCGGGCGGTACCGTTGATGTTCGATTTGAAGGTGAGGTTGCCGTTCGACACCAGGGTGGCGCCGTTGGCTACAGTTACCGTTCCGAAGGTGTTCGGAGCCGTACCTGCCGTTACATTCAGGGCAGAGGCCAGGGTAGCTGTACCTGCATTCACCGTGAGGTTGCGGATAAAGCTGCCGGCATTGGTGCCGAAGCGCAGGGTGGAATTGGCGCCCACAGTCAGGTTGGATGTTTCAGAACCGATGAGGTTACCGGTTGCCGTAATACCACCCACGATGTTGAGCGTTTGTCCGTTCAGGGAAACACTGGCACCGCTCTGGATTTCCAGGCTCTTGGCCGTTGACGTGCCAGAGAGCACCGGATAAGGCGTAGCGCCGGTGGGGATGATCGCATCGTTGAACACAGTCGGTACCTGGTTCAGCGACCAGTTGCCGGGCGTGCTCCAGTTGCTGCTCACATTACCCGTCCAGTAGTTACCGTTCGGATCCACCACATTCACTTCTGCCACATTGCTGGTATCGGCACCGCAATCTCCGGTTACCACCGCATAGTAGTACCTGAGCGACACATTGTTGGTGGGCGGTGTGAAGCTGTTGGTTTGACCGCCATTGGCTGCACCCACACTAGTACCGCCGGTGCTGCTGTTGCTGGTGTTGCTGTACCACTGATAGGTAAGCGTACCGGCGCCGGTGGCCGTGATGCTGAGCGCAGTAGCCGGAGAATTCTGCGGCAGGAACTGGTTCAGGGTGCTGATATCAGCAGTAATAACGGTTTTCGGATTCACAGTAACACTTACTGAGGCTTGTGCCGAGCAGGTGCCCGTGTTGGCCGTTGCCGTGTAGGTTGTGGTGCCCACAGGCGGGGTTACCACCACGCTGTCACCACTGAGGTTGCCAGGCATCCAGGTAATATTCGACACCTTGGGCAGGGTGAAGGTATACATGGTTCCGGCAGCAGGCTGACCCGCATTGCTGTTATTGGAAGTACTGTTGCTGCTGGTGCCGCTCGAAATGGTCACCGACCGGTACTGCGTAGCCGAACCGGTGATTCCCACCGAGGCAGACATTGAGGCACTGCCCATGGTTCCATAACGGAATTCAATTTTATTGGAGCCTTCATAGAGCCAGGCCTGGAAGCGCGAGTTGGGTGCGCCGCCTATGGCACGCGGGATGGTGACGTACCATTCCACCACCATGATGCGGTTGGGCGCTGTGCCGTTCACTACATAACGCACCTGACCACCCTGGTTCTTACCACCCGTAGCCATATCATCCCAGTAGGGATAGATTTTGGGAATATTGGTGGTGCTGGTCACCGTGTTGGTGAACTGCGAAGTGATCGGGGTAGTGCTGGTCGTGAGCGCCATGAAACCATCCGGAGTTGCCCCAAAATGCGTGTAATTGCTGCCATTGAAATTGAAATCAAAGCCAATGGGTACAGAATTACCTGCCGTGGTGTTGACACCCTGTGAAGTATTCATCGGGGCATCATCCGTGCTGTCGCTGACGATTACCGTAGCACCCAGCATCGGATCCAGCGCTGCGCCGGAAGAAACGGCAAACTGATAAGAGCCGGCCGGACCATAAATGGCGGAGGGCGCTCTGAGCGTTACCGGGGCACCTTCACAGGCAGGCGCCGGGGAAGCACTGGCCGTCAGAGAAAGGACTGAGGTATTCACCGTAATCTGTGCCTGTGCGGTATCGGTACAACCGTTGGCATCAGTACCGGTAACAATATAGGTAGTGGTACTGAGCGGCAGGGCATTGACACTGGCCCCGGTGGTGGCACTCAGGCCCGTGGCCGGAGACCACGCATAGGTACTGCCGCCAACAGCCGTGAGGGCTACTGCAGTGGCGCCCGGCTGACAGATGGACGCAGTAACCGGACTTACGGTTACGTTCGGGAGCGAATTGACGGTTACCGTTACGGTGGAAGTAACCGTATTGTTACAGGGATCGCTTACCGTTACCTTATAGGTGGTGGTTACGGCAGGAGATACGCTCAGGACAGAGTCTGTACCCAGCACAACATTATCGCCATTTACCACCCACGTAAAGCTGAGGGGCTGTCCACCGTCGGCATTGGCCTTCAGCTGCGTAGAACCACCGATACAAATCGAGGGATTAACAGCCGATGCCGCAGCCGTGAGCGGCTTCACGTTCACATTGACCGCGCTGGAGGTAGCCGAGCAACCGGTAACGTTATTCGTGGCGGTTACGGTATAACTGTTGGAAGAGGCAGGAGTAATGGTTCTCGGATTGCCCGTACCCGCACCATTGCTCCATACCCAGGTATAATTGCTGTTGGCATCGGTAGCGTAAGTTAAGCGGATATTGGGCCGTGTGGTAGAAGTAGAAGCTGTTCCGGGCGTGCTGCACACCGTGGAGCTGTT
>JAYRPG010000025.1:0-57140 GCA_041911275.1 Ferruginibacter sp. | reverse complement strand
TGAGGTAGGCCGTCTGATAGGCCACAAAGGCGTAGCAGGTGGAGTGTGATTTGTTGAAAGCATACTGCGCAAAGGCTTCCCAGTCGGTCCAGATTTTCTCCAGCTTATCTTTCGGGTGTCCTTTACCGGTAGCGCCGTCGATGAACTTTACCTTCATCTTGTCCAGCACCGCCTTCTGCTTTTTACCCATCGCCTTGCGCAGCACATCGGCGTCGCCCTTGCTGAAGCCGGCCAGTTTCTGCGACAGCAGCATCACCTGTTCCTGGTACACGGTGATGCCGTAAGTGTCTTTCAGGTATTCCTCCATCTCCGGGAGGTCGTAGGTCACTTCTTTTTTGCCATGCTTCCGGTCGATGAAGTCGGGGATATAGGCCAGCGGACCCGGACGGTACAGGGCATTCATGGCGATGAGGTCATCAAATTTATCCGGCTTCAGCTCGCGGAGGTGCTTCTGCATACCCGGACTTTCAAACTGGAATGTGGCATTGGTATCGCCGCGCTGGTACAGTTCAAAAGTCTGGGCATCGTCGAGGGGAATATCGTCGATGGCGATCTCCACGCCGTGATTTTGTTTGATGAGCGTGAGCGCCGTTTTGAGAATGCTCAGGGTTTTCAGCCCGAGGAAGTCCATCTTGATTACGCCGGCCTCCTCAATCACACTGCCTTCGATCTGGGTGAGCCAGAGGTCAGATTCTTTGGACGTGGCCACAGGCAGCAGTTCGGTGAGGTCGCGCGGGGCAATGATGATGCCGGCGGCATGGATGCCGGTGTTGCGCACAGAGCCTTCGAGGATCTCGGCCTCATGCAGCACCTTGCCCTCCACACTGTCGCTCTGGTAGATCTCCCGCAGTTTCTTTACATTTTCGAATTCATCAGGCTGCAGCTGCTCCTTTTCTTCCAGGGATTTTTCGCCTTCTTTGGCCTCTTTGGCATTAAAGGGGGCATGGAGCAGCCTTTTCAGGTGGATGCCCGGTTTCTCCGGCACCAGTTTGGAGAGGCCACGGCTCTCGGCGAGCGGCAGGTCCATCACCCTTGCCACATCCGCGATACTGGATTTGGCGGCCATGGTGCCATAGGTAATGATCTGGGCCACCTGGTTCTTGCCGTATTTCTGCACCACATAATCGATTACCCGCTGGCGCCCGTCATCGTCAAAATCGGTATCGATATCCGGCATGCTCTTCCGCTCGGGGTTCAGGAACCTTTCGAAAAGCAGGTTGTACTTGATGGGGTCGATGTTGGTGATGCCGATACAGTAGGCCACCACGCTTCCGGCGGCGGATCCACGGCCCGGGCCCACAAATACGCCCATTTCCCGGCCGGCCCGGATGAAATCGCTCACGATCAGGAAGTAACCGGCGAAGCCCATGTTGCGGATCACGCCCAGCTCAAAGCGGATCCTTTCCTCCGCTTCCGGCGTCAGGATCTGGTAGCGCTGTTTGGCGCCGGCCCAGGTGATGCTTTCGAGGTAGTCGTCCTGTGACTGAAATCCGGGCGGCACCACAAAGTGGGGCAGCAGGATATCTCGCTTCAGGTCCAGGAGCTCCACCTTGTCCACGATCTCATTGGTGTTGTCGATGGCTTCGGGCAGGTCTTTGAACACCTGGATCATCTCTTCCGTTTTTTTCAGGTAGAACTGATCGTTCGGAAAAGCGAAGCGTTTGTTTTTCACCAGCACGTCATCGTCGGTAAATTCCCGGAGGGCCGGCGTACTGAGTTTTTCTCCGGTATTGATGCAGAGCAGGATGTCGTGCGCATTGAAGTCTTTCTGGTCCACATAATGACTGTCGTTGCTGGCGATTACCTTGACATTGTATTTTTTCGCAAACTTCAGGAGGATTTCGTTGACGCGGTCCTGTTCGGCCATGCCGTGCCGCTGCAGCTCCACATAGTAATCCTGCTGGAAGATGTTGAGCCACCATTTGAATTCATTTTCACCCTCGGCCTCCCCGTGTTTAAGAATGGTTTGGGGCACCAGGGCGCCGAGGCAGCAGGTGGTGGCGATCAGTCCTTCGTGGTATTTGTGAATCAGTTCCTTGTCGATGCGCGGATACTTGCTGTACATCCCTTCGATAAAACCGAGAGAAGTGAGCTTCACCAGGTTGCGGTAGCCTGTTTCATTTTTGGCCAGCAGGATCTGGTGATGGCGCGGATCCTTTTCTTCCTTGTTGAAGGTTTTGCGGTGCCGGTCTTTGGTGATGTAGAATTCGCAGCCCACGATGGGTTTCACCTTGAGGGAGCCGTCGTCGTTTTTGTGGTTATAGGCCTCCTTCACAAACTCAAACACCCCGAACATATTGCCGTGGTCGCTGATGGCCAGGGCGGGCATGCCGTCGGTGATGGCCTTTTTATAGAGGTTTTTGATGGAAGCGGCGCCATCGAGCAGCGAAAACTGGGTATGTACGTGGAGGTGCGAAAACTTCATAGGCCGGGGGCTTTTTCCTTTCGGGCTGAACCCCAAACTTACGAAGGCGGGGCCTTTTGGGGGAGAGATATTTTTCAACAGCGGTGGGCAATTTTACGTCAGTGCGGTTGCGGGCAGCCCTGCCGGAATATCCTTGGAATTTGCCTGTTTTTTACCGTATTTTGCTTCCGCTCCTCTATCCACGAATGCCAATGATCCCCGGGCAAGCCCTCCCTGTGTATTACAACATCTGAAATTAATTTTTTATGCGATTTCTGTTTTTTGCTGCCGCCCTTTTGGGGGCTTTACAAACCCTTGCGATTCAGAAAACCTGGGTAGGCGGGGATGGCGATTTCTGGACCAACAACGCGGCCTGGTCGCCGGTAGGCGTACCCGGCACCAACGACGATGTGGTGTTCAATACCAGTGCCAGCGTAATATTTACGGCCAATGTTACCGGGGTACGTTCGCTCACCATCACCAACAATGCCACGGTGCTGTTTGAATCCGCCGCCGCTTACAGTCTGGGCAGTGTGGTAGGGGCGCCGCTGATCGTGGATGCCGGCGCCGTGCTGCAGATCCGTGGCAGCGGCATCGCCAATTCGGGCATCAATCTGCAGCTTGACGGCACCTGTGTCATTGACGGGATGGTGGATCTCCAGGGAGGCGCCAACAGCAGGCTCACGCTGAACAACAGCATCGCCACCACGGCCCGGCTTACCGTGAACGGAAAAATCCGCACCGGCGCCCTGGTGATCGGGGGCAGCAGCGTGGATGCCGGCGCACTTTCCGGAACCAATACCGCCTCCGGTATTAGTTTCAACAGTGGCAGCGAATATGAAATTGCCCGCAACGGCGGTATCGTAGGCCTGCCCCCGGCCCGCTGGGCGGCAGATGCGGTACTCAAAGTTACCGGCGCCGCTTCTCCTGCGGGTTTTCAGCTGGCGCTGAATGGCGCCTCGCCGCATCGGCTGGGTACCGTGATCTGGAACTGCCCCCAGCAACAGGCCCCCTGTAGCCTGGGTTTCGGCAGCTTCCCCTATATGGATACCGTGAAGGGCAATTTTACCGTGCTCAATACAGCCGGCAATATCCTGCGTTTTACCTCAAGCAATACAACCTCGTTCAGTACGGTATTCAAGGGGGATGTAACCATCAGCAGCCCCGGCGTGCTGTTTGAAATGTTCAGCAGCACAGCGGCCAGCGGCAGTGCAACCGGTACCTGGACTTTTGAAAAGAATGTTTCGATTTTGCCCCAGCTGGGTCTCGGTAACAACACCTCCAACCAGCATCTGCTCAGGTTCACCGGTTCCGCCACCGGAGCCGGGGGCAGTGGCCCGCAGTTATTCGGCGCTCCGCTGGCCGGTAACGGGCAGTTCAACCTGCTGCTCAACAACAGCGGCAACGGGGTACGCCTGACGCATAACCTCGAGGGTGTCAGGAACCTGACGCTGCAATCGGGTAAACTGCTGCTGGGCGGCTATCATGCCGCTGCGGGATTAACTGACGGGCTGGTAACAGCGACTTATCCGCATTATGTGGTAACCGATGATACCGGCAGGTTAACCATCCCGGTGCCGCTAACCGGGTTCACCTTTCCGGTGGGGCCGGACGAAACCAGTTACGACCCTGTTCGGATTGTGCCTGCCGCTGCCGGCAGTTTTTCGGTGCGGGTGGATGATGCCTTCTCCGTGCAGCCCCTGCAGCCCACCTGGGCGTGGAATCGCCAGTGGTACCTTCAATCGGCGGTAGGCAGCGCTTCGCTGGCGTTCCAGCCCGACCAGGTTGTGGCCACTCCGCCGGCGGTGACCGGTAACGAGGTGATTGGCCGATTGGATAATGGGGCCTGGACAGAAACGGCAGCACCGGGCTTCACCGCATCATTCAATGCCCCTTACACGGCGTATGCCGCTGGTGTGGAGGGTGCTTTTGCAGCCAGCACCAGCATCACCTATACCTTTAACGGCAATGGCAACTGGTCTGACCCCGCCAACTGGGTCAACGGTACTGTGCCACCCCAATCCCTGGGTACCGGGGGCATCATCCTGATTGATCCGGTGCAGGGTGGGGCCTGTACCCTCGATATTCCTTACCAGCTGGCGCCCGGCGGTCAGCTCACGGTGAAGGATGGCAAACAGTTTGTGATCAATGGCAACCTCAGCATCCAGTAAGCCGCAGCGGGCGACAAGGAGGCAGGGGATGTGGTGCAGCGATTACAGTACGCTCATTTTCAATGAAAAGTATATGGTAAAACCTTAAAAACACCGGCAAAAGCTTGCAAATGCCGGGTCATTGGTTTACCTTTGCCCGGGCCGTTTAAGCCCGGATATTCATCATTGTTTGTAGGACAGGAATTTCAGAAGAGCGATACGGTTAAGCACAATCCAGGAATCAGCAGAAGAGTTCATTACACCCGATAAGGTCGTACATACGTTTAAAACACCCCTTTTACGTATGAAAAACTTATTACTGGCCGTACTGGCCACCGGCCTGTTTGCAGGCCAGCCGTCTGCAGCGGTTGCCCAAACCAATGTGAACCTTGAGCAACTCAACCGTTCCGGCGGTCTGCGTTTCATCAACAGCATCGAAATCACCCCTGGGGGCCCCGAAACCGGGATGCCCGAAGCCGCTCCGGCACCTGCGCCCACTGAGCGGGCGGCCAGGACGACGCCGGTCAGTCGTAGCTCCTCCATCGCCATAGAAAATTGCTCCGCCCTGCAGTTTAAGTATGCCCAGCTGCTGGATGTGGAGGTGGAATCCCTGAGTCATTCTGCCCTTTACCGTTTTATTGAAGATTGGTGGGGTACCCGTTACCGTTATGGCGGCAGCGGCCGCGATGGCATCGACTGCAGCGGTTTTACCTGCCGCATGATGCAGGATGTGTATGAAATCTCCCTGCCCCGCACCGCCCGCGAACAGTTCCAGGTATGCGAGATGGTGGCCAATGCCGATCTGCAGGAAGGCGACCTGGTATTTTTCAACACCCGTGGCGGCATCAGCCATGTAGGGGTGTACCTGGGCAACCAGGCCTTCGTGCACAGCAGCACCAACGGCGGAGTTACCATCAGCAGTCTCCAGGAAGATTATTACAGCAAACGTTTTCTGGGCGGAGGCCGGTTGAAGGGCAAGACCGGGGAGTAAGGACTGAAAGGTTGAGGCACTGATTCAATATTCCCTTACCTGATATCTTCGTTATACTTTTCTGATTGTATTCACTCCGGAGCGCATTGCTCCATCCGCCAATTAAGGGGCGGTACCATTTCTCCCGCTTTTTTCAGATTGATTAACGCTCTTTCGGGGGCATGTCTGCCGCTTTGCCCGCGCAGCAAGCAGCCCATTTTATTTTCTCACACCCGACCTTTTCATCATGCTGTGCCATATCGGGCGGATGTCGGGCGACAGGTGGAGCATCACCGTTCCGCCGATAAAGCAGGCCGCAAAAACCAGGCTGCGCACCAGGATCCAGATGAGGCCCTGCTGCTGGCTGAACAGCAGGTAGCAGAGGCTGTAGGCGGCCGCACCCAGCAAAAGGGTATAGAGTGATTCCCGGCTGAACGGCTGCAGGCCGAAATGCTTTTTGAGGAACCACCAGCGGATAGCGTTGTAGATGGTAAACGAAATCAGGTTGGCAATTGCCGGGCCCAGGATGCCAAAATAATAACGGGTGAAAATATAATTCATCGGCAGGGTGAGCAGGAGCAGGATGATGCCTGTAAAAAATTCAAAACGCCAGCGGGTGGAGGTGGCGATGATCTGGCTGTTCACGCCGGTGCCCATATCAATCAGCCGGTAGAGGCCGATGAAGAAGAAGATCCACCGGGCATCCAGGTAAGTGGCCTGGAGGTGAAAGGTGAGTACCCCGTCGGAAAAATTCAGCCAGATCAGGCAGAACATGGCGGTGGCAAACAGCAGCTGGTTGATCGACGACTGCCGGTAGATGCGCTGGATGCGGCTCATGTCTTTGTCTTTCCAGGCCTGGGAGAGAGCGCTGATGGAGGAGGAGATGATGCCCCGCTGCGGCGCCTGGATGAGGGAGGCGATGTTCTGGGCCAGCGAATAAATGCCCACGGCGCCCAGCCCGTCTTTGAGCACCGACGCAATCACGAGGGAGTCGAACACGGTGGAAATGGCAAATACCAGCCCGCCCCCATACACCAGCGCCACCAACATCAGGATCTTCTTCAGGAATTTCCGGGTTACCCGGCTCACGGTGAAGCACAGGTGCAGTTCACCTTTGAAAAACAGGTAGCCGATCAGGATCAGGGCCACCAGCAGGTAGGTGAAGGAGTAGATCTTGATGAATACATCAAAACTGCTGATCACGCCGGTGAAGAGCAGGATGATGAGGATGGTGGTGAGCAGCCTGAAATTCACTTCCCGCAGGAAATTGGTGAGCACCGAGCGCCGCAGTTGCCAGGCATAGCTTTCCAGGATGCCGAACAGAGTAAGGCCCAGGCCAAAGGGGAAGATCCAGTAATAATAGCGGATCAGTTCCGGCGAGTTGCCGAATTTACGCACCACCAGGTGCCGGAAGTAAAAGCCCGCAAAGGTAACCATACAGAAGCCCAGCAACGAAACCAGCAGGGCCCAGGTAAGCATATCGTTCTTCTTTTTATCGAGGTTGTCTTTATAGTACGGGTAAAATTTATAGATGTATGAGGGCATGGCCAGGTTGGCAAATGAAAACATCAGGGTGGCAATGGCGATAAAGATGCCGGTAAGCCCGTACTGTTCTTTGCTGAAGCCGCCTTCACGGGTAAACAGGTAGGTGTTCAGGAAGCCGAGAACAAACCCGGTATACACCAGGATGGAGGAGAGGATGCTTTGCCGGCGGATCTGGCTCATGAAACGGTTTGCGGCAAATTACGGTAGCTTTTTGGTATTGATGTAAAAATCGGGAGATACCGTGAGGGTCGCAGCCTGCTCCCCGCAAAGCTCAAGGCGCTGCCAGTCTCCGGAAGGGTGGATCCAGTGGGTGCTGTCGCCGCAGGTGATCCGCAGCGGCAGGTTGAAGCCCGGCACACATTGGGTATAGCGGTACGCCACGCCGCCGCTAACCGGGCGGTATTCGAATACCGGGATGCTGGTGGTGCGGAGATACTGATCAAAGATTTTGCTGAAATCCTTTCCGGCCCGGCGGCTGATGTAGTGCTCCACCTGGTGGCTGGTTACGGTCTGGTAACGGAATTCGCGGTTCAGTCCCTGCAGGATGCTTCTGAACAGCGAGTCATTGTTGATCACCTGCCGCAGGGTATGGATGAGGTTGGCGCCTTTGTAATACATATCGCCGCTGCCTTCCTTGTTGACGCCGTAGGGCCCGATCACGGGCACGTCGTTCTGGATATTTTTGCGCAGTCCTGTTACATAAGCGCTGCCCGCGGCTTTGCCGTAGTAGTACTCGGTGAAGAGTGCCTCGCTGTAATTGGTGAAGCCTTCGTGCACCCACATATCGGCGATGTCGCGGGTGCTGATGTTGTTGGCAAACCATTCGTGCCCGCTTTCATGCACAATGATGAAATCCCATTTCATGCCCCAGCCGCTGCCGCTGAGGTCGCTGCCCATGTACCCGTTGCGGTAGCCGTTGCCGTAAGCGATGGCGCTCTGGTGTTCCATCCCCAGGTGGGGCGATTCCACCAGTTTGAAGCCATCGCGGTAAAAGGGGTAGGGGCCAAACCAGTATTCAAAGGCCTGCATCATCCGGGGGGCATCGGCAAACTGTTTCCGGGCTTTCTCCAGGTTGTAAGGCAGCACCCAGTAATCCATATCCAGCGGGCCTTCCAGCCCTTCGTACGCCTCCTGGAAATGCGTATACTTGCCTACGTAAGGCACCAGGTTATAGGCATTGATGGGGTAGCTCACCGCCCAGTGCCAGGTTGCCGTGCCGTCCTTGTTCATGATCTTGTTTTTCAGCCTTCCGTTGCCGATGGCACTCAGGGTGTCGGGGCAGGTGATGAACAGTTCGGCGCCATCGGGTTCGTCGCCCTGGTAATCCTTGCAGGGATACCAAACGCTGGCGCCGAGGCCCTGGCAGGCCACACTCATCCAGGGATTGCCGTCACGGTCTTTTTTCCAGATAAGGCCGCCATCCCAGGGCGGCATCCGGGCGATGCGGGGTTTGCCGTGATAATAAACCGTCATCCTGCGCAGCAGCACGGCCGGCGGCAATTCAATAAACTGGGCATTCCCTTCGTCGCGGATATCTGCCGGCAGGTAGAGCCTGCCGGAACGTTTAACGGCCGCCCTTTTGGACACGGGTACCGACGTCCATTCTGCCGCCACGCTGTCGATCTGCATCGGTTCCTGCAGGTCAATCTGCACCAGCCTGCCCCGGCCCCGCGGCTGCACCTCAATGATGTTGTAGCCCCGGATGCTGCTGTCTTCAAAGTTGACCTGCACATGCAGGCTGTAATGTCGGGCATCCCACCAGTGGCGGCCCGCTCCGTTGCTGCCGCGCAGGGTATCGGCGGCCGTGAAGGGCTGACTGAACAGGGTTAACTGCCAACACATCAGGATCAGGAAGAACGAAAACTGCCGCGTCATGGGATCAGGTTTAATTCGCTAATTTAGTTCTTTGCCATCGCAATGAATGCCCGCTTATCCATTACTGTGCTGCTGGCGCCGCTGATGCTGATCCTGTGGCCGGGCTGCAGGCCGGCCGATCAGCAGGCGGAGCGCATTTTTCAGTATAATGAACAAACCGGCATTGCCTCCCTGGATCCAGCCTTTGCCAAAAACCAGAGCATCATGTGGGCCGTGCACCAGTTGTACAATACACTGGTGGAGGTAGACAGCCAGCTGCACATCCGGCCCTCGCTTGCGCGCAGCTGGCAGATCAGTGATGACCGCAGGCAGTTCATCTTTCAGCTCCGTACGGATGTTTACTTCCACGATGATCCCGTGTTTCCCGGCGGTAAGGGACGGCGCATGACGGCGCAGGATGTGGTGTACAGTTTCAGCCGGCTGATGGATCCCGCCACGGCCAGTCCCGGCGCCTGGATCTTTCATCAGCGGGGAGACAGCCTGCAGCCTTTTGCCGCCCCCGATGATTCCACCTTTGTGCTCCGCCTGCAGCGCCCCTTTCATCCCATCCTCGGGATCCTCAGCATGCAGTATTGTTCGGTGGTGCCCCGCGAGGCAGTGCAGCATTACGGCCAGGCCTTTCGCCGGCATCCGGTGGGCACGGGCCCGTTCCGGCTCCTGGCCTGGCAGGAAGGGCAGGCCCTGGTGATGCGGAGGCATCCGAATTATTTTGAAACCGATGCCAACGGGGTGCGCCTGCCTTACCTGGAGGGCATCAAGGTGCGCTTCTTCGACAGCAAGGCCACCGAATTCCTGGAGTTTACCCAGGGCCGGCTCGATTTTATCAATGACATCGAGCCTTCTTTCAAAGATGAGGTACTCACCAAAACCGGTACGCTGCGCAGGGAATGGACCGGTAAACTGGTGCTGCACAAACATCCCTACCTCAATACCGAATATTTCGGCATCCTGATGGATACCACCGATGCGGCGTTGCGCCAGTCGCCACTCAGGCAACGGCAGATCCGGCAGGCCATCAACTGCGGATTCGACCGCCGCAAGCTGATGCTCTACCTCCGCAACTCCATCGGCACCCCGGCAGAAAACGGCTTTGTGCCGCCCGGTCTGCCGGGTTTTGATACCGGCCGCGTGGAGGGGTATCGCTATGATCCGCAAAAGGCGAGGGCCCTGCTGGCTGAAGCCGGTTATCCCGGCGGGCGTGGGCTGCCCCCGATCCAGCTCACCACCATCCCGGTGTACACCGATCTGGCGGCCTTTGTGGCCAGCGAGCTGCAGCAGCTGGGCATACGTGTAGTGGTGGAGACGGTACAAAAAACCGTTTTGCTGGAGCAAACGGCACGCGGACAGGCGTTGTTCTTCCGCGGCAGCTGGATAGCCGACTATCCCGATGCCGAAAATTTCCTCGGTGTGTTTTACGGGGGCAATCCCGCGCCACCCAACTATACCCGTTACCGTAATGCGCAATATGATGCCTGGTACCTGGAAGCCCTGGCTACCACCAACGACTCACTGCGAACGGCCTTGTACCGGAAGATGGACCAGCTGATGATCCGCGATGCCCCTGTGGTGCCGCTCTGGTACGATATGGCCATCCACCTGGTGCAGCCGCGGATCCGCGGGTTCTATCCCAATGCGCTGAACCTGCTGGAACTGCGGCGGGTGAGGAAGGAGTAGGGTGGGTTACCCGAAAACTCCGTGTAGCTTCTTTATTTCTTCAGTTTGGCTTTGAACACTTTCTGGAACTTCTCCACTTTCGGGCGGATCACATACTGGCAGTAGCCCTGGCCGGGATTGTTCAGGTAATAATTCTGGTGATAATCTTCGGCGGGATAGAAGCGGGTAAAAGGTTCCAGGCTGGTAACGATGGGCTTGTCAAAAGCTCCGCTCTTGTCCAAAGCAGTTTTGTAATGTTCGGCTTTCTGCCGCTGGGCTTCGTTGTGGATGAAAATCACACTCCGGTACTGGGTGCCGATATCATTGCCCTGCCGGTTGAGGGTGGTGGGGTCATGTGTTTGCCAGAACACCTCCAGCAGTTCGTCGAAACTGATTTTTGCCGGGTCAAAAATGATCTGGAGGCATTCAGCATGACCGGTGGTGCCGGTGCACACTTCTTTATAATCCGGGTTGTCGGTGAAGCCGCCGCTGTAACCGTTGGTGACCTTCATCACGCCTTCCAGTTGCTGAAAGATGGCTTCGGTGCACCAGAAGCAGCCGGTGCCGAATGTGGCGGTATCTGTTCCCGCCGGGAGGGTTGCAGGTTCTTGCATGGGTGGGGTTTTAGGATCCGGTGGCGCTGCGCATGACATCAGCGCACTGAAAAGGGTGCAGGCCATCAGGATTTTCTTCATACAGGTTGTTTTTGTCAGGAATCGCATTCCTGTGATTCAACAAACAGCGGAATGAAAATTAGGTTTAATTTCATGTCCGGTTTAACAAATATACCGTTATCCATTTGTTGCATTATTTCATCAGCATCGGTACTGTCGTGGCAGCAGCGTTGTGTCACTCCCTTGTGCCGCATACCCGCGGGCATCGTCGCCTCCTCCTTCCGCAGCCACCAGCCAGGGTCTGGAGGCCTTGGGCTTTGTTGCTCTGCACGGCATGTTTGCTTTCCTGTCATCAAACCCGCACTATGTCTGGCATCCAGTCCCATGCATTCCGGCTGAAACCCGGTGAAGACCTCAAAGAAGGCATCGTTCGCTATGTACAGCAGCACCAGATCAGGGCAGGCTGGATCGGCACCTGTGTAGGCAGTTTAACCCGCTACCAGCTGCGGCTGGCCAACCAGCCCGGAGGCAGCACCGGCCATGGGCATTTTGAAATCGTGAGCCTCACGGGAACAGTATCCGTCAACGGTTCGCACCTGCACCTGGCGGTGAGCGACAGCACCGGCCGTACCCTGGGCGGGCACCTGCTGGAGGGCAACCTGGTATATACCACGGCCGAAATTGTTTTGCTCAGTACCGATGAATTTGAATTTACCCGTGAAAAAGACGGCACCACGCCCTGGGAGGAGCTGCAGATTAGAAAAAAATAAGCGCAGGGGCCTCATTCCATTTTGCACTTATGAAGTGCGATGGAAGTTCCTATCATGGCTCTATGGCCCAAAAGCAAGATGCCCCCGGATGGGGGCATCTTGCTGTAACCAGCGGGCTACAAGGGACAGGTTTCGAACATTTTTATTGATGATATAAAAGCAATCATAACCTTAATAAACAATTTGTGAAAAAATAATTCGAGCATCTTAGGGCTAATAAATCAATAAAAGTCGAGCTGAGGGTAGTCTTTTGCATAATGCATCCAATCCAGTTTTAATTATTGCCTTTGAATTGCCCTCGTTCCCAGTTGCCTTCTTCTATTTTTCCATCAGCATAGATCATTTTGCCTTTTCCGTGTTTCAAGCCTCCTTTGAACTCGCCCGTGTAAACATCGCCGTTAAAGCTTTTTACCATTCCTTTCCCGTAAATCAACTGGTTGTTGGCAAACTCCCCTTCGTAGTAACCACCTCCCTCACTTTGCCAGGTAAGCTTTCCTTTTCCGTGCCATTGTCCATCTACAAAATCACCTTCGTACACATCACCATGCAGCGTGGTCAACTTTCCCTTACCCGTGCGCTTCCCATTCACATAAGCACCAACATAGGTCTTATCGTTCCATTCAAATTTTGCTTTACCCGGTCCTATTATAACTGGTTTTGGATCCAACTCACCATAACTCCATATCCCTTCCTCCACTTTTCCATTTGCGTAAGTTAGCTTCCCCTTACCGTGCCACATGCCATCTGCATGTTCACCTTCATACACATCGCCATTGGCCATTGTGTACTTTCCCTTGCCTTCTCTAAGGCCATTCACAAAATCCCCTTCATAAAATTCGCCGTTTTTCCAGGTCATTTTTCCCTTGCCTTGCCCCTTGCCGTTCACGTAATTTCCCTCATAAGTATAGTCGCCGTTTGCTGACACATATTTCCCCTGACCGTGGGGTTGATTGGCAGCATTGAGCTCGCCGGTATAAGTTCCACCATCGTAAAGAAAAGCGCCTTTAGAAGCGGCATTGGTACCACTTGCCACGGAAGTTGTTGTGCCCGGCACTTCAGTTTTTTTAGGCAGGCTGGCAGGAGAGGTTTTGGCATTTTTTTGCACGCCTTCCCGCTCTGCATTGTAGCGATGAATATAAGGTTCCACTTCTTTCAACTTTGCTTCGTATTCGTGTTTGCCGGCATTGATGGCAGGCGCCACCTCCCGTGAGTACGCTCTCGCCTTTTCAGCCAAAGGATCATTCGCGGGAATTTCCACAATACCCTTTTTTTTATCCCAAATAACCGGGTCTAATTCGTTTGTAGCTGCGTTGTAAAATGTGCCTACATAATCATATCCATCCTGCTTCGCTTTTACGGCGAGTAAATTGCCGCTGACATATTGTGTGTACACATAGGTGATGGTTTCGTTTTCTCCATATATTTCATGCTGAACATTATTATTGGATTTTACGGTTCGTGAATAACCGATGCGTTTCATACCCGGTGTAAAACTTCCATAGGTTTGTTCATTCGTTTTAGGATCGTAATGGTAACCAAACTTCAGGTAGATGTCTGATGATGTTAGTTCTCCAAATTCCCCGATCATTACCCGGCCCTCGTTTTCCCAAACGCCGCGGTAAGGAGCGCCATTTTTAAAATCTCCATCGAAGCTGATGCCGCTCGCATACAAAACTTTTCCTTTCAGGTACTTTCCATTTTCGTCAGACAGGCCGTCAAAGGATGATTTATCAGGATATTCAACGGTGGATTTTCCGGTTTCCATATTCCTGGTCTCCACCAGTTTTACTTTGCCATCGTCGTAATCATACCGATGGTCGCCAACCGGTATGCCGTTCACAAATTTGCCGGTTTGCACATAGTTTTTTGCGGTGACGGTCATCATGCCATTGGCCTGACCGTTTTTAAATTCTCCTTTCATAACCACGCCATCCCGGGCGAATGTAATGCTGCCTTCACCATGTGGTTCGCCATTGAGTGTTTTACCCGTGTAAACATCTCCTTTGGGGAAATTCAACGTTTCATACCGTTCACCACTTCCACCCTGGCCGCTTTTAGCTGCCAGCATGCTGCGGTACTCCTCCGGCGAATTGCCAAAAAACCGGGAAGCTTCATAAGCAGTCAGCCCACCGTCAATGGCAGCCTGCACCAACTGGGGCTGGTATTCAGGCGATCTTTTCAAACCTCTGCTGGCAATGAGATCATCTACCCGTTTCATTTTGGCATCAAAAGCAGATAGTCTCGCTTTTTGCCTGTCTGCAGCTTCGGCCTGCTTTCTTAGTCGGCCTTCGTTTGCATTGACAGGCTGGTAAGAACTATAATCGCCACTGATCGTGCTTTTTTGTGATGAAGACGAAGTGTTTGAAGATGGGGCGTCGCCGGGAGTGGATTTGGTTTCGATCTTATACGTGTACTCACGTTTCGGTACGCTGAAGGCATTTTTTGTAGCTGCAGAAAGCCGGTTATAATCGGCAGTTTGGTTTTGGCCAAATGCACAGATAATGCTCATGGAACAGAAGGCAAATAGTAATGGTTTCATATTATTTTTTTTAAAAAAAATTTTGGTTCTATGCTCCGCTTTCTGATAGCCGCTTGCAGGTTGATTTGTTCGGAGAAATACCAAGTGATCAGCATGGCATGTTTCATAGAGGTTATCGGTATGCTTTAAAACCTCAACTCCTTATGAGTCCCATCCGCTTTAACCAGCAGCAGTTTTAACCTGCCTGTATCATGATTATCGTCGTACACCAGGGCGTGCTGCATGTTGGGCAGAGGAATAATACCATCCGTACCGGTCAGGGTACTCTTATGATCGGGAGGCACCGATATCCTGTATAGCTCTTTGCCTTTCTGGATATCCCACACGGCGATGGTATAATTACCACGCTCTATAGATACCTGTGTGCCATCTGCGCTAAAGGCCGCAGAATACCAGCCCTTCACGTCTTCTGCGGGATAGTCCCAAATCACCTTCCCTTTTTCAAGGTCGATCATTGCGCCTTCGGTAGCGGCCAGTACATAGCGGCCATTCGGCGAGATATGAGCTTGCCACATCCAACTGGAGGCGTACTTATTTTCTTTGTCGAGGTACAGCAGCCTGGCCTTGCCGTCTTTTGAAGTGTCGAGCATATTGTACAACGCTTTCTTTCCATCAAGGCGCCCGTATAACAAGGCTGTCTTAGGGTTTGACTTATAAACGGGCTTCAGGTCATTATGGTGCTGCGTGAACGCCTGGGGCAACCATGACCTTGCCAACGTGGAATCTTTCCACATTATATCGCAGAGTCCGTATTTCTCCTTCTCACCCCGACCAGGATACCTGTAGTACGCTTGCATGCCCGACATCATTTCTGCTTCCCTGTTCAGCACCTTAGCCTTCATCATTTTAAACTCCAGCCCAAATGTTCCTTCTGCTACACGGTCTGTAATGGTACTGCTGGCTACATCCACGAAGTAAACGGTATCCGTGACACCTTCATAGGTTACTTTAAAAGCAACCACATTCCCGGCACGGTCGGGAAAGATATCATAGGAAACGATATAGCATTTCGGCTGTGCCAAAACGTGCTCCGGCAGCACACAACCAAAGCTTATCAAACAAATAAGAAAGATGAATTTCATGAATGGTTATTTATTAAAAAATTGGTAGTCTTCTTCCATTGCAACTTTGAAATTAAGTACTGCGTTGGCATTAAAGCGCTCTTCGCGGTACGTGGCATTCGCCGGCGCAAGGCGCACCGCAACGTCGAGGGCGAGAATATTGGCCACATCCATCACATGGCTTTCGCGGCGGGAAATGGCAAATTGGTACAGCGCAGCAGCAGTGACTGCAGTTTTAGATGTGTCTGTAACGCCCGCTTGCAGTGCGGTAAACCCGTCGGAGAGATGATGAGCAACCGGCGACAGTTGGGGAAATGCGGCAATGTTTTTTGCAAAGGATGTTTTTAGCTCTTCCCACTTGCCCAATTGTAAACGGCAGTACAGGCTCTCCGAAAAACTATTCAGGTCGTTCGTTTTCAGTCGGTCAAGATTAAAGAGCGCACTTTCATAGCGCCCGTTGCGGAAATACGCTGAACTGAAGGCGGCGCCAACTGCCTCCCCGTAGATGGATCGGGACGCCTCCGAAAATTTTTTCCAATGGTATTCAATGCCACCAACGTTTCCCTCCTGTGCATTTATAGCAATTAAGCGCATAGCTATTTCATCATTGGGCTTCAGATGGTACATGAAATTAAGCAGTAGCCCCTGAACCGAAACGCCTTCCGCTGTTTCCAATTGCTTTTCGTACTCCTGGTATTGTGCATCGTCCTTTTCTTTCTTGCGCCGGGCTAGTTCTTCGGGGCTCGGGTTGTAAGTTGTCGGCGGCTGGTTGCGAGTTGTATTGGATGGCTGGCTTACCGGGTATTGCGCCTTTCTCATCCGTTCCAATTCAAGCTGTCTTTGTTTTAATCTATCTTCTGTCATCTGCCTGGCTTCCTGCTGCGAGTTGGCGATTTCCGCGGCATAGTCCCTGCCGCTGATGAGTTTTGAACCACCATTTGAGTAGTGTCGGAAGGTACCGTAGCGGGTACTCTGGTCGTAGTACCAATTTGTTGGTTGTGCAGTGGCTACTGAGGCGAAACAAATGGCCAATATGCTCAAAGTAAAAGTGGCTGATCTCATATTACTGTCGTTATTTAAAAACATCTTCCATCTTAAAAATTAAATATTGTTATGCTAACCGTTGAATTGTTTTCTTCGGAAAGAACCATCTTACCATAAATCCTATTAATATAAAGGTGAACATCTGACCGAATGCTGTAAGGTAATTAAAACTTGGATAATCTTCGCTGTCGAGCACCATAACTCGCTTGGGGTAAACGGTTTTACTTCTTTTTTCTTTGGGTACATAATGAATAAAAAACTTTTGCGCTTGTAATTGCTCCAGCGTTGGCAACGGGTTGCTATCGGTCCACTGTTCGGTAAGCTTATGTTCGATGCTGTCGGTTGCGCCGTCACGCTGGTAAGTGATGGTGTACAGAATGTTGGTCAGCCCGTTCCGTACGGGTTCGGTTCTTACCGATGAAACCGTGCCTTTGGTTACAACACGGGCTCTTTCAAATCCGTTTTCCCGCCATAAGGCCCAAACGCCAAACAGGCCGAATAAAGTGCCGATTACGATCAATATGGTGCTGGCTATGCGCATAAATGAACTAAATGTGAATTGTAAACTCCTATTTATTTTTTGTCTCCTTCCTCTTTAAAGCTAACCGACGGTATATAACCCTGTGCATAGCTAGACTGCACGAGGCCGATGCCTTTAAAATTTTCTAAAGCTCCACGACCAGCTTCGATGGTTTTTTGCATGAACAAAAATTGGTCATTTGCATAAATGGAAATGGACGTACCTCTTTTTTTAATGGTCAGCTTGTTCGTGGCGGCGCCATTCTTGTCGTAACCTTTGATAGCAGGAGACGTTTGCCAGCCATTGTTTTTTCCCGGCGAAGTGAAATCAGTCCATTTGTTTTCGGCATCAACAGTACTCATGTTAAATTCTCCTTTAGACGGATTAATAAGAAAGTACAACCGTGTGATCTTGCCGTTCTCGTCCCTGGTTTCTATGATCAAACCATTATGTCCTTTGGCAACTTTCTTATCCAGCTCTACGTAGGTAGCTTCAAAAGTGTACTCCTTTATCTCCTTGCCTGTAAGAGCGGTTACAGTCGTTGTGTTTTTATCTACCAAAACGTTGTACTGCAACAAACCATCTTTAAAATAGCGCAAAACGTTTTTATCGTCAACGGGTTTTTGAAGGTAAAGCCAATCGAAATTTTCTAATGCTTCCTGCCAGTTTTGGAACGAGGCTGTAACTGGCGTTACATTCTTACGCTGCGGGGTGTTGGGAAATTGCGGAATGCCTTTGACAAACAAGCCTTCAATAGAAGGTCCCGATCCGAAGGAAAAACTTCCATAACCGGTCATCTCACCGTCTTTCCACTCGCCGGCGTAAATACGTCCATTGCCAAAATTTCTTTTTCCCCAGCCATTGAATTCTCCATTCCGAAACTCACCTGCGTAATCATCATTGATGTTGTATTTTAAAATTCCGGTACCGTTAAATGTATTGTCCTTCCAAAAACCTTCATAAGAGGATGTTTTGCTAAACTCCGCTTTGCCAAAGCCATTTGCCATGCCATTGGCCACTTCTCCTTTATAGCTTGCCGAATTTTCCTGGTCCTGCACCGGTAGTTGCAGCTCTTTGTATTTATTCCCGTTTATGAATTCGTCGGCGGCAAAGTGGCCGAATTTCTTATAGTTGACAACATAGTAACCATATTTTTTACCCTCCAGGAAAATTCCCTTAAAGGGTTCAGCAGCGATTTCTGTTTTATTCAGTTCTCCTTCGCCATGAAATGTATTGTTCTTCCAATAGCCTTTGTATTCAACATTGCCTGGTGTTACAGACCTGCCAAAACCATTGGCCATTCCGTTCTTTATATCGCCATAGTAATAAATGGTGTTTTGAGGCCCACCCGGCTGACTAATCTTTAAGCGTTTATCCATCGGAAAAGAATTAGTCATCAAAAAGCGGGGCATTAACTCTACTGGAACATCCTCCATGGCCTTTTGTTCTTCGTTTGTAAACTCACGCTTAAACTCGAGTTCACGCAGGTAAATGCCGAAGTTTTCAATCCCTGCCACTTTTAATGCTTTGGGATCGTTCATAATAAAAACCGGGTAAAACAGTCCACCGTCCATTACTGTTTTAAATATGAGATAAGCGTTCTCTTTTTTGCTTTTTGTTATTTCAAAATACGTGAGTAAGGCATAAGCATTAAGTGCTTCTAAATCACCCATGTCGCCAAAGCGCTTTAATTCATCTGTGTACAGGTCCGACAGCCATTTTGTGGCCGTTTTATTTTTATCATGGAAAGTGCGCATAAACCTATTCCCTATGGCTTTTTCGATGGCTTGAATGCCGCTTATGTTGTGGTGCTTGCGGATCATTTCGAAATCATAAAAACTGAGTAATTGCCGGTAAGGCGTCTCTTCAGTTGCCCAGCGTATGTTTGTTACTTTAGTGTCGGGGAATGGGTCATATAGTGTAACTCCTAACCACAAATCATGTAATACATCTGCGTGTGCATTTTTAACCTGGTAATTAACCAATTCTTTGAAAGTTTTATCGTCACTATATTTTTCCCGCAGCAGCAGTGTTATGGCGGCAGGATTTTCTTTTAACCATTTTGCCAGGTGTCTATTCATTTCGGCTTTTTCCGCAGCGCCGGCATGCATAAATGAACTTTCAGGCTCTTTCCAGTTCATGATCTTTGAACGCAGGTTGCCGTAAGGAATGTAGAAGTTGAAACCATAAACCGGCATTAGCAGGTCAAGTAGTGCTGTTTTCTCGGGAAAGCGAATTTTTAATTTTTCCAAGGCCTTCAATGCCGTGTAACCTGCTACATCAAACTGCTCTACCAGATCAAGCAACTCATCGAAACCCGCTATTTTTTCTTTTTGTACATATTGCCTGTGTGCTTCAGCGGCCTCCTTACTCCTTGCATCTACTACATATTTTACCTCACCTTTATCCTCAGCTACCCAATTTAATGCCATCATCTTTGCATCGCAGGAATAAAATCCATCTTCTAAAAATGTTTGGTAAACCGCATCCACTTTCTGATTAATCGTACTGATGATGGCATCCCTTTTGGCAGATGCATCTGCATCTATAGCCGCCTGCACTGCCTTTTCCTTTTGCCGTAAGTTCCAGTTTCTGATGATAGTGGCATCATCCAGCGGTGGAGATGTGGGTTTACCGGCATTGCGTTTCCACCTGTCCGTCATTTCCTGCACGGCCTGCTGGTTCATCTTTAACGCAGAAGATTTGGTATTGCTGTACTCCTGGCCTTTTTTAATGTTTTCCAGGTAACGTTGGGCTTCCTTTTGCCGTTCTTCGTTATAGTCGTATTGCCCATAAGCATGGCTGCTGAGTGCAACGGTGAGCAGGAAGATGAATGGCCGTATCATGAACTAAATTTAATGGTGAGGTAAACTAACTTTTTTCTTTACGAATGAAGTTTGTTTTTTATAACTATTCCTATTCCTTTGTAAAAATGTATTCGTAAAACGTTTGCTGGTTGGAACCTGGTGATACTACACGGGTAAATAGTTCCAGTTGCTTACCGTTGAAAGTATAATCCAGGTAATAGGGACCGGTTTCCATTGGGCAGATGGCAGCTAACAACATCCGCTTTTTATAGGGATCGCATTGGTAGTGTACTGCAAACATTTGCGTTGCTGCATCCTGTTCACCACAGTACTGGCCTTTATTGAGTTTACCGGGAACAAAGGTGTTGCGTACCGCTCCATAAAAAATAAAATGGCTGAACACATCGGCCCCGCTGTTGGTATTCATTTTTAATTCCACAGAGCCGTAATTGGTATTATTCGTTTGAGAAAGCTGAACGCCCAAACTATCATAAACCGTAACCCGGTAATTGCTCACGGTGTATTTGCCGGCAAGCGCCTTTTCTTCTTTATCCACGATATCAGAAACCTGTTTTTCGCAGGAAGCAAAAAGAAGCATGCATAAAACGGTTACTATGGTTAAACTATAATATTTCATGGTTTATTTATTTTTTGAGAAGGCTATTAATTGCACATTCACGGTGGCTGAGTAGATCATGGCTTTAGGATCGCCATACACGGCGGGACTGGTTTCTCACAAAGTGTTGCCCACATATAAACTCATTGTGGCGCTGACTCACGTCCTCGGGCAGGTATTTACGCCACTCGCTGGAAGGTGCAAGACGGGCATCTACATGAAACTCATCCTGCCAGCCATTGAGTGCTTTTTCAGGTGCAGCGATAACTTTATTATACATTTCTGCCCGCAGGCTTACGCTTACTCTTTTTAGCAGGTACACATCCAGCCGGGCACCCAACCTTCCCTGTATGTTCAGATGACTTCTGAAAATTCCAGAAACGCCATCGCCGTTGCTGTAAGTATCCTTGCCAAAATTATTGTGCAGGTAAGAATGTAACCGGTAGTAACCAAAGTCGGCACCAACCGTCATGCCCAGGTAGGCCTTACCTCTCGCCATTGGTGCCAGCAGGTCAAAATAAATATTGTTTTTGGGCACTTCTATTTTCATCCGGCGAATGCTTCCGTTTGTATAGCTGGCTTCAAACTCCATCGGTTGAGCCAACCTGTGTGCATACCCAATGCGGATGGCTGCAGCGCTCAGTTCAACACCTATCAATGGATTGCGGTATTGGGTGGGGATAGCCAACTGCGTTTGCAGGCTGCCGGCGAATACCTGGTTAAATGAAGTGGCGAACCTGTTAAGGCTGGCATGCTCAAAAGTTTGGTGTGCATAACCGCTAAACACATTGATGCCCATGTATTTTTTTAGATGATTGTAGCGGGCATCCTTTACCTGAGCGGATGCGTTGATGCAGGTAATGGAAAGTATAACTGCCAGTATATTTTTTACCATAGCATTTGTTTTTATAAAAAAGTGGGGGCTTATCTTTCTAACCCCGATGCCGGCACAATATTTTGCCAAATGTGATTGATCTGAGGTGCCATGTTAGCGGTTTTAATAAATCAATTCAAGCTATTTCAGTACAGAGCCGCGACCAATGCATGTGCCACAAATGATTGGCCAGGTGTCGTGAGATGTGCCTTTAAAATAATAGCTGCCATTTCTTTCTTCATACACATATCTTTTATTTGAAGCATTTGCCTCGGTATATCCCCTGATACCTTTCCCATTACATGCTGTACATTGTTTAAGTGTCGGTCCGGACGCTAAGTGCTTCCGGTTCCATTCTCTTTTTGCTTCTTCCTGCCTCAAACGTTCAGCATTTTCTTCTCTTTGTTTTTGTAGGGCAAGCTCAAAATTTGTTTTCTCTGTTTCTACGTTGGGGTTGTTGAAATAATGTATCACTTTGCCATCTGTGATCAGGCATACTTTTGCAGTTTCGTAGCCCAGTCCCATGATACACAACTGGCTGTTGGATCGCTGTAAAGGAAGGACTACGGGACCGGGATAAATGTATTCGTTGTTCAGGTAATAACTATAATCCACCTCGCCAAAATAGTGTCCTGTTCTAAGGTGATAAGCTTGTATATCACCGGTTTCATTTACTTTGAGTATTGAAGTTTCCGGGCTGTAAGAGGCATATACATAACCATGCGAATTGCGGGCCGAGTAGTTTAATTTTTGAATATCTCCTGTTTCAAGGTTGATCAGCCTGCCATCGCGGTCAAGAGAATATTTGAAATCAGGCGTTACGTATGCATACCCAATATTTAAATTGGAAGCAAGGGTAGAATGATCAATTTCACGTTTCGGATCTTTACGGTCAAGGTTAGAGTAATTTTTAATTAGCGAAACTTCTTTTCCACCCGGATGAATAATTGTTGCCTTTTTTTTGCCTTTGTCAAACGCTACAATCATATTAGTTCCTTTCACCCACGAGCCATCCAGGCCCCTGCCAACTTTCAGAGAGTTTACTTCTTTATCATTTTCATAAACCTTAACAGATGTTGCGGTTTTTTCCTCCCGGAATCCACCTGCTGAAAGCACGGTGGTGTTTTCGGCATAAAGCCTGTAAGCCTCTGCGCCGTATGCTGCCAGCTTCCCCGTTTGCACTTCAAATAACAAGCTGGGATTACCCCATCTTTTTATTAAAAAATATTTCTCATCATCGGTCAGGTAATAAGCATCATTTCCCACATACGAAACATATTTTGCCGAATCAGGTATGTCCACCCGTATGCCCTGGGCGTTAGCGGAACAAAAACTGCAGCATACAATAAAGGCTAAGGCAAGTGATTTTCTTAATTTCATTTTCATAATGGTCAATTATATTATAGGCTTAAATGTTTAAGAAGATGAAACAACAGATCATTTTAAGCTAATGACCTGCATGTGGTTGTTTTTATGAAAGCTATAATCATTTGGATCGCTATCGGGCACGTTCTCTATGATGTATCTCGGGCGGCAAGATGTTCGTTCTTGTTTATTTTAAAAAATGCAATTATAGCTTAGGTATTGGGGTTATTTCGGGGAAATGATCTGCATGTGATAATTGTAATTAAAGCTGTCGTCGTTAGGTTTTCCATCTGGTATATCATGTTTATACAATACAGCGACGTGAAGCTTACCGGCAAAAAATTTCAATGCATGTATCCAAGTGTAGGTGAGTAAATCGCTTTCTTTAAGCACTACTTCATTACCTCCGCTTACGGCATATTTTCTGATGCTAAAAAAAAGACTTTTGGTTCTCTATACGGTTTTCCACAACATACAAATTACTTTCAGCATCTATCTCATTTGCAAACTGACTATACGTAACGGCTTTCGTTTCGTTCAGTACTCGTTGAATGGTAAAGTTTACCAGGTTTATTTTATACACTTCAAATTTATTTGCATAGGCATCCAATGCTATATATACATTCTCACCGTATTGGGCAGAATGCATGAGGAATCCTACAGGCGAAAACGCAAGGTGATTTTCGGGTTTCATTTCATAAGACACCTGCCCTTGGGATGATGTATTCTTGTTGTCGGTTTCAGATAAAACGGTTATTCCATCCTGGTTGGTATTCTTACTCAAGCTGATGACATAGGTGCGATTGTTATAGCGAACAGACACAAAGTTCCATGCCCAGAAAGTATTGGTCTTCCATTTTCCGGTGCCATAATGGTAGTGCGAAACCGTATTGGTGCCTCCAGAAACTTGTGAATTATTCAACAAACCATCTTCCGCTGCCACGATGTTTTTGATATTGGTGGCATTGGTGTCTAGCTTAATATTTATATTTTGATTGTTTTTGAATACGGCAATATTATACCCGCTATACCAGGGGATATGTGTTTCCCAGGTATCCCCACCGTAAATGGTTTTTATCTGCTTGAAATCAATTGCACCGGGGACAGCGGGCTTATTAATGGTTGTATTCCCCTGGTTATTCAATATAACTTCTGTAGCGTCGGAAAAGTTGGACATGGTTTTATGCCACAAATACCAGCGCAGTTCATCCTGCTTTTGCAAGTCGAACGCCAATGTTTGAAAACCACCACCCAGTACCCCTCGTATTTTTCACGGGTTAAAGAAGCCGCAACTTTCCAGTTATTGTTTTTTAGCAGTGTGATGGCCGGTAACGTGGGATTGTTATTGGTGTTGTTGTCGTCAGCGTTACCGGTTTCTTTTTTGCAGGATGATAAGAAAATTACTGAGAAAAGTGCAGCAGTTTTTACAAAACGTATTTTTTTCATAATGGGCGATAAATGAAAGGTAAAATTCATTTATATGAGTTGCCCGTACAATGGGCTGTTCGGCCCATTTCATAATGGCATCCTTTTACCTAGGTTTGGCAAAAAGTTTTTCTGCCTTGCTAACAGGTGTTTTAGAGTTGTTTCATGAGTCAGATGATAGAGACTGAACAAAATATGCAAATTAAAATTGCAGGGTGTAGTTATCCACTATCAGCTTTTTCTTTTTGTCAGTCACTATTTTTCTTCCTGTTTGCTCGTGGAGCCTATAACCTGTTTGCCGGATGGTTATCGTATGCATTTTAGGGTCATAAGCAAAAGCGGTTTTGAACTCATAGTATCCTTTTTCATTTTTGTTGCGGCTGCCACTGTTGTTCTCTTTGGATATTATGCTTAGCAATAGTTCTCCTTCCTGGTAAAACCTTGTCGCCACTGATGCTGTTCCCATTCCCTCGTACGGATCGTCCACTTTCAACAGTTCATAACCGTCACCCATGTTGATGATGGACAAAGAATAAGACCGGGAGCCAAAGGAGCCATGCTTTGCGAAATTGCGTTTGAACTTATCTACGTAAATGCTGTCTTTGTCTTTACTGTAGGTAAAATAACCAAGGTTTACGCCGCATACATGGCAACTATTGGCGTTAACAAATTCGCCATCTTCATTGGTCATCATGGGTGCGGTGTGAAAGACAACATAATACTGTTTTTCACCATCAAGATCAACCGCAAACGTTGTATCAATAAAGGAGTATAACATTGACTGGGCACTCAGCACGCCATTGAATTCATGCACATCACCAGGGGTGGCCTTCCATTTAACTGCATTATGTTTTGCATCCCATTCGCCGGACAGCAAGTTCACGAGCATATCTTTCGGCGTGTAAGAAGCCGGGTAAACTGACGGCGATGCATAGAGGTCGTGCGAAACAAGCACAAAGGCAATTGCTAAGATCTTTCTCTTTAAAACTATTCTGCAGAACGAAACAAACGATGAAGAGAGAAGGGGAGTGATTCTTTTATTTGTAACTGTTTTCATGGAACGATTATCGCCGAAGTTTAAAAGGAACCAGCAGATTTTTTAAATGGCATGTGTAACGATGTTTAGTATTCAATTCCCTGAAAGCCGTTTTAACTTAAGAGAACAATTTATAATTACCGGGGATCAAGACGGCTTTTGATTTCTAAGGGTAGATCAAAAACGCCGTTACTAATTTTCGCAAGGTTTTTAGTGTCCACACTGCCATCTTCTTTTTCCGATACACCGGTAAACGAGAACCTGCCCCTGATGCTTGAGCTGGTAATTTCATCAATAAAGATAGAGCCACCTTTTACATGGCTGGCATCGCTCCACCAGTAAGAACTATTTCCATTCGCATTTGCAGAATATTCTCCCCTCACTATGTAATCCGAAACAGCATCTTCCGGTAAGATTTTATATTCTCCTTTTATAATTCTCTTGGTTGTGTCTGCCGGGGTTATATTCAATACCATGACATTGGAATTGAGAATATCGGTTGTGCTTTGTGCCGAAATAGAAAGCGAACCATCTTCTTTAATCGTAAAAGCCTGTATTTTACCCCCATTGAATTGCATGGGTTTGCCATTAACAGTCACCTTGAAAACAGCGGGCGTTGTGTTTGTCTCTGCTGTATCCGCACTTTGAGCTGCAACCAGTAACGTAGAAAATAATGCTAAAATGATAGTACTTGCTGAGAAAAAAAGTTTCATCATATGTTTTGTCTTTCCAGGGATTCGGAATTGAATAAGTTATTGCCCATAGTCTAAATTTCATGCAAGATTCACTTTTTATAGCTAATGTCACATGGGCTGTTCGGCCCATTTATCATCCTACTTTTATCGATTAGCCACGCTAACTACATAGACGCCTGAAGTGGCTGCATCACATTTTTGTTTTCATTTCATTACAGCAAACCTTTCCTTCTTGCTTTTTCTACCAGCTCTATCCTGCTACCCGCCTGTAGTTTTTTATAAATGTTTTCAATGTGGCGCTTCACCGTGAAGGGAGATATGAATAAGACTTCAGCAATTTTTTTATTGGTCAGCCCCTGACTTAAATGTTCGAGAATGGCTGTTTCTCGCTCCGAAAGATCAATGCCGGCTTCCAGCCTGTTCAAACCGACATCGTTGGCGTTTTTAATGAGCTTCAGCGTTTTCACTGCAATGGAAGGAGACATCACTGCGCCGCCATTCAGCGTATCCAAGATGGTTTCATAAATTTTTTCTGCCTTTGTTTCTTTTAGTATGTAACTATCGGCACCTGCCTGTATAGCCCGGAAAATAAAATCGTCATTATCATAAATGGTGATCATAACAATTTTAATGTGCGGAAATTTTTGTTTAATGATACAGGTTGCATCAATACCATTTAGCCGGGGCATTTCAATGTCCATAAAAATCAAATCAACGGCGGCATCTGATGACAGCAGGCTTACAATTTCCTCTCCATTAAGCGCTTCATATTTAATAGACAAATTGTTATAAACAGATAGCTTTTCTTTCAAAGCCTGCAGCGCCGAAATGTTATCTTCAACAAGTGCAATGGTAATCATTGTAATATCAGTTCAATTAAACAGCTTGTTCCCCTTCCTTCGGCGGAATCTATTTGGAGCTTTCCATCCATGTCCTGTACTCTTTTCCTAAGATTTGAAAGCCCAAACGAATTTGCCCGGGTTGAAGTCATATCAAAACCAATTCCATTATCCCAAATTTTCAGGTTCAGCATTTTGCCGGATTGTTCCATCTCTATCCATACATCCCTTGCCTGCGCATACTTCATAGCGTTATTAACCAGTTCCTGCACCATCCTGAACACGTTGACGGCCCATTTTGAATCGATGGTCCTATTCTCATTTATTTGGAATCGAAAATGAAACTGCACCTCTTCTTTCGCCTCACCTGCAGCTTTAGTAAAATTCAGGATTTTGTTTTTCAGGTCTTCCAGTGTTATTTCATTACTGTTTAATATCCACAAAGTATTTTTCAGTTCTGTAATAGAGTTTTCCGTAAAGTCTGAAAGCGAACTGACCTTTGCTCTAACATGATCATCCAGGTTTTCACTGTTCTTTTTCAGTCCATCCGATACCGAGGCAATAAAGGTTAGATGGGCGCCAAGGCTATCGTGCAGGTCTCTTGCAATTGCCAACCTCTGGTCTTGTATTTGTATTTCACTTTCTATTCTTGTTAATACAAACTGATGCTCAAATTCTTTGTACATCATCAGGCTCCGAATGGCAATCAGCAGGTAAACTATCAGCATAAAAACAGGCATCCAGATGAGATCCATATCCATTGTAGATACGCCAATTGAATGGGCAACCATCAATGTATGGATAATGGAAAAGGTAAATACAGGCACGAAAATGTAAATTATAAATTCCTTTGCCCAGGCTTTTTTAAGTTTGTTCTGCAGGTAAAGTTTGTCCTTTTCATCCAGGTGCAAGCGCTTTAAAAAGACCCAAGCCTTCACGCAATAAATTATAATGAAAATAAGTGTAAGAAGATTGGTGAGATTAAAAAAAGTGTGCTCTCCGTCAATTATATGTCTCAACTCATGTTGCTTCAATTCATTGTCGGCCAAAGCCAGGAAAATACCATAACCAAAGGACACAATACCAGGAACAAGAGTCAGATAAATTCCCTTACCAACTGCACCGCCCAACAATATTTTTACATAATAATAGACAGCGGGTCCAAATAATAACGGAATAAAAAAGGCCATAAACACTAAAGGAACCATTCGGTAGTTTTCCAAAAGGAGAATAAGAACATTGGTTGTACAGTTTATAATTACCGTAAAAAAGATAAGCGAAAAAGCAAGCCTAACCTTTAGTTCTTCCCCCCTGTTCAGCAATGAAGGAAGCGCTAAAAAAAGCAAAATAATGCAAACAGAAACATTCAGGTAGAGTACAAAAGGGTGCTTATAGTCCATACAAATGAAAAATACAAATCTTTAATTATGGAAAAGAAGATTAGGGCAATATTCTATATCTCATATTTGAATAATACTAAACCCTACCTCTTTTAAAGGTTTAAAACATAAAATTCTTAAATTTCAGGCTTTTATAAAGTAATCGATCAATACCAAAACAATGGCGAAAGAAAGGGAAAGGGAAGAACTGCACCGTACTATATGGCAAATAGCCAACGACCTCCGTGGTAGTGTGGATGGATGGTGACCTCCTCCCAAAAATTCGAAGCGATTTAAAGTAGAAAATCGGGGCAATATTCATAACTTAAAAAATGAAACATTGCTCATGAAAAAATCAAAATTTACCGAGGCGCAGATTGTTTTTGCAATCAAGCAATCCGAACAAGGTGTAACTGTAGAGGAGATATGCCGGAGGATGGGTATTTCTGAAGCCACATTTTACAATTGGAAGAAGAAATACGGCGGTCTTGGGATATCTGAACTTCGGGAGCTTAGAATGCTTAAGGATGAAAATGCCCGGTTAAAAAAGATGGTAGCAGATCTTAGTCTGGACAAACAGATGCTTCAGGATGTGGTAAAAAAAAAGCTCTAAGACCCCTCCAGAAGAAGCAGTTGGCAACATACCTTGCAGAGCAGTACAGGGTTTCTACACGACGTTCCTGCAGGGTATTGATGATTCATCATTCTGTCTATTACTACCAGCATCACCGCAGAGAAGATACAGCACTTCGGAGCCGGGTTCGGGAGATTGCGTTAACGCGAGTAAGATACGGTCACTGGCGCATTTACACTTTGCTAAGGTGTGAAGGTTGGTGTGATAATCATAAACGGGTATACAGGGTTTATAAAGAAGAGGGGCTCAACCTGAGGAGCAAGCGGCCTCGTCGCAATAAGGCAGCTGCACATCGTCTGGAACGCCCGCTGAACAACAGTTTACACAAATGCTGGTCGATGGATTTTGTATGTGATTCGCTCTTTGACGGCAGAAAATTCAGGGCATTAACTATAGTGGATAATTATAGTCGGGAGTGCCTGGCAATTGTACCTGGACAATCCCTTAAGGGAGCGGATGTAGTGATGGCATTAGAACAGATAAAAATTGAACGCGGATTGGTTCCTGAAAGAATTCAAACGGACAATGGCAGTGAGTTTCTTTCAAAAGAAATGGATAGATGGGCTTATGAAAACAAAGTTACCATGGACTACTCCAGACCGGGTAAGCCTACGGACAACCCGTTTGTGGAATCATTTAACGGTAGTTTTCGGGATGAGTGTCTGAATGCTCACTGGTTCTTATCTTTGGAAGACGCGGTCGAAAAAATAGAGACATGGAGAATTGAATACAACCATTATCGGCCGCATAGTTCACTGAACGATCTTTCACCTGCAGCATTCATTGCCAAAATGATGAAGGAGAGTGAAATGAAGCGATCCCTGCCGGGGGCTTCTGCAGCTGAGATGATGATTGGGGAAAACCCAGATAATGGATCAAAAAGACCACCCCAATCATCATCTCAGCTGCAGAGAGAATAACTTAATAAAATGCCCGGATTCTATACTTCTGACTGCTTCGGAATAAGGGAGGAGGTCATTAGAGAATATTCTCTAATTCAAATTGGCCAACTTATGGGGGAGCTTACAGAGCAAGCCTGTTTTACCGGATGGTAAACCATCTCCTTATGGTATTGGATTCGGACTCTCTCCCTATAATGGACGGCGCAGAATCGGGCACATTGGTGGCATACCCGGATTCTTCAGTTGTATCACCTATTTTCCTGAACCCGGTGTTGCTGCTGTGCTGTTATCCAACACGCTCCATGACGGCATTAAAATCGGCGATTTAGGCAACCGTTGTGCTGCGCTGTTTCATGAATAAGGAGTATGCAACAATTAGGTGTTGACGCTTTGGGGCTTGCCGGACTGATCACTATAGTGTACGTTTGACCAAAAATAAAATCATGGCACAGATCAATCCCCATATCAATTTCAACGGAAACGCTGAAGAAGCCTTTCACTTTTACCAATCGGTATTTGGCGGTGAGTTTTCAAAGGTTGTTCGTTTTAAGGACATCAAAAGTCCGGGTTTCCCGATCCCGGAGCAAGAAGAAAATAAAGTCATGCACATCGCATTACCCATCGGCAGCAATGTGTTGATGGCCAATGATGTTCCGGAATTTATGGGCAAAGTGAACGAAAATGAAAACAGAAGCAAAATTTCGATCCGTGCTGCAAGCAGGGAGGAAGCAGACAGGTTATTCCATGGCCTTTCTGCTGGCGGGTCGGTTGAAATGCCGATTGAAGACAGCCCCTGGGGTTCGTATTTTGGGATGTTCAGGGATAAATACGGCATCGAATGGATGGTGGAGTTTGCAAAGGGTTAACTGACCGGCCCCCTTAGAAAACCAGCCAGGCCTGAATCCGGTTTGCCACTCTGGGGTGGAAGGGCCCAAAAAAAAGATGACCCGTTTCCGGGTCACCCTTTCATCATTTCCTGTCTTTAATCAGGCGAGGTCAAAACGATCCAGGTTCATCACCTTATTCCAGGCAGCAACAAAGTCGTGCAGGAATTTCTGCTTCCCGTCTTCACAGGCATATACCTCAGCGATGGCCCGCAGTTCAGAATTAGATCCAAAAATCAGATCCGCCCGGGTACCGGTCCATTTGAGTTCACCAGTGGAACGGTCGCGGCCCTCAAATACTTGCTGTGCAGAATCGGCAGCCTTCCAGGCAGTGCTGAAATCAAGCAGATTCACAAAGAAGTCATTGGTGAGCACACCGGGCTGGCTGGTAAACACGCCATGCCTGGATTGGTCATAATTGGTATTCAGCACACGGAGACCACCCAGGAGAACAGTCATTTCAGGGGCGGTAAGGGTGAGCAACTGCGCCTTGTCGACCAGCAGATCCTCCGCATGTGCACTTACCCTTCCCTTCAGGTAGTTGCGGAAACCGTCGGCCATGGGTTCCAGTACAGCAAAAGATTCCACATCGGTCTGTTCCTGCGTGGCATCGGTGCGACCCGGAGTGAAGGGCACCTGTACGGGGGTACCGGCTTTACGGGCCGCTTCTTCAACAGCGGCGCATCCGGCAAGTACAATCAGATCGGCCAGCGAGATGCGTTTACCGCCCTGCTGAGCCTGATTGAATTTTTGCTGTATACCTTCCAGTACATCCAGCACCTTCGCCAGCTGAGCCGGGTTATTGGCTTCCCAGTACTTCTGCGGGGCCAGCCTGATGCGGGCGCCGTTGGCACCACCCCGCTTATCTGATCCGCGGAAGGTGGCGGCAGAGGCCCAGGCGGTGGATACCAGCTCAGGCACCGATAAACCAGCAGCGAGCACCGTGGCTTTTAATTGTTCAATGTCCCCTGCGTCCACCAGCGGGTGATCCACAGCAGGTAAGGGATCCTGCCAGATCAGCACCTCGGCAGGCACTTCCGGACCCAGGTAACGGGAACGCGGCCCCATATCGCGGTGGGTGAGTTTGAACCATGCCCGGGCAAAAGCATCGGCAAACTGATCAGGATTATCCAGGAACCTGCGTGAAATTTTTTCATAGGCCGGGTCGAAACGCAGCGCCAGGTCGGTGGTCAGCATAATGGGCGTATGCCGCTTGGAAGGATCGTGCGCATCCGGAACCGTATCTGCCCCCATGCCATGCTTGGGCTTCCACTGGTGGGCTCCGGCAGGGCTCTTGGTGAGTTCCCACTCATACCCAAAGAGATTCCAGAAAAAGTTATTACTCCATTTCGTAGGCGTGGTGGTCCAGGCACCTTCCAGTCCGCTGGTAATGGTATCCGCGCCATGCCCGGTACCATAAGTATTTTTCCAGCCCAGGCTCTGCTCCTCG
Organism: Ferruginibacter sp.; assembly: GCA_041911275.1. GTDB lineage: Bacteria > Bacteroidota > Bacteroidia > Chitinophagales > Chitinophagaceae > Ferruginibacter. The sequence continues at coordinate 25,089 of JAYRPG010000025.1, read as the reverse complement.
ATGCCGGCTGCTGCCGGTTCGCGGCCTACATATTTGGAAGGATCTGCAGCGCCATGCGTTTTGCCGAAAGTATGTCCGCCGGCAATCAGGGCCACCGTTTCCTCATCATTCATGGCCATGCGGGCAAAGGTTTCGCGGATATCGCGTGCGGCGGCAATCGGATCCGGGTTGCCGTTAGGGCCTTCCGGGTTTACATAGATCAGCCCCATCTGTACGGCCGCTAAGGGGTTTTCGAGGTCGCGGTCACCGCTGTAGCGCTTATCGCCCAGCCATTCAGTTTCAGCGCCCCAGTAAATGTCCTCCTGCGGTTCCCATACATCTTCACGTCCGCCGGCAAATCCAAAGGTTTTAAAGCCCATCGATTCCAGGGCGCAGTTTCCCGCCAGGATCATCAGGTCGGCCCAGGAAATTTTCTTCCCGTATTTTTTCTTAACGGGCCAGAGCAGCAAACGGGCTTTGTCGAGGTTGGCATTGTCGGGCCAGCTGTTCAGCGGGGCAAAGCGCTGGGTACCGGTACCGGCACCCCCGCGGCCGTCATGAATACGGTAAGTACCGGCACTGTGCCAGGCCATACGAATAAAAAACGGGCCATAGTGTCCATAATCTGCAGGCCACCAGTCCTGCGAGGTGGTCATCAGGTCATAAATGTCTTTCTTCACTGCGGCCAGGTCGAGCGACTGAAATTCGCGGGCATAATCAAATTCCGGCTCCATCGGGTTCGACAGGCGGGAATGCTGCCGTAGAATGTTCAGTTTAAGCTGGTTGGGCCACCAGTCACTGTTGCGGGGTCCACGGCCGGCGCCATTCAGCTGGGTAGGGCCGGTAAACGGGCATTTTCCTTGCGGGTTGTTGTTTTCCATATGTTTAATATTAATCGGTTCTTACTGTTCAGAAAATAAACGGGGGAGAAAATCAGGAAGCCAAAAGTAGGCGGCCTGTTTTAATAATTCAAATTGATTATTTTTATGTTCATATAGAGTATATCTATGACACTGACGCAACTGGAATACATCATTGCCCTGGACAGTTCCCGCCATTTCGGGCAGGCAGCCGAGCGGTGCTACATCACGCAACCCACCCTGAGTATGCAGATCCAGAAACTCGAAGAGGAGCTGGGCGTAAAAATTTTTGACCGCACCAAACAACCCGTTATTCCCACAGAAATCGGCACCGGGATCATTGCCCAGGCCCGCAAAGCCCTCCGGGAAGCCCGGATGATCCGCCAGCTGGTCAACGACCAGCAGGAAATCCTGGCGGGTGAGCTCCGCATCGGCATCATCCCCACCCTCGCCCCCTACCTCCTGCCCTCCCTGTACAGCTACATGCAGGCACAGTTCCCGCAACTCACCCTCGTGATCCGGGAGTCCATCACTGAAGAAGTGATCGATGACCTGAAAAACAACCGGCTGGACTGCTGCATCGTGGTCACTCCCCTGCGCGACCCCTCGATCCGCGAGGAGGTGCTGTTTTATGAAGAACTGTTTGTGTATGTTTCTCCGAAAAATGAACTGTCCCGCAAAAAATATGTGCTGGCGGCTGATATTGATCCCCACCAGCTCTGGCTGCTGGAAGAAGGCCATTGCTTCCGTTCGCAAATCCTGAACCTTTGTGAACTGCGACGCAACAGCGACCTGCATTTCCGCTATGAAACAGGGAATATCGAAACCCTGAAACGCATGGTGGAAAAAAGCGACGGCATCACCATTCTCCCCGAACTGGCCGTCCGGGAAATCGGCAAGTCCAAACTGCCGCTGGTGAAAAGATTGAAATCACCCCGTCCGGCACGCGAAGTGAGCCTCGTTACCCACCGGGATCATATCAAAACCAAACTGATCCAAACCCTCCGGGAGGCCATCCTGGGCATCGTACCCGCCGGGATGCAGAAACTGAATCAGAAAAAAATACTCGAGATCAATGATTAACCTGTCCTGGCACTGATCCTCCCACACCGGGAAATACGCCATTTTTTGGAGGAAAGGATATCCGCCCATCCCAGCCTCTGCGCCAGGCAACAGGCCCGGGAAAGGAGAGAGAGGAGCACGAATCCGGTGCATAAAAACAACCATTGCGCTGCAACATCTTCAATATTTATCACGCCTTTTCAACTGAGCCCATGGCCATGCAGCAAACCTGGCCAGAACGGAGGGCTCACAGGTGAACGCATCACTGTTCCCCCGGAACGGGGGCTGCATCAGGGGCTCTTCGGCCTTTCTCCTGCATTGCCCGCCGGATGCCATTTTTGCATCAGTGCGATGATCTCTTCATCCGATACCTGGGGGAACTGCTGGTAAAAGGCACCCACGCCGACAAAGTCTTGCGGCATGAGCACCACCACCACCTCATCGGCCACGGCAGAAAGTTTACGAACCGCTTCGGGCGGTGCTAAGGGAGCTGCGATCACCAGTTTGGCCGGAGCGGCCTTTCGCAAGAGCTGTGCAGCCGCTTTCAGGGTACTGCCTGTGGCGATGCCGTCATCAACCATGATCAGAATTTTACCCTGCAGCGGCACCTCCGGCATATCCTTCATAAACAACTGCTTCATCTCCCGCAATCTTTCCTGTACCCGCGCTGATTCCTGCTGGAAATAAGCCTCCGGCACCTCCCCACCAGCCGTTTTAAAATAGCCCTGCAGATCTGCAGCGCCGATGGCATATTCCTTATTTAAAGGATGGCCGATTTTACGGGTAAGCACCAACTGCAGGGGCAATCCCAATTGCCGCGCCACCACATCTCCTACCGGCACACCTCCCCGCGGAACCGCAAGCACCACGGCAGACTGGTTTCGGTAATGACTGAGTTTTTCAGCCAGCATCAGGCCTGCATCTTCCCGGTCGTAAAACATGCCCAGTTCTTTTAACGTGTAACTACCGTCTCCCCCTTCCGGAGCAGGTATTGATCAAACCAGGCAGCCGCCAGCGCGGCCACTTCCTCCAGTTTACCCGGCTCTTCAAACAAATGCCCGGCATCGGGTACCATTACCAGTTCCTTCTCTCCGCCCAGTTGCGCGAGAGCCGACTGATTCAACTGCAACACCTCTTCATCACGTCCCCCCACAATCAACAGCACCGGCACCTGTACCTCCGAGAGGCAGGAACACAGATCGGGGCGGCCACCCCGGCTCACTACGGCAGCGATATCCGGTTCCTGCGCAGCTGCCTTGAGGGCGGCAGCGGCTCCCGTACTTGCGCCGAAATAAGCAATCCGGCATTCCCGGGCTTCCGGCAATTGCCGCAACCAGCGGGTAGCCGTAACCAGCCTGCCAGCCAGTAAATCGATATGGAAGCGGTTGTAGAAATGTTCATTCTCGGCCTCGGTGAGCAGATCGAATAACAGGGTACCCATCCCATGCCGGCGCAACTCTGCGGCCACCAGCAGGTTTCTCCGGCTGTGCCGGCTGCTTCCGCTGCCATGCGCAAACACCACGATACCCTGGGCGCCGGCGGGGATGATCAATTCTCCCTCGAGCCGGTATCCGTTTACCGGGATGCTGACCGTTTGATGAAATTTATTTTTCATAACATGCAGTTAACCGGGTATAACAAACGGCGTACGGGCGCGGGGATTGATCTCAAAGGCCGCGAGCTGGCTGAGGCGGTCATCAATCTGTTTTTCATTGATCTCGGCCTCGTGAAAAATACCTGCCGGCTTCTCCAATCCCAGTTCACGGGCAAAAGAGGCAGCGGTGCCGTATATGCTGATTTTAAAATGGTTGATCACCTGGATACCGGCCAGCAAACAGGCATCACGGATCGGTGCATCACAGCAGCCCGGTAACTGGCTGTCCAGTTCCTGAATGAGGGCATCCATGGCGGGATGACTGCGGCTCAGCGACAGCAGCCCTTCTTCCTCAAAAACGGTATCGAACCGTTGAATATGCATGTCCACCATCGCCTCATACTTTTGCAAAACCGTTTTCAGCTGCACGGATGCAGCCAAGCTGATCCAGCGGGGCAAATTATTTTTCAGCGCCATTTCCGCACCTGCAAATTTGCGGATGTCATCATCCAGCAGATCGTGCAGCGTGCTGATGGGTGGATAATCCTGTGTCATAAAAAAAGTTTTAGGTATCAAAAATAACAGCGACGCTGCCCTCTTGAAATGATCAGCATCAAAGCCGGGTTTGATCCTGCTCAACCTTCTCCCCTGCCGGCCCGGCATGCCTGCTCCACTACTTCTCCGCGCCTGGTGTGCGTTGGCCACCGTGCTTTTGAAACGGCTGCAGCAAGTACGGCAAACCCGGTTAGAGCGCCTGGCCATTCCCTTACATCACCAGATCCCGCTTATGCCAGCGCCGGAAATAGGGCAAACTGTTCAGCGCCAGGTTAATCAGGTGCTGATCCATATCCCGTTTCCGCATCTCTCCCTCCACCTTCTGCTTCATCTCCTCCAGCGTCATCATCGGATGCACAAAAGCGCCGTCGCGGTAGCAATAAATGCAGTAATCCGGATGCAAAGAACCATCGGCCTCCGTACCCTGCATGGCCGGGTTTTCGATGGGCATGGTACAACTTTGACAGTATTTCATATGATTGATTGTGTGCCGTATTGTTGGGCAACGAAATGTACAACAGAACCCTGCCGCGGGAAATGACGGTGATTCCGGAGCAAACTGACCGGAATCAAGAATCGGAAGCCTCAACGGATGGTGAAGGTCCAGCGGAAAGAATAGCGGACATAGGGATAGGTATGGGTTACCGGCAAGCGGCTGGTATAGCGCCCTTTGAGCGTAAAGTGACCGGGCTCGGCGCAGAGATAAAAGCCGGGCACGATTCCCAGGCGCAATTCCCCGGAAAACCCTTGCAGGAAATAATCCCGGGCGCTGCCGTTTACCGTGCGCAGGTAACCGCCCCGGTAGTGCATACCGGCCTGCAACCGATTACCCAGTTTCAGCAAAACGGAAGCCGTATAGGAAAGCCCCATGGCATAATCATAATAACGTCCTTTGTATGGCACCGGATCGGGTACGGCGGCCAGCACCACCAGCCCTCCCCCTGCCTGCGTCTGCACATCCACCTTTCCTCCCGTATTGAAGGCAGAAAGCAAGGCCACACGGACGCTCTGAGCGCTATAGAAGAAGGCGGTGTTGCGGATAAAGTCATAATTGGCGGTGAGCAGCAGTGCATGATGCGTCCGTTTTACCACCGGGTTGATGCGCCAGCTGCGGAGGGTGCCGGCAATATTCATCACATTCACGATGGAGCTGTCATCCTGCCCCAGTTCGGCAGTGATGCTGAAATGATCAAATGGCGTCCGGCTGCTGCGGAAGGGATTGCCATAACTGAAGCGCACCCGGCCGAACAGGCCCCATTGATACTGGGTTTTATCCGACCGGAAGCGTCGCCAGCCGGCATCCAGTTCGGTTTCCACGGGCGTGGTGTCGCGGAGGGCCGGTTTGCCCCACTGTTTATTCGTGATGCGCCGGAGTCCATTAACGGGGTTGATGAGCAGGGCAGAAATTTCAGCTGCCTGCCGCCGGAAGCCGCTGCGGCGTTCGCTGACGATGCGGTTGGCAAAACGGTGTGCCAGTTCGCCCAGTACGATACCGCCAAAGCCTGTATTGATCAGGTCATTGGGAGCGGGTGCCTGGTTCTCCGCAAAAGTTTCCCAGAGGTAACTTCCGGCAAAAACGGCGGGGGCAGCCTGCCAGAACGAATACCCGTTGGAACGGTAAGCACTGAAGAAAAGGCTGCCATGATAAGGATGACCAAACTGGTTGGTGGTAAACCCGTCGCCATCCCACTCCCAATGGGACAGGCTGAGATTGTAGGCCGTGCTTTTCCAGGTTAATCGGGCATAATCCATTTGCCGGATATAGCGGTCAACCACCCAGGGCGTAATTTCGGCAGCCATCAGCATGCCGGCTGCGGGCCAGAACTGGCGACGGGGTGGATGCAGGCTGTCCGGTATGCCCGGAGCCGTATGCGGCACCATGCTGGTATCCTGCGCCACCGCTGTATGCCACAGCAAAAATGCCGGCAGCCATCCGAAAAAACGGAAGCCGGCCGGCCACCAGCAAAAAATGGTATGCTTTACCCCATTCATGGTATCGTGATTCAGCGGCACCCCTGTTTATCCGGAATGAAAGGTATCCGCGATAAAACGGTGACAGGAGTAACGGGTATCTATATACGCCTTCTCGGCTTCCTGCATGGCCAGGCGGAGTGCCGCCTGCCTGGCTTCCAGGGAAGCATCCAGCTGGTCATCCGGGAGCAGTTCTCCGTTCTCCGGATTCAGGATCTGTTCCATTTCGGCAATCTCCAACTGCAGTACGTGCAAGCGGGTGCTGATGCGTTCCAGCGCCTGCAGCTGTTCGCCGGTGCGCTCAGCAATCCTTGGCACAGAATTTCTCCGGATGAGCGCGGTAAGCTTATCTTCCAGTTCTTCGGCTTCCTGGTGGTAATCATCAATATGGTTGCCCCATTCATTCAGTTCATCCAGGTAAAATGCTGAGCGTTCGCTAGGGTCTGACATGGCATTGATTTTAGGTGACGCGGGCACAACCCCTCGGCTGTTCCCCAAAACTAAGGCCGCCTGCCTGCCGCATGTATGACCCGGATTAACCAGAGGCATGATGCATATCAAAAAAAAACGAGCCACCGGTATGACACTGACGAAAAACCGGTGTCTGCTTGATGACTGTCATCGGCAGGGTTGACCCCGGTCTTTGTCAGCCCCTTCCCTTCACAATACATTTACAGCAAATTCATCATCCGCAGAGGTACTAAGCCGCCGGCTGCGGAACAGCCAGTAAACATCATGTCAGCACCCGCACCATATCCTGCCGGAATTCATCCTGATTATCCCTTCCGGCTGCAGCAGCAGCAATTTGAATGTGCGGGCTGGAAAAGGCTGCTGACTTTCATGATGGAAGAAAATGTGTACCTGAAAACGCTGGTACCGGATATCCTCAGCCACAATGACGACAAAGCCTTTCTGGCCGGTATCGAACAATACAACGACCGGTTTGTGCGGCAGGATGCCCTGATCGGGCTGCTCCGGAGTGATGTGGCGGCATATGAAAAACTGCTGCTGAAGGAAGAACTGGAGGCGGGTAAATACAGCGATCTGGTAGCCCGGAAACTGGAAATCCTCCGCAATAACCTGCATACCGTGGAAACCCAGTTCAGCGACCTGCGGAACGATTTCTTTCACTTCCTGCTGGAAAAAGCCTGATGATCCGCTTCAGCGCTCAGTTGGCCAGGTGTTCCAGTTTGGCCTGATCCAGAATAACAATTGAACTTCCGTGAATTTCCACCAGTCCCTCGTTCCTGAAATCACTGAGGGTGCGGATCAGGGATTCTGTAGCGGTGCCGGCAATACTGGCCAGGCTGCCCCGGTTGATGTTGATCTCAAATGGCCGGGCGCCGGTATCCTGGCTGTATTTTTTCTGTATGGTGAGCAGGGCTTCAGCCACTTTCTTGCGGAGTGAGTTGTAGGCGAGGCCGATCAGCAGACTTTCCTTGTCGGATATATTCTTCGCCAGCAACTGGATGAACTGCTGCATCACTTCCCGGTTGGCATAAATCAGTTCCTCAAAATCTTCCTTCGGAATAACGGCCAGTTCCGTTTCTTCAAGCGCCTCGGCTGAATCCCGGTAAGCACCCCCCTCCAGCAGGGCTACATAGCCGATAAAATCTCCGGGGGAGAACAATTCCGTCACCAGTTCCTTACCGTCATCATTGGTTTTAAAAGCCTTTACTTTTCCTTTCAGTACATAGTACAGCCGGCCCGGATGGTTGCCCTCCGCATACACCAGTTGTTTTTTGCGGTACTTATAAATGTTGCGGCCTTCGGTGATGGCCTGCAGGGCCTCCTTGCCCGACTGGCTTTGCAGCAACTGCTTCAGGCCTTCGAGGCCGGGCGCCAGTTCCTGTTTCAGTTCATCGATCCTGCGGAGCCGGCTCTCCACGGCGTTTAACAGCTCGGTAGCGGTGAAAGGCTTGGTGATGTAATCATCGGCACCCATTTCCATACCCCGCCTGAAATCATTCCGGTCGGTTACCGCAGTCAGGAAGATGAAAGGGATGTTTTTGACAGAATCGTTCTTATGCACGGCATGCAGCACGCCAAACCCATCCAGTACCGGCATCATGATGTCGCAGATGATGAGGTCCGGATGATATTCCAGCGCCTTCTCCACGCCCACCTTACCGTTCTCCGCCGTGATCACTTTGTAGTTGGAAAGTTCCAGGATCTCCGCTGTATTGTTCCGGATATCCTCACTGTCTTCAATTAGCAAAATCTTTTTCATACCCCATAATTAATGGCTGCACGTACGCACTGCAGCAAACGGTTACACACACACAATACAGCGATTAAAGCTCCTGAAATCCGGCGGAAATGGGGATGATATCAGTCAGCAGGGCAACTGATCTAGAGGGGTTGGACGGCTGAAAGGCGGATCAGCGCAGGCGGTAAGACAGGCCGGCCTGGATGTTGCGGAAATTGTCGTTTACCCTCGACTGGTTGATGTAGCTGTTCTTCACCAGGCCGGTGAAGCCGTAGCTGCCGCTCAGTTCAATGGAAAGCCGGCTGAAAGGACTGTACTTGATGCCGGCGCCAAACAGCACGTTGAAACGGTTGATGTCCTGCAGGGTAAAGCGGCGGTACTGGGTGGGATCGCCGGTGAATGCATTCGGCACATTGTACACGGAGGCATCAACAATGTAGGAGGGAATCAGGCCGGCCATGAGCGACCACCTGGAGCGGGGCAGCTGGCGCTGGAACAGCAGGGGTACCCGGATCATGGTGATGTGATTCAGCTGCGCATCCGCTTCGGTTTGCTGGGCGGGCTTATTGGACAAACGGTATTGTTCATTGACCGTATTGCCCGAATAATTGATGCCGGCCGAGAGAACGGTACCCTTATCCAGGTGCCGGTTGAAACGGAGGCCGCCGTAATAACCGATTTGTTTGTTCAGGCGGAAAATATCACTGCCGGCCACGAGTTCAACTGACCAGGGTCGCCCGGTTGATTTTTTTGCTGTTTTATCCTTTCCTGCCGGAGGCGCAGCCATATCCGGCACGGCGGCAGCGCGGGGTGCAGGACGGTGAGCCGCCATTACAGGCAGCTCCAACCGGTGCAGGATGAATAAATTCCGGTCAGGCTGCAGGATGGCGGATGCAGCAGGGGCCGTCCCGGTGTAAGCCAGGAGTGTTTCCGGCTCAGGCGCAGCACTGAATACAGCCATCCGGCCTTTGCGGGCGGATGCCTGTACGGCCGGTGTGGTGCTGTGGTGCGGTAAGGCAGCCGGCGTGGCAGGCGTTGTGCGAACCGTTGCTTCAGCCATTCCGGAAGATACGGAAACCCTGGCAGGGCCCGCTGGCCGGGGAGATAACGAAGCCGGCGAATGCGCAGTTACTGATGCGGGCTGTTGCAGGGATGATGCCGGAAGGGTGGCCAGCGCAGGGGCTTCAGCCGGTGGCGCAGGCTGGTGCAACCACCAGGCGGTGACACCCAGCAGCCCTGCTGCCAGAAGCATCCAGGCAAAGGGGCGCCGGCGGCGGTTATCCTCCGCATCCAGGGCCTGTTCCATTTTTGCCCAGGCCGCATCCTTTCCGGGGAAATCGGGAGTGCCGATCCCCTCTTTGAAGATGTTGTCTATGCCTGAATCCTGCTTCATACCCGTTGCATTTTTTGCATCAGTTCATTTCTGTTCAGCCGCTCGGCCAGCAGTTTGCGGGCCCGGGCGAGATGACTTTGTGAAGTGCGTTCTGCCATATTCAGCAGTTCGCCAATTTCCTGGTGGTTGTATTCTTCAAAAACGTAGAGGTTAAAAACCAGCCGGGTGGTTTCGGGCAGGTGCCGCAGCAGCTGCATCAGGTATTCATGCCGGTATTTTTCCTCAAGCGCATCGGTTCCGGAAACGGCTTCGGCAGCACCGGGCTCGTCGCCATAGGCATAATCCTTGAGCGGGATGATGCGGGTTTGGGTCTGGTACTGTGGCCGGCTGATATAGGTCAGGCAGCAGTTCACCACAATCCTTTTCATCCAGCCCTCAAATGAACCTTTTCCGCTGAATTTGCCGGCATGTTTGAAAATGCGGAGAAAGGCATTATTGAGTACTTCTTCGGCGTCGGCCTGGCTGTTCACATAGCGTACCGCAATCACCATAAACGTATTGAAATAGCGGTAGTACAGCGCTTTTTGCGCTGCCCGGTTCTGCTCCCTGCATCCGTCCAGAAGATATTGCAGTGTAGGATCCATATTGCCCGCAGGCCTTTGGTTTCGGTGCTGTAAGGTAGAATTTATTTCAATACAGCAGCCGGTTTCAGGTAAAGACCTTGCCCGGTGGGCAAACAGCGCAGATCCGGACAGATTTTTTATGCACGCCCTGCCGCCGGCTGTAACCGGAAACCAACCGGCTCCGGGAAACAAAAAACCCCGGCCTGGCCGGGGTTGGATAAAAAACAGTATCAGATCAGGAGATTTTCTCCACCTGCATGTAATTGAGTTCCACGGGAGTGGCGCGGCCGAAGATTTTCACTTGTACTTTGAGTTTTTTCTTCTCATCGTTCACTTCTTCCACCATGCCGTTAAAGTCGTTGAACGGTCCGTCGATGATCTTGATGGTTTCACCGATGATAAAGGGTTCGCTCATCGTGATGCCGCCGCCTTCGCCCATCTCATCCACTTTGCCCAGCATTTTATTGACTTCAGACTTACGGAGGGAGATGATGTTGCCTTTGCTGCCTTTGCCGTCGGTGAGGAAGTGCATCACATTGGTGATGTTGCTGATGTGCTGCACCATATCATCATTCAGCTTGTTGCCAGCCACTTCAATCATGACATATCCGGGGTAGAAGTTGCGCTCACGCATCACTTTTTTCCCGGCCTGTACTTTATAAACCTTTTCTACCGGCAGAAATATCTGGCGGATGATTTCCGTCCAGCCGTTGCGTACGATATCCTTATCGAGATATTCCTTGATCTTGCGCTCTTTACCGCTCACCACCCGGAGTACATACCACCTGGTTTCCTTTTCCGGCACGTTCGTTTCTTCCATGGTATTAGTTGAATAAAGAGTAGATGAATTTGAGGGAGTTTTTGGCCACAAAGTCCATCACCCACACCAGTGCAGTAATGAAAAGCGTTGCCCCCAGCACGATCATGGTTGACTGCTGGAGCTGGTCCCAGGAAGGCCAGGTCACTTTTTCCACGAGCTCGCGGTAGGAATCGCGGACGTAGGCGGAGAGTTTATTCATAAAAAAGTTTAAGGTTTGAGGTTTAAGGTTTAAGGTTCAAAGCAGTCCTGCCATCAGGATCAGTCAACTTTAAACGTTGAACGTTAAACTTTCAACTTATTTCGCACGGGCACTAGGATTCGAACCCAGATCAAAGGTTTTGGAGACCCGTATGCTACCATTGCACCATGCCCGTAAAACTAATTAGCTAATCAGCAGGAATGCTGATTAGCTAATTAGATATTTCAAAGAAAGATCAATTACTTGATGATCTCGGTTACCTGACCTGCACCTACGGTACGGCCACCTTCGCGGATAGCGAATTTAAGACCTTTTTCCATAGCGATGGGCTGGATCAGCTTCACCGACAGGTTAGTGTTATCGCCCGGCATTACCATTTCCGTTCCTGCAGGCAGGGTAACTTCACCGGTTACGTCGGTGGTACGGAAATAGAACTGGGGACGGTATTTGTTAAAGAACGGCGTGTGACGGCCACCTTCTTCTTTGCTCAGTACGTAAACTTCACCTTTGAACTCGGTGTGAGGCGTGATGGAACCGGGCTTAACCAGTACCATACCACGGCGGATCTGGTTCTTTTCAATACCGCGGAGGAGCAGACCGGCGTTGTCACCAGCTTCACCTTCGTCCAGCAGTTTCTTGAACATTTCCACACCGGTGCAGGTGGTGGTGAGGGGCTTTTCCATCAGACCCACGATTTCGAGGGAGTCGCCCACTTTCACTTTACCCCTTTCGATACGGCCAGTGGCTACAGTACCACGACCTGTGATGGAGAACACGTCTTCCACACTCATCAGGAAGGGCTGATCAATCGGACGGGGAGGCAGGGGGATATAGCTGTCAACAGCTTCCATCAGTTCGTCGATGGCTTTCACCCATTTTTCTTCACCAGCCAGGGCGCCGGTGGCAGAACCCTTGATGATGGGGGTGTTGTCGCCGTCGAAACCGTAGGAAGTCAGCAGTTCGCGGATTTCCATTTCTACCAGTTCCAGCAGTTCGGGATCGTCTACCAGGTCAACTTTGTTCATGAACACCACGATCTTGGGAACACCCACCTGGCGGGCCAGCAGGATGTGCTCTTTCGTTTGGGGCATGGGACCGTCGGTGGCGGCTACCACAAGGATAGCACCGTCCATCTGGGCAGCACCGGTAATCATGTTCTTCACATAGTCAGCGTGACCCGGACAGTCAACGTGAGCATAGTGACGGTTAGCGGTTTGGTATTCTACGTGAGCAGTATTAATGGTGATACCCCTTTCTTTTTCTTCAGGAGCACCATCGATTTCGTCATATTTCTTTGCTTCCGCCAAACCCTTTTTTGACAAAATATCGGTTATAGCGGCAGTTAAGGTTGTTTTACCATGGTCAACGTGACCAATAGTACCAACGTTTACGTGAGGTTTGTCCCTCTTAAAATTCTCTTTTGCCATTGTTTATTGTTTAAATAAGTGTTTAAAAAATGGTCTATGACTGGTCACATACCAAGAATTTTGAGCTGTTGATGAGAATTGAACTCACGACCTCTTCCTTACCAAGGAAGTGCTCTACCCCTGAGCTACAACAGCTTGACGGATCCTTCCTGAGCCATTGCAGGCTTGGACTTCTGAGCGGAAGACGAGGCTCGAACTCGCCACCTATAGCTTGGAAGGCTATCGCTCTACCAAATGAGCTACTTCCGCTTTTCGCAGTTTAAAATTTCAGGTTTAAAGTTTAAGGTGCTGCAACCTTAACCCTTAAACTTTAAACCTTCAAACTTTTAAAAGAACTGTGGGCAGTGGTGGATTCGAACCACCGAAGTCGAAGACAGCGGATTTACAGTCCGCCCCATTTGGCCGCTCTGGAAACTGCCCAGATTTTACGATTGACGGTTGCCGGTTGCTTGCTGACAGAAGATCTGATCTTTCGCTCCGTACAACGCTCCTGCCGGAGCAGGCCTGTCAAACTGAACCGAGCCGAAGACGGGGATCGAACCTGCGACCTACTGATTACAAATCAGTTGCTCTACCAGCTGAGCTACTTCGGCACTCGTACCTTAAAGAACGATCCCTAAATACAGGCGCATGCAGCGTCACCCCGTTTTTTGGGAAGGCAAAGGTAAGTGAATTTGATAAACACCCAAATTTTGAAAAACAATTTTTTTGAACAAAACCGGCAGGGGTTGCCAGCAGCGGCATACAGGCAAAAAAAATCCCCCGCTTTCGCGGGGGATCCGGCTTATGCAGCCAACTTTTCTTTTTTTCTTTTGATCTGCTGGATCACAGAATCAAGCGCTACATCAAAGCTTTCTTCAAATGACTTTGAAGAGTGCTTCACGAAGAAATTGTAGCGGGGGATGTGTACTTTGATTTCAGCCACCTTATCCTTGATGGTGTGTACCACATTGTCCAGTTTAAGGTAAACATCCACCTTGGTTATGCGGTCATGGAATTGCTCTAATTTGGAAAGCTTTTTTTCAACATAGGTTACGAGTTTGGCATCAGCGTCAAAACGCACAGTCTGAATGTTTACGTTCATAGCAATCTGATTTTTAGGGAGTGAACAAAATAATTAGGGTAAACAAATTACTTCATAGGCGATTCTGTTGGGGTGTCAGAGAAAGTTGCTGTTTGGATGATCAAGTTAGTGCAAACAGCAGGTAAATCCAAAATTTTTTGGTTAAAACAGCCGATTGCAGGATTTATTGTGCTGAATGGCCGGATTATGCCTTCGGGTGGGCCTTTTTGTAGACTTCCCGGAGTTTTTCAATACTGTTGTGGGTGTACACCTGGGTAGCCGCCAGGCTGCTGTGGCCCAGCAATTCCTTTACGGCATTGATGTCGGCCCCGTTGTTCATGAGGTGGGTGGCAAAAGTGTGCCGGAGCACGTGCGGGCTCCGCTGTTCCAGGGTGGTTACCCCCGGCGCCGAGAGGTATTGCTTCACGGTATTGTACACAAACTTGGGATAGAGCGGCGCCCCGCGGGGGGTTACCAGAACGCGCTGCCCGGGGGTGGGCTCAAACAGGCGTTTTTTTTCCTGGAGGTAGTCCCGGAGCGCATGGATGAGGTCTGCCCCCACCGGCAGCACCCTTTCCTTGTTGCCCTTGCCCAGCACCTTGATCTGCCGGTTGGCCAGGTCCAGCTGGCTCTCCTTCAGGTTCACCAGTTCGGCCTGCCGCATGCCCGTTTGGTAAAAGAGCTGCATGATCAGCCGCTGGGTGCGGCCCTGCCAGTCGTCCGGAAACTCCACATGCCGGAACAGCACGCGGGTACCCTCCTCCTCCACATAGCGGGGCAGCTTCTTGCGCAGCTTCGGCGAAACCACGGTGGTCATCGGGCTGGTGGCCACGGCTCCCTGCCGCAGCTGGTATTTGAAAAAAGACTTGAGGGCGGAGATTTTGCGGGTGACCGAACGGGATTCCATCCCCTCCTCCTTCAGGGAGGCCAGCCAGCTGCGCACCAGGGCGGCCGAGATATCGGGCAGGGCGGTGGCCCCGTACTGCTGCTGCAGGAAACTGAAGAAAGCCGTGAGATCGTTTTCGTAAGCCAGGAGCGTATGCCGGGAATAACGCTTCTGAAAGCGCAGGTAATCCAGAAATGGCAGGATCGGTTCAGGGGGCGTGAGGGGCATAAAAAAAAACTGATGACCGAAAATACAGATTCCGGTAATCAGTTTTACTATTTTAATGCAGGCAGCTGAGCGCTTAGGCTTCGATTTTTCCGCTGGCGATGCTCTGGCGATAGACGGCTTTCAGCACTTGCGTGCGGCGCTTAACGGAAGGCTTTGTGTAAGATTGCCTTTCGCGTAACTGTAAAAGCACTTTGCTCTTTTCGAACTTCTTCTTGTACTTTTTCAGCGCCTTGTCGATGTTTTCGCAGTCTTTCGAATCGATGATCAGCATAATTATATACCTCCTTTGAGATTTTTTTGAAAGAGGCGCAAAGATAAGTCATTTCCGGAATCCGGCGCAATTTTTTTCATACCGGTTTTCAACAGGTTTGGAAATTGGCGCCCGCTGTGGCATCTTTGGGGCATGTTTACCGGCATCATCGAAGCCCTTGGCACCGTAGAAACGGTGTCGGCAGCGGGCAGCAACCGCAGTTTTATCCTCCGTTCCCCCCTCTCCGACTCCCTGAAAACCGACCAGAGCGTGGCACACAGCGGGGTTTGCCTGACGGTGGAATGGGCCCGCGGCGGCACCCACCAGGTAACTGCCATCTCGGAAACCCTGGCCAAAACCAATCTCGGGGATTGGGTACCCGGCACCCTGGTGAACCTGGAACGCTGCCTGGCCATGAATGGCCGGCTCGACGGGCACATTGTGCAGGGCCATACCGACTGTACCGCCCGCTGCGAATCCGTTACCCCCCGGGATGGCAGCTGGGAATTCAGGTTCCGCTACCCGGAATCCTTTGCCCCGCTGCTGATCGAAAAAGGGTCTGTGGCCCTCAACGGCACAAGCCTCACGGTATTTAACGTTACCCGCGATGCCTTTACGGTGGCCATCATCCCCTATACCTGGGAACACACCAACCTCCAGCAGCTGAAAGCCGGCGACACCGTGAACATTGAATTTGATATGATCGGGAAATACGTGCAGCGCCTGCAGCAACTGGCCGACCGCTGATCAGCGGGCCTGCACCGGCTCAGGAGCCGGCAGCCCCGCAGCGGCCTCGGGTAAAAACTTCCGTTCGCCCACCAGGTAACCGTTTCCTTTTTCGCAGATGTGCACTTTGAGGTTGTCGATGCTGTAGGGATTCCCGTCGGGGATATCCGCAATATTGGAATACCGGATTTCGTGTCCGTCGATGATGATCACGCAGCCGCTGCCGATGGCCTCCATGTGGTTCCCCCCGGTGATGAGCATCCCGGTATCCTCTCCCAGCCCGATGCCGATGCAGGAAGGGTTGGTGGCCACGGCCTGGGCCAGCCGGCCGAAGCGGCCCCGCTTCTCAAAATGGCTGTCGATGATCACATTTTCCATGAACCCCAGCCCCGTGGTGATCTTCACCTCCCCCTTGAGATGGGCCCGCGTGGCGTTGCCCTCATAAATCATGGTTTTGCTCATGGCCATGGCGCCGGCGCTGGTGCCGGCAATCACGAAACCGGGCTCATGCCGGTAGCGGCTGTGCAGGATCTGCAGCATTTCGGTGCCCCCGAAGATCGAGGAAAGCCGCAGCTGGTTGCCCCCGCTGAACATCACGGTGCGGCAGGCTTTGATCCGCTCAATGTACTCTGCTTCCAGCGCATCGGCCCGGTGACGGATGTGCATGACATTGACGTCGAGGCAGCCGATTTTCCCGAAGGCATTGAGGTAGTTCTCCCCCACCTCATAAGGAATGGTGGAAGCGGTGGTGATCACTTCAATCCGGGCCGCGGTGCCGCCGCTCTCCTGCACGATGCGCTGCAGAATACCCAGCTCAAAGAAGTTGAGGTTATTGCGGTGGATTTCGCCTTTCTCGAGGTCAGAGCCTTTGTCTTCCGCTCCGCCGATGGCAATGAGTTTCCCTTTCGGTTGGGTCATGTCAGCAGGTTTGTACGTGCAACAAATGTAAGGGAAATCCGGGTGGGGCCCGGCCCTGCGCCGGCTGCCGGATGAAAACTGCGCGGCGATTTTGCCAGGCAGCAGGATTGTGCTAATTTCCAATTTTCCGGTTCATCCCTCCCCGTTACCTGCTGCGCAGCGGTATGCCGCTGAAAGGAGTGCGACGCAACGATGCCGCCCGGTGCGGTACGGCCCGTACCCTTCGCCCGGTTGACAAACCGCTCAGCCGGGGTAAGCCATCGCGGCAAGGCGGGAAGACGCTGCCGGAACCCGAATACCTAAAACCCACTGTATGCGTATTGTTGACATCAAAGTACTGAAAGGCCCCAATTACTGGAGTATCCGCCGGCCGAAACTGATCCAGATGCTGCTGGACCTCGAAGAGATGGAAGAAAAACCCACGCACCATATTCATGGATTCCGGGAACGGCTGGAACAACTCTTCCCCAGCCTGATCGAACACCGCTGCAGCGTGGGCGAGCGGGGCGGCTTTTTTCAGCGTGTGGAAGAAGGCACCTGGATGGGCCATGTGATTGAGCACATTGCCCTGGAACTGCAGACCCTGGCCGGGATGGACACCGGCTTCGGACGTACCCGCAGCACCGGCAACAAGGATGGCGAGTACTATGTGGTGTTCAGCTACATGGAAGAAGACGCGGGTGTATATGCGGCCAAGGCAGCGGTACGCATTGCCCAGGCCCTGGCCGACGGCACCCCTTACCAACTGGAGCCCGATATTCAGCGGCTGCGCGAGATCCGCGAGGATACGCGCCTCGGCCCCTCCACCGGCTGCATCGTGGAAGAGGCGGCACGCCGGAATATTCCCTATATCCGCCTCAACAAGCAAAGCCTGGTGCAGCTCGGCTACGGCGTTCACCAGAAACGCATCCGCGCCACCATTGCCTCCACCACCTCCAACATTGCGGTAGACATCGCCTGCGATAAGGAAGAAACCAAGATGCTGCTGGAGGCCGCGGAAATTCCGGTACCGCGGGGCACGGTCATCCGCTCCGAAGAGGGCCTGAAAGAAGCGGTGGAAAAATTCAAATATCCCCTCGTGATCAAGCCGATCGATGGCAACCACGGCAAAGGCAATACCACCAACATCAACAGCTGGGAGCAGGCACTGAAAGCTTTTGAAGCCGCCAAACAGTACAGCCGCAGCGTGATCGTGGAGAAATTCATCACCGGCTACGACTTCCGCTGCCTGGTGATCAACAATAAATTTATCTGTGCCGCGCTGCGTACCCCCGCCAGCGTGGTGGGCGACGGCGAGCACGATATCCGCTGGCTGATTGATGAAACCAACAAGGATCCGCGGCGGGGCTACGGGCATGAAAAAGTGCTCACCCAGATTACGATCGACCAGTTTACCCAGAAGATGCTGTATGATGCCGGCATCACCCTGGAGCATATCCCCGCCAAAGGAGAACGGGTACTGCTGAAACCCACCGCCAACCTCTCCACCGGGGGCACCAGCACGGATGTAACCGACGAAGTGCATCCGGCCAATATTTTCATGTTTGAACGCATTGCCCGGATCATCGGGCTGGACATCTGCGGCATCGACGTAATGGCCAGCGACTTACGGACACCCTTATCCGAAAACGGGGGCGCCATCCTGGAAGTGAATGCCGCACCCGGATTCCGCATGCACATCGAGCCCGCAGAGGGACTGCCGCGCAACGTGGCCGAACCCGTGATCGACATGCTCTTTCCCAAGGGCAGCGTGGGCCGCATCCCCATCATAGCCGTAACCGGTACCAACGGAAAAACCACCACCACCCGCCTTACAGCCCATATCGCCAAAAACGCCGGCCGGAAAGTTGGCTATACCACCAGCGACGGCGTGTACATCCAGAACCAGCTGATGATGAAAGGCGACTGCACCGGGCCGGTTTCCTCAACCTTTGTACTCAAAGACCCCACGGTAGACTTCGCGGTGCTGGAATGCGCCCGCGGCGGCATCCTCAAAAGCGGGCTGGCCTTTCAGCAGTGCGATGTGGCCATTGTCACCAATGTGGCCGCGGATCATATCGGCCTGGGAGGCATCCACAGCCTTGAGCAGATGGCCAAGGTAAAGGGCGTGGTACCCGAAACCGTGATGTCCGGCGGCTATGCCATCCTGAATGCCGATGACGACCTGGTGTACAACATGCGCAGCCGGCTGAAATGCCATGTTGCGCTGTTCAGCATGGACGAAAACAACCCGCGGCTGAAGGCGCATTGCGCCGGGGGCGGACTGGCCACGGTGTACGAAAACGGCTATGTCACCATCATGAAAGGCAACTGGAAGATCAGGGTGATGGCAGCCAAGGACATCCCCCTCACCTATGAAGGCAAGGCCCTGCACAATATCGCCAACTGCCTGCCTGCCGTGCTGGCCACCTACCTCTACCGCGACATCAGCATTGAGGACATCCGGCAGGGCTTACAGACCTTTATCCCCGGCGAAAGCCTGACCCCCGGGCGGCTGAACTTCTTCCATTTCAGGGATTTTACCTTCCTCGCCGATTTTGCCCACAACCCCCATGGCCTGCGCCTGCTCTGCGATTTTGTGAGCAAGCTGGATTATCCCTGGAAGGTGGGCGTGATCAGCGGTACCGGCGACCGACGGGATGAAGACATCCGTGAACTGGGTTCGATCTCCGCCGGATACTTCAACGAAATCATCATCCGCTGTGATAAAAACCTGCGGGGCCGCACGGCGGAAGAAATCATCGGGTTGCTGCAGGAAGGCATCCAGGGCGTGAATAAAGAGATACCCGTTACCGTTATCGCCAATGAAAATGAAGCCCTCGAATTCATTTACAGCAACCACCGGCCGGGAGCACTGTATACCGTGATGTGCGACGTGGTGGCCGGGGCGCTCGACAAAATCCGCGAACTGAAATCGAGAGAACTGCAGGGCTGAGCGCGGGTGCAGGAAATGCCCGGCCGGACACTGCATGCCCTGTTGCGGGCATTGGACCATCCTGTTGCCGTGCATCATCCTGTACCCGGCTTTCAGGTGGCGGGGAAACCCCGCTGTTGCCCCGCGGCCGAACAGGGTTCCGGCGGGATGACCTGAACATATCCTGCAGGAAATTAAAATCCATTTTGTTTCATTTGGCAGATTTACTATTTTTGCTGCCCATTCAGGATGGGTTATGGTGTAACGGCAGCACTACAGATTTTGATTCTGTCTGTCTAGGTTCGAATCCTAGTAACCCAACGCAATGCCGCAGAGGTGCATCTCAACTAGGTGCACCTCTGTTTTTTTACCCCTGGCTGATTGCTGAAACCGACCAGGTGAAGGGGCACCCCATCAGCCTGCGAAGCCTGTTCTTTGGATTTTTATTTCTGCCGGAGCCCCCTGCCGGTGGAAAAATCCAGGGCAAATGGTCGTATGGCAGGTTGATCATCCGGGCCGGCTGTAACGAAGACGGCACCACCGTCTCCACCGGAAAAGCTGGTCCAGAACTGCCCTTCGCGGGCCCACGCCTGGATTTGTTCCAGGTACCGGTAAGCCAGGTCGTCATATAAGCCTGTCAAAAAAAATCATCACAGGCTGTGCATATGTCATTCGGGCACCTTTGGCCCTTTGGACGTATTTTTGCCTTCTTTGTCCATCATTAAAACATAGCATATTATGGCATTAGAATTCACCGACGCAAACTTCAAAACTGAAGTTCTGGAATCTGATAAACTCTCTGTGGTTGACTTCTGGGCTGAATGGTGCGGTCCCTGCCGTGCAATTGGTCCGGTGATTGAAGAACTGTCCAAAGAATACGATGGCCGCGTGAAAGTGGGCAAAGTGAATGTGGACCACAATCCTTCTGTTTCCATGAACTACGGCATCACCAGCATTCCGGCTATCCTGTTCCTGAAAAACGGCCAGGTGGTGGATAAACTGGTAGGCGCCCAGCCCAAGGCCAACTTTGTGAAAAAAATTGAGCAGCACCTCTGAGTGCGCCGCAGCAGATTGGGTAAGTAAACAGATCCCCGGTGCCTGCACCGGGGATCTTTATGTTCAGCCTGAACCGTTAATGATGGACCGCCTGTTCCATGGCGCCGGGATCATGTTTATGCCGGAAGAGCACCAGGAAGAGCACCGCGATCACGGCCGCGTAGAGGGAGAAGGCCGTCCAGATACCCTGCCAGGCCCGGTCGCCGTTGGGGAGTGTATAATAGGCGTCAATCACATAACCGCTGATCTTGCTGCCGAGGAAGGCCCCCACCCCATTGGTCATCATCATGAACAGGCCCTGTGCGCTGGACCGGATGGCCGGGGAGGTGGTGGTTTCCACGAACAATGAACCGGAGATGTTGAAGAAATCAAAGGCCATTCCGTACACGATGCAGGAAAGGATGATCATCCAGAGGCCGCCGGCAGGGTCGCCGTAGGCAAAGAGCCCGAAACGGAGCACCCAGGCCAGCATGGAAAACAGCATCACATTCTTGATGCCGAATTTTTTCAGGAAGAAGGGGATGGTCAGGATGAACAGGGTTTCGGAAATCTGTGAAATCGACATGATGATGGTGGAATATTTCACCACGAAAGAATCGGGTCCGAATTCAGGCACCTTGCGGAAGTCGTCGAGATAGGTGTCGCCGTACATATTGGTGAGCTGCAGCGCAGCGCCCAGCATCATGGAGAAGAGGAAAAACAGGGCCATTTTATAATTGCCGAAGAGGGAAAAGGCCTTCAGGCCGAACTGTTCCGCGAGGCTGGCGTCCTTTGAAATGCTCTTCTGGGGCGGGCATTTGGGCAGGGTAAAGGAAAAAAGGCCGAGGAGCACCGCCACGGCGCCGGCGATGAGGAACTGGTTGGTATTGGCCTTACTCCCGGTGAGGTTGGTGATCCACATGGCCACGATGAAACCGATGGTTCCCCATACCCGGATGGGCGGGAAAACGCGGATGACATCATAGCCCTCCCGCTTGAGAATGCTGTAAGCAATGGAATTGGACAGGGAAATGGTGGGCATGTAACAGATCATGGCGGCGAAAATCACATAGTACAGGGTATTGGCATCCGATACACTCGGCACATAAAAGAGGATGAGGCCGTAGCAGATGTGCAGGATGCCGTAGAGCTTTTCAGCATTCATCCAGCGATCGGCGATGATGCCGGTGAGTGCGGGCATGAAGAGGGAAGAAATGGCCAGGGTGGAGAAGATGGCGCCAAATTGCTGGCCGGCCCCTTCCACGGATCCCATCGGGCTGCTGAAAAAATAAGTGGCAATGGTGATGAGCCAGGCCCCCCACACAAAAAACTGCAGGAAACTCATCAGGGTGAGTCGGAATTTGATTTGCATACAATCGGTTTTAATCTTGCCTTCAGGAAGAAGCAATCGCTTGAGAATAATGCCGGAAGATATTGAATTCCCGTTTATTCCGAACAGCCCGGAGCAAAACCGGGGGCGGTTTTTCCGGTTTGGGGCCGGATGGGGAAAAACGGGTGTGTAAAATCCAAAAAGCTGCTCCGCAAAATGCGCGGTGCTGGCCTGAAATGCCTATATTGCAGGTCGTTAATTTCAGGTGTACCTCACCTCACCAAAACTGTATTCCTGATTAACTGCGAAATTCTAAAAAATCTGTAATGAAAAAATTGTACCTGATTGCAGGGGCCTTTTGCCTTGCAGGGTTGGTTGCCAATGCCCAGACGGTTACACCTGAAGTCATCAATGTACGGCAATTAGCCCAGTTTGAAGCAGCGCACCCCGAGATGTTCGGCATCTGCGCCAATTGCGGCGAGAAAGAAAAAGAGCGTGACAATGGCTGGCGGGATCTGATGAACGAACTGCCGATTCCGGCGGGCGCCAACATCAAGATGCAGGCCCAGGATAATCTGCGGCCGGTGAGCCAGCCCGGATTACTTCGTCCTGCCACTCCGCTGGCGCCTTCACCTGCCCCCTCCCAAACCTTCCTGGGTTATGTGGATCCGGGCGATGGCATTCCGCCGGATACCCATGGCGCCGTTGGCCCCAACCACGTGGTAACGGCCACCAACGACTACCTGCGGGTGCATACCCGCACCGGCGCTGTGCTGAGCACGATTTCCATCACCACCTTCGCGGGCGTACCCAATACCTGCGATCCCTACATCAAATACGACGAACGCAGCAACCGCTGGTTTTATTCAGCGATTGATTGCAGCGGCAACAACGGCAACCGGGTAGCTGTACTGGTATCCCAGTCGGCAGACCCCACCGGCAGCTGGTTCCGTTATACTTTTGTACCCAGTGTACCGAGCGGCTCCTTCTTCCTCGATCACCCTTACCTGGGTGTGGACGACCGCTGGGTAGTGATTTCGGGCCGTAAGTTCCCCTCCGGCGGCTTCAGCGGACCGATCCTGTTTGTACTGGACAAAGCCCGCCTGATGAACAGCCAGAACCTCACTTTTGGCGTGGATGCGCAGGCCATCGAAAAAACCAGTGCAGACGGCGACGCCCCGTTGCCGGTTACCGTACACGGTACCAATCCCAGCCCGGGCACTTTCTACATCCTCCAGAACTGGAACGGCGGACAGGGTTCCATCCGCCTCACCACCCTCACCGGTAACCTGCCCAACGTATCCTGGAACACCACCAACGCGGTGTTCCCCACCAGTCCGCAAACCTGGACCTCCAACACCGGCAGTGTGGCCGAGCAGCTCGGGGAAACCCGCCGCCTCGCCACCAATGACGCCCGGATCAGCACCGGCGTAATGGTGAACGGCAACATCTGGTGCTGCCACCACATCGGCGTAAGCGCCAATAACGTGGCGGTACAATGGTGGCAACTGAACGGCAACCCCGGCCCCAACTTCGGCTCGGTGATGCAGCGTGGACGCATCGGCGCCGGCCTGGCCAACAACTACCGGTATTTCCCCGGTATCGCGGTGAATGCCAACGAAGATGTGATTGTGGGTTACACCGTTTCCTCCAACACCTCCCGCGTGAGCTGCGGGTACAGTTTCCGCAGCAACACCACTCCGCCCAATACCATGGATGATGAAGTGGTCTACAAAGTGGGCCTGAGCACCTACTACAAGGACTTCGGCGGCAGCCGTGCCCGCTGGGGTGATTACAGCCACAGCGCCCTCGACCCCACCGACGGTTCACTCTGGACCATCCAGGAATATGCCGATCAGCGCGTGGGCAATACGGATAATGATTCCCGTTATGGTGTATACTGGGCACAGGTAACGCCTGTATCCTCACTGCTGCAGCGTGATGCCTCAATCGGTTCTGTGATTGAACCCGCCTCAGGCCTGCTCTGTAAAGTGCCCGTAACCCCCACCGTTACCATCCGGAATACCGGTAAAGACACCCTCCGCTCGGTGGATGTGGGCATGATCCTGGATAATGTACCCCTGGGTACCCTCACCACCATCAACGGACTGGCTGTGCCTTCCTTTGGCAGCTCGGCACCCATTACCCTTACGCCCGGTTTTAACCTCAGCACCGGCACCCATACTTTTAAAGTTTTCACCCGTAATCCCAATGGCGGGGTTGACCAGCGTCCGAACAACGACACCACCACAATTACGTTTACAGTAGCGCCTGAACTGACGCTGCCTTATACAGAAGAGTTTACCGGGGCTACCTTCCCGCCGGCTAACGGCTCACTGGTGATTAACCCCGATGCTCCTGTGGCCGCCAACACCGGCATCACCTGGGCACGGACCACGCTGGCCGGCCGTTCGGGTCCTGCCTCCATGCGCTACAACTGTTACAACTATCAAACCGTAGGTCAGCGGGATATTTACCGTACGCCCAAAGTACGGACCACCGACCTCGACTCCCTGGTGATTACGTTTAACGTTGCTTACCAGCAGTATTTTGGCACCGATGTTCCGGCGCCCCCGAACGACTCCCTGCGGGTATTGTACTCTCCGGATTGCGGCATCTCCTGGTTCCCGACCAGCTATGCCAAAGGAGGCGCTTCGCTGAGCACCGTTAACGCAACCACCGAAGCCAGCTTCACGCCCACCAGCAGCCAGTGGAGGACGGAGCGGGTAGTGCTGAAAGACATCTGCGGCAAAAACCTCAACAACGTGATGATTGGTTTTGAAGCTTACAATGACTTTGGCAATAATATTTATGTGGACAGCATCAATATTGTGGGCTTCCGCTCGGCTAACCGCAATGCCATCATGCAGTCCATCAGCCGTCCGTTGCCTGCCCTCTGTACCACCCAGTACACCCCCGAAATCACTTTCGGCAATGCAGGTCAGGATACCCTTCGTTCGCTCAGGATCAATTACCGCCTCGACAATGGTCCGGTAGGCACCCTCAACTGGACCGGTGAACTGCCCAAATGCGGCAGCGTCACCCTGTCGCTCCCCACGGGCACGGCTGCCGTAGGTACCCATGTGCTCACCGTGTACACGTCGGAG
>JAYRPG010000024.1:0-61868 GCA_041911275.1 Ferruginibacter sp. | reverse complement strand
TCGTATGTAACCTTCCATGCCGATTATACCAAACAGGGCTCCTATACAGAAACCATCGGCGGCGCCATCTATACCCATAAACTCGATGACATCGACAACCCGAAATACCTGATCCATGCCGGTGGATTCATGCGCCTGAAAGATGCTTTCATTCCCCTCGCGAAAATTGAAATGCGCCCCCTGGCCATTTCCGTGAGTTATGATGTAAACATCTCCAAACTCAGCACAGCCACCCGCGGCAGAGGCGGATTTGAGATGGCCCTCTCCTACCAGACCTTCCTGGAGCGGGACAACACCAGCCGGAACGCCGTTCGCTGTCCAAGATTCTAACCCCCAAGAACCAAACATCCGGTACGCAAAAGTCGTAGCCTAACCCAAGAGCTTTTGTTTTTATGGATTGTTTGGATAACTAAAAAAGCCCCCTTCTGGGGGCTTTTTAGTTTGTATGCTGTTCATGCGCACATTTACACGTTAAAGCGGAAGTGCATCACATCGCCATCCTGCACGATGTATTCTTTTCCTTCGATGCGCAGTTTACCGTTTTCGCGGCAGGCAGCTTCAGAACGGAATTTCACGAAGTCGTCGTAAGCGATCACTTCGGCCTTGATGAATCCCTTTTCGAAATCGGTATGAATCACACTGGCTGCCTGGGGTGCCTTCCAGCCCTTGTGGATGGTCCAGGCCCTCACTTCCTGCACACCCGCGGTGAAATAGGTAGAGAGATTCAGCAGTTTGTAGGTGGAATGAATGAGCCGGTCGAGTGCAGGCTCCGTCATGCGGTATTCCTCCATGAACATGGCCTTGTCGTCGGGGTTTTCAAATTCAGCAATCTGCGCCTCAATGGCATTGGTCATTACAATCACTTCGTTGCCTTCATTTTTCACCGCCTCTTTCAACGCCTCACTGTACCGGTTACCCGTATGCATACTGGCCTCATCCACATTGGCCACATAGAGTACCGGCTTGTCCGTAAGCAGGAACAGATCGGCCACGGCCTGCTTCTCTTCTTTGCTAAGGCCCAGTGAAATCACATTCTTTCCCAGCTCCAGGTGAGCCTTGCAGCGCAGCAGAATTTCCAGCTCGGCTTTGGCCTTGGGATCATTCTTCGCGATTTTTTCCGTGCGCTGAATTTTTTTCTCCACACTTTCCAGGTCTTTCAGCTGCAGTTCGGTTTCGATGATTTCCTTGTCGCCTACCGGATTGATGGCCCCTTCTTCGCGCAGGATGTTTTCATCCTCAAAGCAACGGATCACATGGATGATGGCATCCACTTCGCGGATATTGGCCAGGAATTTATTGCCGAGCCCCTCTCCCTTGCTGGCCCCTTTCACCAGGCCGGCGATATCCACGATTTCGATCTGGGTGGGCACAATTCTTTCAGGCTGCACCAGTTCGGCCAGGGTGTTCAGCCGCGGATCAGGAACATTCACCAGCCCCACGTTGGGTTCGATGGTGCAGAAGCGGTAATTGCTGGCCTGTGCTTTGGCGCTGTTGCTGACCGCATTGAACAAAGTTGATTTTCCTACATTGGGCAATCCCACGATACCTGCCTGAAGTGCCATTATTCGATGATTTATGGTTTAAAGCGTTGATAGATCAGCCAACTGACGGCCATGCTTTCGGGCCGGCAGCTTTTGAAAAAACGCTGCAAAGGTAAGGGTTGGCCGGGAATGCGCATTTTGCATTGAAAACAGTACCTTAACGGCCGCCGCTGCGGCGGCTGGCAAGGTAAACCCCTCTTCTATGGCTTTAAGCAGAATCTGGAGCGCATTCATCCTGGTATCCCTCCTGGTGGCCGGCTGGCAATTCCTGTTCAATGACTCCCGCGACGACATCTTCGCCCGGCTGGTAACCGGCACCGCCAAAGACGAATTCCGGTACACCCTGTACGGCGAACCGGCCACCCCCGGCATGCCCGGCCGGGAAACCTTCATTCAGCAACTCCAGCCTTACGGGTACCGGTTCACCGAAACCCCGGCAGACGACTGCCGGTACCTGGTGACCGATCAGCCGGAATCAGACAGCGCCAAAAGCATAACGCAGCGCCACCCGGGCATCCGCGTGGTGAGTTTTTCGTATATGCTTGGCCGTATGCAAAAGCCTGTAGACGGCATCATCGCCACCAGTAAGGTGGCCGTGGAAATCTGCATCGGGCTGATTGGGATCATGGCCCTGTTCATGGGATTCATGAATATCGCGGAAAAAGCCGGCGGCATCCGCTTCCTCTCCCGCATAGCCGGCCCCTTCTTCTCACGCCTGTTTCCCGAAGTACCGCGCAACCATCCCGCACATGGCCACATGATGATGAATTTCAGTGCCAATATGCTGGGACTCGACAATGCCGCCACCCCCTTTGGCATCCGGGCCATGGAAAGCCTGCAGGAACTGAACCCGGATAAAAGCCGGGCGAGCAACCCCCAGATCATGTTCCTCTGCCTGCACGCCGCCGGCCTGTCGCTGATTCCCACCACCGTTATCGCCACCCGCGCCATCACCGTGGGCAATGACGGCTCGCGGGCACTGAACCCCACCGATATTTTTCTGCCCTGCCTGATCGCCACTTTTACGGCCACGCTGGCCGCGATGATCATAGTGGCTTTCCGGCAGCGGATCCGTCTCTGGCAGCCGGTGATCCTGGGCTGGATCCTGGGCCTCTCCGCCCTCATTGCCTCCCTGGTGCTTTTTATCCTTTCGCTCAGCACGGCGGGGCTCAACCTTTTTTCCGAGCAGCTGAGCACCGGGCTCATCCTGCTGATCTTTTTGCTGATCACGGCCGGCGGGCTGTATAAAAAAATTGCCGTGTTCGACGCCTTCGTGGAAGGCGCCAAAAACGGCTTTGAGGTGGCGGTGAAAATCATCCCCTACCTGGTGGGCATGCTGATGGCCATCAGTCTGCTGCGCAGCAGCGGCACCTTTGATGTGCTGATCAGCGGCCTCCGCGCATTGTTTGCCGGAATGGGAGCCGATACCCGCTTTGTAGATGGCCTGCCCACGGCGCTCATCAAACCGCTGAGCGGCAGCGGGGCCAGAGGCATGATGATTGACACCATGCGCACTTTCGGACCTGATTCATTTGCCGGAAGACTGAGCTGCATCCTGCAGGGCAGCTCAGATACCACCTTTTATGTAGTGGCCGTATATTTTGGAGCGGTGAGTATCCGGAATACCCGGTATGCCATCGGCACGATGCTGCTGGCCGACCTGGTGGGCGTGGTTACCTCCGTTTGGCTGACTTACCTGTTTTTCGCTTAGCCGCCCGGTTGGATTTTTCAGGACGGGCAGGGGCTTTTTTAACGGAAGCCGTGCCGGGTTCACGGGAAAGTCCGGCCTGTTCTTCATCCTCTGCCGTGCCATTGCCCCAGGCGCCGAAAATGGCAGCCAGTTCACGGGCATGGTAAATGTTGCGGTTGTACTTATTGCCCAGCACAACAATCACCGTACTGTCGGCTATGAGCCGGATGAATGCGGCATTGTTGCCATGCCACCAGCCATTGTGATAAATCATTTTCTGCCCGTCAGGATATAGATTCATGCGCCAGCCCAGGCCGTAATTGCGCACGCCGGCCCGCTCATTGCTGTAAGGCGCATAAGCCTCCCGCAGCAGGGAGTCGCTGAACAGTTTGCCGCTGCCGAGGGCCAGATCCCAGGTAAAGAGATCACGGGGTGTGGAATAAATATTTTTATCGCCGTACACGGCATCCAGAAAATTGAAGGGGATTTCCTGACCCCGCCAGTCGTAGCTGGGGCTCACGCTGCTGACCTGTGCAGAGTCAAACACGAAACTGTTCTGCATCTGCAGCGGCTGAAAGAAAAGCTGCTGCATCAGCTGGGCATAGGTTTTACCGGAAAGCTTTTCGAGCAGGAGGGCCAGCAGGGCATAATTGGTATTGCAGTAAGCGAAGTAAGTATCCGGCTTGCCGATGTTTTTTATCTCTGCCTTACGGCTGATCAGCCAGTCGAGCACATCCTGGTTGCTGATCCAGCGTTTCTTGTCCCAGCCCAGCGTTTCCATAAAATACACATAGTTGGGCAATCCGCTGCGGTGATTGAGCAGCGTGCGGATGGTGACACCGGGATAGTTAAAGGCCGGAAAAAAAAGGCTGAACGCATCATCCAGTTTCAGTTTGCCCTCCTGGCAAAACTTCAGCACGGCCATCGCGGTAAAAGTTTTGGAAACCGAAGCGATGTGAAAAGGCGTATTACCCGTAATGGTGTCGGTGCCGCCGAGGTGGCCGGCGCCCTGGTATTGCTCAAACACGACATTGCCCTTCCTGGCCACCAGCACGCCGCCGTTGAAACCCGTGCGCTTCAGGGTGGAATCGAACCAGTCGGCACAGGCATTCCGGAAGCGGCTCAGTTCGTGCTCCGGAATTTTGAGCGGGGCCGGCAGATCAATCCTGGCGCTGTCGTTGCCCGCATGCTTTTTGCCCGAACTGAACATGCAGGAACTGAAGCCCCCTATCAGGCACACGATGAGGATGCCATACAGGCCAGGCTTAGCAAAAGCCATGCGGCCGCCCCGCGGCAGGACTCTCCCTTCAAAATCAGCATGTTCAGGCTTCATAGGCATTTCACCGACTTATAGAATATATTTGCGCAAAATAAAATTTAACCCGATGTCTGACAAAAATAAAACCAGCTACCCCAAGGATAAGATCAATATCCTCTTCCTCGAAAACATCAGTGATGTGGCCGTTGAGCACTTCAGGGCCTCCGGGTACAGCAATGTACGCAAGCTGTCAGGTGCACTGAGCGAGGAACAGCTGATCCGGGAAATCAAGCAGGTACACCTGCTGGGCATCCGCAGCAAAACCCGCATTACCCAGAAAGTGCTGGACGCCGCGGAAAAACTGCAGGCGATTGGTTGTTTCTGCATCGGGGTAAACCAGGTAGACCTCAAAGCCGCAACGCGGAAGGGGGTTGCCGTGTTCAATGCCCCCTACAGCAATACCCGCAGTGTGGCTGAGCTGGTGATCGGCGCCTCCATCCTGCTGATCCGTCGCATCATCGATAAAAACACAGCGGCTCACCAGGGCATCTGGATGAAAGACGCTACGGGCAGCTTTGAACTGCGCGGCAAAACCCTGGGCATCATCGGATACGGCAATATCGGGAGCCAGCTGAGTGTGCTGGCAGAGAGCCTGGGCATGAAAGTGATTTTTTACGACACCGAAATCAAACTTCCGCTGGGCAATGCCACCGCGTACAAGAGCCTGAAAGAAGTGCTGGGCAAAGCGGATATCATATCGCTGCATGTGCCCGAACTGCCCACCACCCGCAACCTGATCAATAAAAACAACCTCAAATATTTCAAAAAAGGAAGCATCCTCATCAACTATGCCCGGGGCGAAGTGGTTGATCTGGATGCCCTGGCCAGGGCCCTGAAAGAAGGGGCACTGTCGGGCGCCGCCATTGATGTATTCCCCTGGGAACCGGAAAAGAACGGCGATACCTTCAGCTCACCGCTGCAGGGGCTCCCCAATGTGCTGCTGACGCCGCATATCGGGGGCAGCACGCAGGAAGCCCAGAACAATATCGGGGAGGATGTAAGTGCCAAACTGTTCAATTACCTGGAACGGGGCATCAGTTTTGGTTCGCATACCATTCCGCCGCTGAGCCTGCCCCCGCAGGAAGGCACCCACCGTATCCTGCATATCCACAACAACGTACCGGGGGTACTCAGTGAAATCAATACCCAGCTGTCAAGGAATAAAATCAACATCCTGGGTCAGTACCTGAAAACCAACGATGCCATCGGTTATGTGGTGCTGGACGTAAACAAGAACCTGAGTAAAAATGCCCTGGAACTGCTCAAGAAAGTGAAGGAAACGATTAAGGTGCGGATGCTGTACTGAACCGTACGGGCTAAAAAAAATCCCTGTGATGATCACAGGGATTTTTTTATTGAGAAATATAATTTTTGAGATGGTCGATGGTTTCTTTCTGCGACTGAATGATGGCGGTAACCACATCGCTGATGGAGATCATCCCCACTACTGCGCCTCCCTGCAGAACGGGCAGGTGGCGGATGCGCTTATCGCTCATAACCGACATGCAGGCTTCGATGGTATCCTCCGGCGCAACGGTAAATGGGTTTTCCGTCATGATTTCCTGTACCGGCGTGTCGTGGGAGGCCTTCCCTTTCAGCACGATTTTGCGGGCATAATCTCTTTCCGAAAAAATACCCAATAACCGGCCCTCTTCAATCACCGGCAGCGCGCCGATATTCTTCTCGCTCAGCAGTTTAATGGCATCCAGTACAGTTGCCGTACGGTGAACGGAATATACAGCGGAACCTTTTTTCTGTAAAATATCGGCAACTTTCATAAGCAGGCGTTTTTGAAGAGGTAATAAATGCCCGGCGGGCCGATATGAAATTAAGGAACCCGGCGCAAATAAAAAACTGTTTTTAAGAACCGGAGGGCCGGCTTCAGCGGCTCAGGATCTGCCGCACCGTTCCGTACAGCACTTCCGCCCCCAGCGCCAGATCTTCATAGGAAGAAAACTCTAGGGGGTTATGGCTGATGCCGTCTTTGCAGCGTACGAAAATCATTCCGTAATCGCAGGCATAGGAAAGGGCCATGGCGTCATGGAAAGGACCGCTCATCAGTTCCGGAGCCTGCAGGCCGGCCTGGCGGCATTGCTCATGGATGATGTCCTTGATCCAGCCTGCACAGTACCGGGGTTCACTGTTCCAGTCCTGCGCAATGGTATAAGTCAGTCCGTTTTTCCGGGCTATTTCGTCTATTCGTTCGCGTAACTGCTGTTCATAGCGGTTGCGGCGGTCGAGATCTATATCCCGCAGGTCAACGGTAAAACTCACCTCTTCGGCAATGATGTTCCGGCTCGAAGGAAACACATTCACCGTAGCAACGGTACCCACAGTGGGCGCGCCCGGAACCTGGTTCACGATTTCATTCAGGGCCACGGTTACCTGGGCCATCCCCAGCAAAGCGTCTTTGCGCATCGGCATGGGTACGGAACCGGCATGTCCCGCCATTCCTTTAAACGTTACGGTAAGCCAGAGCGGGCCGGAGATGCCCGACACCACGCCCAGGGGCTGGTTGCCGGCGTCAAGTACCGGTCCCTGTTCAATGTGCAGTTCCAGGAAACAATGGATGCTTCCGGGGGCATATTCACATTCCCTGAACCGGTTGATATCGCAACCGAAATCAATGAGGGCCTGGCGGCGGGTAATGCCGTTGCTGTCGGCACGGTCCAGCTCACCCTCCACCAGCTTACCCAGTATGCCGCGGGAGCCGAATAATCCTTTATTAAAACGCCAGCCTTCCTCATCGGCAAAGGATACCACTTCGACGCTGCGCTCCGGCCGGATTCCTTGTTCCTGCAGGGCTTTCACGGCTTCGATGGCACAGAGCACGCCGGCCACCCCGTCGAAACGGCCGCCATAAGGCTGGCTGTCGAGATGGGATCCCAGCATCAGTACCGGCAGCTCGGGCCGGCTCCCCTTCAGGGTGCCGATCAGGTTACCGAAATGATCGGTACGGGTGGTCATCCCGGCCTCTTGCATCCAGGAAGCCGCCAGCTCAAAAGCCTTTTTTTCTTCGGGTGAATGCGCGGGGCGGTTGGTACCTGTTTCCCCGATTTTACCGATCTCACTCATGGCTTCAAAATGCTGCTGAAGCCGGGCAGAATTAATGTGCATCATGTATAGCAGATAGAAAATCAGGAAATCAATGATCATTCAGCGGCAGGCCCCTCTTCTGGAATTCAATCCAGTTCAGGTATTCCGGCGCCACACGGTGTTCCACCATGGTGATGCAGTCGTTCACCGGACACACCAGCTGGCAGAGATTGCAACCTACGCACTCCTCTTCCTTAATCGTATAGGTGTTGTAGGGCTCGCCGTATTGCAGGTTAATGGACTGATGGGAAGTATCCTCGCAGGCGATGTAGCAAAGTCCGCAGTGGATGCACTTATCCTGGTTGATGTTGGCAATGTGATGATAGTTGATATCCAGGTCCTCCCAATGCGTGATGGTGTTCACTGATTTGCCGATGAAGTCGTAGATGGTTTTGAATCCCTTCTCGTCCATCCAGTTGTTCAGCCCCTCACACATATCCTCCACGATCCGGAAGCCATGCTTCATGGCGGCGGTACATACCTGCACACTGGTAGCGCCGAGCAGCATGAATTCGGCCGCGTCGCGCCAGGTGCTGATGCCGCCGATACCGGAAATGGGCACTTTGCTGGTAACAGGGTTCTGGGCGATGGAAGTGAGCATTTTCAAAGCAATCGGTTTCACGGCAGGACCGCAGTAGCCGCCGTACACGCTCTTGCCCGCCACATAGGGATTGGGCACAAAATTATCCAGGTTCACCCCGGTAACCGACTGGATGGTATTGATGAGCGACAGGGCATTGGTACCCGCTTCCACCACCGCCTTACCGGTAGGCACCACGGAATGTACGTTGGGCGTGAGTTTGGTGATCACCGGAATGGTGGCCTTTTCCATGACCCACTCCACCACCATTTTGGCGATTTCGGGATCCTGGCCAACGGCGGCCCCCATGCCCCGCTCGGTCATTCCATGCGGGCAACCGAAATTGAGTTCGAAACCCATCGCGCCGGCGTCTTCACATTTTTTGATGAGTTCATGCCAGGCCGTACGGTTGTTATCCGCCATCAGGGAAACAATCATGGCGCGGTCGGGAAACAACTTCACACACTCGGTGATTTCACGGAGGTTAATCTCCAGGGGGCGGTCGCTGATGAGTTCAATATTGTTAAGCCCCATCACCCGGGTGCCGTTGAAATTCACGGCTGAGTAGCGGGAAGAAACATTTTTGACCTGGCTACCGAGGGTTTTCCAGACCACACCACCCCAGCCCGCTTCGAAAGCACGGAGCACGTTGTACTTTTTATCAGTTGGCGGGGCACTGGCCAGCCAGAAAGGGTTGGGAGATTTGATGCCGAGAAAATTACAAGAGATATCTGCCATATAAGAAATTTTAAATGTTGAATGAGAAATGTTGAATGAATTGCAGTCAACTGTTCTCCTGACTTGTTTTAACTATTTTGGTTAATATTCTAATGATCTGTTCGGCCTGATTCAATTGTGAACTGAAATCCAGATCAACCAGCCTGCTTTTGT
Source organism: Ferruginibacter sp. (assembly GCA_041911275.1). Classification (GTDB taxonomy): domain Bacteria; phylum Bacteroidota; class Bacteroidia; order Chitinophagales; family Chitinophagaceae; genus Ferruginibacter. Next base: position 52,752 of record JAYRPG010000024.1, on the reverse strand, counting down.
CCAGCAAGCTTAGCCAATACCGGGATTCTCTTGCTTCCTTAGATGCAATTGACATCTTTGAAATAAACTCTTTCCTGGATTGAGCAGCAATGGCCTCCTCCACATTGGCACCAATTGAAGCAGCACTTCTCAACAGTTGCTTTGAAAGAACAAATTCCCTTTTTTCAGGCAGTGACTTGTACAATTCAATGATTGATAAAGAAAAACTAAATGACAAATCCACAATCCTGTTCTCAGTCTTCATTCAAAATTCATCATTTACAATTTAGAATAAAATCAAAGCCCCAAAAATTGAAGAATGGCTCCTGCCCCGTCTTTCCCCGCCTGCACCGCATCCACGACTTCTTTACCGCCGTTCACTGCATCACCACCTGCAAATACGCCGCCGACATTGGTGACTGCCTTATCCGTTACCGCTATTTTACCACCCCGGTGTGCCAGGTTATTGCCCGACACCAGCGTCTCGTAAGGCATTTGTCCGGCAGCCTTGATCACCATATCCACTTCCAGGGTAAAGGTTTCACCGGTATCCACCGGGCTGCGGCGACCGCTGGCATCCGGCTCGCCGAGGGTCATTTTACTGCATACCAGTGCCTTCACCCTGCCGTTTTCGCCGATTACCTCTTTAGGTGCAGCCAGCCAGATGATTTCGCAGCCATCCAGCCTGGCGATATCGAGTTCCACCTGGGTGCAGGGCTTTTCCTTTTCCGTGCGGCGGTACACCATCGTTACCTCTTTTGCGCCCAGTCGTTTGGCCTGGGTGGCGGCGTCGATGGCCGTCATCCCCATACCGATTACCGCCACTTTATCACCTACCGGCACGCTTGAAAATCCCTGATCGCGAAGCTGGTAAATGAAAGAAATGGCATCCACCACCCCTTCCAGCTGCTCACCCGGTATATCGAGCTGCCGGGCCAGTCCCACGCCGATAGCGAGGTAAACCGCATCATACTGCCTGCGCAGCTCCTCCAGCTGAATGTTTTTACCAAGTTCCTGTCCGTAGCGGATATCGATGCCCCCGATTCCGGTGATGTAATTCACTTCATCCTCACAGAACTGCGGCGTTACTTTATAGGCCGCGATGCCATAGGTCATCAGGCCGCCGCCTTTCTGCTCCTTTTCATAGATGGTTACGTCTATCCCCTCACGGCTGAGCACATGCGCACAGCTGAGGCCGGCCGGCCCGGCCCCTACCACCGCCACCTTTTTACCGGTGGAGGCTTTCCGGCTGAACAGCTGCCATTTCTTTTCCATGGCGATCTCGGTGCTGTAACGCTGCAGTTTGGCAATGGGGATGGGCTCCTCATGCAGCAGGTTGTACACACAGGAACCCTCGCAGAGTTTCTCCACCGGACAAACCTTGCTGCAACCGGCGCCCATGATGTTACTGCTGAAGATCGTATGGGCCGAACCCTTGATATTGCCCGTGGTGATCTGTTTGATGAACTTGGGCACATCAATGCTGGTGGGGCAGCTCTTGGTGCAAGGCGCATCGTAGCAGAACAGGCAGCGGTTAGCCTCCACCAATGCCGCATCGGGATTATCGAAAGGCGGGTGGATATCGCTGAAATTCTGCTGGTATTCTTCGCTGGTTAATCGGTTATTGACTACAGGCATAGGTTGATTTGATGATTTGATAAATTGATGATGTGCTGATGCAGAAATCCTATATTAGGGTGTTTTAAAGTTCTGTAATACGGCCATAGGTTTCGGGACGCCGGTCGCGGAAGAACTGCCATTTGCTCCTTACCTCATCAATCATATCCAGATCGAACTCCGCTACCAGCAGTTCGTCTTTGTCTTCTGAGGCGCAGGCGAAAATCTGTCCGCGCGGATCCACAAAATAACTGGTGCCGTAAAACTTACCGAGGTTCCAGGGCGCTTCTGTACCCACGCGGTTGATGCAGCCCATAAAGTAGCCATTGGCTACAGCATGCGCCGGCTGTTCGAGTTTCCAGAGGTACTGCGACTGGCCGACGGTGGTGGCAGAGGGGTTATACACGATCTCGGCGCCGTTCAGGCCCAGGCAACGGGCGCCGTCGGGAAAGTGCCGGTCGTAACAGATGTATACCCCCACTTTGGCATATTTCGTCTGGAACACCGGGTAACCCAGGTTACCGGGTTTGAAGAAAAATTTCTCCCAGAAGCCCCCGGTATGGGGTATATGATTTTTCCGGTATTTACCGAGATAGGTACCATCGGCATCGATCACAGCAGCAGTATTGTAAAGAACGCCTGACTGCTCTTTTTCATAGATGGGCACTATGATGACCATGTTGTACTTCTTCGCGTATTCCGCCATCCGCTCCGTGGTAGGGCCCGGCACCGTTTCGGCTGAGGCATACCATTTCGCATCCTGGCCCGGGCAGAAATAGGGCGTGTTGAAGATCTCCTGGAAACAGAGAATCTGCACCCCCTGCCGGCCGGCTTCTTCAATATAAGGAATATGCTTCTGGACCATGGCCTCCATGATTTCAGCAATGGTGCCCTCTCCTTCAGTTTTCGGAAGAGAAAGCTGGATCAGACCGGATTTAATTATACGTGGCATGGAATGGAATTATGAGTTATGAGTTATGAGTTAGGAGTTATGAGTTATGAGTTATGAGTTAGGCGTTGGATTTTCATTTTCAAAATAACGCTGCCTCGTTGTTAAAATAATGCTGGTTAAAAGTTTAATAATCTCCTGACAAGACATATGCAGTTTTTCAAAATTTTCCGGATGTATATATTCACTATCTTTTAGTAACCTGAGCCAATATTGAGTTTCGCGGACTTCCTTCAAGGCTATACTCAACTTATGGACAAAATCTCTTTTGGATACTGCAGAAACAGCTTCATTTACATTAGCTCCAACTGAAGTTCCTGCCCGCAACAACTGTTTTGATAATACGAATTCCTTTTTATCCTGAACCAACTCCTTGTAAATAGAAATAATTTGAATCGCAAAGGCGTAACTCTTACAACCAATTATACTGTCTTTATTATGCCTGCCCTCACTCATAACTCATCATTCATAACTCTTAACTATCTATATGAACTGCTTTACCTTATTCCGTTTAATGAATTGCCCGTATCCTTTTTCAACCTTGCATTCATTGTTCTCAATCGCCACTTTGCCGCGGAGTAAAACGGTTTTCACTTTCCCGGTCAGTTCCCAGCCTTCGTACCCGCTGTAATCCACATTCATATGATGAGTCTTGGCGGAGAGGGTATGCTTTTCATGCGGATCAATGATCACAATATCCGCGTCACTGCCCACGGCGATGGTGCCCTTGCGCGGGAACATGCCGAAAATTTTGGCCGCGTTGGTAGACGACACCTCCACAAATTTGTTCAGGGTGATTTTTCCCTTGCTGACCCCCTCGCTGAACAGCAGCTCCATGCGGTTTTCAATCGCGGGGTGACCGTTGGGAATTTTACTGAAGTCATCCTTCCCCATCAGTTTCTGCTCCCACATAAAGGGACAGTGGTCGGTGGCCACCACCTGCACTGATCCCTGGTTGATGCCACCCCAGAGGCTGGCCTGGTCTTTCTTTTGCCGGAGCGGGGGGCTCATCACCCATTTGGCGCCTTCGAAATCCTGCTCATACAATGACGCATCCAGAATGAGGTACTGGATACAGGTCTCCACAAACACATGCTGGTTGCGGCGGTTGGCATTGCGAACGGCATTCAGCGCGCCTTCGCAGGTGAGGTGTACAATATAGCCCGGGCATCCGGTATAGGAAGCCATGTCGGCAAAGCGACCGGCAGCTTCGGCTTCGGTGATTTCGGGTTGAGAGAGATAATGATAAAGGGGAGCACGCTTACCCTCGGACTTGAATTTAGCCACGAGGTAATCAATCATATCACCGTTGGTGGCGTGCACATTGATCAGTCCGCCATGGCGTTTCACTTCTTCCATCAAACCAATCATCTGCCGGTCGTCGATCATCAGCGCGCCTTTGTAGGCCATGAAGGTTTTGAAGGAAGTGATGCCTTCCTCTTCGATCAGCCCGCGGATTTCCTTTCGGGTGTCGTCATTGTAATCGGTTACCGCCATGTGAAAGCTGTAATCGCCCACGCAGTTGTGGTTGCTGCGGCCCCGCCATTCATCCAGGGCGGCCTGCAGGGAATGGCCCTGTTTCTGCAGGATAAAGTCAATCACCATGGTGGTGCCGCCGAAGAGCGCGGCCCGGGTACCTGTTTCATAATTATCACTGCTGAAGGTGCCCATGAACGGCATGTCGAGATGCACATGCGGATCAATGCCCCCGGGCATCACCAGTTTGCCATCGGCATGGATCACCGTATCTGCCTGCATATCGAGGTCCTGCCCGATGGTATGGATGGTTTCTCCCTCAATATAAATGTCACCGGTGAAGTCGGCATCAGCAGTAATGATGCGGCCGTTTTTAATTAAAATACTCATCATGTTTATTTTAACCGCAGAGTGCGCAGAGTATTGCGCAGAGTGCGGGGAGATTACAAATTATTGACCACCCTCTTGATTCCATCTTTCAATCTGAACACATTGAAATTCATCAATAAGCCCAGCTTAAAGTTTCCCAGTTTCAAGTAAGTCAGTACCTAGGCCAGATGAACATCTGTAAATGCTTCTATACTTTTCAATTCGACTACCAGTTGATTTTCTACCAACAAATCAATTCTATAACCACAATCTAGTTTAACCTCTTCAAAAATCAAAGGCATTCCTTTTTCTTTCTCCACGATCAATCCTGACTGAATCAATTTATAATACAGGCACTCTTTATATGCATTCTCCAGTAACCCAGGACCCAAAGCGTTGTGCACTTCCATTGCGCAGCCTATTACTCTATGTGATAATTCATTTTGAAGCATTTCAGCGCTGCGTTTCTCCTTTAAATGCTTTGCGCTCTTTGCGGTTAACCATCATTAAATAATAAAGAATCCCGCTCACCCCGAATCCCACAAACCAGGCATAGTGATACAGGTCGTTGATCCAGTCCGGGAATGCGCCGGCATCAATCAGTTTTACCTGCAGCAGGAACCCGGGCACATTGGGCAATATACCCAGCAACAGCGCGGCAACAGCGCGATAGTTAATGCCGCCGCTGTAGGTATAGGTGCCCGCTTCCTGGTAGAGATCGGCTTCGTTGAGTTGTTTATTCCGGATGAAGAAATAATCGGCGATCATGATGCCGCCTACCGGCCCCAGCAAACTGGAATAGGCAATCAGCCAGGTGAAAATGTACCCATCCGGATCGGCAATCAGCTTCCAGGGGAAGATGAGCACCCCGATTACCCCGGTGATGTAGCCGCCGGTGCGGAAGCTGATTTTACGGGGCGCCAGGTGAGCAAAGTCGTTGGCAGGGCTAACGATGTTCGCCGCGATATTGGTGGCCAGGGTGGAGATGATGATGCCCACCATCGCGAAAGTCACCATCAGCTTACTGTCGAACCGCCCGGCCAGTTTCACAATATCCCATTCAGTATGGCCATAAATGATCGCGGTAGCAGAAGTAACCACCACGCCTACAAAGGCAAAGAAGGTCATGGAGGGCGGCAGTCCGTACATCTGTCCCTTTACCTGTGCCTGCTGCGATTTAGCATAGCGCGTAAAGTCAGGTATATTCAGCGAAAGCGTGGCCCAGAAGCCTACCATACCCGTTAGGGCCGGGAAGAAATAAGCCATGAATTCACCCGTACTGGCAAAGCGGGAAGGCTGGTCGAGGATCGGGCCCAGCCCTTTCGCAGCCAGGATGGCCCAGATCAGCAGGGCCAGGGCCGCCACGGGCAGGAAGAAGGCTTTAAAGATGAGGAGTTTCCGGATGCTCTCCACCCCCCAGCGTACCACCAGCATATTGAGCGCCCAGAAGATGAAGAAACACACCATGGGCAAGGCCTGCGGAATCAGGCCACTGTTATCCACTTCCGGCAAGTGCGGGTACCAGGCCCGCAGGATATTGTACAGTGAGGCGCCCCCGATCCAGGTCTGGATGCCAAACCAGCCACAGGCCACAATGGCGCGCAGGAGAGCAGGAATGTTGGCCCCTTTAACGCCAAAGCTGGCCCGCACAAAAACGGGGAAAGGGATGCCATATCGGGCACCGGCATGGCCATTCAGCACCATCGGGATCAGCACAATACAGTTGCCCAAAAAAATTGTGAGAAGGGCCTGCCACCAGTTCATCCCGCCCCCGATGAGGGAACTGGCCAGCATGTAGGTTGGGATGCACAGGCTCATGCTGATCCACAGGGCCGCGAAATTCCAGGTACCCCACTTGCGGCGGGATACCGGAACCGGCGCCAGGTCTTCATTGATCAATGAAGGCGATGCTTGTTTCGGCATTTCTTGCATAGGCAGTTACAGCAATCAGTCAGGGGCAGATGCATTTCATCCGCGGGTTTAGGCTACCGGCTTCACTCAGCTTACCTGCTCATCGGCAATGGCGATGGCTTCGCTGATGATGGCCAGGCCTTCATCAATCTGTTCCCGGGTAACGATCAGCGGGGGGGCCGTAAAGATATAACCCCAACGCACAAACGTATACATGCCCAGGTCTTTGATTTTTGCGGCCACTTTATTCATCACGGCCATCTCATCCGGTTTGGCATTGAAGGGCGCCATGGGCTCTTTGGTGGTACGGTTCTTCACCAGTTCGATACAACCGAGCAGACCAGTATTGCGGTAGTCGCCGATGCTGGGATGTTTGGCTTTCATTTTCTCCACCTGCTGTTCCATGTAACGGCCCATTTCGCGGGCATTTTCCAGCAGGTTGTCTTCTTCATAAATTTTCAGGGTTTCGAGCGCGGCGGCACAGCAAACAGGATGCGCGGAATAAGTGAGCCCCAGCGGGAGTACCGCATCGTCAAATTTAGCCGCGATTTTTTCACTCACCTGCAGGCAGCCAAAAGGCAGGTAGCCGCAGGTAAGCCCCTTGGCCATGGCAATCATATCGGGGATGATGCCGTGGTTCTGGAAACCAAACCACTGGCCGGTTCGGCCGAAGCCGCTCATCACCTCATCCATGATCATGAGGATGCCATGCTTGCGGGTGATTTCCCGCACCGCCTGCAAATAACCTTTGGGATACTGCAGGCAACCCGAAGTGCCGGATTCGCCCTCGAGCAGTATGGCAGCAATATTACTGGGTCCCTCGTAAGCGATTACACGTTCCAGTTGGGCCACGGCCTCCTTGAGCAGGTTCTCTTCGCCATATTCCCAGCGGTAGAGATGGGGAAGGTCGAAGTGCACAAAATTGGGCGCCTGCTGTGCATCCACGGGCAGTTTGCGGGGATCGCCGCCGGCTGAAATCACGCCCATCGTGGCGCCATGATAGCTCTGGTAGCGGGTGAGAATTTTATGACGGCCGGTGTATAACCGCGCCAGTTTGATGCCGTTCTCAATGGACGTGGCGCCGCAGAGGGTGAAAAACGAACGGTTGAGATCGCCGGGGCAGATCTCCGCCAGTTTCTTGCCCAGGTCAGACCGTACTTTGGTGACACAACTCGGCGTAACATAAGCCACCTCCTGCATCTGGCGCACCACGGCTTCGGTAATGCGCTGGTTGCCGTGGCCGATGTTCATGTTGATGAGGCCGCTGGAAAAATCGATATAACGTTTGCCGTCATAATCATAGAGGTAAACGCCTTCGGCGGATTTCACGGCGATGGGACTGTGTCCTTTCTGCTTGCTCCAGCTGAAGAGGGTATAATCCAGGCTGTCCTGGATGATTTCCTGTGCCGGGGAAATGGTAGATGTTTGCGACATGGTGCAAATGGTTAATTACTTTAAAGAATATTTTTATTTCGATTGATCAGATGCAAACTGCTTAAGTAATAGCGGTCAACCTGTTTTCTTTTTTTGCCGCTTAAATAACAAATCTAAAATAGTGACCGAATTACTGATTCGAGGAGTATTATATTAATACCCTTTGCCTCCACTGTCGCGATACGTGAAACACTATCGGGACAGCGTACCTCTGTCCGCGCTACACCCGCTTCTTTCGAAAAATATGCTGCGCATTTTTCGTATCCCCACCGCTGGTGGGGACTGAACCAGCTGAGGCGCTCCCGGAGGTACTGATATAAATAGCTGTCAGCCTGAGTTCGACAAGTTTAAAGAACTAAAATGGCAACTTGATTTTAATATAAATCACTACCAGAAGTTGTGAGTTGCCGCTGCTGAATACTTGAATCAAAAATCCAAGGCTTCAGGAAAACAGCTCATTTCAACTCATCTCAAATAGTCCATACAATCCGGTTGACCAATGTTATGCAGTACAAGTGTGCGACGCAACGATGCTGAGTAAAGACCAACTACCGGCACCCAAAAATCCATCCAGCCCTTACCCAATCGTAAATGAGCGATCACGCATCCAGCGCTTTCAGCGCCTCCATGGAGGGGTTGGGTGAAGCTGCCTTTAGCTCATCCAGTTCACCCCGGCTTCCGGATTCCACTTGGTGGTGCTCTTTTTGAGCTTGGTCCAGAACTCGATGGAACTCTTACCGGTGATATCCCCCACGCCAAACTTACTTTCGTTCCAGCCGCCAAAGCTGAAGGGTTCGCGGGGAACGGGCACGCCCACGTTCACCCCGATCATCCCTGCGCTGGCGCGGTCAATGATGTAACGGGCCATGCCGCCGTTCTGGGTGAACACGCTGGCCGCGTTGCCGTAAGGATTGGCGTTTTCGATAGCAAGGGCTTCGTCAACAGTATTGGTGCGCAGGATGGAGATAACGGGACCGAATATCTCTTCACGGGCCACCGACATCTCTGGCTTTACATAATCAATGACAGTGGGCCCCACATAGGTGCCGTTTTCCTTGCCCGGCACTTTGGCATTGCGTCCGTCTACCAAAACTTTGGCGCCCTGCTGTTCGGCTTCGGTGATGTAGCGCTCGATGCGCTGCTGCGATTCTTTATTGATCACAGCACCGAGGTTTTGTCCGGGTACAATTTTGCGGGCCTCCTCACATATTTTTTCCACGATATGATCCACGTTGCCCACGGCCACCATGGCGCTCGCGGCCATGCAGCGCTGACCGGCGCAACCACTCATGCTGGCGGCCACATTCTGGGCGGTCATGGCCGGAATGGCATCCGGCAGTACCATCAGGTGGTTCTTGGCTCCGCCCAGGGCGAGGCAACGCTTATAGTTGGAGGTGGCGCGCTGGTAAACAATTTTGGCCACCCTGGTGGAACCCACAAACGACACGGCTTCGATTCCGGGGTGATCGCAGATGGCATTCACCATTTCCACATCGCCATGTACGATATTGAATACCCCGTCGGGCAAACCGGCTTCCTTGAGCAGTTCAGCCAGCCGGCCGCAGCTCAGGGGCACTTTTTCAGAGGGCTTGATGATCATGCAGTTGCCGAGCGCGATGGCATTGGGGATCGTCCAGTTGGGAACCATCGCCGGGAAATTAAAGGGCACAATGGAGGCCACCACACCCAGGGGCACATGCTCGGTGCGGCACTCCACCCCCCGGCTTACTTCCAGCACCTCGCCGGTAACCAGCTGGGGCAGTGAAGTGGCAAACTCGGTGAGCTCAATGCACTTTTCAATTTCAGCCACAGACTCGCCGTAGGTTTTTCCGTTTTCTTCACTGCAGAGTTCAGACAGTTCCTTCAGGTGCTGCTCGAGGAGATACTTGTAGCGGAAGAACACCTGCACCCTTTCTTTGATGGGGGTGCGGCTCCAGGCCGGGAAGGCCTTTTTGGCTGCGGCCACGGCGGCATCCAGATCGGAGGCCGCACTCATCGGCACGCGGGAAAGCAGGGTGCCGTCGAGCGGTGAAATCACGTCCAGATGCCGGCTGGTGCTGGCTTCCACGAATTGTCCATTGATATAATTCTGTACCGGATTGTATTTCATATTTTTCGTTTAACTAAAAATTTTGCAGAAAAGTAAAGTGAAAAGTAAAAATATTTTATCAAACTGCAAAAAACTGCCCTTTTTTTAGGCTGAAATGTTGCATATTTGTCCCCCACGAATGCATTATGCAAAAAACCCAGGCCAGCTTAGACGATCTTGACTTTGCCATACTCAGTTACCTGCAGAAAGACGGGCGCATGTCGTTTACGGTGATTGCCGAAAAACTGGGGGTATCTATTGGCACCATCCGCACCCGTTTCAATAAACTGATTGAAGAGGGTACCATCAACATCATCGGCCGGGTAGATCCGGAAAAAGTGGGATTCCGTTCCTATGCCCACATCGCGGTATATGTACGGCCGGCCACGCTGAAGGAGAAAGTGGCCCTGGCCATCAGCAAAATGCCGGAAGTGAGCTTCCTGGCCATGACCTCGGGGGATTATGACCTGGAGGTGGATGTGATGTGCCGCGACAATGAGCACCTGGTGGAATTTGTGAACACCCTGTCCGACATCAACGGGGTATTCCAGACCAAGACCACCATTTATTTCAAAGTATATAAATATGCGCAGCCGGATCTGAACCTGCTGAAATAAGCGGGGTCAGCTTCCGGGAAATCCGGCGCGTTCATTTTTCAAATTCATGATTATGAGCAGGATTGCAGAATCAGAACTGATTATTACCAGCAGGGGCGCCATCTATCACCTGGATCTCCGCCCCGAAGAACTTGCCCCCACCGTGATCCTGGTGGGTGACCCCGACCGGGTAAAAAAAGTAAGCCGTCATTTCGACCGCGTGGAGCACCGCCTGCAGCACCGGGAGTTCATCACCCATACGGGGTATATCGGCAGCAAAAGAATTTCAGTGTTGTCAACCGGCATTGGCCCCGACAATATCGACATCGCCCTCAACGAACTGGATGCGCTGGTGAACATCGACTTCAGCACCCGGGAAGTGAAGGCGGAAAAATCTTCGCTGAACATTGTGCGCTTCGGTACCTCGGGGGCCCTGCAGGCCGATATTCCGGTAGACAGCCTGGTGGCTTCTTCGCACGGGCTGGGGCTCGACAACCTGCTGAACTATTATGCCTACACGAAAACGGCTGAGGAAAACGCCCTCACCGATGCCTTTGTGGCGCAGACCGGCCTCGATACCCGTATCACCATTCCTTACGTGTCGCGGGGCAGTGAAAACCTGCTGAACCTGTTTCCCGACAGCCGCTATTTCAAAGGGATGACGGTTACCTGTCCGGGTTTTTATGGCCCCCAGGGCAGGATCCTGCGCCTGCAGCCCGCTGCCCGGGGCCTCATCAGCAAACTCACCGATTTCCGGCACGAAAACCTGCGGATCACTAACTTTGAAATGGAAACTTCCGCGATATTCGGCCTCGGTAAACTGCTGGGACATCACTGCATGAGCATCAACACCATTGTGGCCAACCGGGTGCTGCAGCAGTTCTCGAAAGACAGTGAGGCCGCGGTGGAGCAGATGATCCAGCTATCGCTGGAAGTGCTGGCGGGATAGTCATCAAAAGGCAAAGAATAAAATTCCGGGCAAACCTGTATACGGGATTGAACGGATTCAACGATCTTAAACGAATTAAACGTTTTAAACGAATCAAATGGCAACCATTACCCTGCCCGATTTCTCCCTCTCCCCGCATATTGACCAGGTGGGCGTGGAAGAACGGGCCAGCCGCGTAACCAAACGCAGCATCAAAAACGAAACCAAGATCAACGGCCTGAAGCTGGTGCTGAATATGATTGACCTCACCACGCTCGAAGGCAAGGACACCGATGGCAAAGTGAAACAGCTTTGCTACAAGGCGCAGCACCTGCATGATGCCTATCCCGGCCTGCCTACCGTTGCCGCAGTTTGCGTATACCCCAGCATGGTAAAAGTGGCCAAACAGGCCCTCGGCAATTCGGGCGTGAAGGTAGCCGCCGTGGCCACTGCTTTTCCCAGCGGCCAGGCCCCGCGGGATGTGAAAATCCGCGATACAAAATTCGCGGTTGACCAGGGTGCTGATGAAATTGACATGGTGATCTCCCGCGGTAAATTTCACATGGGCGAGTACAATTTCGTGTTTGATGAAATCGCGGCCGTGAAAGAAGCCTGCGGCCAGGCCCGGCTGAAAGTGATCCTGGAAACCGGGGAACTGGTAACCTATGATAAAGTGCGGCGGGCCAGCGACATTGCCATGTATGCCGGCGCCGACTTCATCAAAACCTCCACCGGTAAGATCTCACCCGCAGCTACCCTGCCGGTAACCCTGGTAATGCTGGAAGCCATCCGCGATTTTTATTATAAAACCGGAAAGAAAATTGCGATGAAACCCGCCGGCGGCATTTCCAAAGCGAAGCTGGCCCTCCATTATCTCGTGATGCTGAACGAAGTGCTGGGTGAGGAATGGATGAACAACGAATGGTTCCGCTTCGGCGCCAGCAGCCTCGCCAATGATGTGCTGATGCAGCTGATGAAGCAAAGGACGGGGGTATATCAGAGTGGGGATTATTTCAGTATAGATTAAATGTTTCAAAGGTTTAAGGGTTTAAAAGGTTTGGAGGAACGGCTTCTGAGTGCGAGAACATTGCTTTATGAATTGGATTATTTAACCCTTAATACAATTTTTATGGCAACCTTTAAAAGTTTTGAAGAAATCTTATCCTGGAAGGAGGCAAGAATCCTTAACCAGAAAATTGGCACATTACTGGCTGATGGCCGTTTTGAAAAAAACTACCGCCTGATTGCACAAATTGAAGGATCAGCAGGATCGATCATGGATAATATCGCCGAAGGATTTGAGCGGAGTGGAAATAAACAATTCGTCCAATTTCTCTGCATTTCCAAAGGTTCATGTGGAGAATTAAGATCCCAGATATACAGGGCATTGGACAGATGCTACATTAATGATGCCGAATTCAAAAACCTTTCCAATGACCTCAAGAAACTCAGCGCATTAATACAAAAACTGATCAGCTATCTGGAGAACTCAACTATAAAAGGAATCAAATACAAACAACCAGTACAAAAGGCCAATTAAGGGTCAAACCTTTTAAACCCTTAAACCTTTTAAACCTCTTAAACATCTTCTATGGCCAAAGCAATAAAGAACAATACCCTCAAACTCAAATTCGACAGCGCCCGCAACCTGGCGCCGGCGCCGGAGAGTAAAAGCGCCGCACAGATCAGGCCGCAGTATGACCTGTTCATCAACGGGCAGTTCCGCAAGCCGCAGAGCAAAAAATATTTTGCCAGCATCAACCCGGCTACGGAAGAAAAACTTTCGGAAGTGGCCGAAGCCGGCCAGGCTGATGTGAACAGCGCGGTGGACGCAGCCCGCAACGCCTATGAGAAAGTATGGAAGAAAATGCCGGCCAGGGAAAGGGCTAAATACATTTACCGCATTGCCCGGATGGTTCAGGAACGTGCCCGCGAATTTGCGGTGATCGAAACCCTCGACGGGGGAAAGCCCATCCGCGAAAGCCGCGACTTCGACGTGCCCACCGCCGCCAATCACTTCTTTTATTATGCCGGCTGGGCCGACAAACTGGAATATGCTTTTCCGAACAGGCAGGCACAGCCGCTGGGGGTAGCCGGACAAATCATTCCCTGGAATTTCCCCCTACTGATGGCCGCCTGGAAAATTGCTCCTGCCCTGGCCACCGGCAACACCGTGGTGCTGAAGCCCGCCGAAAGCACCCCGCTCACCGCGCTGAAACTGGCAGAAATCATCCAGGAAGCCGACCTGCCCCCGGGCGTGGTGAACATCATCACCGGTGCCGGTGAAACCGGCGCCGCCATCGTGAATCATCCGGGCGTTGACAAGATCGCTTTCACCGGCTCCACCCATGTGGGCAAAATCATCCAGAAAGCCATCGCCGGCACCTCCAAAAAAGCCACCCTCGAACTGGGGGGCAAAGCCGCCAACATCATCTTTGAAGACGCCCCGCTCGACCAGGCGGTGGAAGGCGTGATCAACGGCATCTTCTTCAACCAGGGACATGTTTGCTGCGCGGGCTCCCGCCTCTTTGTGCAGGAATCGGTGGCCAAAACAGTCATCCGCAAACTGAAAGACCGGATGGAAACCCTGATTGTGGGCGACCCGCTGGACAAGAATACCGATATCGGCGCCATCAACTCCAAAGAGCAGCTGGCGATCATCCGCAATTACCTGGCTATCGGACAAAAAGAAGGGGCTGAAATGTACCAGAGCAGTTGCCCCCTGCCGAAAAAAGGATATTTCTGCAGCCCTACCCTTTTCACCGGTGTGGCCCAAAGCAGCCGCATCGCCCAGGAAGAAATTTTCGGACCGGTACTGGCCATCCAGACCTTCCGCACCGAAGATGAAGTGATTGAAAAAGCCAACAACACCCCCTTCGGACTGAGTGCCGGTGTATGGACGGACAAAGGTTCCAAAATCTTCAACCTCACCACCAAACTGCGGGCCGGGGTGGTTTGGGCCAACACCTATAATAAATTCGATCCGGTTTCGCCCTTCGGCGGCTACAAGGAAAGCGGCTACGGCAGAGAGGGGGGATTGCATGGACTATCCGCTTATGTTAAACTTGTTTAATCGTTTAAAATCCGTTTAAATCGTTTAAGGTTTAAGGGTTTAAGGGTTTAAGGTTATTTTCAGAACTCATCAATCCCTTAAATAATGTCTACGATACGGTCATTTGAGGATATAGAATGCTGGAAAAAATCCCGGTCGCTTTGTAAATCAATCGGGGTTCATATTGATACAGGAAAGTTCAGAAATAATTACCGGCTGATACAACAGATAGAAGGAGCGGCTGGCTCAATTATGGATAACATAGCGGAAGGATTTGAAAGAGGAACCAGATCTGAGTTTATTCAGTTCCTGGGGTACGCAAAAGGTTCCTGCGGAGAAACCAGGTCGCAGCTGTACCGGGCCTTTGACAGAAATTATCTTACAGAATATGAATTTAATGAACTATTGAAAACAGCTTTACAGATAAGTGGCATGCTACATCAATTCATCACCTATCTTCAAAAAAGTGAAATAAACGGACTCAGAAAAAAGTTTGCCCCCAACGTTAAACATTAAACGTTAAACTTTAAACTACTACCATGGCAAAGACCATTATAAAAAACAAATCAACTTCCAGCGACAACAGCAAAGGGGCAACTGTGCAACCCCGCCGCCTTGAAGTACTGAAAACCTATAAAATTTACATCGGCGGACAGTTTCCCCGCACTGAATCAGGCAGGTACTATACCGCCACCAACAGCAAGGGAGACAAACTGGCCAATATGTGCCTCTGCTCCCGCAAAGACTTCCGCGATGCGGTGGTGAGTGCCCGGGGCGCCTTTGGCGGCTGGAGCGGTCGTGCGGCATTCAACCGGGGACAAATTCTTTACCGCATTGCCGAAATGCTGGAGGGCCGAAAGGCCCAGTTCGTTGACGAACTGCTGAAACAGGATGTACCCCAGGCCCAGGCCGAAGCGGAAGTGAACCTGGCCATCGACCGGATGATTTACTACAGCGGCTGGTGCGATAAGTTCCAGCAGGTGTTCAGTTCGGTGAACCCGGTTGCGTCCCCGCACTTTAACTTTTCCACCCCCGAGCCCACGGGTGTGGTGGCCGTCATCGCGCCGCAGTCCAGTTCGCTCATTGGTTTGGTTTCACTGGTAGCGCCCATCATTGCCGGTGGCAACACCTGCGTGGTGCTGGCCTCCGCCTCCAAACCCCTCTGTGCCGTAACCTTCGCAGAGGTGCTGAACAGTTCTGATCTCCCCGGCGGCGTGGTGAATATCCTTACCGGCAAACCGGGTGAACTGCTCCCCTTCTTTGCCGACCACATGGATGTTAACGCCACGGTGTATTGCGAAAAAGATGCGGCCGCCCAGCAACTGATCCGGGAAAAATCAGCCCTGAACGTGAAGCGGGTGCATATCTATGACTCCACCGACTGGATGAGCGAAGGCGCGCAATCACCCTATTTCATCACCGACCTGCAGGAAATCAAAACCACCTGGCATCCGATTGAAAACATCGGCGGCGCCAAAGCCGGCTACTGAGTTTCCATGACTGATAAAAAAGAAGCCGGCAATGCCGGCTTCTTTTTTATACCAGCACATCGTGCTGTCAGATTTTTTTCACTTCCAGGGAGCTGAGTCCTTTTACATGCCGGCGTCCGGTATGAATATCCTTCACTGCCATCAGGAGGATGCCCTCGCTCATTTCCGCCGCGGCTTTTCCGGAAGCATGGGTCAGTACCAGGAATCCATCCCCCGCTTCGGTATTGAACAGTTCGTTCCAGGAGATCACCACCGCATAACCATCCGCGGCGCGGGCCACAATATAATATTCACTCAGTTTTTTGGGATCTGTTTCCCGGATGACAGCCCGGCTGAGGAGATCCTTCAGCCGTACTCCGGTAACCGCGGTATAGGTTTTCTTCAGCTCGCCCCGGTAGTTCACAAGGCGGATATCCCCTGCCGTTACCTGGGGAAAGCTGTCGAGCATGGGCAGCGTGATGGTCTGCGGATGATCCACCAGGCCCTCAAGTTGAAAAGCGGAAGTGGTTTGGGCCATCAGCGTGAAGCGGCCGGCAAGCAATAAAATCGTGAGTAAGATGCGTATGGTCATCGATGGAGGAATTCAACCCGCCGGAATTTCCCGGATAAAGGCAAACCGGTCGCCGTCAAACAGTCCCCGGTCGCTGAGCTTGATGTGCGGGATCACCAGCAGGGCCATAAAGGAAAGGGTCATAAATGGCGCCGCCAGCGGGGAGCCCAGCTCCGTTTTGGCCAGGGCGTCGATCCGGGTGTAGGCTCCGGCCACGGCATAGCCGTCCGCATTGCTCATGAGTCCGCCCACGGGCAGTCCCAGCACTTCAGCCAGTTCCCCGCTCACAACGCTCACACCGCCCTGCTCCTTCACCACGAGGTTCACCGCCCGGGCAATGCTCTCATCATCCACGCCCACGGCAATGATGTTATGGCTGTCGTGTGCCACGGAGGAGGCCAGCGCGCCTTTCTTCAGTCCGAAATTTTTCACCAACCCGATGGCGGGCGGCGCCTCGCGGTAACGGTTCACCACCACCATTTTGAGCATATCCTGCTGCAGATCGCTTTCCACAAAACCCTCCACCACGCGGGGAACCAGGCGGAGCCGGTTGGTGATCAGCTGTCCTTCCAGCGCTTCAATAACATCAACAGCTGTTTCACCCTGCCATGGCAACCTGAATTCGTCCGCGGATCTTTCCCGGCAAACAAAGCGGTTGATGCAGGCTGCCGGTGGCGCCTGAATCAGGCTCCTGCCCTGTTCAGCCACCAGTTCGCCGTTGATCCAGGTTTGCCGGACAGTAAAATGCACCAGGTCATCCACCAGGATAAAATCGGCCGGATCGCCGGGCTGCAGCAATCCTACCCGCATCCGGTAATGTTCCACCGGGTTGATGCAGGCAGCCTGCAGCACTTTGTACACATCAATCCCCCTTGCCACGGCCCTCGCACAGAGCTGGTTGATATGCCCCTCCAGCAAACTGTCGGGGTGCTTGTCGTCACTGCAGAACATCATATGGAGATAGTGTTCCGGCAGCAACCCGATGAGGGCATCAAAGTTGCGCGCCGCACTCCCTTCCCGGATCAGGATTTTCATGCCACAGTTCAGTTTGTCCAGGGCTTCTTCGGCGGTAAAACACTCATGGTCTGTGCTGATACCCGCGGCAGCATAGGCGGCGGCCTCAGCCCCCCGGAGACCGGGAGCATGCCCGTCAACCGGCTTGCCGGCCCGGACGGCAGAAGCGATTTTGGACATCACTTCGGGATCCCTGTTCAGCACGCCGGGAAAATTCATCATTTCGCTGAGGTAGTAGATCTCCGGCAACTGCAGCAATTCATCCACCTGTTGGGGGTCTACCGTGGCGCCGGCCGTTTCAAATACGGTAGCGGGCACACAACTGGGCGCGCCGAAATGAAACTTAAAGGGGACCGTGCGGCCGTTCTCAATCATGTACTGCACGCCCTCCACCCCGCAAACATTGGCAATTTCGTGGGGATCACTGATCGTGGCCACGGTACCGTGTACCACCGCCAGCCGGGCAAACTCGGAAGGCACCAGCATGCTGCTCTCAATGTGTACATGGCTGTCGGTAAAGCCGGGCAGGATATACGGAAGTGAGGCAACGGATTCTCCCTCCAGGCGGGTGATGGAATGGATTAGCCCATCCGCCACCTGCAGGATGGCGGGATATTGCCGGCGCTGCCGGATATCGACAACAATACCTTTCAACTGATGCTGCGCGCTGCTGATTTTCATGCTTACAAATGTAGGGTTTGCAGTTCATACCCGGCCGGGGCTGTCCGTCACGGCGGAATGCCACTTATCAACCTTCGTGCGGGGACCGGTTTTTTCTGCTACCTTTAATTGCAAAACCGGTGAAAAATGAAAACCCTCATCCTGCTGAGCCTTTTTGTGCTCTTCCTCGCCAGCGTGCAGATCGCCGGCGCCCAAACGGTGGACGAAGTGGTGGATAAAATGGAGAAAGCCCGCGGCGGACGCGAGAAACTGCTGGGCATTACTTCGGTGTATATGGAAGGGAGCCGTGAAATGATGGGCAATGAGGTAACTGTTAAGATCACCAAGGTACAGGACAAACTCAGCCGCACCGATTTTGAGATGGGCGGCAGCAATGGATTCAACCTGGTTACCGACAAGGAAGCCTGGAATTATTTCCCGATGCGGATGGATGCCCCCCGCCGGATGCCGGATGAGGTATTGCCGGCCCTGCAAACGGAACTCGACATCAGCGGCCCCCTGGTGAACTATGCCGCCAAGGGCCATGTTGCCGAACTGCTGGGGAAAGAAGACCTGGAAGGCGCCAGCTGCTACAAAATCAAACTCACGCTGAAAAGCGGCCGCGTGATCACCTACTGGATCGATGTGGCCAGCTCACTCATTGTGCAGTCGGCCAGCACCGGGGGCTTCGGCGGCCGCCGCCGTAATGACGACCGCGGCAACACCGAACCGCAGCAGATGCTTACACTCTTCAAAGATTACCGGGCCGTGGATGGCGTGCTGTTTCCCCACAGCATTGAATCCAAAAATCCGTCGGGTGAAGGGCGGGGCGCCGGCGGCACCACCTTCGACAAAATTGAACTGAATAAACCCGTAGACCCGCAAACCTATCTCCCGCAATAAACATTCTAAATCATAACAACAGTTCGCATGAAAAAAATCAAATTACTGGTCGGCGCGCTTGCTCTGCTGGTTTTCAGCAACCCGCTCTCGGCACAAACCGCAGATGAAATCATCAGCAACCACATCCAGGCCATGGGTGGCAAGGAGAAGCTGAAAACCATCAACACCCTCCGCATGGAAGGCACCATGAACGCGATGGGCCAGGAAGTGGGCATCACCATTACCAAATCACACCAGGCAGGACAGCGTTTAGACATTTCCGTTATGGGCATGACGGGCTACCAGATCAACACCCCCACCGGCGGATGGAATTATATGCCCTTCGGCGGACAGTCGGCTCCCGAAGCCATGCCCGACGAGGAAGTGAAATCCAGGCTGCCGCAGCTTGACCTGCATGGCACGTTCACTGATTACCAGGACAAAGGGATCCAGCTGGAACTGCAGGGTAAGGAAACCGCGGAAAACGAGGAGTGCTATAAACTCAAAGCCACCTTCAAAAACGGCAACAGCACGCTCTATTACATCAGCACCAAAACCCATTATGTGGTAAAAACCACCACCACCCGCAATGTGCAGGGCCAGGACATGGAGATCTCAACGGTGTACAGCAACTACAAAGCCACCCCCGACGGGTATATTTTTGCTTACACCAACAGCACCCCGAACGGCGACATCAACTTTGAAAAAATTGAGGTAAATAAGCCTGTTGACGCTAAAATCTTCACCACGGATTAATGCACATTCCGTTCACCTTATCAAGGCCTGGCACGATTTTCCGGGCTTTTTTATTTCCGAATCACTAACTTTGTGTCGATTTAACACAATTAAATTTTTGACATTATGAGCACAGTAAAAGTTGCAATCAACGGTTTTGGCCGCATCGGCCGTCTCGTATACCGTCAGATCTACAATATGCAGGGCATTGATGTGGTGGCCATCAACGACCTCACCAGCCCGAAAGTACTGGCCCACCTGCTGAAGTACGACAGCGCCCAGGGCCGTTTCAACGCGGAAGTAACCGCCACCGACGACAGCATCGTGGTGAACGGTGACACCGTAAAAATTTATGCACAGAAAGATCCTGCTCAGATTCCCTGGGGCAGCCACGACGTGGATGTGGTGCTGGAATGCACCGGTTTCTTCACCGATAAGGCCAAGGCCGAAGCCCACCTCACCGCAGGCGCTAAAAAAGTGGTGATTTCTGCTCCCGCCACCGGCGATCTGAAAACCGTGGTATTCAATGTAAACCACAGCATCCTCGACGGTAGCGAAACCGTGATCAGCTGCGCCAGCTGCACCACCAACTGCCTGGCCCCGATGGCCAAAGTACTGGATGACAGCTTCGGCATCTTAAACGGCCTGATGACTACCATTCACGCCTACACGAACGACCAGAACACCCAGGATGCCCCCCATGCCAAGGGCGATCTGCGCCGTGCACGTGCCGCTGCTCAGAATATTGTACCCAACAGCACCGGCGCTGCCAAAGCCATCGGCCTGGTATTGCCCAACCTGAAAGGCAAACTCGATGGCAGCGCCCAGCGCGTGCCTACCATCACCGGCTCCCTCACGGAAGTAACGGCGGTACTGGCTAAGAAAACCACCGTTGAAGAAGTGAATGCAGCCATGAAAGCCGCTGCCAACGAAAGCTTCGGATATACGGAAGATGAAATTGTCAGCACCGATATCATCGGCATCAGCTATGGCTCCCTGTTCGACGCCACGCAAACCCGCGTACAAACGGTAGGTGATACCCAACTGGTACGGGTGGTATCCTGGTACGACAACGAAATGAGCTATGTGAGCCAGCTCGTGCGCACCGTGCACTATTTTGCCGGCCTCATCAGCAAATAATGCCTACCGCAAACTTGGGCGGCCTGAATCAGCAGATTATGCGTTCCCGCAAATGATAGAAAAAAGCTTCCCGGAAATTTCCGGGAAGCTTTTTTTGTTTCACCTTATCTTTAATCCTCCATCCTGTTTAAGACCGCCCTGCCCGCCTGAAACGCCTGTAGATTATCTGTATAACCTGAACACCTTACATCATCATGAGCCTGTTTAACACCCATTCCTTTGCCGGTCAGAAAGTACTGATCCGCGTAGATTTCAATGTTCCCCTGAACGCCGAATTCCAGATTACCGATGATACCCGCATGCGGGCCACCATCCCCACCCTGGTTAAAATCCTGAAAGACGGCGGCAGCATCATCCTGATGAGCCACCTGGGGCGCCCGAAAGACGGCCCCACAGAAAAATATTCGCTTAAACACCTCGTCAGCCACCTGCACAGCCTGCTCAACCAGCCTGCCAACGGACTGGAGCAGGAAGCAAAAGTTTTTTTTGCGGATGACTGCATCGGCGAGCAGGCACGCCTCACCGCCGGTATGCTTCGAGCCGGAGAGGTGCTGCTGCTGGAAAACCTCCGCTTTTACAAAGAGGAAGAGAAAGGTGATCCGGCCTTCGCGGAGCAACTCAGCAAACTCGGTGACGTTTATGTAAATGATGCCTTTGGTACCGCGCACCGGGCACATGCTTCCACGGCCGTGATCGCGCAGTACTTTCCGGCCGGGAAAAAACTCTTCGGACTGGTGATGGAAGGGGAAGTAATCAGCGCGGAAAAAGTACTGCACGGATCCGAAAAGCCCTTCACGGCCATCATTGGCGGCGCAAAAGTGTCTGACAAAATCCTGATCATCGAAAACCTGCTGGAGAAAGCCACCGACATCATCATCGGCGGCGGGATGGCCTACACCTTCATGAAGGCCCGCGGCGGAAAGATCGGAAAGTCGCTTTGCGAAGATGACCGCCTGCAAACCGCGCTGGACATCCTGGAAAAAGCGAAGCAGAAAAATGTAAGCATCCATCTGCCGGAAGATTCTGTGATCGCCGATCAGTTCGACGCGGCGGCCAATACCCAAACGAGCCCCAGCGACAGCATTCCCGATGGCTGGATGGGCCTCGACATTGGTCCGAAAGCCATTGGCATTTTCAGCGAGGTCATCGGCAAATCCAAAACCATTCTCTGGAACGGACCGATGGGGGTATTTGAGATGGCAAAATTTCAGCAGGGAACAAAATCCATCGCTTTGGCCGTGGCAGACGCTACCGCCAAAGGCGCCTTCAGCCTTGTGGGCGGCGGCGACAGTGTGGCCGCGGTGAACCAGTTTAACCTGGCCGACAAAGTAAGTTATGTAAGCACCGGCGGCGGTGCCATGCTGGAGTATTTTGAAGGGAAAGTGCTGCCGGGGATTGCCGCCATCCAGTCGTAAACGGGATTTAACCATCTGTTAAGATTACCTTTTCATTGAACAGGTATCACTATCTTGAACTACTGAATCAAAACAAAAAAACATCACATGAAACGTACAGGATTACTGGCAGTACTGGCCCTGGTGCTCATTCTCGGCTTCTGGGGCTGCAGCGGCTACAACGGACTCGTTAAACAGGATGAAAGCGTGAAAAAGGCCTGGAACAACGTACAGACGGAATACCAGAACCGCGCCGACCTGGTGGGCAACCTTGTGAACACCGTAAAAGGCGCCGCCAACTTTGAACAGAAAACGCTGACAGACGTGATCAACGCCCGGGCCAAAGCCACGAGCGTGAACATCAATGCCGACAACCTCACCCCGGAAAAAGTAGCCGAGTTCCAGCAGGCACAGGGTGAACTCTCCGGTGCCCTCAGCCGGCTGCTCGTTACCGTTGAGCAGTATCCGCAACTGAAGGCCACAGAAAATTTCACCAAACTGCAGGGGCAGCTGGAGGGCATCGAAAACGGCATCAAAAATGCCCGCAAACTCTTCAATGATGAAATCAACACCTACAACACCAAAGTGCGTTCCTTCCCGATGAATATCCTCGGCGGCCTGTTTGGTTTCAGGGCCAAGGAAGGGTTCAAGGCTGATGCAGGTGCAGAGAAAGCGCCCAAAGTTGAATTCTGAGTAACCCCATGAGCAAGCAACGACTTACCCGCATTCTGGGCGGCATCATCGTCTTCCTGCTGCTGATCAGCGCGGTAACCGGGTATAACCAGCTGGTGAAACTGGAAGAAAAAGTAAAGCAGCAGTGGAGCGAGGTGAACAACGCCTGTCAGCGCCGGATCGACCTGATCCCCAACCTCGTGAATGTGGTGAAGGGACAGGCCGATTTTGAGAAAACCACGCTGGAGCAGATCGCTGCGGCCCGGGCCCGGGCGGCCTCGGTGAATGCCTCGGCCGAGCCCACCGCGGAAAACATCCGCAGCAACGGCCAGGCACAAAGTGCACTGGCTGCCGCCGCCAACCGGCTGCTGGTTGCCGTTGAACGCTACCCGGAGCTGAAAGGCACGGAAGCCTTCCGGGGCCTGCAGACCCAGCTGGAGGGCACCGAACGCCGCATCAAGATTGCCCGGAAAGATTATAATGAGGCGGTAGCCGCCTACAACGGCCGGCTGCGGGGCTTCCCGGCCAACCTCATCGGGAAAATCTTCGGGTTCAGCACCAGGGAAGGTTTTCAGGCCGACCAGGGCGCCGACCGGGCCGTGGATATTCAATTTAAATAAACACACCGTGGGACTATTTTCTTTGTTCAGAAAAAGCAAACCGGTATTCACGCCTGCCGAAGCCGAACAGATCGTGAAGGCCATCCGCGAGGCTGAAAAAGCCACCAGCGGAGAAGTGCGGGTGTTTATTGAAAAGAAGAACCCCCTGGTGAGCCCCCTCGAAAGAGCGGCAGAAGTTTTTTACGATCTGAAAATGCAGGAAACGGATCACCGGAACGGCGTGCTGCTGTACCTGGCCACCGATCATCATGAAGTGGCCCTTTATGGCGATGAAGGCATTCACCGCGCGCTGGGGTCGGAATGGTGGGAAAAGGAGGTGCGGGAAATGCTGCAGTATTTCAAACAGCAGGATCTGGCCAGCGGCATCATCCAGTGCATCAGCCATGCAGGCAGGGCGCTGCAGGAAAAATTTCCCTATGAAGCCGGCACCGACCGCAATGAATTGCCAGACGAAATCGTATTCGGGCATTGAACCGTATCCCCATGAAACAAAAACTGCTCATATTCCTCCTTGTCTTCATCCCGGCTTTCAGCGGGCTGCAGGCGCAGGAAAAAACACTGGCTGAAATCATCTCCAAACCTCCCAGTCCGGCGAGGCTGGTGAATGATTTTGCAGGGGTACTCACCCCCGAACAACGCGAAGCCCTCGAGCAAAAACTGGTTCGTTTCGACGACAGCACTTCCAGCCAGATCGCCGTGGTGATTGTGCCCTCCATTGAGGGCCGGGAGATGGTGGAAACCGGCACCGAGATCATACGCAACTGGGGCGTGGGCGGCAAAAAAAACAACAATGGCGTGGTGGTGCTGGTGGCCTTCCAGGACCGGAAAATCAGCATCTCCACAGGATACGGACTGGAAAAAGCCCTGCCGGATCTGGTTTGCCAGCAGATCATTGACCTGGAAATGAAACCGCATTTCAAAGGCCAGGATTACTATGGAGGGCTCGACAGGGGAACAGCGGCCATCATGCTGGCCGCCCGGGGAGCCTACACGGCACCGGAAGGGTATGATACCAGAAAAAAGAAAGAAGGCACCGGCACAGGCTTTATCATTGCCATCATCATTATCCTGATCATCCTGTCTTCTATCAAGAAAGGCGGCGGCGGTTCATTCATGAGCCGCAGGGGCTACCGCGGCTTCAATGGCCCCTTCCTCTTCCCCACCAACTGGGGCGGCGGCGGCAGTGGCGGCGGCTGGTCGGGCGGTGGTGGTTTCGGCGGCTTCGGCGGCGGCAGTGGCGGCGGCGGTGGCGCCAGCGGCAGCTGGTGAGTAAAAGGCTCAGGCCGTTCAACAATTCCCCCTAAACTTCTAAACCCCTCTCACCCTGAACAAAAAAGGGCCCCGCATCACTGCGGCAGCCCCTGCTTTGTTGTTTTACCTCGTCAGGGTTTCTTATAAAGAATTTTTTCTGACCGTGCAATCTGCTCCAGCACTGCCTGCAACTGCTGCGGGTAGGTGGCATCCTTGATGATATAGGCAAAAGCGCCGTGTTTCAGGGAGAACAGCGATTCAATGATCCCGCTGGGACCGGTCATGAACAGAATGTAAGCATGGGGCAGTACCCGCCGGATGGCCGAAAGGATTTTGAGCCCCCGCTCCGGCTGGGTGCGGTAATCGAGGATCAGCACATCGGGCTTTTCATCAAAGCGGCTCATGCACTCCACCACATTACTGAAGGAACTGAAACGGGCGCAGCCCATGTTCCGGAAATGCTGTTCATGGATCGCCCGGCTGAATAAATCATCATCAACCAAAAATATCTTCTGAGAAATACCTTCCTGCATAAACTGATTTTGACTGCTGTCTCTCCATTGCCATGCCAATCCGAAAAGCCTGATCCCGCCTGCATTTTAGCCTGAAAACCGCGCCGGTTCCTTCCGTAAACTGTACCCGCTTTCCATTTTCCGGAATGCCGGCTGCCGGTTTAAATGTTCTGTTAAAACCCGGGGAGGCGTACAGGTATCGCGGCCAGGGGTTAACTTTCCGGTACTGATCCGCTTCAGCAACCCAATCCAGCCATTATGCCAAAGCAACACTCAGAAATCCGTTTCCTGCAGGGGCCCCAGAGCCGCTGGAAGGAATTCAAATTTGCCATCGAAGTACTGTTCGAATTCATCAAGGGCTTCCGGGCCCTGCATTTCGCCGGTCCCTGCGTTACCATCTTCGGTTCGGCCCGGTTCCGCGACGGGCATCCGTATTTTGAAAAAACCGAAGAGCTGGCTGCCGCCATTGCGCGGCTGGGTTTCACCATCATGACGGGGGGCGGCCCCGGCATCATGGAAGCCGCCAACAAAGGGGCCCGGGAAGCCGGTGGCCGCAGCGTGGGCTGCAACATTGTACTGCCGCATGAACAGCATCCCAACCCTTATCTCGACAAATGGGTGAACATCAAGTTCTTTTTTGTGCGTAAAACCCTGCTCATCAAATATTCCTATGCCTTTGTGGTGATGCCCGGCGGCTTCGGCACGCTGGATGAGTTTTTTGAATCCCTGACCCTGATCCAGACCCGTAAAATTGAACAGTTCCCGGTGGTGATTTTCGACCGCGATTTCCACAAAGACATGCTGGAGCACATCGATAAAATGAAGGCGGCCGGCACCATCTCCCCCGAAGACGAACAGCTGTACCTGGTCACCGATTCGGTGGAGGAGGCCGTGGCATTCATCGAACAGCATTCCATCAAACGCTTTAACCTGCGTCCGGAGAAACCTTACCGGCCTTTTGGCTGGCTTTTCGAAAAACGCTGGACGGTTCAGCACTGACCAAGGTCATGCCGCATTTTGATCTTGCTCATTGAAGCAGCCGGCAGCCCTTTGCACCTTTGCAGGGTAAAACGGAATGTATGGGTACAGCGGGCATACAATCCGGTGCTAACCGGTTGATTCATGAAAATGAAGGGTGGCAGAAGACCATCAGCAGCCAGTCTGCCGAATTGCCGGAACTGGAAAAAATGCTCACCGCTGAGGAACAGGCTACCGATGCTTATCCGGCGGAGAAAGCCTGCTTCCGGGAAATGCTCGACACGCTGAAAACCGAGCTCAGCCAATTGGACCAGTTGCTGCTGGATCAACAGGAACGCCTGCGGCAGGTGCTTCCCGGGATGGGCTGGTATGATTTTGATGCGATCTGTTACCAGGACATCCTGCGTAACCGGATCCGGGAAGCCCAGCAGCATTTTGTCGATCTGAAATGTAATTTTTTAAGGTTTTGGTCGGGAGCCCTTTAATCCCGGTCGCCCGGAGAAGAAGTTCCGGCTGAAGGATTCAGGACCATACGGCTGGTTGCTTGCCCGATCAAGGCAGTGAGAATATTTGCCGTATGAATGTCAGATGAAAACCCATAAACCGGACGTGTGCAATTACGTTGAGTTTAGCCAGCCGCTGAATTGAGCCAGTGGCTGGCTTTTTTGTAAATTGAAACCGCATGCAGACCACCAGCACCCGCACCGCAACAGCCTGTTACCATTGCGGCGAAGACTGTAACGAAGAGATTGTAACCGACGGCAAGCATTTCTGCTGCCGGGGCTGCGAGCAGGTATACCTGCTGCTCAACGAAAACAACCTCTGCGGGTATTATGACTTTGAGAACAGTCCGGGCATCAAAGCCAAAGGCCGTTTTGCCTCCGGGCGCTTTGCTTACCTTGACGACGAGCAGGTGATCCGCAAACTGGTGCAGTTCAGCAGCGACACCCAAACCAACCTGCTGCTGCAGCTGCCGCAGATGCACTGTTCCTCCTGCATCTACCTGCTCGAAAACCTGCACCGCATCGAGCCGGGCATCATCAAGTCGCAGGCCCATTTTCAGCGCAAAGAGGTTTTCATCATTTTCAACCCCTCCCTCATTTCCCTCCGTAAGGTGGTGGAGCTCCTGGCCTTTATCGGTTATGAACCGTATATCAGCCTGCAGGATACCCGGGAAAAAACCACGCCCCGCTTCAACCGGAAAAGAATTTACAAAATCGGGGTTGCCGGTTTTGCCTTTTCCAATATCATGATGCTCAGTTTTCCGGAGTATTTTTCATCCGGGCATATTGAGCAGGAAGGACTGAAACTGATTTTCACCTGGCTGAGTCTTTTCCTCTCGCTGCCGGTGCTGTTCTATTCGGCCGGCGACTTCTTCACTTCGGCCTGGAAAGGCCTGCGGCAGCGTTTCCTGAACATCGATGCGCCCATCGCCCTGGCCATTGTGGTGACCTATGCCCGCAGCTACTACGAAATTGTGAGCGGCACCGGCGCCGGCTACCTGGATTCAGGCACCGGCATTGTATTCTTCATGCTGGTGGGCCGCTGGTTCCAGGACAAAACCTATGACTCCTTTTCCTTTGACCGGGACTACCTCTCCTATTTTCCACTGGGCGTAACCGTGATGAACAACGGGGAAGAAAAAAACATCCCGGTTACCCAGCTCAAAAAAGGCGATCATATCCTGGTGCGCCACGAAGAAATGGTGCCGGCAGACGCCGTATTGCTGCAGGGTGATGCCAGCGTGGATTACAGTTTTGTCAGCGGCGAAAACACCCCCGTTACCAAACGGAAGGGAGAACTGATTTACGCCGGCGGCAAGCAGCTGGGTGGCGCCATTGAACTGGAGGTGGTGCATGAAACCTCCCAGAGTTACATCACCCAGCTCTGGAACAATGAAGTGTTCAGCAGCCAGGCCAAGAATGCCGACAAATCCTATATCCACCCCTGGAGCCGTTACTTTACCCTGGTGCTGTTTACCGTGGCCGCCACCACAGCGGTGTACTGGAGCCTTGTGCAGCCGGAGCGCCTGTGGCCGGCGGTTACCGCAGTGCTGATTGTGGCCTGCCCCTGCTCCCTGCTGCTATCGGCCACCTTTACCTATGGCAATATGCTCCGGATTTTCGGCCGCAATAAAATGTACCTGAAAAACTCATCGGTGATTGAGGCCATGGCAGCGGTCAACAGCCTGGTGCTCGACAAAACCGGCACCCTCACCCAGCCCCACAGCGCATTGATCCGCTTTGAAGGCGCCCCGCTCACCGCCGCCGAACTGGCCGTAATCAAGGCGGTGACCCGGCAGTCGGCCCACCCCCTCAGCCAGCTGATCGCCGCACAGATCTCCGCCCCCCTGCCCGAGAGCCTGCGGATAAACGGTTTCCGGGAAATTTCCGGAAAGGGTATCGAAGCCCGGGTAAATGACCTGACGGTAAAAATCGGCTCGGCCGGCTTCCTGGAGCAGGATATCCCCTCAGCTTTGCCGGCCGGCAAAGGCACCCACGTTCACCTGATGCTGGGCAACCGCTACCGGGGCATGTATGTGTTCTCCAACCGCTACCGCGATGGTATTGAAGAGATGGCCGGGGAACTGAGCCGGATGGGCTATGCCCTCCAGGTGCTTTCCGGCGACAACGACGCTGAAAAAACCCGCCTGCAGGAGATTTTCGGGCAAAACACCACGATCCTGTTTAACCAGCAGCCGCAGGACAAACTGAACCAGGTACGCCGCCTGCAGGAGGAAGGCCGTAAGGTACTGATGCTGGGCGATGGTCTCAATGATGCCGGCGCGCTCCGCCAGGCCGACGCCGGCATTGCGGTGAGCGATAACAATGCCCGGTTTACCCCCGCCAGCGACGCCATCCTGGATGGCAACCGCGTGCACCTGCTGCCCCGTTTCCTGGCCTTTGCCCGGAGTGGCCGTAAAATTGTGACCGCCAGTTTTGTGCTCTCGATCCTCTACAATTTTGTCGGACTTTCCTTTGCGGTACAGGGCACCCTCTCCCCCATGATTGCCGCCATTCTGATGCCCGCCAGCAGCATCAGCATCGTAATCCTGGTTTCCCTGCTGTCGTCACTCAGCGCCCGCCGGAAAGGCCTCTGAGACCCCGCCAGGCAAACAAACCCGGCCCAGGCAACACAACTGGCTGCCGCCCGGTTTTTGGAGCCTTAAAATCATGATTTGTATCATTTTTCCGCTTGACGTTGCTCACCCGGCAGGTTAGGGCTTAAAAATATTTTTGCCCTAAATCAAAAACTGGATCCCCGTGAGCGCGCTTTTCTTATTGATCGCCATCAGTATCCTCGTGGCTGCCGCCTTCCTGGCCGCCTTCCTCTGGAGCGTAAAGAGCGGTCAGTACGATGACGATTACACGCCCTCAGTGCGGATGCTTTTTGATGATGAACTCCGTCCCGAATCCGACCCCACTCCCGAAACAAAAATCCAAAACAAATAACAGTATGCAGGTAGAAAAATTCTATTACGACAACAGGATCGTGAAAAACTTCGCCTACGCCACCATTCTCTGGGGCGCGGTGGGTATGCTGGCGGGCTTATGGGTTTCGTTACAGCTCATCTTCCCCTCGCTGAACATCACGCAGTATGGTTCCTTCGGCAGGCTCCGTCCTTTGCACACCAATGCCGTGATTTTTGCCTTTGTGGGCAACGGCATCTTTATGGGGGTGTACTACTCGCTGCAACGGCTCTGCAAGGCCAGGATGTACAGCGATGTGCTCAGCAAAATCCATTTCTGGGGCTGGCAGCTCATCATTGTGGCGGCAGCCATCACGCTGCCCATGGGCATCACCACCAGCAAGGAATACGCCGAACTGGAGTGGCCCATTGATATCGCAATTGCCCTCATCTGGGTGGTGTTTGGCTGGAACATGTTCGGCACCATCCTGAAGCGCCGCGAAAAGCACCTGTATGTAGCCATCTGGTTCTACATCGCCACTTTCGTGACCGTAGCCATGCTGCATATTGTAAACTCCTTTGCCATCCCCGTCAGTTTCCTGAAAAGCTACAGCTGGTATGCCGGCGTACAGGACGCCCTGGTGCAGTGGTGGTATGGGCACAATGCGGTGGCCTTCTTCCTCACCACGCCCTACCTGGGCCTGATGTATTACTTCATGCCCAAGGCAGCTAACCGCCCGGTTTATTCGTACCGGCTGTCGATCATCCACTTCTGGGCGCTGATCTTCCTGTACATCTGGGCCGGTCCGCACCACCTGCTGTATACTGCCCTGCCCAACTGGGCACAGTCGCTGGGTGTGGTATTCTCCTTCATGCTGATCTTCCCCAGCTGGGGCGGTATGATCAACGGTCTGCTCACCCTCCGCGGCGCCTGGGATCGTGTACGCGACGACGTGATTCTGAAATTCCTGGTGGTGGCCGTTACCGCTTATGGCATGGCCACCTTTGAGGGCCCGATGCTCTCCCTGAAAAATGTGAATGCCATCGCCCACTTTACCGACTGGATCATTGCCCACGTGCATGTGGGGGCGCTGGGCTGGAACGGCATGCTCACTTTCGGCATCCTGTACTGGCTGATCCCGCGCATTTTCAATACCAGCCTGTATTCGAAAAAAATGGCCAACCAGCACTTCTGGCTGAGCACCCTGGGTATCATCTTCTATGCAGTGCCCCTCTACTGGGCCGGATTTACCCAGAGCTCCATGTGGAAGCAGTTTACCGATGCCGGTCAGCTGAAATATTCCTTCCTCGAAACCGTCACCTACCTGCAGCCCTTCTATGCCATGCGCTCACTGGGCGGCACCCTGTACCTGGTGGGTGTGCTGATGATGGTGTACAACATTTACAAAACCGTAAAATCAGGCAAACTGGTGGCCGATGAAGCCGCCGAGGCTGCCCCGCTTGCCAAAGAAGAAGCTGCCCATGCCGGTGAACACTGGCACCGCTGGATCGAGCGCAAGCCGGTTCAGATGATGATCCTCAGCCTGGTAGTGGTGGCCATTGGCGGCGCGATCGAAATGATCCCCACCTTCCTGATTAAAAACAATGTACCCACCATCGCCAGTGTGAAACCCTACACCCCGCTGGAACTGCAGGGACGCGATATTTATGTGCGTGAAGGATGTTATGTATGTCACTCGCAGATGATCCGACCCTTCCGCAGCGAAACCGAACGTTACGGCGAATACTCCAAGGCCGGTGAATTTGTGTACGATCACCCCTTCCAGTGGGGCAGCAAACGCACCGGACCCGATCTGGCCCGTGAAGGCAACAGCACCGGCAACCTGAAGAAAAGCGATGGCTGGCATTTCCGCCACTTCCGTGAGCCTTCATCCATGAGCCAGGGCTCCATCATGCCGGCCTATCCGCACCTGCTGGAAAATGAGCTGGACACCAGCAATACCGCAGCCAAGATCAACGCCATGATCACCCTGGGTGTGCCTTATCCCAAAGATTACGCCACCGAGGCCAACAGCGATCTGCTGGCCCAGGCCAATGTGATTGCCGGTAACCTGAAAAACGACAGCATCCGGATATCCCCCACCCGCGAAGTGGTGGCCCTGATTGCTTACCTGCAGCGGCTGGGTGCAGACATCTCTAAAACCGATAACGTTCAAAAATAAAACCCATGTTCAAATTCATCCGGCAATACGCCGAAAAGATAGACGACGCGGCCATCTACCCCATGATCTCCCTGGTGATCTTCTTCGCCTTCTTCGTGGTGCTGCTGCTGTACGTTAAAAAAATGGGCAAAAAGAGAGCGGAAACCCTGTCGCAGATTCCGCTTGAACATGATGAATTATCTAACTCAACCTTGTAAATAACGATTATGAACCGCTTTGATAAATTCTGTAAAAAACCGCTGCTGACGCTCCTGCTGCTGTCAGCCTTCACCGGCAGCCAGGCTCAGGAGGCCGCCCAGGCTGCCGCGCCTGCTCAACAGGGGAGTAATCTGCTGGCCACGCTCATGATCATCACCATGCTGGTACTGGCCATCATCATCTGGGGCATGGGCCAGGCCCTGATCGGCGTGAGCAAAATGGCTATGGACAAGCACCGCAAAGCCTCGCAAACGACTGTACTCCTGCTGATTGCCGGCCTGAGCCTGCTCAGCCAGACGGCCACAGCCCAGGAAGCCACGGCAGCGGCCAACAGCGCGGGGGCCAACTATGGCGGCATTTCCCCCAATACCTTCTACGCCTTCCTGGGTGTATTGCTGGTGGAAGTGGTGGCCATCATTTTCCTGGCCTTTTCCATCCGCCGCGTTTACCAGGAACTGCTGCCCGAATCAGAAAAAGCGGCGAAAGCTGGTTTCATGGGTTCCTGGTGGGATAACCTGGATAAAAGATTTTTCACCAAAGCGGTACCCGTGGAAAAGGAAGCCGATGTGCTCCTGGATCACGATTACGATGGAATCCGCGAACTGGATAACGCCCTTCCGCCATGGTGGAAATACGGCTTCTATGTAACGATTGCGGTGGGGGTGTTTTACCTCTATCATTACCATATAACCGGCAACGGCAAAAACCCCACGCAGGAATACGCGATGGAGATGGAAAAAGCCCGGGTGGAAAAAGAAAAATTTGAAGCCAGCAACAAGGACCGCATTGATGAAAACAATGTACCGATGGCTGATGCCGCCGGTATCGCCAAAGGCAAAGACATCTTCGAAAACAAGTGCTGGGCCTGTCACGGCAAACTGGGCGAAGGCGGTGCCGGCCCCAACCTCACCGATGACTACTGGATTCACAAAGGCTCACTGAACGACATCTACCACTCCATCAAAGTGGGCTATCCCGATAAGGGCATGCAATCCTGGGCCAAAGAATTTTCGCCCAAAGAAATGAGCCTGCTGGCCAGCTTCATCAAAACCCTCCGCGGCACCAACCCGCCGAACGGGAAAGCGCCGCAGGGCGACCTGTTCAGTGAGGCTCCGGCTGCGGGCGACTCTACAGCTGTGAAAGCCGACAGCAGCGCCACAGCGAAAGCCGCTTTACAGTAATTCGTCAATGACATGCATTATGGAAACCCGTGAAAATGTAACTGAGGATATTAAAGGCTCGTTCAGGGATTCTGTGGCCACCATTTCGCAGGATGGCCACAGAAATTTCCTGAATCCCAAAAAACCGAAAGGCAGGCTCTACAACCTGCGTACCCGGTTCAGCATCTTTTACCTGATCGTATTCTTTACGCTTCCCTTCATCAAGGTGAATGAAGAGCCGCTGCTGATGCTGAATGTGCTGGAACGGAAGTTCATCATCTTCGGACTGATCTTCTGGCCCCAGGACTTTTTCATTTTTGGCATCGCCATGCTCACCTTCATGGTGTTCATCATCCTGTTTACCGTGGTATTCGGGCGGATATTCTGTGGCTGGGCCTGTCCCCAGACGATATTCATGGAAATGGTATTCCGGAAAATCGAATACTGGATCGACGGGGATTCAGCGCAGCAGAAACAGCTCCGCTCAATGCCCATGAACGGGGTGAAGCTCCGGAAACGCGCCACCAAGTTTGTGGTGTTCTTCCTGATCTCGTTCATCATCGCCAACTTTTTCCTGGCTTACCTGATCAGCATGGATAAGCTGCTGGAATATATCCGGCACCCTTTTGAAAACCTCGGCACCCTGTCGGCCCTGCTGGTGTTCACTTCCGTATTTTTCTTTGTGTACTGGTGGTTCCGCGAGCAGGCCTGTATC
This sequence comes from Ferruginibacter sp., assembly GCA_041911275.1. Taxonomy (GTDB): domain Bacteria; phylum Bacteroidota; class Bacteroidia; order Chitinophagales; family Chitinophagaceae; genus Ferruginibacter. The sequence goes on along the minus strand of JAYRPG010000024.1, from coordinate 18,789 downwards.
GTGGTTTGTCCCTATGGCCGCCTCCAGGGCGTGCTGCTCGACAAAAACTCCATCGTGGTGGCCTACGACCATGTACGGGGCGAACCCCGGGGCAAAATCGGCAAGGCCAAAACCGAAGCGCCGCAACAGGATGCCTGCAAATGCACCGATTGCAAGAATGACGGCGCCTGCAAAGACCTTGAAAAGCACGCAGCGCCGGCCGTTCAGGCCCAGGGCGACTGTATCGACTGCTATGCCTGTGTGCGGGTATGCCCCACCGGTATCGATATCCGCAACGGCACCCAGCTGGAGTGCGTGAACTGCACCGCCTGCATTGATGCCTGCGATGCCATCATGACGAGCATCCACAAACCCACCGGGCTGGTGCGCTATGCTTCAGAAACCACGATCCATGCCGGCGAAAAACTCAGGTTCACCTGGCGCATCAAGGCTTACAGCGCCGTACTGCTGGTGCTGCTGACGGTACTGGTAACGCTGATCATCAGCCGCAACGACCTCGATGCCCGCCTGCTGCGCACTTCGGGCATGACGTACACCACGCTGCCCGATGGCCGAATCGCCAACCTCTATAACCTGAAACTGGCCAACAAAACCCACAAGGACATTCCCTTTACCCTTCAGCTGGAAAATTCTGTGGGAGAGATTACCCCGGTGGGCAGCGGACAGATGGTGGTGAAAAAAGAAGACTATACCAACCTGCAGTTTTTCATCAAGCTGCCCCGCAGTGAAGTGAAAAGCTGGAAGAAAATCCTGCAGGTAGGGCTCTACCAGGACGGAAAAAAACTCAAAACCATTGAAGCCAAATTCATCGGACCGGAAGTATATGAATAACCTTAACATTTTAAACGCTTGCGCATGAGCTGGGGATATAAAATATTAGCGGGCTACCTGGTGTTTGTTGCCGGTATTATGGTGCTGGTGTTCAAGTCATCCGACCAGAAGGTTGATCTCGTCACCCGGGATTACTATGGCAAGGAACTGCAGTACCAGCAACGCATCGATGAAATCAGCCGGGCCAAAGCCCTTGCTGTACAGCCTGAATTCATCACGGGAACCGCCGCGGTGGAGATCCGCCTGCCGGCAGATTTCCATGGCAAAAAAATTACCGGTTCCCTGCAGTTGTACTGCCCTTCGGATGAGGCCCGCGACCGGGTTGTGAACATTGACCAGGACGGGCAGCTGCCCGTTCAGATCGGCCTGAAAAGCAGCGACCACGGCAACTACAGCCTGCAGCTCAGCATCAGCAGTGACGGCCTTCGTTATTATTTTGAAAAGAACATTTTCCTCTGAACCATGAAAAAGCAAAAGGAACAACCCACGCGGATGTACAAGCAGATGGCCCAGGCCCTGGGCTTCCTGGTCTGTGCATTCTTTGTGCTGTTTCTGCTGGGCGAAGGCATGCCTGAAATCGCCCGCGGACACGGCGACGATCTGCTCCCCCTGCTGCCGCTCTGGCTGCTGCCCGTAGCGGGTTATGCCCTCAGCTGGTACCGGGAAAAACCCGGTGCCCTGCTCATCGCCGCCGGGGCACTCGGCTGGCTGGGCTACCAGTTGGTGCAGCATCAAGCCGGGATGGCACTGGCCTTCGGGCTGCCCTTCCTGGTTACCGCCGCACTCTTTTTCATTCACCTCCGTAAACAGCAACAACAGGCGCACACGCGGCACTGAATATGGAAACCGGCATCTTCATAGCAGCATTTGTGATGGGCGCGCTGGGCAGCTTCCACTGCATCGGCATGTGCGGCCCGCTGGCCATTGCGCTGCCGGTACAGCAACCGGGGATTCACCAGCGCTTTATCGCCACCCTGCTGTACAATGGCGGCCGGGTGATCACCTATTCCCTCTTCGGCCTGGTGGCCGGCCTGGCAGGTGAAAGCTTCAGCTTCTTCGGGATGCAGCAGTGGTTATCCATTGCCGCCGGAGCAGCCATCGCGCTGATGGTGATCCTGCCCCGGCTCTTCCCGGCCACATTTGGCAATGTACAGCTGGCCGGGGGCTTCTTCATCCGGCTCCGCCAAAGCTTCGGCCGCCTGTTTTTCAAAAAAAACCAGTCGGCGCTATTTGTGATCGGGCTGATGAATGGCCTGCTGCCCTGCGGACTGGTGTACCTGGCCATCGCCGGGGCAACCGCCACGGGCTCGGTGCCGGCCGCCATGCTGTTCATGGCCGCATTCGGATTGGGTACCCTCCCGATGATGTGGAGCATTTCTTTCTGGGGACAGGTGATCGGCATGGGGATGCGGCAAAAGATCAGAAAAGCCTACCCCTACATGATGGTGGTGATGGCCTGCCTGCTGATGCTGCGGGGCATGGGCCTGGGGATACCCTATATCAGTCCGGCAGGGGTGCCGGGCAAAACCGCCCTGCAATGCCACCCCTCCCATTGAAAACCATTTAACAAACACGAAAGACCCGTAACGGATGCATCACGATACCTATAAGGCGGATAAAGGCAGGGCAGAGCACTTTGAGCTGGAGTGTGCGGCCTGGCTGCGCCTGCTGGACTTCCTGAAGCAGGAGAACGCGTTTCTGAAAACGCGGCTCAGCGTGGTGGTGGACCATAAAACCGACCGGGAATTCCTGAACGATGCCGAGCATTTTCAGAACCTGTTCATCATCAAGGATGAATTCATCCGGGAAATCGCCAAGGATGCGAAGATGCATCATGAAAAACTGCAGCAGTCGCTCCTCCTGAAAAAAGCGATGGAAGAAAAACTCGGTCGTCAGCAGCAGAAACTGCGCAATGAGATGGAACACCTGGAGAAAGAATTCATCCGGATGAAAAACGACTTCAACAAAAGGCTGCTCGCCATTCTCTGAGCCAAACTCAGTTCAGCATATCCGCCAGTTTCTTTTCATTCAGGATGATGATACTGCCCGACTGGATTTCAATCAGTTTTTCAGATTTGAAATCACTGAGTGTGCGGATCAGCGACTCGGTGGCTGTACCGGCGATATTGGCGAGATCTTCGCGGGAAATCTGGATGGAAAATTTCTCCCCCGAATCTTTGCGGTATTTGCTTTGCAGGGTGATCAGTGCATCGGCCACCCGCTTGCGGAGTGAGTTGTAGGCCAGCCCCAGCAGCTGTTCTTCCTTTTCGGCCACATCTTTAGCCAGCAGCCGGATGAACTTTTGCATCACTTCTTTATTGCTTTCAATCAAACCACTGAACTCTTCTATGGGGATGATGGCGATCTCCGTTTCGTCAATGGCTTCGGCGGTTTCCTTGTACACCGTGCCTTCCAGCATGGCCACATAGCCGATAAAATCGCCCTCCTTGTGCAGCCCTACGGTAAACTCCTTGCCATCGGCATTGGTTTTAAAGGTTTTCACCTTCCCTTTTTCAATGTAGTAAAGTTTGGTGGGGTGATTGCCTTCCGAATAAATGATCTGCTTTTTCTTGTAGTGGTTGATGTGCCGGTCTTTTGTGAAATTTTCCAGCGCATTACGGCCCTTAAACTCATCCAGCATCTGCTGCAGGCCTTCGCCGGTAGACTCGAAATTCTTTTTCAGCACCTCCACCTTATTCAGCCGGCTTTCGATGGCCGTGAGCAATTCGATATCTGTAAAGGGCTTGGTGACATAATCATCGGCCCCCATTTCCATCCCCTTCCGAAAATCACTGCGCTCGGCTTTGGCGGTGAGGAAGATAAACGGGATGGTTTTGAGTTCCGGATTTTTATTGAGCAGGTGCAGTACGCCGTAACCATCCAGCACCGGCATCATTACATCGCAAATGATCAGATCAGGCTTATCCGCCATCGCCTTTTCCACGCCCAGTTTTCCGTTTTCGGCCGTGGATACCTTATAACCACCCAGTTCCAGGATCTCTGCGGTATTTTCCCTGATTTCGTCGTTGTCTTCTATCAGTAACAGATGCTTCATGAATATTTAGTCTTTGCGAAAGGTAAAGGTAATGATAAATGCCGTGCCTTTTTCCAGCTCGCTTTCGCAGCAGATCGTGCCGTTCATCAGTTCCACATACTTGCCTACAATGTGCAGCCCCAGGCCTGTGCCCTGGATATTGGTGGCATTCTTTCCCCGGAAGAACCGTTCAAACAAATGCTCCTGATCATCCATGGAAATCCCAATCCCCCGGTCGCGGATCTCAAAGGTGGCCTGCCGGGCATCCACCGCTCCGGACACCGCAATCACGGCATGCTCCGGTGAAAATTTAATGGCATTGGAAAGCAGGTTGATGAACACATTGCGGAGCAGGGTGATATCGAGCTCCACCATTTCTTCGCCGCTGAAATCAAGTTGCAGCTGCTGGCCGGTTTTGGTGATGCCCTGCAGTTCACTGCAGATATTGGTGAGCAGTTCCTTTACATTGAATTCCGAAAAATTGGTCACAATTTTACCGTCCTCGATCTTGCCGATCGACAGGAATTCATTGAGGATATCCGTAAGGTTGTGAACCGCCGACTTGATGCGCTGGATGTGCTTGTCGCGTTTGTCCTGCTCCTCCGACTGGGTATAGCGGGCCACCAGGGATGCCGAGGAAAGTATGGTGCTGAGCGGGGTGCGGAATTCATGGGAAGCCATGGATACAAAACGGCTCTTCATGTCACCCAGTTCCTTTTCCCGGCTAAGCGCCACCGAGAGTTCGTCCTTCGATTGCTCCACCGCCTTCATGGCCTCCTCCAGCTGGTGCGTACGGATCATTACTTTCTCCTCCAGCTCGTCGTTCAGTTCCTCAATTTTATGGTTGATGGCCGCCAGTTCTTCTTTCTGCCGGAGCATGGCCGCTTCAATCTCTTTCCGCTGACTGATGTCGTTCACAAAAGCAATCACAAAGTTGGCGTCCTCGCTGCGGTAATTGCCGAGGCTCACCTCCACCGGAAACTCTACCCCATCTTTGCGGACACCATACAGATCCATGCCCAGCCCCATGGGCCGGCCCTTGGGGCGATGCATGTAACCATCCCGGTGGCCCACATGCTCCGAGCGGTAACGTTGGGGAATCAGTGTCTCAATTTTCTTCCCGACCAGTTCGGCGGCCTCATAGCCAAATTGCCGCAGCAGAAAGTTATTGGCCAGGATGATCTCAGCCTTGTCATTGACAATCAGGATGCCCAGGGAGGCATGCTGAAACAATGCCTCAAATTTTTCATTGCCGGTCAGTTTCTCAAGTGGGGCCTGGAACATAAACGTCTTTGGAAAACTTTCCTGTAAATGTAAGTCATACAAACGGAAGGCCGAACAGGAAATGCCAGCTTCCTAGAATTTCACCCCAGCCTGGCCATTCCAGCCGGATTCTCTTTAATTTCGCGGCCCGGCAAAACAAAGCGCCGGATCTGCTGTTGTATCATTAAAAAACCAGTATGGGCATCCTTCACCAGATTGCACAGTACCTGTACCTGAAAAAGAAAGACCCGGACACCCCGGCCAGTCCCTGGGTCAGGTACATGCATGGCATCAACCGCATCTCCATCCTGCTGTTCCTCACCGGTTTGATTATCCTGGCCGTAAAGCTATTCCTGCGCAAACATTAATTTTCCTTTTGCACCGACCCGGCGCCGCTGGTTTGGGATTCCACCGCAGCCCCGCCCCGGTATCGGATATTTCCCGCTCCGGAAGCATTGGCCCGCAGACTCACGCTGGCGTGTACCTGTACCGATCCCGCCCCGCTGGCTTCTGCCCGGGTGTTTTCAGAGAATAGATCTGCGGCTTTTACCGATGCCCCGCCGCTCGCATGCACCCGGCTGTCGCGGGTACGGCCTTTCAGATCCAGGGTAGCCGCCCCGCTGGCTTCCAGGTCTACCTCCGGTGCATCCAGCTCAGCCGTGATGCGGCCTGCCCCGGAAGCCCGGACGATCATTTTCCGGTCTGATTTCAACAAGTTTTGTCCCGTGATGGAGGCCGCGCCATCGCATTCCAGCCGCCGCACTTCGGGCATTGACACAAAAATTTTATAATGCCCGTTGCGGATGTTGTAATGATCCCGGAAACGGATCCGCAGCATCTCATTGCTCACGCGGGTTTCAATCAGTTTCTGCAGGTTGTCATCGGCTTCCACTTCCACCCCCGGTTCGCCCTGTTTGATCTCCACCGCAAAAGCAGATCCGGCTTCCAGCCCGGTGAAAGCGCTCACCTGCCGGCGCTCCGTTACGATATTGCCACTGCCCTCAACGCGGCGGCAGCTGGTAAAAACGATCCCGGCAAACAGGATCCAGATGAAATTCCTCATGGCTTTTTTGCTGTAAATATTACTAATTATCCGTTTCCGGGCAAGTTCTCCGCAGCGAAAGGGCTAAGCGGCGGAAGGAGAAGATGGCTGGCGGAGGGGCTAAATGCTTTTGGGAAGGTTTAGAAATGTGTAGGAAGGTTTGAGGAGGGATGAGCGGAGGGGTATTGACCATGCCTCATTCCGGATATTGCCTACCTTCGCGGCATGACGGAAAAAATACTCATCCTGGATTTCGGTTCGCAATACACCCAGCTGATTGCACGAGCCGTGCGGGAGGCCAATGTGTATTGTGAAATCGTGCCCTATCACCACCCGGTGCAGTATACGCCCGACCTGAAGGGTATCATTCTTTCAGGATCGCCGTTTTCGGTGAATCAGCCCGACGCCCTGTCAGCCGACGTGGCGGCCATGGCGGCCCAACGACCGGTGCTGGGCATCTGTTACGGCGCACAGCTCACCACCCGCCTGATGGGCGGCCGCGTGGAAAAAAGCGACAAACGGGAATATGGCCGGGCGCTGTTCGAAATCAAACAGGAGGATATTCTTTTCAGCGGACTGCCGCAGCAATCGCAGGTCTGGATGAGCCACAGCGATTCCATCCGCGAACTGCCGGAAGGATTCAGCGTGCTGGGCATTACAGCCAGTATTCCCGTGGCGGCTTTCCGGCGCGATGAGGGATTGCCCCTCTATGGCCTGCAGTTTCACCCGGAAGTGTACCATTCTGTGGAGGGAAAAAAACTGCTGAGCAATTTCCTGACCCTGATCTGCGGCTGCCAGGCCGACTGGACACCGGCGCACTTCATCAGCGACACGGTGAGCCAGCTCAAAGCCACCCTCGGCAACAAAAGGGTGATCATGGCCCTCAGCGGCGGCGTAGACAGCACCGTGGCCGCCACCCTCATCCACCAGGCCATCGGCAGTAACCTCTTCGGCATCTTCGTCGACAACGGGGTACTGCGCAAAAACGAATTTGAAGAAGTGCTGGCCACCTATGCCCGCCTGGGACTGAATGTAAAAGGGGTGGATGCCCGCGAACATTTTTATACCCGCCTGGCCGGCAAAACCGACCCGGAAGCCAAACGCAAAGCCATCGGCAACACGTTCATCGAAGTGTTCGACCAGGAGGCCCAGCGCATCGAAAACATCGATTTTCTCGGCCAGGGCACCATCTACCCTGATGTGATCGAATCCCTCTCCGTACACGGCCCCTCCGCCACCATCAAATCGCACCACAATGTGGGCGGCCTGCCGGAAACCATGAAACTGCAGCTGGTGGAACCCCTCCGGCTGCTGTTCAAGGATGAAGTAAGGAAAGTAGGGCTGGAACTGGGTATTCCCGCCGACCTGCTCTTCCGCCATCCCTTCCCGGGACCCGGGCTGGGGATCCGCATCCTGGGAGAAGTGACGGAAGAAAAGGTACGGTTATTGCAGGAGGCAGATGCGATCTATGTCAACGGCCTGAAAAAAGCCGGTTTATACGACCAGGTATGGCAGGCCGGCGCCATCCTCCTCCCCGTGAAAAGCGTGGGCGTGATGGGCGATGAACGCACGTACGAATACACCGTGGCGCTGCGGGCTGTAACATCCGTGGATGGCATGACGGCAGACTGGGCTCACCTGCCCTATGATTTCCTCGGGCATATTTCCAACGAAATCATCAACCAGGTAAGGGGCATCAACCGCGTGGTGTACGACATCAGCAGCAAGCCGCCGGCCACCATCGAATGGGAATAAGGCGCGGGCCCTCCGAAAGAAAAACAGCACCGGCCTGGGCCGGTAAAAATGTTCAGCATCATGCGCAGTGTACTCATCTTTTTCTTTTTCACGGCTACGCTGTTTCCGGCGTTGACCCGGGCCCAGCAAAACGGCAGCCCCCGGGTTTTCAAAGTGGGAATCTTTGCCCCGCTGTACCTGGATTCAGTATTCAACAGCAGCGGCCAGTTCCGCTACAGCAACGGCATTCCTAAATTCATGGCCCCGGCCCTGGATTTCGTCAACGGCGTACAAACCGGCCTCGACTCCCTGCCGCCGGGCGATAACCCCATCGAAGCCTATATCTTCGATACCCGCTCTTACAAACAGCCCCTTTCGTTCCTGGTGAAAAGCCGCAAACTCGACAGCCTGGACCTGATCATCAGTCCGGTGAAAGATGTGGAGTACCGCCTCTTGGCTGATTTTGCGCTGTCGCGGCACATCCCTTTCATCTCTGCAGCTTATCCCAACGACGGCGGCGTAAAGGGCAACCCCTTTGTGGTAATCATGAACTCCACCCTGCGCGCCCACTGCGAGGCCATCTTCGGTTTCATCCTGCAAAATCACGGCACCGACAAAATCCTGCTCTGCCGCAAAAAAGGACAACAGGAAGACCGTGTGGCCAGCTACCTCAAAGCCATCAATGAACAGGACGGGAAGCCGATCGTCAACATCCAGACCCTTCAGTTCGACAGCACCCTCTCCTCCGAACTGCTGGCCAAAAAACTCGACAGCACCCGGGGCAATATCCTCATTGGCGGCTCCCTTGACGAAAACTTCGCCTTTGGCCTCAGCCATGCTTGTGATGAGCTGGATGAAAAATACCCCATCACCCTCATCGGGATGCCCAACTGGGATGGTTTCAAAAGCCTGAACCGAAAGGGCGAGTTTGCAAACTTCCCGATCTATTTCACCACCCCTTACTTCAACAGCAAAACCGACGCCTGGAGCCGCATGTTGATCGAGGGCTATAAAAAGAAATGGAAAGGCTATCCCTCCGACATGGCCTTCAAGGGATTTGAATGCGCCCTGCTTTTTGTGCGGATGCTCACCGACCATCCCGGCAGCTTCATCAATCACCTGAACGACCCGAAATACCAGATTTTCACGGAGTACAACTTCAAACCGGTGAACAACCGCAGCGAAAGCACGGTACCCGATTACTTCGAAAACAAACACCTGTACTTCGTTAAACTCCTCAACGGCGTGGCCAGTAAAGCCTGGTAAAGCCCTAACCTTTTGGCGAATATTTTGTTGTGAAGCAAACCTGCATGCACAACAAAGGCATATACTGCATCGAAGGACTGTGGGATCACAGCAACATCACCGACCGCTCTACGGTGCTGCCCCTGCTGGATCTGCTGCAGAACCAGGGGTACTGCCCCTATGTGTATCACGATGCCGCCACCGTACAGGAAATTGAGTATTACCTGAACCGCTGGAAGGAACCCCGTATCCAGCAGGATTATCCCATCCTCTACCTGGCTTTTCACGGCGCTGAAGGCAGCATCTATATCGACCATGACCTGCTGTATTCGGTGCACCAGCTGACCGCCGTGCTCAACGGGCAGTGCCGGGGCAAAGTGATTTATTTCGGCAGCTGCTCTACCCTCAATATCGACCGGCGGATCATCCGGAAATTTTTGTCTATTACCGGCGCCCTCGCGGTGATCGGTTACAAAAAAGATGTAGACTGGATCCAGAGTGCCGCCTGCGACCTTTTTGTATTTGAAGCCCTGCAGCTGGAAGCCCTCACCCACCGCGGCATCCGGAAAATTCACCAGCGCATCGTGGAAGATTACGGCAACCTCCACCGCATCCTCAACCTCCAGATGATCATCAACGAAGAAGGAGCGCAACCCCGCAAAAAACGATGAAAGCCCCCGCCAAAAAAGATTTACCCCATAAAACCTGTGCCACCTGCGCACGCCCCTTCAGCTGGCGCAAAAAATGGGCGAGGGTATGGGATGAGGTAAAATACTGCAGTGAGCGCTGCCGCGGGCAAAGGCAGCAAAAGAAAACAGCCTGAACCGGCTGACACTTGCCCATTATGCCGAATCTTTGCAGCAAAAATTCTGGTTTGGCCTTCCGCGATTCAACAGGATACCGGGCTATTCAGGCAATGCTGGCCGCCCGTGGCCTGCAGCCCTTTCTTTTCCAGGAGCAAACCTGGCAGCAGATTCATGCCGGCAAGAGCGGGCTGGTGAATGCCCCCACCGGTTGCGGGAAAACCTATTCCGTTTTCCTCGGCGCCCTGATCCGCTTCATCAACAGCCGACCCGGCGACTGGCAGCAAAGCCGCAACAACGGCCTGCAGCTGCTCTGGATTACGCCGCTCCGGGCACTGGCCAAAGACATCGGCCGGGCCATGGAAGACGCCATTGCAGAACTGGGCATGGCCTGGAAAGTGGGTATCCGTAACGGTGACACCCCCGTTGCCGAAAGAGAAAAACAGTACCGCAACATGCCGGAGGTGCTGATCATCACCCCGGAAAGTTTACACCTGCTGCTGGCCCGGAAAAATCATGCTGTTCCCTTCCGCACCCTGCAGCTGATCGCGGTGGACGAGTGGCACGAACTGCTCGGCAGCAAACGGGGCGTTCAGGTGGAACTGGCCCTCAGCCGGTTAACGGCGCTCGGCCGGCATACCCGTAAAAAAGCCCCCGCCATCTGGGGCATCTCAGCCACCATCGGCAACCTGGAACAGGCACGCGACGTGCTGCTGGCGCCGCTCGGCAAAAAGGGCGTGACCATCCGGGCCCGGATGGATAAAAAAGTGGAAGTGATTCCCGTGATTCCGGAAGAGATGGAGAAGTATCCCTGGGCCGGGCACCTCGGCATCAAAATGGTGCACCGCGTGGTACCCCTCATCCTGCAAAACCAAACCACCCTCATCTTCATCAATACCCGCGGCATGAGCGAAACCTGGTACCAGGCCCTCCTCGATGCTGCCCCCGAACTGGCCGGCGCCATTGCCCTCCACCATGGCAGCATTGAACAGGAATTGCGGATATGGGTGGAGGATAGTTTGCATACCGGCCGCCTCAAAGCGGTGGTGTGTACCGCCAGCCTCGACCTGGGCGTGGATTTCAGACCGGTGGATGCCGTGATCCAGGTGGGATCGCCCAAGGGCGTTTCGCGCTTTCTCCAGCGGGCCGGCCGGAGCGGACACCAGCCGGGTGAAACGAGCCGAATCTATTTTCTGCCCACGCATGCCCTGGAACTGGTGGAAGTGGCAGCCCTCTGCCAGGCCATCGACGACCAGTATGTGGAAAGCCGCGATCCGCTGCTGCGCTGCTTTGATGTGCTGATCCAGTACTGCTGCACCCTGGCAGTGGGAGATGGCTTTGAGGCCGCCACCCTGCTGGAAGAAATCAAGCGCACGCATTGTTTCCACGACATCAGCCCGGATGAATGGAGCGAGATCCTGCTGTACCTTACCCAGGGCGGCAAAGCGCTGCAGCAGTATGATGATTATAAAAAAGTGGAACGTATTGACGGCCTGTATAAAATCACCCAGCGCCGCATCGCGATGCGGCACCGCACCCATATCGGCACCATCGTGAGCGATGCCATGCTGAAAGTGCAGTTCCTGGGCGGCGGCTACGTCGGCATGATTGAGGAATGGTTCATTGCCCGGCTGCAGCCGGGTGAAGTGTTTACGCTGGCCGGCCGCAAACTGGAATTTGTACGCATACACGAAATGCGGGTGCTGGTGAAAAAATCCAATGCGGCCAAATCGCTGGTGCCCAGCTGGATGGGCGGACGGATGTCGCTCACCGCCAACCTTGGGCACATGCTGCGGCAAAAAATGAATGAAGTGCTGCGCAGCCGGCGCCCTGAACTGCTGGCGCTCCGGCCGTTGCTCCATTTGCAGCAGCAGCTATCCCTGATTCCCGCAGCGAATGAACTGCTGATCGAACAGATTGAATCGAAAGACGGCTACCACCTCTTCGTATATCCCTTCGAGGGCAGACTGGTTCATGAAGCCATGGCGGCCATCCTCGCCTGGCGGCTGAGCCGGCTGCTGCCCATCACCTTCTCCATCGCCATGAATGATTATGGCTTTGAACTGCTGAGCGACCAGCCCATCCCGCTTGACGACAGCAATGCGGAAGCACTGTTTTCGCCCGAACGGCTCCTCGAAGCTATCCAGCACAGTGTGAACGCCACCGAAATGGCCCGGCGGCGGTTCAGGGATATTGCGGTGATCGGGGGACTGGTCTACCAGGGCATGCCCGGTGAGAAAGTGAAGGCCCGCCACCTGCAGAGCAGTGCCGGCCTGCTGTTCAATGTATTCAGCGAATACGAACCGAACAATATCCTGCTGCGGCAGGCTTACCAGGAAGTGCTGGAACAGCAGATGGAAGAAGCCAGGCTGCGGCAGGCCCTGCAAAGGATCCAGGCCGGACGCATCCGGATCTGCTTCCCGGAAAAATTCACGCCCTTCTGCTTCCCGATTGTGGTGGACGGACTGAACCGGAATAACCTCAGTTCTGAAAGACTCGAAGACCGGATCCGCAAAATGCAGCGGATGCTCGAAGAAGGATGAGGTTCAAAACCTTGCCCCCGGGAACAGGCCCATTGCAGCCCGGATTTTCTTTAAGCCATTCAAAGGGCTGCCTCCCTGAACATTGAACATAGGATTAGGAATTTTCATCTCAAATCCCTGCCAGACATAGCATTTACTCAGCTTTCTTTCTTGTCTTGAAACAAAAAAGAAACAAAAAAATTCAAGGCTGCAGAAAAACAGCTAAAATGTATGGCTTTACGCTACGGCGAAAAAGCTAAGCCTCCACTGCGTTGCGCAGCTCCGCCAATACCTTGATCTGCGATGTGCTGTTCCCAACACTTTCGCCGCTTGACGCTTCAGACCGTACATTTCTTCACGCTATTTTTCTGAGGCCCATAGCGCGTTTGGCAACATGCTACCTAATTCTATATTGAACCTTGGAAATTTTCCAGTCCTGCATTCAACATTCCCTGCTCAATATTCCCTGTTCCCTGTTCTCTGGTCATCAGTACACCAGGTGTTTGCGGTTCACGAGATACATGATGAGGAAGGCAATCGGGAACACCAGGATAAACACCGAGAAACCCGAGAGAATACCGGTTCCCAGGATAATCAAACTGCCGATAAGAGGCAGGAATTCCCCTACCGTCCACAGGATAAAACCCTGTTTCTTCAGTTTCCGCATTTCAATGGCCCCCCAGCAGCACAGCGCGGTACCCGCCAGGGTAATGAGCAGGAGCGGCAGCTTGTTTTCCATGGCTTTGCGGGCCATTTCCAAGGCCTCCGGACCTGTCATATTGCGGGCCCAGGCCGGAACAGCATCCAGGTTCTTCTGCATCTCTTTCAGCTGCTCATATGACTTCTGCGCAGAGATGTATCTCCACACCGAAGAAATCAGTTCGATCGCACAGCCCACCAGGGTAAGGATGGTGAGCACATTTAAAAAGGAAGGCAGTTTGGCTTCCTGGTTATCATGCTGATCAAGAAAATCGCCGGTAGAAACAGTACTCATGGTTAAAATTTTTAAGACAAGATAAGGCATAATGCGGGAAGGCAAAACCACTCATCCATTCTCCCGCAACAGCGCTTAACTTCGCGGCATTGCAACCACAAATTTTTTGTGAACGACTGGGGCAGCGGCTGCTGCTGAGTGCCGGCCGCTGCCTGTTCTGGGAGGCTGAGCAAACCCTCGTGCTGAGCGATCTGCACCTCGGCAAGTCGGGGCATTTCCGCAAATCCGGCATCGCGGTGCCGCAACAGGTATTCCGCGAAGACCTGCACCGGCTCTTCAGCCTGCTGCAGCAGTTCAAACCCCGGCAGCTGCTGGTGATCGGCGATCTGTTTCACAGCCGCGAAAACCGGGAGCACGACTGGTTCCTGAAATGGCGGCGCGATCTGCAGCAGCTGCAGATCTGCCTGGTGAGGGGCAATCATGATATCCTTACCGAATCCTGGTACCATTCGGCGGGCATCGATACCGTGGGGGATGAAGTGGCCATCGGGCCCTTCCGGTTTGTGCACGATTATGCCGACATTACCACACCGGCCCCGGATGCCTTTTATTTCAGTGGACATCTCCATCCGGCCGTGCGGCTTCCGGGAGGCAGCCGCCAAACGGTATCCCTTTCCTGTTTTTATTTTACCGATCACTATGCGGTGCTGCCGGCATTTGGCCGCTTCACCGGCAACCACCTCATCCGTCCCAAAAAGCGGGATGCCGTTTTTGCGGTAGTGCCTGCTGATCCCCAACCCGGCATCCTGCAACTGCAATGAACACCCTGCCGCCGCTCCGTATCGCCTGGGATCCGCTCTATGCCCATCCCCTGCCCGAAGGCCACCGCTTTCCGATGCTGAAATACGAACTGATTCCCGGCCAGTTGCTGCACGAAGGCACCATCCGCCCGGAAAATCTTTTCAGGCCCCGGCCCTGCCCCGAAGAAGTGATCTGCTGGACCCACGACCCGGCGTATCTCGGCAAACTGATGACACAAAGCCTGAGCCCTCGCGAGCAGCGGCAGATCGGATTTCCGCAGTCGCCGGCACTTACCCTGCGGGAACGCGTGATCACCCAGGGCACCATCGACTGCTGTCACTTTGCCCTGGAATACGGGGTGGCCCTGAATGTGGCCGGTGGCACCCACCATGCCTTTGCCGACCGCGGCGAAGGCTTCTGCCTGCTGAACGATATGGCCGTGGCAGCCCGTTACCTGCTGCGCCACGCCCTGGCCGGGCGAATCCTCATCATCGACCTCGATGTGCACCAGGGCAACGGCACGGCGAGCCTCTTCAGCGGGGAGCCGCGGGTATTTACTTTCAGCATGCACGGCGCCCACAACTATCCTTTTCACAAAGAAAAAAGCGACCTGGATGTGCCGCTCCGCGACGGCACCGGCAATGACGAATACCTCTCCCTCCTCGACAGCCACCTCAGCGAACTGCTGGAGACCTTCCGGCCTGATTTTGCCTTTTATCTTTCCGGGGTCGATATCCTGGATACCGACCGGTTCGGGAAACTGAAAGTAACCCGGGCAGGCTGCCTGCAACGGGACCGCATGGTATTTGAAAAACTGAAAGAAAAGCTTATACCCTGTACCGTGGCCATGGGAGGCGGATACAGTGAGGATGTGCGCATCATCACCGATGCACACTGCAATACCTTCCGCGCCGCAAAAGCCATTTTCGGGCTGTACTGATCAGATGCCCCGGCGCCGGCGCTCCCGCCGGATCAGCGCCAGTTCACGGCCGGTTTGTCCGGACATGGAACTGTTTTCCTGTGCCCGCCGCATGAGGTAGGGCACCACATCCTTAATGGGACCAAAGGGCAGGTACTTGCTCACATTGCAGCCGGCAAGGGCCAGGTTAAAGGTGATGTTGTCACTCATGCCGAAAAGCTGCGAAAAATGCACCCGGGGATGATTGAGGGGCAGGCCGGCCGTTTCGAGCAGGCGGGCGGCCAGAAGATTACTGGCGTCGTTGTGTGAGGCCACGATGAGGGAGATGCGGTCCAGGTGACTGATGCAGAAGCGCACCGCCTCGTCAAAGTCATGGTCGCAGGCTGCCTTATCGGGCTGAATCGGCGAAGGATAGCCTTGCTGGGCTGCCCGTTCCCTTTCCTTTTCCATATAGGCGCCGCGCACCAGTTTGGCGCCAAGGATGAAATTCCGTTCCACGGCAGCCGCATAACAGTCACGGATAAACGCGAGGCGGTCGTGGCGGTACAGCTGAGCGGTATTGTAAATCACCACGCGGTCGCGGTTAAAGGTATCCATCATCAGCAGGGTCAGCGCATCCACCGGATCCTGGATCCAGGTTTCTTCCGCGTCAATCAGCACCCCGATACGGCTCCCGGCAGCCGTTTCGCAGATGCGCAGCAGGCGCAGGCGGATGCGGTGCCATTCCTCCCGTTCAGCGGCAGGCAGCTGCTCCACCGCAGTGAGGTAGCGCTTCATCAGCGTACCGGACGCCTGGTGCATCAGGGTATCCATTTTTTCGAGCAGGCCAAACCGTGAGATGCCGGTCACCTTCACGCTCATAAAAGGAATATTGGGCTGCGTGGCCGCATAACGGATCACCCGGATGAACTGTTCGGTGGAAGCCTCAAAACCGGGCTCCCCGTCGTGACCGCCCTCCACCCCGTAGTCCAGGATCACCTGTACCTGGTAAGCGCCCAGGGTACGGGCCACTTCGGCGGTTTCCTCCAGGGATTCGCCGCCGATGAACTGCTCAAACAGGGTTTTGCGGATGAGGGTGTTGGTGAAAGGAAGCTTCCAGCGGATCGCCAGCGGCGTAAGCTGTAATCCCAGGTTCAGCAGCCAGGGCTTGCCCATGGAGGAGAACAGGAAATCCGCTTTCTTCAGGGCCTTGTCTGACTTATAGGCAAACGCAGCCTCGGTATTGTCAAATGAGATGGTGGCAGACATAAATCAATCGTTGGGGTGCCAAAGATAGCCATTTGGGATTCACGAAATCCTGACTGGCGTCAATGACCAAGTCCAAGGGCAATCCTGACCATGCTCATCGCCCCGCCCCTGCCGGAACTGTATTTTTAAATCCCTGCGGTTCCGCTGCAGGAAAAGTGTATGCAGGATTTGTTTGCCAGTTCCCCGACGGTACCGGATTCGGCCGGCCATTTCAGAAGGCTGCAGCAGCAGTTTATCGAAAGGTATCCCTCTATTTTCCAGAACGACCTGGCCGAAAAAACGGTGATCATTGTGCCCAGCCTCACCCTCGATCCGGAGATGCTGCGCGCCATCCCGGGTATTGCCCATTATGAAGAACGCCTGCTGTGCATGCTGATGCTGCTGCGCATGCCCAAGACCCATATCATCTACCTCTCAAGCGTACCCATCGACAATACCATTGTGGATTATTACCTGCACCTGCTGCCGGGCATCACGGTGTACCACGCCGCCCAGCGGCTTACCCTGCTGAGTTGCCACGATGCCTCCCGCATCTCCCTCACCGAAAAAATCCTGGCCCGCCCCCGGCTGATGAAACGTATCCTGGAACATGTGAAAAATCCGGACCTGTCGCACATCTCCTGCTTCAATGTTACCTGCTGTGAAGCCGAACTCTCGGCACGCCTCAACATCCCCGTTTACGGCACCGACCCCGCCCTCCAGTACCTCGGCAGCAAATCGGCCGGGCGGCAGTTGATGCAAGACTGCGGTATCGCGTTGCCGCCGGGTGTGGAAGGGGTAAAGGATGAGCAGGGCATTGTGGATGCCCTCGCCACGCTGAAAGAAGAGTACCCGCACCTGCAGCGGGCGGTGATCAAAACGGAGGAGGGCTTTTCCGGGGAAGGCAATGCGCTGTTCTATTACGAGGGGATAAGTGCGGGCAGTCCTGACCTGAAAGCACAGATTCTTGAACAACTCCGGGATCACCTGCACATCATTGCCCGGAATGTTGACTACTGCCAATACCTGCGCAAGTTTCAATATGCGGGCGGTGTGGTGGAAGCCTTTATGGAAGGTGCAACCACCGCTTCGCCTTCGGTACAATGCCGCATCAATCCGCTGGGTAAGGTGGATATTCTTTCCACACACGACCAGGTGCTGAGCGGCGAGGGCAGCCAGGTGTTCAGCGGGGCCCTGTTCCCGGCAGATCCCGCATACAGCCGGGAAATCGCCACCCTGGCCCGCACCCTGGCGGAAAAGCTGAAGGAAAAGGGCGTGCTCGGCAGGTTTGGCATTGATTTCCTCTCAGTGAAGAAAGAAGATGGCTGGCAGCAATATGGCATCGAAATCAACCTGCGCAAGGGAGGTACCACCCATCCTTTCCTGATGTTGCAGTACCTCACGGCAGGGCTCTACCATCCTGAAACCGGCGAGTACAGCATGCCGGGGGGCGGCAGCCGCTGCTATTATGCTTCCGACAATGTTTACCACGAAAAATACCGCGGCCTTACCCCGCACGACCTGATCGACATTGCCGCCTGCAATCACCTCATGTACGATCATGTACAACAGTGCGGGGTCATGTTCCACATGATCGGCGCGCTCTCGCAGTACGGCAAACTGGGCGTGGTGTGCATTGCCCCCACCCGCGGAGCCGCACAGGAACTGTATGGCACTACCCTGGCCGTACTGAACCGGGAAGCCGGGGTTACCTGAGACAATCAATCACAATACCTGGTGGTTAAAGGGCTGCAGCACCATCTCACTCACCACCCCGGAAGCCGGCTGCTGGCAGAGGAACCAGATGGCACGCCCCGCTTCTTCTGCGGTCACCATTTTATCCCGCTGCACTTTCAGGTCAATGTGGTCCCAGAAAGCCGAATCGGTTCCGCCGAGGTACAACTGGGTAAACCGGATAGGGGTGCGCTTGAGCTCCTCCCTTACGCTTTGCAGCATGCCGGTGAGTCCGTATTTGCTGGCGCTGTATGCCGCCGCACCGGCCATGGGCGCCTTGCCCAGCACACCCGGGATGTGAATGACCAGCCCACGGTTCTCGTTTTTCATCGCAGGCAGAAAGGCCCGCAGCAACAGATAGGGCGCATAGAGGTTGATGTGCAGGGTGTCAAGAAAGGCTTCGGGTTCCAGCCGGTCGAGCGGACGAATAATGCCTACCCCGGCAGCGTTGATGAGCACGTCGATGGTGGGACTTACCGCAAAAAAACGTTCGCGCAGGGCTTCCACCTCTTCGGGGCGGGTGAGGTCAGCGGCAAAATAACGTTCAGGCGGAAGGTTACAGGCTTCTGCCAGTTCCTGCAGACGCTGCAGGTTGCGGCCGGTGAGAAAAAGCTGGGCGCCGCTGTTGGCGAGCAGTCGGGCGGCGGCGCTGCCGATGCCCCCGGTGGCACCGGCAATCAGGATCTGTTTATGACGGAGT
>JAYRPG010000023.1:0-17113 GCA_041911275.1 Ferruginibacter sp. | reverse complement strand
GGCTTACCGACAGCATCGCCGCCGACCAGAAAGCCCTCAAATCCCTGGCCGGCAACCCGCAGAGCCCGAAGGTGAAAAAACTGGCAGACGAATACAGTAGCAAACTGGAGGAACTGCGCAGCCGTTGCCTCGCCACCAAGCAGTCATCCATTTTTGCCGATGAAAAGAAGCTGCGGGAAGACATCTCTGATGTGTACATCGCCATCTGCAACCAGGAAACAGCGCCCTCCAACCTGCAGAAAGAAAGGATCAGCGGCCTGCGGCAGCAGCTGAACGAAGTGCAGGAACAACGGGTGAATACGAATAACCTGTACCGTGAAAAAGTGAAAGCCGCGATCGTGAAAGAACAGATGGAAGGAAAACAGAAGGTGAATCCGAAAGCGGGGCAATAATCCTGTTGAAAAAAATAAGGTTTAAAGTTTAAGGTTGAGGCAACTTTAAACTTTAAACTTTAAACTTTAAACCTTAAACTTTAAACTACTTAATCATTCAGTTTCAGCACCGCCAGGAAAGCTTCCTGCGGCACTTCCACATTCCCGATCTGCTTCATGCGTTTTTTACCCTCCTTCTGTTTTTCGAGGAGTTTGCGCTTCCGGCTGATGTCGCCGCCATAACATTTGGCGGTTACATCCTTGCGGATGGCGCTGATGTTTTCGCGGGCCACCACTTTGGCGCCGATGGCGGCCTGGATGGCGATCTGGAACTGCTGACGCGGCAGGAGTTCTTTCAGCTTTTCGCAGAGTTTGCGGCCAAAATCCTGGGCGCGGCTGCGGTGAATCAGGGCGCTGAGCGCATCCACCCGGTCGCCGTTGAGCAGGATATCCATCTTGGCGATATCGCTCTCGCGGTACCCGATGGGATGGTAATCGAATGAGGCATAGCCGCGGGTCATGCTCTTGAGCTTATCGTAAAAATCAAACACGATTTCGGTGAGCGGCATCTCAAAACTCAGTTCCACGCGGGTGGGCGTGAGGTAGCTCTGGTGTGTGAGGATGCCCCGTTTGCCGATGCAGAGCGTCATGATGTTGCCGATGTATTCGGGCTTGGAGATGATCTGCGCCTTGATATAGGGTTCATCCACATGATCAATGCGCACCGGGTCGGGCATTTCCGCCGGGTTGTTGATGGTAATTTCCTCGCCCTTGGTGGTGGTGGCTTTAAAGCTTACGTTGGGTACCGTGGTGATCACGGTTTGGTTGAACTCCCGCTCCAGCCGCTCCTGGATAATTTCCATGTGCAGCATCCCGAGGAAGCCGCAGCGGAATCCGAAACCCAGGGCCTGGGAGGTTTCCAGTTCAAACGTGAGGGAGGCATCGTTGAGCTGCAGTTTGTCCATGCAGTCGCGCAGTTCCTCAAAGGCATCCGTTTCCACGGGGAAGATGCCGGCAAAAACCATCGGCTTTACGTCTTCAAACCCTTTGATGGATTCGGCGCAGGGATTCACCACGGTGGTGATGGTATCCCCCACTTTCACTTCGCGGGCATTCTTGATCCCGGTGATCACATAGCCCACATCACCGGCTTTCACTTCATTTTTAGATTCCATCCCCAGTTTGAGGATGCCCACTTCATCGGCAAAATACTCGCCGCCGGTATTGAAGAATTTGATGCGGTCGCCCTTGCGGATCACGCCGTTGAAGATGCGGTAATACACGATGATGCCGCGGAACGAATTGAACACACTGTCGAAGATCAGCGCCTGCAGGGGTGCTTCTTCATTGCCGGAGGGCGCCGGTATCCTTTCCACGATGGCAGCCAGGATGGCTTCGATGCCGATCCCGCTCTTGCCGCTGGCCAGCAGGATGTCGTCGGCCTTGCAGCCGATGAGTTCCACAATCTGGTCGGTTACTTCGGGAATCATGGCCCCGTCCATATCAATCTAGTTGATGACGGGGATGATCTCGAGATTGTTTTCGATGGCGAGGTAGAGGTTGCTGATGGTTTGCGCCTGGATACCCTGGCTGGCATCCACCAGCAGCAGGGCCCCTTCGCAGGCGGCCAGGGCGCGGCTCACTTCGTAACTGAAATCCACATGACCGGGCGTATCAATCAGGTTCAGCACATAATCCTGCCCGTTGTGCCGGTAATTGATCTGGATGGCGTGGCTCTTGATGGTGATGCCCTTTTCCCTTTCCAGGTCCATGTCGTCGAGCACCTGGTTCATCATCTGGCGTTCGCTGATGGTTTTGGTATGCTCCAGCAGGCGGTCGGCCAGGGTACTTTTACCGTGGTCAATATGGGCGATGATACAGAAATTCCGGATTTGCTTCATGCGTTCACAGTTTCTTGGCGGCGGCGCCGCTTTCAGGCCTGCGAAGGTAGTTCATTTGCCCCACAATCCATGCACAGTTACGGGGCGCCGGAACTTCAGGGCAGCGGCTGGCCGTTGAGGGTGATTTCGCTGCTGTTGCTGAGTTTGAAGAGGGGCTCGGCGGCCTGGATCTGTACCTTTTCCATCCGGATGCGGTGGGCATGTTCGCCCCGCAGCCCGATGCCGGCTTTGAGGGTGATGTTTTCCAGGAGCAGATCGGTGATGGGCGCCAGTTCGGTGCCTTCCAGGCCGATGGCCCGGGTGGCGCTCTCGCACACCACATTGCGGATCAGGATATCGCGGAACTGCGGGATTTTTCCGGCCACGGGATCAGATTTCACCCCGGGCTCCTTTCCGGCAGGCACGTCTTCATACACGGTGGTGAAATGAATAGCCTCCTTGATGATGTTTTTCATCCGGATGCCATCGATGTACAGCTTCCGGATCAGTCCGCCCCGGCCCGGGTTGCTTTTCACCCGGATGCCGATGTCCGAACCGTCGAAGAGGCAGTCGGTGACATAGATGTTTTCCATGCCGCCGTCGGTATTGCTGCCGATCACAAAGCCGCCATGGGCCCGGTTAACGGTGCACCTGGCCACCAGGATATTTTTCAGCAGGGCGCTGTCGGCATTGGGGGCGGCGCCGCGGCTGCTCTTCATGCAGATGCCATCATCGCCCACGCTCACGCGGCAGTTGTACACCACCACATTGCGGCAGGCGCTGATGTCGATGCCGTCGCCGTTCTGCGCCCACCAGTCGTTGAGCACGGTGATGCCGTTGAGGGTAAGGTTGCTGCAGCGGCTGGGGTAAAATACAAATTTGGGGGAGTTGCGCAGGGTGATGCCCTGCAGCAGCACATTGCTGCACTGTACGAAATAGGTCATGTGCGGCCGCAGAAAGTCGCGGGCGGGCAGGTAATCCTGGTCGGTGATACCGGCCTTGCCCTGGAGGCTTTTGAGGTAGGCGTCGCCGTTCATGGCTTCGGCGCTGGGCCACCAGATCTTGCCATCGGCGCTCACCACGCCCCGCCCGGAGAGTTCTTCCCAAAGTTTGGCACTCACTTTGGATTTTTTCACCGGGCGCCAGCTTTCACCAGCTCCGTCAAAAATCCCTTCGCCGCTGAGGGAGAAATTGCTGGCCTGGTATGCCCAGAGCGGTGAGGTCACCAGCACGGTTTTGCTGTCGCCCATGCGCATCAGCGGAAACTGGCTGCGGTCGGGGGTAAACTGCACCAGGGCGTCTTTTTCCAGGTGAAGATCCACATGGCTTTTCAGTTCGATGGGCCCGGTAAGCCAGGTACCGGCGGGCACGATGGCACGCCCGCCGCCGGCTTTTGCACAGGCGCTGATCAGACGGGCAAAGGCCTCGGTATTGAGGGTTTTGCCATCACCCACCCCACCAAAATCTTTCAGGTTAAAGGTTTTGGCCGGAATCACGGGCAGGGGCACCTGCGGCATGGCAAAGGGCGCCCGACGGATATAATCCGCAATATCCTGGTTGGGGGGCATCTGGGCGGTCAGCAGCAGCGGGCTGAAGGCAAGGAGGGCCCAGAGGAGGCAAAAGGCCGGAATCGTTTTTTTCATGTTTCAGAATTGGTATCAAAACTATACCAGGCCCTGTTAAGGATTGTTAAAACTTACGGAATCGTTACCGGGGCCGGCTGCCCGGATCCAGCAGCGCATCCGGCTGATGCGCCGGAGGTTTTATTTTTCATTTTTTTAGGGAAGCCGCTGCAGCAGTTCAGGCCGCATGCGTTAATTTTAAGGCATGATAAAAAAGTTTCTGGCCTGCTGCTGCCTGTGTGGAATAACGATGTGGAGCGTGGCACAGCTCAGCCCTGAAAACCGGAGGCAGCTGCGGCAGCAGGAAGACAGCCTGAAAACCCTGGCTTTTAAGATTGTGAACGGACAAAGCGCGGCGATCCGCTTCAGCAATGACAGCCTCTTTACCCGGCTGCTGGTGAAAGCCCTGAAAACACCGCATTCTTTTGGTTATCCTTTTGATTCGCTGCAAACCATCTCCCGGCTCTATGCGCCCGACAGCAGTTTCCGCATCTTTACCTGGCAAATGGTGGTGAGCGATAACCTCACCCGCCAGCACGGCGCCATCCAGATGCGCACGGCAGACGGGTCGCTGAAACTGTTTCCGCTGATCGACAAATCCGATGTTACCGACCGGCAGGTGGATGCCGAAGGCGGACACCTCAACTGGATCGGCGCGGTGTACTACCGCATCATCCTCACCCGCAGCAGCAATACGCCTTTCTACACCCTGCTGGGTTATGATGAGCACAACCTGAAAAGCCACCGGAAAATCATTGAAGTGCTCAGTTTTCAGAACGAGGAGCCGCGATTCGGCGGACGCCTGTTCAGTTTTGAGGAAGACGCGGATTTCCGCAATTCCCAGAGCCGCTACATCATGGAATACCGGAAAACCGCCGGCGCCCGACTCACCTACGATGACGACCTGCAGATGATCATCTTCGAGCACCTGGTGTCAGAAACCGGGGAGCCGCAGAAAAAATGGACTTATATCCCCGACGGCGATTACGAGGGTTTCAAATGGAAGAACGGCAAATGGGTACACGTGGATAAGGTGTTCGACCAGGTGACACCACTGGGCAAGGAACCCGTGCCCCTGCCGGTGAAAGATGCCCAGGGCCGCACGATGGATGACAAACTCAAAGACAATGTGCCGGCTGAGGAAAAGCCCGAAACACCGGCGCCGGTGAAGAAAGCAGACAAAAAAGCCGGCGGGGGAAAAGAACAATAAACCACCCGAAAAAGTCGCCTGAATCCCGCACCCCGCATTTCGCCGAATCCCTGCTACAGCTATGGCCAAATACACACTCCCCCCTTTCGGACAACTGGATACCGACCAGCCCGAAACCTATTATGAAGCGGAAGTGCCTTTGAAGGATTTTTCCGTTCAGATTGACCTGAATTTTGACGGCACCCCGGTGACCACGGCAGACCTTGACACCGCCAAACGCTTTATTGAACAACTGCCGGATTTTGATTTCCGGAACAAGAAATACCTGGAGCAGGACTTTGCCGATGAAGAGGCAGACACCGTACGCACCTACCTGGAACATCACCTGGAAGAACTCGGCGAAGCGGAACTGGGCGAGCTGATCGATTTTTCGAACAAAAAAATCAGCCCGGAAAAACAGCTGCTGAAACAGTTGCACCTGGTGAGGATGGGACTGTACCCGGGCAATGAAGACCAGTTTGCCATATTCGATTATTCCATCGGCCCGGAATTCACCCAGTACCTGGTCGTTATTTTCACCGACGCCTCCGGAAACCCGTCGTACATCACGATGGAAAGCTGAAGCCTATGCCACTCACTCCTTTCGCCCGCACATTACTCAGGTTCCTCAGCCCGGCGGTATGGGGTATCCTGTTTTGCCTGGTGATGATCATTGCCGGACTCGCCGATATGGAAAAATCGCAGGGCTGGAGTATGATCATTGTGATGATCTTTTTGCCGGCCCTGCTGATCCTGATGCTGCTCACCCTGGTACTCCGTTTATTTTTCAGGCTCAGCAACCGGAAATTATGGATAACCGAACTGGTGGCAGTCCTGCTGACGGCCATCGTGTATACGCTGTTTATTTTCTGAACAACCCCCAATGGTTTCACCCAGCCCTTCATCATGGAACGCGTTTACCTCACCGGGCAAAGCTTTGGCCCTGAATCCCTCCACAAAACAGCCCTCTTGCCGGGCGATTACGAAGACTGCCATTTCCGGGCATGTGATTTTTCCGGGGCTGATCTCGCGCATGTTGCCTTCATTGACTGCCGGTTCGAGGATTGCAACCTCTCGCTTGCCAAACTGGTGCAAACCGCTTTCCGGGATACGGTTTTTAAAAACTGTAAACTCACCGGACTGCATTTTGATCACTGCAAAACCACGCTGTTTTCGGCCCGGTTTGAGCACTGCAACCTCAGCCTCTCTTCCTTTTATGGCATGAAACTGAAAAAGCTGAACTTTACCCATTGCCTGCTGCATGAAACCGATTTCGCGAAGGCCGACCTGACCGAGGCCGATTTTTCACATGCGGATCTGAAAGGCACCATTTTCGACAACACGATTCTTAAAGGCGCTGATTTCCGCCATGCCCTGAACTACAGGATCGACCCGGAAGCGAACCAGATCAGTAAA
Organism: Ferruginibacter sp.; assembly: GCA_041911275.1. Lineage (GTDB taxonomy): Bacteria > Bacteroidota > Bacteroidia > Chitinophagales > Chitinophagaceae > Ferruginibacter. The sequence continues at coordinate 10,635 of JAYRPG010000023.1, read as the reverse complement.
GCGCAGTTCTCCCTGGAGGGCCTGCCCGGCCTGCTGCTGAAGTATGGAATTAAAGTAGGATAATCCGCTCCTGGTTGTCTTAACTTTACAGGGCCCTGCTGCCGGCTCAGGGCTTCAGCAGGGTTCAATCGATTTTATGCGTAATCGGTTACTCCTCTCCGTTATTGTCTGTCTCTTACCGGCAATGGTAATGGCCGGTAACCCCCTGGATACCCTCCCGGTGCCGGAAAAACCGGCCGGATGGGTCAACGACTATGAACAACTGTTTACCCCGGACCAGGCTGACACCCTCAACAGGATCCTCGCGGCTTTCAACCATCGTACCCGCATTGAAATCGCGATCATCACCATTCCGGGATCCTGGATCTCAGCCGATCAATTGGACAGTCTGGTGACGGCCCTGCATGCGTACTGGGGTTTGGGCAACGCAGTCAACCATAACGGCATCCTCATGGGTTACAGCAAAGCCCTGCACAGGATCCGGATTACCAATGGTGAAGGGATTGTGCCCATGCTGAGTGACGCAGACACCAAAAAAATCATTGACGAAGTGATCATACCCCGGTTTAAAGCAGGCCATTTTTATGAAGGAACCCGGAAAGGACTCGCGGCCCTGATGTTCCATCTGGAAAAAAGCAGGGAATGAAGCGGCCATACCGGGTGCGGCGGTATATCCTGCAAAAGCGGCAACAGTGCGCATCGGGACAAACCATGTGGCAGCGTAATCAAAAAGGAGCCTTCATGCGAAGACTCCTTTTTGATTTTTTTGATTGAAAACCCAGACCTGTCACTCAAACAAATCTCCCTGCGGGCTCTCCGCTTCTTCCTTTTTCTCCCATTCCATCTCTACGCTTTTTGAGTATTCGGTGAGTTTGGCACCCACGGCTTTCCAGCCCATCACTTCCACCAGTTTGGGCACTTTGAATTTGGCACGGCGCACCATCTGTCCGCGGCCGCTCTGCACAATCAATACCGGCTCCTCTTCCGTGGTGGCCATTTCCAGGCGGTTGCCCTCTCCTTCCTTGATGAAGAAGAATTTATTCCGCAGCGTGGTGGTTTCAATTTTAAAGCGCTTGATGTTGTACTGCAGTTTTTCGTTGTCGAGATAAACCGCCGTGATCACTTTCTCCGGATTGAATTTTTCAATCAGGAGCACTTTCTCCGGATCAAAACGCTGGGTGAGTTCCTGGTCGGTGATCTCATAATTGCCATCACTGTACAGCACCAGCAGCCGGTCTTCCGCTTCAAACTTGCCCAGGTATTCGCCCTTTTCCTCCGTATTGAGCCGGCCGAACTTATTGTCGAACCAGAGTTTTTTCGCATCCAGCGTGGAGCGGCCCGCTTCCTTGAACTTCACCGATTTGATGGGATACTTGGTCACGATATTGCCGATGCTGCCCCTGCCCTTGATTTCCAGTTCCTCAAAATAAAAATCAAATTCCTTGATGCGGGCGCTGCAGTTGGGGCTCAGCAGCACTTTCACCACTTCGGCTTCCCCGTTGGGGTTGGCGGTAAAATAATGCACCTTGCTTTTGTCTTCTCCCCGGGTGAGCACATATTCCTTGTCGCGGGTGATGCCGGTAACATTGAAGCGCTTGGCATAGCTTACGCCGCTTTTGCCATCCACATAAATCATGTTGTAAGTGGTGCGTTCATCATTCTTCTGGAATACGGCCACATGAATAATGTCTTTGCCGATGAACACCTTGTCGGCCACTTTCACCACCTTCATGATGCCGCCCTTGGTAAAGGCGATGATGTCGTCGAAGTCAGACACTTCGGCCACCAGTTCATCCTTCTTCAGGCCTGTACCGATGAATCCATCGGCATAATTCACATACAGTTTGGTGTTGGCGATGGCCACCTGCTTCACCTGGATGGTGTCGAATTCGCGGATCTCGGTTTTGCGTTCGCGGCCCTTGCCGTATTTTTTCAGCAGGTTTTCGTAATAGGCGATGGCAAAATCCACGAGGTTGGCCAGGTCGTGTTTCACCTGCTTGATCTCGGCCTCGAGGCCACGGATCTGTTCATTGAGCTCATCAATATCGAGGCGGTAGATGCGGCGTACCGGCTTCTCCGTGAGCTTGAGGATATCCTCCCGGGTGATGTCGCGGCGCAGCTGCTTTTTGAAAGGTACAAAGGCCTTGTCGATGGCTTCAATCACCTTATCCCAGGTTTCGTGCTTCTTCTCCAGTTCTTTGTAAATCTTTTCCTCAAAGAAGATTTTTTCCAGGGAGGTATAATGCCATTTCTCCTGCAGTTCGGCCAGCCTGATCTCCAGCTCGCGGCGCAGGAGTTCCTTGGTGTTGTCGGTGGCCAGTTTCAGCAACTCGGTCACGCCCAGGAAACGGGGTTTTTCCCCGGCAATCACGCAGGCGTTGGGCGAAATGCTCACCTCGCAGTCGGTGAAGGCATAGAGGGCATCGATGGTGATATCCGGCGAGATGCCCGCCGCCAGTTCCACAATGATTTCCACCTCGGCGGCGGTATGATCGGTTACTTTTTTGATCTTGATCTTACCCTGATCGTTGGCCTTTACAATGCTCTCCATGAGCTGGGTGGTGGTAACGCCGTAGGGCACGCTGCGGATCACGAGGGTTTTCTTGTCCAGTTCTTCGATATTGGCCCGCACACGGATTTTCCCCCCGCGCTTCCCGTCGTTATAATTGCTCACGTCTACGCTGCCGCCGGTCTGGAAATCGGGATAGATTTCAAAACGCCGGCCCCTGAGGTATTTAACGGAGGCATCGATGAGCTCACAGAAATTATGCGGCAGGATTTTGGTGGCCAGGCCCACCGCGATGCCATCCGCGCCCTGCGCCAGGAGCAGCGGGAATTTCATGGGCAGGGTAACCGGCTCGTTCTTCCGGCCATCGTAACTCAGGGCCCATTCCGTGGTTTTGGCGTTGAACGCCACTTCCAGCGCAAATTTGCTGAGGCGGGCCTCGATATAACGGGAGGCAGCAGCCTCATCGCCGGTGCGCACATCCCCCCAGTTACCCTGTGTTTCCACCAGCAGGTCTTTCTGCCCCAGGTTCACCAGGGCATCCCCGATGCTCATGTCACCATGCGGATGGTACTGCATCGTTTGCCCGATGATATTGGCCACCTTGTTGAAACGGCCATCGTCCATTTCCTTCATGGCGTGCAGGATGCGGCGCTGCACCGGTTTCAGTCCGTCTTCCACGGCCGGCACGGCCCTTTCGAGGATCACATAGCTGGCGTAATCCAGGAACCAGCTCTTATACTGGCCATCCAGGCCCGAATCCTTATGCGTGTATTCTTCTTTGTTAGCTTTGGCCATCTTAATTCAATTTGCTGATACCGCAATGAGAGCATTGCGCAATTGCGTCATTCGGCAATGACTTCATTATTCTTTGATTTGGTCTTCACTTCAAAATCCTTCATGTTCCCCAATTTGCCCTGCACGTCAAACAAATCCATCGCAATGAGGGTTTTGAGGCGCCAGAGCAGGTAAGCGTCGCCGGTAGTATGCTTTGCCTTGTTGAGAAACTGGTGGATGATTTTTGACGCCTTCTGCCAGTCGCCGGTGATCATTTTCTTCAGTTCGCCGTCGTAAAAATCATAGTCGTGCTGCACCAGTTTTTTACCGCCCTCAAGGATGCGCACGCCTTTTCCTTCCTGGCAGAGGCGGTTCCATTCATCCGGGTCCACTTCAAATTCACTCAGGGTGATTTCGCGGGCCAGCTTTTTGGCTTTCAGGAACTCCTTCGCCGGAATTTCGCTGAGCCAGCCGGGGTAGAATATATTGCCCTTTTCATTGATGAAGGGCAGGTTGTTGAGGTAGAGGATGAACACCCGGCCCTGGAATTCCTGCATATAATGCAGCAGCCAGTAATAACCGCATACATCATGTTTGCTCTGGGCGGCCCAGATCCATACGGTTTCCTCAGGATTCCGGCGGAGGGTGCCCACCAGTTCGGCCACGGCCTGGTAATCATCCACCTCCCCGCTGTCGACCCGGCCTTCGTAATCACCGCCGGCCAGCACGTCGCGCCACCATTGCCGGCGGGCTTCAATGTCGGCACCGGCATAGAGGTTGCCCAGCGGCCCCACGGCATAATCATCCCGGAAAAGCACGATCTGTCCCGCCAGGGTTTCGTCCAGTTCCTGGGCCTGGGTGAGCACTTTTACATCCGGTTCATTGAATACAACATGAATCATAAATTCTATTTCAATCTGTAAAAAGATTTTGTGATCAATCTGACAAATGTGATGAATGTGCAGGAGCTGCTGATCGCCGGAGTTGTGGTTTCATCTCAGCCCTGGCATTTTCCATTTCAACACGCCCCATTCAAACCACATTTTTCACGTTCATCACCTTAATCACCTTGTTCTTCCATCAGCACCCCATGGCTTCCCGGCTCAACTTTTCGGTGTGATCAGGTAATACACACAGGTGGTAAAGAAGTTACGTACCCAGGGTATGGCGCTCACCAGCTTCAGTTGTTTGAGCGGCTTCCAGCCAAACTTATAGGTATAGATCGGGTTCAGGAGATAATGCTGTTTATTGATCACCTGGTACCCCTTATCCTTTACGATCCGTTCAAAACGCTCAATGGAAATGCCGGTTTCCTTGATCTCAGCAAAGGCTTCTACATCCTGCTTTCCCTGTTTCAGGATCCAGCGGTACAGGGGCATGGGCAGCAGGTGGTAGTAGGGCATGGCTGCCAGCAGTTTTTTACTCATCAGCTGCTGGTGACCGCCAAAAGGCATCTGCCAGGGCGGAAAACCAAAGAAAATCACCCCGCCGGGATGGAGAAAACTCTTCATCCAGCCGATCAGGCGGGCCTGGTCGTGGATGTGTTCAATCACGTCCTTCAGCACAATCACATCGAAACGGCCGCCAAACTCGGCAGCTCCTTCCACCTGATAAATATCCTTGGAGATGAAGCGGATCTTCCCCTCCTCCAGTTCTGTCTTCATGAACCTCCGGGCCAGTTCGAGCCGGTGCTCTTCCAGTTCCACGCCCACGGCTACACAGCCTCTTTCAATAAACGCTTTCAGCACACCGGCCTCGGCACAACCGATTTCCAGGACCCGCATGCCGGGCTGCAGTGGCTTGGCAGCCTCCACAAAGGGCACCACATAGCGGCGGGCGTTTTCGGCCTGCATGTCGAAGTAGCGCTGTTTATCGGTATGGAAATCAAACATAAAAATTGCCTGTGTTTTCCTTTCCGGGGAAAGGCCGGGCTCACACGGTTTATTTATTAAACTTCATCATTGCCGGGAACGCTGTGCGGCGCACTCCCCCTGCAAGGGCAACAGCCTACTGCTCTGCCAGATCCACCTCGATGCGTAAATTATCGATGATGAAATCCTGCCGGCTGGGGGTGTTCTTGCCCATATAATATTCAAGCAGTTGCTGGATATGGGTGTCGGGCAACATCATCACCGGGTCCTTGCGCATATCCGGTCCGATGAAGCGGGCAAATTCTTCCGGACTGATCTCACCCAGGCCCTTGAAGCGGGTGATTTCGGGCTTGTTGCCCAGCTGCCGGATGGCGGCCTGCTTTTCGGCCTCATCATAACAGTAGATGGTGGTTTGCTTGTTGCGTACCCTGAACAGCGGCGTTTGCAGGATATACACATGGCCATTCTTCACCAGGTCGGGGAAGAATTGCAGGAAAAAGGTCATGATGAGCAGGCGGATGTGCATCCCGTCCACATCGGCATCGGTGGCAATCACAATATTGTTGTACCGCAGGCCTTCATACCCTTCTTCAATATTGAGGGCGTGCTGCAGCAGGTTAAACTCCTCGTTTTCGTACACCACTTTCTTGGTTAACCCGAAACAGTTCAGCGGTTTACCCCGCAAGCTGAACACCGCCTGTGTTTCCACGCTCCGCGCCTTGGTGATGCTGCCGCTGGCGCTGTCGCCTTCGGTGATGAAGATGGTGCTTTCGCGCTGCTTCTCCTGCACGGCCACTTTGTCCTTGCCGCTGGGCTCATCGTTGTAATGGTACTTGCAGTCGCGGAGCTTCTTGTTGTGCAGGTTCGCCTTCTTGGCCCTTTCGTTGGCCAGTTTGCGGATGCCGCTGAGTTCCTTGCGCTCCCGCTCACTTTGCTCAATCCGCTTTTTCAGGGCCTCGGCCACAGACGGGTTGCGGTGGAGATAATTGTCCAGCTCGCGGTTCAGGAAATCGCCCACAAAATTCTTCATCGAGGGACCGCCCTCATACACATTCTGTGAGCCCAGCTTGGTTTTGGTCTGGCTCTCAAACACCGGTTCCTGCACCCTCACGCTGATGGCCGCGCAGATGCTGCCGCGGATATCCGCCGCGTCGTAGTCTTTTTTGAAAAACTCCCGCACGGTTTTGATGTACCCCTCGCGGAAGGCAGCGAGATGGGTGCCGCCCTGGGTGGTAAACTGACCGTTGACAAAACTGTAGTATTCCTCCCCGTAAGTATTCTCATGGGTGATGGCCACTTCAATGTCTTCGCCCTTCAGGTGGATGATGGGATAGCGGAGCTCATCCTCGTTGGTTTTGCGCTGCAGCAGATCCAGCAAGCCGTTCTTGCTCACATAGCGCTTGCCGTTGAGGTTCATCACCAGGCCCGCATTCAGGTAGCAGTAGTTCCAGAACTGGTTATCGAGGTATTCCTGAACAAAATGAAAATTCTTGAAAATATTGTCATCCGGAATGAACTGCACGCGGGTGCCATTCTCCTCCTTACTGGCCACCTCCTTGTGTTCTTTGATGAGGTTCCCTTTTTCAAACTCAGCGGTTTTTTCCTTGCCTTCTCGGAAGCTGCTCACCTTAAAATACTGGCTCAGGGCATTCACCGCCTTGGTACCCACGCCATTCAGCCCCACACTTTTCTGGAAGGCCTTGCTGTCGTACTTGGCGCCGGTGTTGATTTTGCTCACCACGTCCACCACCTTACCCAGGGGGATACCCCGGCCATAATCCCGTACGGTGATTTCCTTGCCGCTGATGGTAACGTCCACATGGCGGCCATAGCCCATGGTATGCTCATCGATGCAGTTATCGATCACTTCCTTGAGCAGCACATAGATCCCGTCGTCCGGACTGCTTCCGTCGCCGAGTTTGCCGATATACATACCCGGTCGCAGCCGGATGTGCTCCTTCCAGTCGAGGCTCCGGATCGAGTCTTCATCATACCGTACTTCTTTCTCTGCCATATCGCGTACACTTGTTTTCCCTGTCGGGTGGGTTCCACACCGGGTGCAGCCTGTGCAGGCCCCCGGAAAAAGCCGCAATCTACTAATATTTTTAGTAAATCACGAATGCGGCAAATATATCGAATGCAGGCGGGGCGGGCGGAGATGCGTTGTTAACAAGGTGGGGATAACCTGGGGGAGTTAAGAGTTATGAGTTATAAGTTATGAGTTATGAATTATGAATTATGAATTATGAGTTATAGTTGAGGGTGGCAGAAGTTACACCCAATTGTCGATTGTAGGTGCGGGCCGGGGATGGGCAGGACAGGATACTGACCATCAGAACTTTTTATCCTGATCGTGCTCATTGAGCGGATGGGTCGGGTATCCTTACCTTAGGACCGATGTTGATGAGGCCTTGTTCCGGCAATGCCGATCCATCCCCACCCTCTGCTAAACTGCCCGTCCTGCTGAAACCCTTTTCATCAGTGGTTTGTAGCTCCGGCCCCCACCTCACGGATGAACATCCGTCCGTACCCCCTGAGAACCTTGTGGATGAAACCGCCCGATGCAGAAATTACCCACGGCAGCCTCGCCGCTTACCTGAGCCACTTGCCTTCCGCTGTCCTCATCCGCACCATCGCTGCACCTGCGGTGGTTGAGCCGCCGGCCTGAGCTGTCATCAGCAGCCGGTCGCCTCCGAATTGTGTCCCGAAATGAAAACTCATTCCAGAAACTGGACAATCGCTTCCGCAGCTTCTATGCAACATCTTGATTATCAATATGAAATTTTTTGGCACCGGGTTCGTAACCGGGTATGTGTCCTGCCACAACAGGCACCCGATCTCAACCCTATTGACAGCAAATCCAAAAAACCCGTTATGAAACAGCAATGGTTTGTGCTCTGCACCCAAAACAACCAGGAGAAAAAAGTAATGCAGCAACTCAGCCGCAAAGGCCTTGAGCATTTTTGCCCTTTCAGCATCCGCGAAGAAAAAGTGGTATCCCGCACCGTAAAGGCCTATGCGCCCCTCTTCCCCAACCAGGTATTTGTGCTCACTGAACCGGAGCAGCTCACGGCCCTCACCCGGCTTCCCGGGGTAGTGAGTGTGCTGTACTGGAAAGCGCAGCCCGCCGTGATCAGCGAAGATGAAATCAATGCCATCCGGATGATGACAGAAAACTATGTAACCCTGCAGGTAGAGAAAGCCGCGGTGAACCCGGCTGAGAAAATCCGCATCATCGAAAAAAGCATCAGCGGTTACAATAACCAGGTACTGAGTATCCGTCACCAGGGGCTCTCCGTTCAGCTGCCCTCCCTGGGCCGTAAACTGGTAGCCAGCCGCGAACAGGCCGTCACCGAAAAAGCCATCAAAGTCCCGGCCAGCCGCAGTTTTGCCCAACGCCTGAATCCCCTTGCCCTCTTTGGTTTCTGATCAACAAAGCCGAATTGGTTTACCTCCACCCCTGCCCGCTCCGTTATTAACGGATAAGCAACTAATTTTGCAGCCATGTACAAAGCGGTTTTCACAGATATGGATGGTACCCTGCTGACGCCGGATCACCGCATCAGCGCCCGTACCCGTGAAGTGATTCAGTTACTGTTTGAAGAAGGCGTACAGATCATCCCCATCTCGGCCCGGCCACTGCATGGGATGCTCCACCTCATCGAAGATATCTTTCCGGATGAGGTACCGGTAGTGAGCCTCAACGGCAGCTACATCTGGCACCAGGGCAAAATTGTGCACCAGCTCGACATCCCGCTGGATGACCTCCAGACCCTGCATGCCATCGCCAGCCGTTACCCCGTATCGGCCATGCATTACAGCCAGATGGACTGGTACGCCGCTGCCGAAACCCCGGCCATCCGCAAGGAACAGAAAATCACCCCCGTACCGGTACAACTACAGCCTTTTGAAACCACCTTCAGCCACTGGCAGCAAACCCAAACCAGCGCCAACAAAGTACTGATGGCCGGAGACGAACAGGTGATCCTCCAGCTGGAACAGGAGCTGCTCCGCGAACTGGGCAGCCGCCTCAATATCTTCAAGTCACAGCCCCGCTACGTGGAAGCCATGCACCCCGCCGCTTCCAAAACCAATGCCATGCAGCTCGTCATGGATCAGTACGGCTGGCAAACCCACGAAGTGATTGCCATTGGCGACAATTACAACGACGCCGGCATGATTGCCTTTGCAGGCACCGGCGTGGTGATGGGCAATGCCCCCGACGAGATCAAGGCCCTGGCCGATTTCATTACCGCGGGCAACCACCAGGACGGCGTAGCCCTGGCGCTGGAACATTTTTTTGCCGACCGCCTCTTCGCCCTGCCCCTCTGAACCGTTTGTCTATCCCGCCCCGAACCGGTATCTTGCCGCATGCAAATGCCTGCGCCGGTTACCTCCCTGCCTGAAATCAGCCGCCTGGCCGAAGCCATGGAGACGGAGAACGAAGCCTTCCGCGATTTTCTGCGCAACCGCGACACCAACGCCATCGACCGGCAGGTGCAGGTACTGCAGGAGGCCATCACCCCCACCATCAGCTGCACCGACTGCGGCAACTGCTGCCGCTCACTGATGATCCACATCACCGAAGCCGAAATCAGCAGCAGCGCGGCTCACATCGGCTGCAGCGCCCGGGAGTTCCGCCGGAAATATGTGGAGGAAAGCGCAGGCGGACAACTGATCCTGAACCGGATTCCCTGCCATTTCCTCGACGGCAACCGCTGCAGTATCTACGCCCTGCGCTTCAGCGAATGCCGCGAATTTCCGCACCTGCACCAGCCGGGTATCAACCAGCGGCTCTTCACCCTGTTCATGCATTATGCCAACTGCCCCATCATCTTTAATGTGATGGAAGCCCTCAAAACCAGCACCGGCTTCCGCCCGGCAGCCTGACAGCCAACCGGGGTTGGCCATCTGCCTTCCTTCCCTGAACTTTGTAAAAAAATTCCCATGCCACGCCTGCTCCCCTTCCTCTTTACCGCCCTCCTGCCCACAATCCTGCTGAGCTGCCAGGCCCAGCCCGCCGGCACCTCCCTCGATGCCGCAGCCTTCAGCCAGCAAATGGAAAAAGGCCAGCTGCTGGATGTACGCACGGCCGGCGAATATGGCTCCGGACATATCCGGGGGGCGCTGCTGGCCGACTGGACGCAGCGGGAGGAGTTCAGCCGCCGCACCGGTTTCATTGATAAAAACAAGCCCGTTTACATTTACTGCCTAGCCGGCGGACGCAGCGCGGCTGCCGCCAAACTGCTGCGCAGCCAGGGTTTCCGGGAAGTGATTGAACTCCAGGGCGGCATCAATGCCTGGAAAGCAGCCGGCCTGCCTCTCGAGGGCCGCAGCAGTGAGCCGCAGATGAGCCTGCAGCAGTTCAAAGCTTCCCTTCAGTCTGATAAAACCGTGCTGGTGGATTTTGGCGCAGAATGGTGCCCGCCCTGCCGCGCGATGGAACCTGTATTAAAAAGTTTGAGTGAGCAATATACCGGC
>JAYRPG010000022.1:0-21878 GCA_041911275.1 Ferruginibacter sp. | reverse complement strand
GGTCAACTCCTGAATTGAAAGCATTAACAGCAGCTATTACTTTTTCTTCTTTAGTCATGTAAGATCATTTAGAGCTTACATAAATAAATTAGTCCACGATGTCTAGCTACAGTTTAGTCCACGATGTCAAAGAACTTATCATTTAATGTTTAAGGTTTAAGGTTTAGGGTTGGGGATATTGCTGACGTGGTGTTATCCCCGAAAAGCGGGATGCCGCCCTGCCGTGGAAGTCCAGCTGGGATGGTTAGGAGATTATCCTGTTTCCGCTGTCTGCCATTCACCGGTAATGACGATGCCGGCACCCGGCTGTTGGGTGAACCTTCCTTGGTAACCCGGCCAGCGTTGAAGCCTCTGACGGGTCCAATCCCGGCAATGCGCATTCAACAGAGCTGCCTTGCTCCTTCCCGATTGCCCTGTTCCTTATTTCTCATCTGGTAAAATTCCATCCCGGCTCTTGCCGGCTGTTGATGGATGTACCCGGCCAGCCCGGACAGTTATTACCTTATTTCAGTTCATCTTCTTTTTCAGCGTGCTGATCTGGTTCTGCAGGTTATTGACCATGCTGGCGAGTGAATCCATGTCCCAGCGCTGCTGCTGGCTCACTTTGCTCAGCACCATCTGTGCATGCCAGAGTTCCACCACATCTTCGGTATTGATCTGGTAGGGCTGGTACTGCGGATTATCGCTGATGAGGGTGAGCTTGTTTTTCTGTTTGGGGTTCCGGGCTACCCGTTTGTACACGATGCCTTCATTGCGGCTGACCACGATATAGGGCTGGTTGTTTTTGACCTCATCGGTACCGTTTACCTTTTCTCCCACGATGATGCTGCCGCTGGGGGTGGGCAGCATACTGTCGCCGATGATTTCAAAGGCCCGGTAATGACCGCCGCTGAGCATGGGCAGGGTGAAGGTGTTGAGCTCATCAAGAAACTCACTGTCGGCATAACCCGCCAGGTAACCGGCCGCTGCCTTCACCGGAACAAAATGAATGACATTCCGGTCGGCACTCATCATCTTCTGCTGGCGCCTGCGGGCCAGGTAACTGCCGTTGCTGTTGCTGAGGTCTTTTAACAGGATTTCATCCAGCGTGAGCTTGAACAGTTCACTCACGGTTTCCAGCACATCCAGCCGGGGATCGGCCCGCTCTTCTTCATAAGCGCCGATGAGTGAACGTTTGATGCCGAGTTTGACGGCAAACTCTTCCTGCGTCCATCCCCGCAGTTTGCGGAGGTACTTGAGGTTTTGGCCAGCCAGTGACATGGTTCAACTAATTTGGTTAGCACAAACATACTAAAAATTTTAGTGTTTCCAAATTTTTCTGCCAATTTTTTTCCGGCGCCCGGACAGGCAACTGGCTGAAGGGCCGGCGGATGGCCATGGATGCCCCGGTGAAGCCGGTGCGCGGGCCTGTGCCGGAGCAGGAATGAACAGCCGCTGCCGCTGCTGATGCAGGCACTGCTGTACCCGGCCCCTGTTGAATAAAATCATGGGCAATACAGCGCAGCCCTTATTTTTGTAAAAAATCAACGTATGCAAAACACTGTTCTGGTATTGCACAACCTGCTGCGCTGGGCTGTACTGCTCTTCGGCCTGCTCACGGTGCTCAACGCTTTTTCGGGATACACGCGCAAGCGGGTGTTTACGGAAAGCGATAATAAAAGCAACCTGCTGTTCATGATCAGCTGCGACCTCCAGTTGCTGCTGGGCCTCATCCTGTATGTGGGCAACGGCTGGTTCGACCGGCTGAAAACTTTCAGCACCATCAAATCCATTCCCGACCAGCGCTTTTTTGCTATGGAGCACATGAGTATGATGCTCCTGGCCTGGATCCTGGTGCATGTGGGCCGGGTTTCGGTGAAACGCGCCGGAACCGACCAGGCCAAACATAAGCGGATGCTGATTTTCTTCGGACTGGCCCTGGTGCTGATCCTCGCTTCCATTCCCTGGCCGTTCCGCGAGGCCATTGCAAGACCCTGGTTCCCGAAATTTTAAGGTGGAAGGTGGGGGAGAGATGGCCGGGTAAGGTGAGTCAATGTGCCAATGTACCAATTGGCTAATGTGCAAATGTGCCAATGAGCCTTCTCCCGGAGCGAACCCTAAACGCTCAACCCTAAACTTCTTGTAAAGTTGTATTAACCATTGAAGCAAACAACCATGGCGAAAGCAGTCAAGAAAAAGAAACCGACTATCCTGATCACGAATGATGACGGCATCACGGCGCCGGGTATCCGCAACCTGGTGGAAGCGGTACGCGACCTGGGGAAGGTGATTGTGGTGGCGCCCGACAAAGCCCAGAGCGGCATGGGGCATGCCATCACCATCAACCACCCGCTGCGCATGAGTAAGGTGGAGATGTTTGAAGGCATTGAATCCTGGCAAACCAACGGCACGCCGGTGGATTGCGTGAAGCTGGCGGTAGACAAAATCCTGCATGGCAAACCCGATCTCTGCCTCAGCGGCATTAACCACGGCGCCAATCATTCCATCAATGTGATTTACAGCGGCACCATGTCGGCCGCCATGGAAGCCAGTATTGAGAGCATCCCCAGCATCGGGTTTTCGCTGCTGGATTACAGCGTGGAGGCCGATTTTGCCCCCTCGCGTTTTTATGTGCGCAAAATTGTATCGGCGCTGCTCGCGCAGCCGAAGCTGGATAAGCACCTGCTCCTGAATGTGAACATTCCCGCCGCGCCGCTGGAACTGATCAAAGGGGTGAAAGTGTGCCGCCAGGCCTATGCCAAATATGAAGAGGATTTTGAAGAGCGCAAGGATCCGCACGGCAAGAAGTATTTCTGGCTCACCGGCGAGTTCGTGAATTTCGACAAGGGTAAGGACACCGATGTGTGGGCGCTCAACCACAATTACGTGAGCGTGGTGCCCGTGCAGTTTGACCTCACCCACTATGCGCTGAAAACGAAACTGGAAAAAACCTGGAAATTCTGATGTTTTTCAAGAAGGATCATTTTGGAATGGGCCTGGTGATGGGGCTGCTGGCGCCGCTGCTGGGGGTAATGGTGTTCAAGTTCACCAAGTTCAGCATGTTCAGTTTCCGGGAAACTTTTCAGTTCATGTACCTGGAGCCCGGTTACCGCACCCTGAGCGCGGCCCTCAGCATGTCGCTGCTGCTCAATGCGGCCATCTTCACCCTTTACATCAACAGCCATAAGGATAAAACCGCCAAGGGTATCTTCGTGACCACCCTGGTTTATGGCCTGGGCGTGCTGATCATTAAAACTTTCCTGTAAGTGTTATGGGCAGTCCCTGGTTCAAAGACTGGTTCAACTCACCTTATTATCACCAGCTGTATTTCAAACGGGATGATAGGGAAGCGGCTGCGTTCATTGATGAACTCATCGGTCACCTGCAGCCCCCGCCGGGCAGCCGGATGCTGGATGTGGCCTGCGGCCGTGGCCGGCACTCCATTCAGCTGGCGCAGCTGGGGTATACGGTAACCGGCATCGACCTCAGTGAGGACAGCATTGCCGAAGCCCTGCAGCAGGCCCACGAAAAGCTGGAGTTTTTCCGGCACGATATGCGGCTGCCTTTCCGCATGCATTACTACGATTACGCCTTTAATTTTTTCACCAGCTTCGGCTATTTCCGCACCCGGCGGGAGCACGACAATACCATCCGCACCATTGCGCAGTCACTCAGGAGCAACGGCACTTTTGTGATGGATTACCTGAACGTGCATTATGCCGAAGACCACCTCGTGCACCAGTCGGAACAAACCCTTTCCGGCGTGCACTACTTCATCACCAAGTGGTTTGATGAAACCCATTTCTACAAAAAAATTGAGGTGGAGGATGAGGCCCTGGCCGAGCCGCTGGTATTCACCGAGCAGGTGGCCAAGTTTTCTCTCGGCGATTTCACCGACATGCTGGCCTACCAGGGCCTGCAGATTACCGAAGTGTTCGGCGACTATACCTTCGGTCATTACGATGTGCGCAAATCGCCCCGGCTGATCATGGTGGCGCGGAAGCGGTGAGGGGGGTAAGGTTTAAGGTTTAAGGTTTAAAGTTTAAGGTTTAAAGTTTAAGGTTGGCTCCGGGAGAAGGTTAATTGGTACATTGGCCAATTTGCACATTTGCTCATTTTCACTTTGGTTTATTTTTCCGGCATAAGCCGTATCATTCATTGATCACGTTCAATTCGTTCTGCCCCGGGAGAAGGCTCATCAGCACATTTGCACATTGTCTCATTTGCACATTTGCACATTGTCCCATTTGCCCATTATCCCATTCCTCTACCTTTTATTGTGATACAACAGGTATTTCGCCGTCTGGTAGTAGGCTTCTGTGAGCCGGGCAAGGCGGTTGCGGAGGCTGTCGTGGCCGGTTACGGGTTCATTGCCAACGGTGGATACCCAGGCGGTCTGCCCGGTACGGCGGTTCTGCTGGTAATAAAAAGAGTCGGTGATCATGCCGTAAGTGCCCAGCTCGTGATCGATGGTGAATACCGCATCCGGGTAAGGTACCCGGGGATCAAAGAGGCTTTGCCCGATCCCGGTATTGCGGTGGCTGGCCCGGATGAGGGTGGCGATAGACGGCATCACATCAGCCTGTGAACATACCTGGCTGCGCCGTGCTGCCGGCAGCCAGCCGCCGGGCGCATAGAACAGCAGGGGTACATGATGCCGGGTGAGCGAGAGGCTGCTCCAGCAGCGGGGATAACAGGCGTCGGCATTGCCGGGCATGCCATGGTCGCCCACAAACACAAAGAGGGTGTTGCTGTACCAGGGCTGCTGCTGCGCGGCCTTCATGAATTGCTCAAATGTATAATCGGTGTACCGGAAAGCATTGAATTCGTCGTTGTCTTCAAATCCATAACGGCGCAGGGTATCCGCGGGCAGTGTTTTGCGGCTGAAATGCTGCAGCTCCGTTTCGGGGATGGTATAGGGCCGGTGGTTATCGGCGGTTTGGATGATGGCGAAAAACGGCTGCTTCGCGGCGCCGAGGATGCCTGCCGATTCCAGCAGCAGGCTTTTATCGTCGATGCCCCACACATCCGCTTTCGGGGCTTTGAAGTCATCCTGGCTGTACAGGCGCAGGCTGTCGATATTGTTCAGCAGCACTCCCTTGATATTGGCCCAGGTGGGGTCGCCGCCGATGAAATAATATTTTTCATATCCCTTCAGCTGGTTCAGGATGGTTTGCTGGTTCACCACTTCGGGGTTGCGGCTGGCGGTGCGGTTGTTGTCGCCCAGCACATCGGGGATACCCGTTACCGTTGCCCATACGCCGCGGGCGGTGGGGAAGGAGGGGGTGAAGCAGTGGTCGAAGAACAGGCCGTTGCGGCAGAGTTCCGCGAAGAAGGGGGTGGTGTTGAGCGGGTTGCCGGCCATGCTGCTGCGGAACATGCTGAAGCTTTCGCAGATCACCAGCACCACGTTGCGTGCCGGTGCGCCGGGCGGGAAGGGGTAATCACGACCGAGTTGCAGGCTGTTGCTGTCGGGGGCTTCCACGCCCAGGTAGGCGGCCATCTGCGGGTAGGCGGCTTTCACCTCCTGCAGATCGGGCCTTGTGTCGCGGTAGCTGAGGGTGCTGAAAAAACTCTGGAAGGGGTTGAGGGCCAGCTGCGCGCTGAACGGATCCGCCAGGGTGAAGGCATCGCTCCAGCGGAGGTTGAACTGGCCGGCTTTTCCAAACACGCCCAGGCCCAGCAGCAGGAAATAAAGCAGGTGCCAGCCCGCGCCGGCCCGGTTGTCCAGCACCGGAGCCGTCTGGCAGCGGTGCAGCAGCCACTGCAGCATCCAGCCGTTCAGCAGCGTAAACAGCACCAGCAGCAGTACGATGGCTGTAACCGGGTACGATTCGAGCCCCATATTCATGGTGATGGAAGCGTCTTTGAAATAACTCAGGATATGGGCATTGAGCCGTTGCTGCACATAATCATAGTGATAATAATCCACGGCATAGGTGAGGAAGATCAGCAGCCATAGCAGTGGCAGCAGGCGGTTCCAGAACCGGGCCGCCGTCCTGCGTTTAAAGGGATGCAGGGCCGGGAGGGCCGCCAGCACGAGAAGCGCGAGGGCCAGGATGCAGCCGAACTTCAGGTCGAACCGGAACCCCATGCCCAGTGCCGCGGCCGGGAAAGGCTGCCCGGGGGGCTGGTACCGCAGCAGGAAAACCAGGCGAAGCAGGGTGCCCCAGGCCAGGAACAGGCCCAGCACCAGGCTGATCCAGCGCAGCAAACGGGGCATTTTGTAAAACAGCAGCATGGGATTTAACAGGGAGGGCAAAAATAGATTAATTATTTTTGGCACCCCATGCAGTGGCTCTTTCATATGGAATGGGACCGGACCCTCCTCCGGTACATCAATGAACGCTGGCACAATCCATTGTTCGACTGGCTGATGCCCCTGCTCCGGCATGCGGATACCTGGGTGCCACTGTATCTTTTCCTGATCCTGCTGGTATTGCTCAATTACCGGAAAACGGGCTGGTGGTGGCTGCTGGCGGCCGTGTGTACCCCCATCGTCACCGATCTGCTCAGCAGCTGGGTGATCAAGGAGCACATCCTGCGGCTGCGCCCCTGCAATGAACCGGCCATCGCTCACTGGCTGCGCACCCTGCCCGGTATTTACCTGCCCAAAAGCAGCAGCTTCACCTCCTCGCATGCGGCCAACCATTTTGGCCTGGCCATGTTCCTGGTGGCCACCCTCCGGCCCCTGCTGCACGGATGGCGCTGGCTTTTCTTTGGATGGGCCCTGGTCATCGGATATGCCCAGGTGTATGTGGGCGTGCATTATCCGCTGGATATCCTCGGCGGCGCCCTGCTCGGCGTCCTGGTGGGCAGCTGCACTGCGGCGCTGTTTAACCGGTATTTTCAGCTGCGCTGAATGGTTGTTTCCGCGTCATTTATAAAGGATTACTGATATTTGTGCCGGTTGCGGACTTTTGCATGGCAGCGCCGCACCCTTTTAATATGGCAGAAATCATCATTTTACTGATCCTGATTTTTTTGAACGGACTGTTCACCATGAGTGAAATTGCCCTGGTCAGCGCCCGAAGGGGCCGGCTGGAAGGGCAGGCGAACAAGGGCGATGCACAGGCCCGTGCCGCGCTGGACCTGATTGAGAATCCGGAGAAATTCCTTTCCACCGCCCAGGTGGGCATCACCCTCATCGCCATCCTCACGGGTGTGTATTCCGGAGAAAAATTCAGCAAAGACCTCCAGCCCCTGATCGAGCAGATCAGCTTCCTGCAGCCTTATGCCGAAAGCATTTCCACGGTGCTGATCGTGGTGCTGGTGACCTTCCTCTCCATTATCCTGGGCGAGCTGGTGCCCAAACGCATCGGCATGCTGCGGGCCGAAAAAATTGCCCGCCTGGTGGCCGGTCCGATGAACTTCCTGAGCCGCGTTACCTACCCGGTGATCTGGTTGCTGAATACCATCAGCGGACTGATCTTCCGGATGTTCAAGATCCAGCCCGGCAGCGACAGCGCCGTTACGGAAGAAGAGATCAAGGCCATGATCACCGAGGGCAGCGAGCATGGCACCATCGAGGAAGAGGAGAAGGAAATCATTGAACGGGTGTTTCATCTGGGCGACCGGAAGATCACGGCCCTCATGACCCACCGCACCGAAATTGAATGGTTTGATGTGGACGATACCGTGCAAACCCTCATCGATCAGCCGGAGCAGCTCAGTTACTCCACTTACCCGGTATGCGACAAATCGGTGGACGACATCAAGGGGGTGATTTACATCAAGGAGCTGCTGAAGGCCGATAAACAGATCCCCCTTGGCAAACTGATGCGCCCCGCCGCCTTTGTGCCGGAGAACAATACACCCTACCAGCTGCTGGAGAAGATGAAGCAAACCAAGATCCACAGTTGCTTTATTGTAAACGAGTATGGCACCCTGGAGGGCATGATCACCCTCAACGATATCCTGGAAGCCATCGTGGGCGATGTGCCGCAAACCGGGCAGGAGGAATATGAAATCACGGAACGGGCGGATGGCAGCTTCCTGGTTGACGGGCAGGTGACCTTTTATGACTTCCTGAGTCATTTTGAGAAAACCGCCTGGATGAATGAGGAGGAACACTCTTTCGACACCGTGGCCGGCTTTGTGCTGCACGAGCTGGAACGGATCCCCCATACCGGCGACACCTTTGAGTGGCGCGGATTTTCGTTTGAGATCATCGACATGGATGGTCAGCGCATCGACAAACTGCTGGTGAAAGCACCGTTGGAAACCGAAGAAGCCTGATGCCTTTGCCGGATGCGGTGCGCTCCGGTACACCAGAGCTGATTACCACTCCAGCACCACGGCCGCGTCGGGATTCAGCAGGCGGTGACTTTTTCGGATACCGTTTACCGTTACATGCACCAGGTTCATCTGCTGCTCCTGGTATTCAAAGAGGAGATTATTGAACAGGCTGATCTGCCGCGGTGCGGCGATGCCGGTTACCTGCCAGTAGCTGGCAATGGCTTCGTCCTGCTGTTCGAAACCCAGGAATTCGGGATGGAGTTTTTTGCCATCGGCTTTGATCTGCAGGTGCTGTTCGATGTAGCTTTTTACCAGCGGCTCCATCTGCTTTTTCATCGATTCGTTGAGGAGGTCGATGCGGCCACTGTGGTATTTCCGCAGGGTTTTTTCAAAATCATCGGTAAAGATGCGGCAGCTGATTTCCAGGTTTTTCTCCTTGGCATTGTATTCGATCTCGGTAACGCTCACATAGATCGGGTGATCGGCCGGAGCCGATAAAAGGGCGAAAAAGCAGAGCCAATTGTACAAAAGGGCAACCATATCCACAGCCGGTAATCAGATGAAGGCAATATTGCTGATATTTGGCAAATCTAATGGTTTACGCAGAGTTTGCAGGAGGAGGTCCGGATGAGTGAGTTCGGGCTGTATTTTAAAACGGGCTGGGAGCATATCCTGAGCGCCGGCGCGCTGGACCATATCCTGTTCATCGCAGCATTATCAGCTATTTATCTCCTCCGCAACTGGAAGCAGGTGCTGATCCTGGTTACCGCGTTTACGCTGGGGCACTCTTTAACGCTGGTGCTCAGTGTGTACGACTGGATGCGATTCAGCACACGCTGGGTGGAATTCCTGATCCCCTGCACCATTATCGCCACCGGTTTGCTGAATTTCAGGGTCCGCGACTACCAGGAGCGCACCCTGCGGTTCAATTACCTGCTGGCCTTGTTTTTCGGCCTCATCCACGGAATGGGTTTTGCCAACACCATCCGTTTTATGCTGGCCGGGCAGCAAAACATCGGCTGGCCCCTGCTCAGTTTTAACCTGGGCCTGGAAGCCGGACAGCTGGTACTCGTCACCTTCCTGCTCCTGCTGGGCTGGGCGGTGGTGGAAAAACTCCGCGTGAGCCGTAACTGGTGGGCCGGGGTGATTTCGGTTACCGCTGTGCTCGCGGCATCGCTGATGCTTCCGGAGCGCTGGCCTTTCTGAACCGGAAAAAGCTATTTTTACAGACCGGCATTGCCGGACTGAAACCCATCATCACTGAAATATGACAACACGTTTTCTGACTCCGCTGGCGCTCCTGCTCTGTCTCCAGGCCACCGCCCAGGACATCCGGAACAATCCGGGCAGCAACCACGGCAACCGCTTTGAACAACTGGGCACCATCCTGCCCACGCCGAATGAGTACCGCACTGCCAGCGGCGCCCCCGGGCCGAAGTACTGGCAGCAGCGCTGTGATTACAACATCAGCTGTGAGCTGGATGAGGAAAAGCGCCAGCTGAAAGGGAAGGAAACCATCACCTATTTCAACAACTCCCCTGATGTACTCACCTACCTCTGGCTGCAGCTGGACGAAAACCAGCACAGTGCCACCAACAATGGCGGGTACCCGAACAGCAGCTCCATGCCCAAATCGGTAACAGAAAACGATCTGCTGCGTTTTGCCGGGAAAACCGACAAGGAGTACGGCGATCAGATCCTGAAGGTGACCGATGCCCTCGGCAAGCCGCTGGCCTATACCATCAACAAAACCATGATGCGGGTGGAACTGCCCCAGCCCCTGAAACCGGGACAGCGCTTCGTGTTCAAGGTTGACTGGTATTACAATATTGTAGACCGGATGCGGATGGGCGGCCGCGGCGGTTATGAAAATTTCCCGGAAGACGGCAACGACCTCTTTACGATGGCCCAGTGGTACCCCCGCCTCTGTGTGTACAGCGATTTCCAGGGCTGGCAGAATCACCAGTTTACGGGTACGGGCGAGTTTGCCCTCACCTTCGGCAATTTTGTGGTATCGATGAATGTGCCCGGCGATCATGTGGTGATGGCTACCGGAGAGTGCCAGAACTATCCCGCGGTGCTGTCGGCCAAAGAACTCCAGCGCTGGAATGCCGCACAAACCGCCAAAGAAGTTACGGAAATTGTAACCCTGGAAGAAGCCAAAGCCAAGGAGAAAAGCCGTTCAAAGGCCCGGAAAACCTGGGTGTTCAAGGCGGATATGGTTCGCGACTTCGCCTGGGGCAGCAGCCGGAAATTCATCTGGGATGCCCTGCCGGTAACCGTGGAGGGCAAGAAGGTGATGTGCATGAGCGCCTATGGCAAGGAGGCCTATAACCTCTACCGCCGCTACAGCACCAAACTGGTTGCCCATACCATCAAAACCTATTCGAAATTCACCATTCCCTATCCCTACCCGGTGGCCCAGAGCCTGGAGGCTGCTAACGGGATGGAATACCCGATGATCTGTTTCAACTTCGGCCGCTGCGAAAAAGACGGCACCTACAGCGAAGGCACCAAGAACGGTATGATCGGCGTGGTGATCCATGAGGTGGGCCATAATTTCTTCCCCATGATCATCAACAGTGATGAGCGCCAGTGGACCTGGATGGATGAGGGGCTCAACTCATTTGTGGAATACCTCAGCGAGGAACTCTGGGACAATAAATTCCCGGTAGACAAGGGTCCGGCTTACAAGATCGTGGACTACATGAAGCTGCCCAAAGACCAGCTGGAGCCCATCATGACCAACAGTGAAAACATCATCCGCTTTGGTCCGAATGCCTATTCCAAACCGGCCACCGGCCTCAACATCCTCCGCGAAACCATCATGGGCCGTGAACTCTTTGATTACGCGTTCCGCGAATACGCCCGCCGCTGGGCATTCAAACACCCCACCCCGGCTGATCTGTTCCGTACGATGGAGGATGCCAGCGGGGAAGACCTGGACTGGTTCTGGAGGGGCTGGTTCTACAATACCGACCCTGTGGACATTGCCCTGGATACCGTGAAGTGGGCCCGTTTTACCCTGGAAGGCGGCAACCCCAAACCGGGCGGCGGCAAAGTAAAGCTCACGCCGGCCAAGCCGATTCAGAATGCCTTTGACGACCTCTCCAAAATCCGCAACCGCGAAGACAAAAGGATTGTATTTGCCACGGATGCCGACACCAGCCTGCGTGATTTTTACTGGCACTACGACCGGGGCCTGGTGCGCATCAACGACAGCACCGCTGAAATAGACATCCCGGCTGCTGAACCCGATACCTTCAGCAACGCAGAGAAAATGGCCCTGGCCGGCAACAAGCACCTGTATGAACTCACGTTCAGCAATAAAGGCGGCATGGTGATGCCCATCATCGTGGAGTGGACCTTCAAAGACGGTACCCGCGAGATCGACCGCATCCCCGCGCAGATCTGGCGAAAAAACGAAAACAAGGTTACCCGGGTATTTGTGAAAGACCAGGAAGTTACCTCCATCAAACTCGATCCCATGCGGGAAACGGCAGACATCAATGAGAAGAACAATGTATGGCCCGCTGTGGAATCACCCGGTTCCTTCCAGCTCTTCAAATCCCGCACCCGTGCCCGCGGCGGTGCAGGCGGTGGCGTGAATCCGATGCAACGGCAGCTTCAACCCTGATTCCTGAAATGAATCCTTACAGCCCGGCATTCTGTGCCGGGCTTTTTTATTTTTTGAAGAATCCGCCTGCCTGCTTAATTTTGCATCATTGTTTCAAAAATGCGCTTTCACCCGATCATACGCCAGTTCAGTGTGGGCTTTCTGCTCCTGCTCCTAGTGCTGGGCAGTACGCCCCGGCAATGGCTGCACGACTGGTTTGCCACCCATACCGGTTGCAACCTGGTGCGCAAATCGGATGCGGGTCATGCATCCCTGCAACCCGACCGGCTGCATTGCCGCAACGCAGACCAGGTGGTGGACATGCCTTTTGTGGATCCAGGCGGATGGCTGATCGCTGAAACACCCCGGGTTTATGTTCACCTGATTTGTCACATTTATTCGTTTGCGCCTTCCCGTTATACTTCATCTGCCACTCTGCGCGGACCTCCCTGCCAGGCCTGATACCGACCTGTTACACGCCGCCCATACGGGTGGTATTCCCTGATTCAGATTCATTACACAGTGAAAAAAATACTGTTCCTGGTCCTGCCGTTGCTGATGGCGGATCACCTGGCTGCACAGCCCTGTTCCCTGGCCTTGTCGGGGCATGTGGAAGATGCAGACTCCCGTGAAAAACTGGCCGGCGCCACCGTTTTGCTGAAGGGCAGCTCCCTGGCCGTGGTTACCGATGCCAACGGCGACTTCCGTTTTCCCGCGCTCTGTGCAGGGGAGTACATCCTTCAGGTGAGCCATGCCGATTGCGGCACCCTGCTGCGTCCGGTAAGGCTGGAGAAAAGCCTGCACCTGGACCTGCTGCTGCCGCACCTGCGCAGTACCCTTCGCGAGGTAACGGTGGAGTCGGTGCTGGGCACACCCAATACCGGTTACAAAAAGGAGCTCTCCGGAACCCGGCTGGATGCCGCGAAGCAGCGCGGCCTGGCCGAGGCCCTGAGCCGGATCAACGGGGTAACGCTCCTGCAAACCGGCAGCACCATTGCCAAGCCGGTGATCCAGGGCTTGCACAGCAACCGCATCCTCACCATCAACAACGGCGTGCGCCAGGAAGGGCAGCAATGGGGCAATGAACATGCTCCGGAAATTGATCCCTTTATTGCCGACCGGCTCACGGTGATCAAGGGAGTGGATGAACTCCGGTATGGCTCGGATGCCATCGGTGGCGTGGTGCTCGTACAGCCCCGGGCTCTGTCTGTCCGGGAGGGAAGTCACGGCGAACTGAATACCGCCTTCTTCAGCAACAATGCCCAGTACCTCCTGTCCGGCATGTTTGAGCAGGCCCCGGCCCGCTGGAAGGGTTTCCGTTACCGGCTCCAGGGCACCTGGAAGCAGGGGGCCAATACCGCCACACCCGGTTACCGCCTCAATAATACCGCAAGCCGTGAACTCAACTTCTCGGCAACGGCAGCCTACCGCTATCGTGATTTGAACACGGAGCTGTACTACAGCCAATTCGGCACTACCCTGGGCATCTTCCGCGGCTCGCATATCGGTAACCTCACCGACCTGCGGGCGGCACTGGAGGCCGACCGCCCCGCCTATGTATTTACCGGAGCGCAAACCTATGCCATCGGCCGTCCGCGGCAGGAAGTGCTACACCGCCTGCTCAAATCATCGAGCACCCTGCAATACCGGGGGCATCGCTTCAGCCTGCAGCTTTCCGCCCAGTACAATCACCGCTCCGAATTTGACGTGGTGCGTAATCCTTCGGTGAGCACGGCCCAGATGCGGCTCAGCATCATCACCCTGGCCCAGGATTTCAGCTGGGAGCATCCCCGCAGCAGTCATTACAGCGGAACGCTGGGGCTGGCGGCCATGCAGCAGGACAATTCCTATTCCGGCCGGTATTTCATCCCCGCATACCGTTCGTATACCTATGGGGGTTATTATATCGGCATATGGGCCCGGCACCGCTGGGAACTGCAGGGGGGGCTGCGCTTTGATCACAAAAGCATCGGAACGGAACGCCTGCGGTATGGCGGCAGTCTTTTGAATTACGATTTTCGTTTTTCCACTTTTGCCGGTTCGGTGAATGCTGCCTACAAGGCCGGGCGCGTGATCAAATTGAACCTCAACGCCGCGCTGGCCAGCCGGGCGCCGCATGTGAACGAATTGCTCAGCGATGGCATTCATCATGGCACGGCCACGTATGAGCAGGGCAGTATTTTCCTGAAACCCGAGCATTCGTTCCGCCTGTCGGCAGGTATGCAGCTGAACCTCGAAGCCGCCGGCCTCCGCGGCGAGCTCACCGTTTACCGCAATGCCATCAGCGATTTCATCTACCGCCAGCCCGTGCCCGACAGCCCGGTGCTCACCATTGCCGGCGCTTTTCCCAAAACCGAGTACCGGCAAACCGATGCCACACTCACCGGTTGCGATGCTTCCCTGCAGTGGCAGTTTCACCGGCACTGGGAACTGCAAACCCGTGCCTCCCTGCTCCGGGCACGCGACCGCCGGCTGAACGACTGGCTCATCTGGATGCCGGCCGACCGCTGGGGGCTGGAGCTTCGCTGGCTCCTGCCCGAACGGCGCAGGATCAGGGATGCAGCCATCAGTGCAGGGTGGCAGCAGGTATTCCGGCAAAGCCGGGTGCCCGACGAAACCGTTCAGGGCAAACAGGATTATAAAGCCCCGCCGGCGGGTTATCAGCTCCTGAGCCTCGACTGCTCCGCACAATTCCTGTTCGGGTCGCGCGCCATTACCCTCGGCCTCTCCGTCAGTAACCTCCTGGATACCCGGTACCGTGATTACCTCAACAGTTTCCGGTACTTCAGCGACGAAACGGGCCGCAACATCGGCATCCGTTTGAAAATTCCTTTCAGTACTAAAACAGCCACCCAATAAGATGACAGCAACACTCCCCAGGCCCCTTACGCTTGTTCTGCTCCTCACCCTGTTGTTTTCCGCCTGTAAGAAAGAGCAGCCGGTTGAACCCAATGAAGAAGAAGTGATCACCACCTTGCTGGTGAGGCTTACCCCTGCAGGTGGCGGCCCCGCACTCGAATACCGGTTTGAAGATGCAGATGGTCCGGGCGGAGCAGCGGCCACGATTGATGACATCATCCTGGCGCCCGCCACCGTGTATGATGCGGAACTCATCCTCCTGAACAAAACCGTGAGTCCGGCGGATACCCTCTCCAATGAAATTGCTGCCGAAGCCGATGCGCACCGTTTTTATTTTGAAGTGGAAGGCGGCGCTGCGTTAACCCTCACGGATTTTGATGCCGACGACAACGGTATTCCGCTGGGACTGCGCAGCCGCTGGACCACCGGTGCGGCATCCACCGGAAAGCTGCAGATCACCCTCCGCCATTATCCCGGTACCCCGCCGGATAAGGCCCTTGCCGACGGGGTGAATGATCTCAAATCGGCCACCGATCTCACCACGAAGGATATCGGTGGATTTACGCTGCGGATACAATAACATGGAGGTAATGCATCAGCCGGACCGCCTTTTTTTCGGGCATTCTTCTGCCGGGTGCGGCTTTCATCCTACCTTTCCGGCTTAATGATGAAAGCCATCCTATGCCGGGCAGCCCTGCTCCTGGCCAGCTTCCTGCCGCTTGCGGGAATATCCCAGAACATCGACATCAACCTGCTGCAGTCGATCAATGCGCGGGAAACCGCGTTTAAGAACGGTTTCACCGATGTGGCGGCAGGCAGTGTGTACCTCGTGAATGCCGCCGCACCGCTCACTATGCTTACTGCCGGCATCATCCGGCATGATAAAAAACTGCAGCTCGACGCGGCCTGGACGGCAGGGGCCTACCTGCTCTCCACGGTGATCACCCAAGGCACCAAACGCATCGTACAACGGGCACGGCCCTACGAAACCTGGCCCTTCATCATCCAGCGTACGGAAAGCGGCCAGTATTCATTTCCTTCGGGGCATACGTCTTCTGCCTTCAATACGGCTACCTCGCTCAGCCTGCTGTACCGAAAATGGTATGTGGTGGCGCCGGCTTATCTCTGGGCGGTATCGGTGGGTTATGCGCGCATGTACCAGGGGGTGCATTATCCTTCGGATGTGCTGGCAGGCGCGGTAATCGGGGCGGGCAGTGCCTGGGCTGCACATGCGCTGCGGCAGCGGCTGGAGCGGAAAAAGAAAATGGCCGCCCAACCTGCAGTCGTACCCGCTTTGTAATGTCCCCCGGCCTGCAGTACATTTAGGCCATGATTGAAATCAATATCAATACCCCCGCGCTGCTGTTCCCGGCCATCACCCTGCTGATGCTGGCCTACACCAACCGTTTCCTCTCTTTGGCCAGCCTCGTGCGCCGGCTGCATGATGAATACATCCGGGGCGAGAAAGAAAAGCACCTGCTGCGGCAGATCAAAAACATCCGCAACCGGCTCAACCTGATCCGGTACATGCAGGCATTCGGGGTGCTGAGTTTTCTGTGTTGTGTACTCTGTATGTACAGTTTGTTCCGCGGCTGGCTGCAGCTGGCGCACTGGATCTTTGCGGCCAGCCTGATCGGCCTCATTGTGTCCATCTTTCTTTCCCTGCTCGAAATTCACAAGAGCACCCGCGCCATAGAACTGGAGCTGAGTGACATTGAGGAGCTGGAACAAACCAATATTTTCAAAGACATTTTCAAGCCTGGCGAATAAAAAAATCCCGTACCATCCGGTACGGGATTTTTTAAGCTTGTACAACAGCGGTCAGGCTTCCTCGGCACCTTCCACCAGCACGGTGGTTTTGTTGTTGAGGATTTCCGCGAATCCGCCCTGGATGCGGAAGCTGATGCTGTTCGATTTATCCGTCAGGATTTTCAACTTGCCCGATTTGAGGGCGCTCACCATCGGGGCGTGGCGGTCCAGCACTTCAAACAAACCGGTGGTGCCGGGCAACTGTACACCGTACACATCGCCGCTGAAAATTTTCCGTTCGGGAGTTAATATTTCTAGAGTCATAGAAAGAATCTGCTAATGTGAAAATATGCAAATGTGCAGTTGAAGAACCGTACCCCATTGGCACATTGGTTCATTGGCACATCAGCACATTGATTATGCCTGTGCCTGCGCCATCAGTTTCTTGCCTTTTTCAATGGCGTCGTCGATGGAACCTACCAGGTTGAATGCGGCTTCCGGATACTCGTCAACTTCGCCATCCATGATCATGTTGAAGCCACGGATGGTTTCTTCGATCGGTACCAGTACACCTTTCAGACCGGTGAAGGCCTCAGCCACGTGGAAGGGCTGGCTCAGGAAGCGCTGCACCTTACGGGCACGGGATACCGTGAGTTTGTCTTCGTCGCTCAGTTCATCCAGACCCAGGATCGCGATGATGTCCTGCAGTTCCTTATAGCGCTGCAGAATCAGTTTCACGCGGTTGGCGCAATTGTAGTGAGCTTCTCCCACAATCTGCGGGGTAAGGATTCGGGAAGTGGAATCGAGGGGATCCACGGCCGGATAGATACCCAGGTCAGCGATCTTACGGCTGAGTACGGTAGTGGCATCCAGGTGAGCAAAGGTGGTAGCCGGAGCGGGATCGGTCAAGTCATCCGCCGGTACATACACCGCCTGTACGGAAGTGATGGAACCGTTGCGGGTGGAGGTGATCCTTTCCTGCATCAGACCCATCTCGGTGGCCAGCGTGGGCTGGTAACCTACCGCTGAGGGCATACGGCCCAGCAGCGCCGATACTTCAGAACCGGCCTGGGTGAAACGGAAGATATTGTCCACGAAGAACAGGATGTCTTTACCCTGGCCGGTGCCATCACCGTCGCGGAAGTATTCGGCTACGGTGAGACCGCTGAGCGCCACACGGGCACGGGCGCCCGGAGGTTCGTTCATCTGTCCGAATACAAAGGTAGCCTTGCTCTCTTCCAGGTCTTTCAGGTTTACAGCGCTCAGGTCCCATCCACCTTCTTCCATGCTGTGCTTGAATTTGTCGCCGTAGTTCATGATACCGGCTTCAATCATTTCACGCATCAGGTCATTTCCTTCACGGGTACGCTCACCTACACCGGCAAATACGGACAAGCCGCTGTACGCTTTCGCAATATTGTTGATCAGTTCCTGGATCAGTACGGTTTTACCTACCCCTGCACCACCGAACAGACCGATTTTACCACCCTTTGCGTACGGCTCGATCAGGTCAATCACCTTGATACCGGTGAACAGCACTTCGCTGGCGGTGCTCAGGTCTTCGAAAATGGGGGGTTTGGCGTGGATGGGACGGCCCTTGGTTTTATCCACCTGGGGCAGACCGTCGATGGCGTCGCCGGTTACATTAAACAGACGTCCTTTAATGCCTTCGCCGGTGGGCATGGCAATGGCTTTACCGGTATCCGTAACCACAGTGCCCCTTACCAGGCCTTCGGTACCGTCCATAGCGATGGTACGTACACTGTCTTCACCCAGGTGCTGCTGTACTTCCAGTACGAGCGTATCACCGTTCTCACGCTTGATTTCGAGGGCGTTCAAGATTTCGGGGAGCTTGCTGCCGCTGTCGAACTGAACGTCAACCACGGCGCCGATCACTGATTTTACTTTACCTGTATTGGCCATAAAAATGTATGATTTAGGATGTCTGATGTTTGGTTTACCGCGGTGATCCTCAACAGGCCCGCTGATCCGTCCATTCTGGCCCGCCTTGGCGGAACTGAATTTCGGCGGCAAAGGTAAGGGTTGGGTTTTGAATACTCAAATCGGCTCCGGTATTTTTTCGGCCCCTTAATGGCCGGCAATCTGCAGGCTGGCGCCTGTTTTTACCGTTACGGAGGCGGTGGGGGCGGTGGTAAGCGACCGGCAGGCTGCCGAGGTGCTGATCACGGGAAAAAGGGGGGCTTCCCCTTCCACCGTAACCTCCACACCACCAGTGGGTACATTGCCGCAGCTCCAGTTGCGGCCGTCTTCCCAGGCCGTGCTGTACACACCGGTCCACAGGCTGGCAAACCGAAGGGTAAGGGCAGGGCTGTACTGGGTGCTGGCGCCCTGCTGCAGGCGGCAGCGGTACTGGTAGCCATACCAGCTGTCGGGGGCATTGCGCAGGATGAGCACGGCGCTGGCCGTACCGCTGTAACGGCTGTCGTCGGATAAGGGGCTGAAGCCGCTGCCGCTGTTCAGCTCCCAGCGGAAGCTGGTGCCGGGCGCCGGGTTTTCCACTGAGAAGTAGGTGGCGCCGCCGGCACAGATCTTTCGTTCGCTCAGGGGGGCACAGGCCTGCTGATATTGCAGGAGCACCGAATCCACATAAAAACTGGTGTCGCTGCCCAGGATCATTTTTACCCGGTACTGCACCGGGATGCCCCCCGTGAAGTCGGAGAGGTTGTCCTGCAGGCTGAAAGCGCGGGTACTGAAGCCGCCGCTGAAATCGCGGAGGCTCAGGAGCTGATACGCACTGTCGGAGGGCAGTTTCCGTTCCAGCGCCACCTGCATCCCGGCGGCCGCCTTGAGGCTGAGCTGAAGCCGGGCCACGCAGTTTTCGATGCCGGCACTCATCTGGTGCCGGTTCAGCAGCACCTGTACAAATGCTTTTTTCAGATCGGGTATCCCATAACCGGTGCGGTCATCGGGCTGCTGGTAGCGGTCGCTGCTGCGGCGCAGGGCTTCCATGACCTGGAGGTTGCTGAGTTCGGGGAAGGCCTGCCAGAGGCAGGTGGTGAGGCCGGCCAGGATCGGGGTGGCGTAAGACGTGCCGTTGCCGCCCACCGGCTGGCCCGTGTTGGTGCCCGCCACGATGGCATTCACGCCTACGGCGGCCAGGTCGGGTTTGATCTGGCCATCGCTGGAAGGTCCGTAGCTGCTGAAAGGGGCCGGCACCCGGTTGATGCTCACCGCCCCGATGGTCAGCGCACTGTCGGCATCACCCGGCGTGGCGATGTAGTGCCAGCTGCTGTTACCGTCGTTACCGGCGGCGGCCACCACCAGCATCCCTTTTTTGGCGGCCAGGTTGGCGGCCCGGGCAATAAGGGTGCTGTTGCCATCCAGTTCACTGTAGGTATGATCAAAGAGGGGATAATCGAACGTGGTATAACCCAGTGAGGTGGACAGGAGATCGATGCCCAGGCTGTCGGCGCGTTCGGCGGCGGCGGCCCAGTACTGTTCTTCCACCGGGTACTCGGTAAGGGCATCTTCGGTGCGGTAAAGGCGGAAGGCCGCTTCCGGCGAGGTACCCACGAAACTGCCGGGCAGGTGGGCGGCCATGGTGCTCAGGCATTTCATGCCATGGGCATCATCTTCGTCTACACTGGCCTGTTGGTCTACAAAGTCCCAGGTTTCCAGGAGCCTGCCGCTGTTGCGAAGGCTGTCGAAAGTGGGCAGGCTCAGGTAATTGCGGAAACCGGCATCCAGCACGGCTACCTGCATGCCCTGTCCGCGGAAGCCCCAGTTGTGCAGGAACTCGCCGTTGTGCAGGTGTACCTGGTCGTATGCAGCGCCATAGCTGTAATAATCGGCATTGCCCTGCGGCGTATTCGGATAAGGTTCGGTACCCGGAACGGCGGCATCCAGTCGTTTGTTCACGGGCCGGGTGGCCGGGTTTACGCGGGCGGCAATACCGGAGGTGGTCAGTACAAAGGGAAAGGCGCTGATGCGGGCCAGTGCGGCCGCATCGGTGGTGCGGATACAAACCTGGTTCAGCCATTTGCTGACGTTCAGGATTTCCACATTGCCGGCCAGCCGGATGCTGTCGAGATAGGCGGGGGGAATGGGCAGATCGGTCTCGTCTACCGGCAGCTGGTACCGCTGGCGCCGGTCAAGGGCACGGGCTGAGAGGAAGGCCTGGGGATTACTGATGTTGTAAGGCGTGCCCTGCTTGTCCCTGAGCCTGACGAGGTAGCGGCTGTATTGCGCCTGCCCCGGTGTTGCGCACAGGGTACAGATCAACAGGATCAGCCAGCAGGATTTACAGGATACCATACAGTTTTGCCGGCTGTAAAATTAAGGATTTGCGGGGGTAACCCGGCCGCCGCCGGGCAGGGCTTCCACCATGGCGCGGATCCCGCTGTCGGGGTCTGTGGCCCCGATGCCGAAGCGCTGGCGGAATTTGCTGCTGTCGAAGAAATAGTCGCGCTGATGCTGGTAGGCCATCTCTTTCAGTTCGCGCAGCACCGGCATGAACAGGCCCAGCAAACCGAGTGTGAACACCGGCATCACCTGGTAAGCGGGTTTCACTTTCATCGCCGCGGCCACTTTTTCAATCCACTCGCGGCCGGTGAGTTTTTCCGGGCTGGTGGGCAGGTGCCATACCTGGTTGAATGCATCGGCGGTGTTGCCCAGCAGGGCCAGTGCCTTTCCGATATCCGGGGTATAGGTAAAGGAATGAATCCGGTTGACGTCGGCAATCCACATGGCTTTCTTTCCCTTTTTGAGGTTATCCGCCACCGTTATTTTCAGAAAGCTGCTGTTCACGTTGGGGCCGTAGAAATCAGCAGCCCGGGCAATCAGGCCTTCCAGTTTGCCTTCTTCAACCTGGTTCATGAGCTGCTGCGCGATGCGGGCCCGCACTTTGCCTTTCCCGCTGCAGGGGGCGATGGGGGAGGATTCGGTGAGGTGCGGCAGGGCGTCAGGGGCATACATGTAAATGTTATCCATGAAAACCAGGCGGGCGCCGTATTGCCGGCAGGCATGCAGTACGTTATCCATGATTACCGGCCACTCCGTTTGCCACACCGATTTTTTATACAGCAGTCCGGCGCAGAGGTACACCACCGATGCGCCCTCCACGGCCTTCATCACCTGCGGACCTTCCAGCAGGTTGGCGGCCAGCAGTTGCTCCCGGCCGGTAACGGTCTGCGGATTCCGCGATACCAGTCGCACATCAGTGGGATAAGCGCTGAGGGCGCGGGCCAGTTCAATGCCTACAGGGCCGCCGGCGCCCAGGATGGTTTGCAGCATGGCTTTGGGTTTTGCAGGTAAATTATCAAGCAATTTGTTTTTGATCAACTTTATTTGTGTTTTGCGCCGGGATGGTTATCTTTAAGTGCTGTGTATCCCCGCTCTCCGAAAACTGCCGCTGCCTCGGTTTACTGCGCTCACCCAACTGTATGTATCATGAAACACCTTATCTGCTGCGGCATGG
>JAYRPG010000021.1:0-1398 GCA_041911275.1 Ferruginibacter sp. | reverse complement strand
GCGCCTCCGGATCAAACCTGATTGGCGGAAAAGCCGGATTCAGAGGCATCAGGCAGGGGTAAGGGCGGAGCTGCAGCTGCTTGACCGTAAATTCATTATCGATGCTGGCAATCACGATGCTGCCGTGCCGGGGTTCTTCTGCCCGATCGACGACCAGCACATCGCCATCATGAATGCGCGCATCACGCATGGAATCGCCGGACACACGCAAGAAGTACGTCGCGGCCGGGTGCCGCACACAGTAATCATGCAGGTTAAGTTCATTGGCCTCATAGCCTGCTGCCGGGCTGGGAAAGCCGGCCGCAACGGGTTCGGCAAAAAAAGGGAGTGCGTCGCCTTCCACTGAAGGCCGGGGATAAACGAGATCCAGCGCCATAATTTAGCCTCCAATAACTGTTTATACATACAGTATATTACAGGCTTCAGGAAACAGGCAATGCCGGCATACTGCGTGCCAGCACGCGGAGGGGGTCAGGTCAGAATGATGGCCAGACAGCCAGGAACGTCATCCTTGATAGATTTACACTTTCAGCCAAACAGTAAACCCAGCGCGGTTGCTTCCATATGCAGCAATACCGGCAGCAGCAGGCCGCCGCTTCTGATCCGGGCAGCTGATGTAATTAACCCCACCAGGAACAGTTCTGCCAGGGTCAGCAGGTTCTGATACTGGCTGTGCGCAGCGACGAACAGCAATGACGTTATCAGCGCCCCCAGCCACATCGTCCAGCTGTACCGTGAACGGAAGACGTTCAGCATGATCCCCCGGAACAGCGTTTCCTCATTCAGCGGTGCAAGGATAAAGATGGCCAGCAACGTCAGGGTCACGTCGGGTATGGATTTATCAGCAAAAAGTTTCGTCATAAACGGCTCAGCGGGCAGGTCCAGCACTTTACCCAGCAGAAATTCTCCGACATACACCACGGCCATCGCACCGACCAGCCACGGTGCGCCAACGTTACGCAGTTGGCCAACAACCGGTAGCGGTGCAACCCAGCGGCGGTAAACCAGGAACACACACAGCAGGTACACCAGAACAGCACCATGAATGAAGAACAGCGTATTTTTCCCCAGCCCATAGAGCAGAACGGTCTGCCCCATGACAAACAGGGCCCCCCAGGCAATGGCCCAGGCTGCCAGCATAACCAGCATAAACTGCAGATATTTATTACGTGACTGAATCATTTTATCCCCTGTCAATTTTTAAACAGAATCGGCTTGACACTCAGGCCGGTTTTCAGACTTAATTTAAATGATCCAGAAAATGATTGCCGATTTTTTTAATGGAGAAAGTGAAATGAAATTCAACACGAAGATTGCTCTTATTCTGGCTGCATCCGTAATCAGTTGCAGTGCCTTTGCTCAGAG
Source organism: Ferruginibacter sp. (assembly GCA_041911275.1). GTDB lineage: Bacteria > Bacteroidota > Bacteroidia > Chitinophagales > Chitinophagaceae > Ferruginibacter. The sequence continues at coordinate 33 of JAYRPG010000021.1, read as the reverse complement.
CGTATCCGCGCCGAAAACCGATTCTTTACTGAG
>JAYRPG010000020.1:0-24123 GCA_041911275.1 Ferruginibacter sp. | reverse complement strand
GATTGGCGCCGGCAGGCACCCTGCCCTTCACCTCACTCACCAGGTGGATCACATGCGAGTAATAATGGATCTGTTTAAAACTGCTCACCTCCACTTCGCGGCAGATGCGGCTGAGGTCGTTGCGGGCCAGGTCAACCAGCATCACATGCTCGGCATTCTCCTTCTCATCTTTTTCGAGGGCTTCCGCCAGTGCCCTGTCGGTGGCTTCATTGCCGGTGCGTCGAAAGGTACCGGCGATGGGGTGCACGATGGCTTCCCCATTGGCCACAATAAGCTGACTTTCGGGCGATGAGCCCATCAGGCGGTAATCGCCATAATCGAAATAAAACAGGTAAGGACTGGGGTTGATGCTGCGCAGGGCCCGGTACACATTGAACTCATCGCCGCTGAAACGCTGGTGGAAGCTGCGGCTGAGTACAATCTGGAACACATCACCCCTGCGGCAGGCCGCGATCCCCTGCTTTACGCGTTCGATATAGGCTTCGTTGCTGCAATCGGCGCCCTCAGCCCCCTCCGCCCGGAAAGGAAAGGCCGGCACATCGCGGTTGCGGATGAGGCGTTCCACCACCTCCACCTCGCTGCGAATGCCCGCCACCTGGTTTTCGCAGAGGTAGAGTTCGTCTTTATAATGATTGATGATGATCACATACTGATAAAGGCGGTAGCGCATCAGCGGAATCGAGGCCGGCCGGAGGTTGATGGCTGCAGGCTGAAGACCCGGCAGTGCAGCGCCGGCTGCTCCCTGTTCTTCCTTCCCTGTTCTGCATTCATCATTCCCTGTTCCCTGCCCCTCCTTCCCTGTTCTGCGTTCATCATTCCCTGTTCCCTGTCCTTCCTTCCCTGTTCCCAACCGGATATTTTCAAAAAACTGCACCGCATCATAACTGCTGTAGCCAAACAGCGCCTGTGCGGGCAGGGCAACCGGATCGGCGGGCAGGGCTTCAAAGCGCTGCATGAAGGCCCATATTTTTTCAGGCACCTCAGCGGCAGCAGCCAGGGGCATTTTTTCGGGCGGCCTGGCCGGGAACTTACATTCCATCGTATGCAGATCGCGGATTTCCATACCCGCAATGGCATGGATACCGATGAACGAATAACTGTTGTCGCCCGCATGAAAATCGGAGCTTTCCAGCAGGATGGTATCCCTGAAACGGTCGCGCAGCCGAAGGTAAATGCCCACCGGGGTGTACACATCGGCCAGCATTTTTTTGCAGGTGGTGCTGATCTTGATTTTTTGGCTCATTGTCTGATCGGTTCAGTTGGTTCATCATGTTGCGGCTCAATCCCGGCCGGCTTTCCCTGCGCAACCGGAAGCTGCTTTCCGGAATCCCAGGCTTGTCCTTACCGCCTCAAAACAAAAAGCCCCGGCATATTGTGCCGGGGCTTTACTATCGTTGTTCAATACAGATAAGCATGGCGGCACCGTCAGTACTCCGACTGCCACCACCAGCTGATTGTATTGAAAGATTGTTGACGCATGTGTTGCAAATATGAAGGGAAATGCAGGATTAAAAAAATTTTTTTCTACTTTGTTCAGCAAACGGCATTATGGAAATTCAACATGAGCAACAGAATAACCAGGGCAGTTTTTTTATAGACCTGGAGGGCAAACGCCTGGCCCATATGAGCTACACCCTTACCAGAGAGCGGGTGATGATCATTGAACATACCGAGGTGGATGAAGCCCTGCGCGGACAAAACATAGGCTACCGGCTGGTGAAAGCCGCGGCGGATCATGCGCGGCTGCTCGGGCTCCGCATCATCCCGCTTTGTCCCTTTGCCCATGCGGTATTCCTCAAAAAGCAGGAAGAGCTCGGCGATGTACTGAAGCTTACCTGACCCCATATTGTGCAACATGAAACTGATTGTTTTTGGCGCCACAGGCCTTTCCGGCAGCGAACTGGTGAAACAGGCGCTGTTCAACGGCCATACCGTTACGGCTTACGGCCGCAATGTATTTACCGAAGACTTACCAGACTCGTCCAACCTGCACCGGGTGCAGGGGGCGTTGTTTGATGAGCAGGCGGTACGCGCAGCCCTGAAAGGCCAGGATGCCGTACTGAGTGCGGTGGGCGGGGCCATGAACGGGCAGGACAAAACCCGCAGCCTCGGCATGAAGATCCTGGTGCAGCAGATGGAAAAGGCGGGACTGAAGCGTATCGTGGCCCTGGGCGGCTGGGGCATTCTGGAGGATGCGGAAGGCAGGATGCTGATGGAGTCGGAGGATTTTCCACCCGAGCAGCAGACTGTATCGCTTGAGCACCTGCTGGCCTGGCAGCACCTGGAAGCCAGCAGCCTGGCTTATACGGTGGTTTGCCCCCCGCTGGTGATCCCGGGCGAACCCACCGGTTTATTTGTTACCGCCGAGAATACCCTGCCAGCCGGCAGCACCAGCCGGATTGTTTCCGGCGACCTGGCCCTGTTCATGCTCAAATGCATCACGGCCTCCCTCCACAACCGCTGCCGGGTGGGCATCTGCAACTGAATTTTAACAACCGTTGCCAAAGCAGTGCCGGAATCTGGCCTGATTTTGGCGCGGTATAACAGAAGCTATGAAATATGTACTGATCCTGTTGAGTGTTTGCCTGGCCGGCCGGGCGGCTGCCCAGCAAATCGACAACATCGAGGTGAATCTGTACACCGACAGCCTCAAACGAGGCACCTTCAACTACATCAATATCGACGGGCGGCTCAGCAATGGCCGCTACCTGCCGCTGGACAGCACAAAGCTGCAGTTTGAAGCTTCAGCGGGTTTTTTCCAGGGCAACAGCCTCTGGCTCGACCCGGGCTTTTCCGAACCTGCCGTACGCATCCGGGCCACCCTGCGGCAAAACCCCGCCCTCTACCGAGAGTTCAGCATCCCCGTGAAACAAATGGCCGACGGGCCGCTGAAAAGCCTGGATGAACTGATGCGGGAGATGGACCAGGACCGCAAAAAGAAGAAAAACAGCCGCAACGCCTCCTGAATGCAAAAACCCGGCCTGGGCCGGGTTTTCAGTGATAACGAAACCGTTTACACGAATTTTTTGGCATCTTCCAGGAACTTGGCCAGTCCGATATCCGTAAGCGGATGCTTCAGCAGTGCCATGATGGGATCCAGCGGACAGGTGCACACATCGGCGCCGGCCTCGGCACAGGCAATGATGTGGTTGGCGCTGCGGATGGAAGCCGCCAGGATTTCGGTTTTGAAACCCTGCACGGAATATATCTGGCGGATCTGGTGAATCAGGGCCATACCATCCCAGCCGCTGTCATCAATCCTGCCGATAAAGGGCGATACATAGGTGGCGCCGGCCTTGGCAGCCAGGATGGCCTGCCCGGCAGAGAACACCAGCGTACAGTTGGTTTTGATGCCGTTTTCAGTAAACCATTTCAGGGCCTTGACGCCTTCTTTGATCATCGGCACCTTCACCACAATATTCGGGTGAATGGCCGCCAGCTTCTGCCCTTCTGCAATGATGCCCTCAAAATCTGTGGCAATCACTTCGGCACTGATGTCGCCATCCACCATTTCACAAATGGTTTTATAATGGGCATTCACAGCAGCCGCTCCCTTAATGCCTTCTTTGGCCATCAGCGAGGGATTGGTGGTAACGCCATCGAGGATACCGAGGTCGTTGGCTTCCTTGATCTGGGCCAGGTTGGCAGTGTCTATAAAAAATTTCATAATCGGTGAAAATTGAGTTTAGATAATCAATAGCTGGAGGGCGGAGCAGGCAACCTTCAGCACCGGGGATGCCTTGGTATCACCCTTTTTATGGCCAGCAAAAATAAAAAAAACCGGCAAGTTACTTACATCGCACCGCTCAACCATCTACCCTTGCTACCTTCCGGTCCTGGGGGGATTCAACAGGAGCTGGTCGTATAAGACTTGCCGGGGCGCAAATATAGGCGAAAAATAGTTTCCTGCATCAGGGTTTTGCCCGGATCTTTCAGCCGTTGGCAATGCAGTATCTTCGCTGCCTCAAATCTGCAATACAATGGGCAAAATTTTCCCCTGGCTGATCAATTTCGCCTGTCTGGGTTTTCTCTTTGGTAAAATCGCACGGATGGACAATCCGCAGGGCGCATTATTCTTCCTCTATTTTTTCCCCGTCCTGCTCTTGCTGAACGTCGCCGTATGGCTCATCCTGAAAATATTCGGCAACCCCCTCGCCCCCTATTTCCGCAACACCAGTTTGTTCCTGCTGCTGATGAGCTGGCCGCTGTATTACCTGGCCGGGCATCACGGAGGCTAAGGGTTAAAGTTGAACCGGACTTTTCCCCTGTCCTGCCCAGATCGTAAATTGAACCGGCAGCAGGCGGCCATCATAAAAAAAGGGCGGCACCGCTGCGCTGCAACCGGTGCCACCCCTGATCCTGAACAAGGTTGATTCAACTATCCGGGAATCGCTTCAGCCCCTCAATCATCATCGTCTTTTTCCTGTTGACTGGCAGGCGCAGGCACAGTCGCAGGTGCCGTTACCGAACCGGAGATTTCAGTATGCCGGATCTTTCCGCCATAATAGCCGGTGCGGGCCATCGCGGCAAAACTCAGCAAGGCCAGCAAGGCCGTAACATTGAACAATGCTTTAGCGGTGCCCGGTTTGCGCCCCGGCACCAGGAGATTCACGGCGGCAGACAACCCCGCGAGCGCCATCATCACGAGGGCCAGGGTAGCCGCTTCCTCATGTTGTTCAATCAGGGCCTTACTGATACCCGGCAGTTTTTCCACAGCTTCTTCGGCGGGTTCTCCGGTGAGGTATACCGGAATGGCCACCAGCGCCATGAGAAACAGGATGGCGGAGCCGGTTTTTTGTACCGCCACCGATTGTTTGAAAGTGCCCCAGAGGAGCACGCCGGCCCCGAGCAGGGATCCGATAATGGGGAAATGATTGAGCAGAAGATGCACATATGCAGCATTCATGACTTTAGATTTTGAAGTGAAAAAAAAGGGTGTACCTGATGATTTACACCGGTTTGCGCGGAGGCTGCCAGATGGCCGGATTATAATTGCAGCCGTAATGCGGGAGTTGCAACCGGGCATAAATCCTGGCGGCCGGTGGCCGGGGGGCCCGGATGGGATAGCCGCCCGCGGGCAATGCGGAAACCACCATACTCAGGGGCAGCGGGGATCCGGAACAGAATGGCAGACTGCTGTCGCGGTCAGCATCCTCATCCCGCCCGTCCTCATCCAGGTAATGGCCGGCGACATAGGCCATAAAACTGCCACTGTACCCCTCCTGCCGGTGTTCGAGATAATGAAAAGCGAGCAGGGGAATCTTCAGCAATTCGCCATTGCCCGCTGCCACCGAAAAAAAGAAGAACAGCAGCGCCAGGGTCAGCCATTTACGCAGCGGAATCATAGAATAAAGGAAAAGCAAAAAGCTGTGCCGGACAATGACGGCAGTCATTGCAGGCGATTGGCTGCTTAGGCATTCAGGACTTTTCAGATCATGATGCACGCTGATAACGCTCATCATTCTCCGCCCAACCATTCCGTACCTTGAATCAGAAAGATCAATCATGTTCCGGTTAACAACCGCCCTGCTGCTGCTCCTTGCCGGCGGCGCCTTGCGCGCCCAGGAGGCCAGCGCCATCGTGCAGCAGGCCGATGAACGGGCCAGGGGCAACACGTCACGCGCCAGCATCAGCATCCGCATCATCCGGCCCGGCTGGTCAAGGGATATGACGGTGCAAAGCTGGACAAAGGGCAACCGGCTGGCGATGATCCAGGTTACCGCGCCGGCGCGTGACAAGGGCGTGGTTTACCTGAAAAAAAACCGGGAAGTCTGGAACTGGATCCCCGCGATTGAACGCAACATCAAACTGCCGCCCTCCATGATGAGCCAGCAGTGGATGGGAACGGATTTCACCAACGACGACCTGGTGAAGGAAGCATCGATTGTACAGGATTACCAGCATGCCTTTGCCGGCGATACGGTGATAGCGGACCGCAATTGCTATAAAATCCGGTTGTTGCCCAAGCCCGAAGCTGCCGTGGTATGGGGCCGGGTGCAGTTGTTCATCGACCGGAAAGACCTGCTGATCCTGCGGGCAGAATACTTTGATGAAGAAGGGCAGCTGATCAATACCCTGCGCGCGGGCGATGTGCGGAAACTGGGCGGCCGGCTGCTGCCCGCCCGCCTGGAGATGGAACCTGCCGGAAAAAAAGGCCACCTCACGGTGCTGCAGTACAACAGCCTGGAATTTGATCTGCCCCTTGACGAAGCTTTTTTCAGCACCCAGAATATGCCCCGTCTGCCTTGATGTACCTGCTCACCTGGAGGAACCTCTGGCGCAACCGGCGCCGCACCCTCATCACCCTCTCATCGGTGAGTTTTGCTGTATTGCTGGCCATCGTGATGCAGAGCATGCAGAAAGGCATTTTTGATCACCTCGTGAACAATGTGGTAGGCCTGTATTACGGATACATCCAGGTGCATGGGCAGGGCTACCAGGATGAACCGGTGCTGGAAAACAGTTTTGAAGACCAGCCCGCACTTCGCCGGCAGCTCAGCTTGCCGGGCATCCGGTACCTCGTGCCCCGCCTCGAAACCTTTGTGCTGGCTTCGGCGGGCAATACCACCCGGGGCTGCATGCTGGCCGGCATTGATGCGGCTGCAGAAGACCAGCTTACCGGACTCAGCGGAAAAATCACGCGGGGAAAAGGCTTCAGGAACAACCAGCCTGGCGTGCTGGTGGCCGAAGGGCTGGCCGAAAGACTGGGGATAACGGAAAAGGATACCCTCATTTTACTGGGCCAGGGCTTCCGGGAAACGATGGCGGCCGGCAAGTACCCGGTATGCGGACTGGTGCATTTTGGATCGCCGCAGCTGAATAACGCCATGCTTTTTCTGCCCCTGCCCGTGGCCCGGGATTTTCTGTCGGCGCCCGGACGGCTCACTTCCCTTTCGGTGGGCATACCCCGCCCTGCGGATATGGAAGCCGTGCAGGCTGCCATCCGGCAGCAACTGGGGCCCGGGCACGAAGTGATGAACTGGAAAGAGATGATGCCGGAAATCTACAACCACATCCGCGCCGACAGCAGCAGCTATGTGGTATTCAGCGGCATCCTCTACCTCATCATCGCTTTCGGCCTCTTTGGCACCCTGCTGATGATGACCACGGAACGCCGCCGGGAATTCGGCATGTTCATCGCCATCGGCATGAAAAAAACCATCCTGGCCCGTATGCTTTTCCTGGAATCCCTGCTGATCAGTTTCATGGGCGTGCTGGCTGGCATGCTGATCGCCTGGCCGATCCTCAGTTATCTCCGCCATTATCCCATCCGCCTCAGCGGAAGCGCTGCGGAAATTTATGAACGGTTTGGATTTGAAGCCCTCTTTCCGGCTGCCCTGGATCCGGCCATCTTCCTGCGGCAGGCCGCCGTGGTGTTGCTGATTGCCGTGATCACCGGACTCTATCCCTTATGGAATATTCACCGGCTGAACCCGGTGAAAGCGATGCGGAATGCCTAAAATAACCACCCATGCTCATCAGTCTTGCCTGGAGGAACATCTGGAGAAATCCCAAACGGAGCGGCATCCTGATGGGCGCCGTGGTGCTGGGCATCAGCACGGGCATCTTCCTCACCGCCTTTTACAACGGCATGGTGGAGCAAAGGGTCAAAAGCGCCATCCAGTCTGAAATCTCACACCTGCAGCTGCACCTGCCCGCCTTCATCCGCGAACAGGACATCCGGTATCCGCTGAACAACAGTGACAGCATGCTCCGTGTGATCCGGCGCGCATCCGCCGTGAAAGCCGCAGCCGGCCGGCTGATCGTGAACGGCATGATTGCCTCCCCTTCCGGGAGCGCCGGCATCACCATCAACGGGATATCGCCCCTGGACGAAGACAGTCTCACCAGACTGGCTGCCAAACTCATCTCCGGAAAATACTTCGGCGAAACAGGTCCCAACAGTTTGCTGGCGGGTGCGCAGCTGCTCAAAAAACTCAAACTGAAAGCGGGTAAAAAAGCGGTACTCTCCTTCCAGGACAGCAGCGGCAATCTTGTTGCGGCGGCCTTCCGCATCACGGGAGTTTTCAAAACCGTGAACAGCCCCTACGATGCGGCCAATGTATTTGTGCCCCTGCGCACCCTGGACTCCCTGGCCGGGATGCCCGGTACCTGCAACGAAATAGCGGTATTGCTCCAGCACAACAACCAGGTACCCGCGGTGCAGGACAGTTTCAGGCTGGCCTTCCCCGGCACAACCGTGCGCAACTGGAAAGAAATTTCACCCGAAACCGGGTTAACCGTTACCGTTGCCCGGCAGATGGTTTTCATCCTGATGGGCATCATTTTACTGGCGCTGGCTTTCGGCATCGTCAATACCATGCTCATGGCCATCCTCGAGCGCACCCGCGAAACCGGCATGCTCCTGGCCCTGGGCATGAGCCGGCTGAAAATCGGCAGCATGATCCTGCTCGAAACCCTGCTGCTGGTGCTGGCCAGTGCACCGGTGGGGGCCGCGCTGGCCTGGCTGGCGGTGGATTATACCGGCCGGCATGGCATCCGTTTCAGCCAGTTCAGGGAGGTGTATGCGAGCTTCGGTTACGCAGATACCGTGTACCCGCAGCTCGATCCTACGCAACTGCTGGAGAGCTTCCTGATGATTATTTTCACCACTCTGCTGGCCGCGGTTTTTCCTGCCTGGAAAGCCCTGCGCACCGACCCGGTTACGGCGGTTAAAAACTACTGATCATGTACAACACCGTTATCGACGCCCACGATCTCTGGAAGGTTTATGATGAGAAGACAGTACCGGTGTACGCCCTGAATGGCGTGCACCTGCACATCCGGCGCGGAGAATTTACGGCGCTCCGGGGGCCTTCGGGCTCCGGAAAAACCACCCTGCTGAATATGCTCGGCGGGCTGGATACTCCCGGGAAGGGATATGTGGAAATCAATGGCACCAACCTCAGCGCGCTGCGGGGCAGCCAACTGGTGCAGTTCAGGCTGCACAATATCGGGTTTGTGTTCCAGTCCTATAACCTGATCCCGGTACTCACGGCTCGGGAGAATATTGAATTCATCCTGCTCCTGCAGGGACGGCCGAAAAAGGAACGCGACAAACGGGTGGATGAACTGCTGGACCAGATCGGCCTGTCTGACAAAGCCGGCAAACGCCCCGCAGAACTGTCGGGCGGCCAGCAGCAGCGCATCGCGGTGGCCCGCGCCCTGGCGCCCAAACCCCAGTTCATCCTTGCCGACGAGCCCACCGCGAACCTCGACTCGCGGAGCGCCGGCAATCTGCTGGACATGATGGCCCGCCTCAACCGGGACGAACAGATGACCTTTTTATTTTCCACCCACGACCAGCGGGTGATAGAGCGGGCCGAACGGGTGATCACCCTGGAGGATGGCAAAATTGTGGCCGACACAGCCCCCACCCCGCTGGAACATCCTCCTGCACCTTCCAACTGAAGCCATGCCACGCCTGCCGTTATGGATCCTGATCTTTGCCTGTGGTGGCTTAAGCGCCTCCGCACAGGACAGTACCGGCTACCCGAAAATCACCTGGGGCGGCTATATCAAAAACCTCTCGGGTATCCTGATCAGCAGTCCGGGTGCCGGGGCCCGCGGGATGAACCTGGTGCATAACCGCCTCAACTTCAAAGCCGCATTCGGAAATAACCTGTCGGCACGCCTCGAAATCCGCAACCGTGTCTTTTATGGAGGCTGGGTAAAAGCCAGCCCTGATTTCGGCACTGCCATCAACCAGTATCCCGGATACTTTAACCTCTCCAAAACCTGGGTGAGCCGGGATGCCTGGGTGCTGCACAGTGTGATCGACCGGCTGCTGCTGCAATACCAGGGCAGCAGCTGGGATATAAAAGCCGGCCGGCAGCGCATCAACTGGGGACTGAACACCATCTGGAATCCCAACGACCTGTTCAATGCCTTTAACTTCCTGGATTTTGATTATGAAGAACGACCCGGCCTGGATGCGCTCCGCATTCAGCACTTTCTCTCCGGCAGCGGCTCGCTGGAGCTGGCCTGGAAACCCGGGCGGCACCGGGATGAACACATCGCTGCCCTGATGGGAAAATTCAATCTCCACTCCACCGATTTCCAGGTGATGGCCGGCCTATACCAGGCGGATTGGGTGCTGGGGGGCGGATGGGCGGGCGCACTGGGCAGTACCGGGTTCAAGGGCGAGTTCAGCTATTTTCATCCCCGCAAAAAAAATGCAGACCACGGCGGCAGCTGGAGCGCCTCCCTGATGGCCGACCGCACTTTCAATCCCGGATGGTACCTGGCTTTTTCGGCGTTGTACAATGGTAGCCCTGCACTGGCCGGCAATCCAGCGGCAATCCTCCTCAGCCAGCCGCTCAGCGCCAAATCACTCTTCCCCTCCCGCTGGGCTTTTTACTTCGGGGCTACCCAAACCGTGTCGCCGGTGCTGAGCCTGCAATACACGGCCGTGTACGGTCTGCGGAGCAGCCTGCTGGTCCTGGCGCCGGCCTGTACCTGGAATGCCGCCCGTAACCTCGACCTGGATCTTATCCTGCAATCATTTTTCAGCAGCCCAAACGCAACCCTGCAGCACCAGGCCACCGCTGCCTATCTGCGCGGCCGCTGGAGCTTCTGACACTGCCATAAAAAAACCGCCTTACACGGGGTAAGGCGGTTGCAATGAAATGATTGAATCCTATCAGTTTTTCAGGAAGCGCAGGGTTTCCCGGTTGCCCTTACTGATCAGGGTTACGTGGTAGTAACCGCTGGCCAGGGTGCTGCAATCCAGGTTCAGGAGGCTGCTGCCTGCGGGGATATTGCCACGCAGACGCTGGTGCACCCTGCCGGTCATGTCGGTGATCACGGCTTCCACAGCGGTGGGTTCTGCACTGCTGAGGCTGATGGAGGCATTGGCCCGCACCACTGAAGGATAGATGCCCACCACGCTGAAACCCCGGCGTTCGCCATTGATGAGCACAACGGGTGAGTAGGAAACTTTGCCATCGATATCCGTCATTTTCAGGCGGTAGAAATTGTTGCCGGCGAGCGGCTGGGCATCCGCAAAATCAAAAGGCATGCTGCAGCGGGCCTGGGTGGCTTCGATGGTGCCGATGGCGCTGAAATTACGGGTATCGGCTGCACGCTCAATGTCCATGCGGAGGCTGGCGCCGGTGCAGGTCACCTTCCAGTTGAGGAGATGCTGGTTACCGCTGCGCTGACCACGGATGTATTCCAGTTTCACCGGAATCACACCCAGTTGCAGGGCCGAGAACGTAAACGGACTGAAGGTGGTAACATTGTTTACCGTGATGCTGCCGCTGGTGAGGGTGCTGCCTCCGGCTACGGTACCACCGAGATCGTCCCAGTCGGTGCCATCAAAGTGGGCTACCCGCAGCGGGGCCAGGTCGTAGATCTGGCTGCCGGCATCATTATAGAAGAAGGTGAGATTGGCCGATGCGGCACTGGCCTGGTCGATGGTCCAGTATTCAAAACGCGAAACATCGTAGTTGGGGAAGTTGGCCAGGGTTACAGGATCAATGGCATAGCTGCCATAGCCGTTGAAGAAATAACGGGTGGTATAGCTGTTGGTGAGTCCGCCATTCACGGCCACGTTCACCGGCGCATATTTACCGGCGCTGCCCACCGGATACAGCAGGGTTGCATTACCGGTACGGCGCAGTTTGCCATCCACATGGGCGGCAGCCGATCCGCCGATGATGAGTCCGCCGGCAGGAATGTCTAGCAAACCATCGGTATTGTTGTTCACCACGATCCTGCCCTTGGTCAGCAGCAGGTTCTGCACCACCAGGGTATCAAAAAGGGTAACCGAGTCGCGGGTGAAGGCCGGATCAAAACTGATGTTCAGCACATTCAGGCGGGCGCCGTTCACCGTACGCAGGTTGCCGGCATTGCCATTGCCCAAGCTCTTGGTGATGTTGATGGTGCCGCCGTTGCTGTTGATGAGGCCGGAAGATGAGGTGGTGATGAAGCCGGCAGACTGGATGTTCAGGGTATTGGCCCCGATATCCATCACTGTGGTGTTGGCGCCGGACTGATTCAGTTGCAGACCGCCACCGCCGGGAGCGCCGAGGGTGAGCGTGGTACCGGCACCTACATTGATCTGCAGCGGCGAAGTGGTGGTATCGCGCTGGATGCGGAAGAACTTCAGTTCATTCAGGTTACCGTTGATGCTCTGGGTACCGGTGCCGTTGAGCCCTACCGAGAAACGGCCGGCTTCATTGGCATCGAACTGAACAATGCCGTTACAGTTCAGGTCGCCAAAGAGATTGATTTTAGACACCGAGGAGGTGGCGCCATTCATGCTCACTACATTTTCCAGGATGAGGTTACCCCTAACCGTGGTGGTACCGGTGGCGAGGTACTTGTACCCGTTGGTGAACTTGAGGTTATAATAATTGAGGGCCGGCACGCGGATGGTATCCGTGCTGCTGAGTCCGCTCTGTGCATAATCCACCGTACTGCCCACATCAATCAGGTTCAGGAAGGGCCGTACATTGTTCTGCAGCACCAGGGTACCGCGGTTGAGGATATCGATGCGGCTGGCTACCGATACCGAATCCGCTCCCGGGAGGATGGTGAACGTGATGGGGTTAACGCCATCGCCTACCACGATGCGGCTGGTATTGCCCGTGGCGCTCACATTCCAGACACCGGAATAGGTGGCATTGGTTTGGTTCACGATATTGAACAACTGATAGGGATCGGTGAAAGAAGCCGGGCTGAATCCTGCCCCGTTGAGGGTGGAACTCCAGGTACCGGTATTGTTCAGTCCGAGATTGGCCTTGGTGTTGTAAAAGCTCTGGAAAACACCTCCGTTCACCGTAACCGTTACATCGCTGGCGTTGCCGCCGGCATTGGTAATGGTGCTGCTCAGGGCGCCCTGTGCTGCGGCTGCGCTGATGCGGAAATAAACGGTAGTGGCCGCGAGGGCGCCACCGCTGTAGGCAACCTGTACCGAAGCACCGAAGGGACCCGCCTGGCTGAGGGATACCTCCAGGCCTGTACCGGCCGTAACGGTGATGTTGCCACTGGCTGGACTCAGGGTTGTGCCGGAGAGCTGGTAAGAAAATACGGATGAAGCCGTACCTACAGAACTGGTAACATTATTAAAAGAACCGGGTTGTGCAAAGAGCACAGCCGAAGCGGCGCTGCAGGTGCTGGTGGGCGAAGCGCTGTTGCGGGGGCTCGCCGGGCCGGCTACCAGGTCGGCGCCATTATTATTGCTGTCGCGGCAGCCATTGTCCAGGCGGGCCACGCTGTTGGCATTACCACCCGGAGCAGGTGCTGCGGCGGCGCCTTCAAAACAGCTGGCCGTGGTGCCATAGCCTACGAGATCGATGATTGCGGCATTGGGGAGACAGCTGGTGAGCGCCGTGGTGCTGTTCACCAGGGCCACTTTACCGGCGCTGCCACTCATGTTGATGCTGCCTGTAGCATCTTCAGCAGGCAGTACGAGGCCGTTAGCACCGCCGCTGGCCAGCTTGTACAGAAAATACTGGCCCGGCTGCAAGGTGAAGTTGGGCAGGTTGGCAACCTGCCAGGTGGTACCCGCGGCACTGGCGTACTGGATACTCCAGCCGTTCAGCGACTGGGCTGAGGGCGTGGGGTTGAATAATTCCACAAAATCGTTCTGATATGCAGCTGCACTGTTTCCTCCTGCCCCATAAACCTGGCTGATCACAACGGTTGTACCTACCTGACTGCTGGCGGTGAAACAAAACACCAAACCGGCAAGGATGCTGATAATCCGCTTCATAAAGATGTGTTTAATAATCACAAATTTATGTTATTTAAGGTGTTCGGGAACCTTTTCGGTATATTTTGTTTTCCGCTATACCGGCAACTGATTAACGCATGCGGGGCCTACGCTGTTTCAGAAACTGATGCCCGGCCGGTCGATGCGGGAGCTCACGCGGGCTACCCCGATCAGCTGATCGCTGCGGTCGGTGAAGGAGCGGTAATACACCAGCACGGTATAGATGTTTTCCGTTTCCCAGTAATTGCCTTCCAAGGCAGTCTGCTCTTCCGGGTCTTTCTGGTCTACCAGCTGGTACATATAATCATAGTATCCCTGTTTCAGCAACTGGGTGCCCTCGTACACGCCCTTCTCGGCATTGAACTGCATGCGGGTGGCATCACTGTACTGGTAATCGGTGAGCTGCCCCATCAGGTAAAGATCCTTGCCAGGATAGGGCTGCCGGTCGGGCGTCACAAAACTGAAGTGCACCGTGGCATAATCGCCCTGCCAGTAGGGATTGATGGTTTCGTAGGTGGTGGCCTGGTACAGGCCGTTCAGGTCGCGGTAATAGATATACCGCTGCCCGCTGCGATCGATATCGGGTTTCACAAAAATATCCACGCTGTTTTTTTTGTCTACGGCCCGCTCTACCCGGTCGCTGAGCAGCCGCAGGCTCCGCAGGTCGAGCCAGCGCCATTCCTTGCCGCCCGGAAACACAAAGCTGTTCTCGGTATTGTATTCCAGCACATTGCCCCGCACAAAAGTGGGCATGATGCCCCCGCCCTGGGCATTGTCCCAGCGGTAATTCTGCATCACCACCACTTTTACCTGCCGGTTGGCATCGAAGCTGTTGATGCCCTGCAGGCTCACGCTGAAGCGTACCCGCTGGTGGCTGTTGAAATACTGGGGCGCAAAAGGCTGGATCACCTGTGCACTGACAGACGATTTGGAATCCAGCACCATCAGGGCACGGGTAAACACGGTTTTGGAGGTATCGCCGTCGAGGAAAACTTTCAGCAGGTAGTTGCCGCTGCGCGCCGGCATGGAGTTCTGCTCGGGCAGGATGGCCTGGTAGTGGGTATACCGCGTATAGGCGATGGAAGAAAACCGGTAAGTCGTGAGCCGCATCTGCGTAAAACCCTTGATGAAATCAAAGGCGCTGAGGTTAACCGGCTCCCAGTTGTAGTCGCAGAGCTGGTAGGTATAATAGTAACTTTTTACATTGGCATCGAGGTCGTCGAAATGCAGTTCCAGACGGTCGCCGCTGTTGAGCTTGTACACCGGAAGGGTTTCCTGGTCGCCGTACATGTGGAAACGCACCGAGCGGATATTGGGCTGCAGGATCACATTGGGATTTATATTGGCCTGCGCCAGCTGCACCCCCATCAGCAACGGCACAAAGAGCAGGCGATTGATTCGTTTCATCAGCGGAAAAAAGATTTACTTTTGAAAGGTAACAAAAATTATTCCGTTTGCATCTCCCCGCATTCATGGCCAAACGCCTGTCGTTGAACAGCGAACGGACGTTCTCGCGATTCATCATCCGCCTCGCTATGGCGGCTACGGCCATCAGCGTGGCCGTGATGATCATTGCCCTCAGTTTTTTCAACGGCTTTCAGCAGGTGGTGAGCGGAAAAGTATTCAGTTTCTGGGGGCACATTCATGTGCAGCAGGATATTGAACAGCGGGTGAGCACCGCCGAAGATTATGTGATCAACCGCAATGATACCGTGGAGCGCTTCCTGGCCGGGCTCCCCGGCGTACAAAGTGTGGAGCGCTTTGCCACCAAATCGGTGCTGCTGACGCATGAGGACAATATCGAGAGTATCCTGTTCAAAGGGGTGGACAGCTCCTTCGATTACCGGCGGCTGCAACCCTTCCTGCTGTCTGGCAGCTGGGTAAGTTTTGCCGATAGCGGGTACAGCAAAGACATCAACCTCTCCGCCTACACGGCATCGCAGCTGCAGGTGAAAGCCAACGACAGCCTGATCGCCTTTTTTATTCAGACCGATGGCAGCAAAAGACCGCGCAAAGTGCGGGTGGCCGGTATCTTCAAAACCGCGATCGATGAATACGACAAACAATTCGGCATCTGCGACATCAACCTGATCCGGCGGATGAACGACTGGGGGCCGCGCCAGATCGGCGGTTACGAACTCTACCTGCAGGATGTGCGCCTCACCGAAAACCTCGACCGCGTGATCCGGGAAGAAACCCCGCAGGGCTGGAACAGCAAAACCTACCGGGAGCTCAACCCGAATATCTTCGACTGGCTGTCGCTGCAGAGCCGTATCAAAACCATCCTGATCGGCATCATGATCGTGGTGGCCCTGGTGAACCTGATCACCTGCCTGCTCATCATCGTGCTGGAGCGCACCCGCATGACCGGTATCCTCAAAGCGCTGGGCGCCCGTAACTGGACGATCCAGCAGATCTTTCTCTACAACACCCTGCTCATTGCCGTTACCGGCATCGTGGCCGGCACCCTGCTGGGGCTCGGCATCTGCTGGCTGCAGGAAAGCACCGGCTTCATCCGCCTCGATGAAGAAGCCTACTACATGAACCGTGCCCACGCCCAGGTGGTGGGCTGGCAGGTGCTGCTGGTAGACCTCATCACCCTCGGCATCTGCTGTGCCACCCTCATCATCCCCACCTGGCTGGTGCGGAAAGTACAGCCGGTAAAAGCCATCCGGTTCGGATAAAAAAGGAAATCAAACTGATGATGTGCTGATCTGCGCATGCTGCCGGCCGTAATCACTATGGATGGCCTGCAATCATTCAAACGCATTCAACATGTAGGCGTTCCCGTTAACCATTTACCTGTTGCTGTCAGGGCTGCTTCCCCGGCCCGGTAATATGCGAGAGAATAATGCCCGCGGCCACGGCCGCATTCAGCGACTCGGCCTCCCCGATGCGGGGGATGGTGATGCGCTGGCTGGCAGCGGCCAGCAGGGCGGGACGGATACCCCGGGATTCATTGCCGATCAGCAAAAAGCCCGGCGACACGGATTGAAATTCCTGCACCGGTTTGCCATCGAGCGCGGCGGCCAGCACCGGAACCTGCGGGTAACTGCGGAGAAAAGCTTCAATATCGGTATAGAGCAACTGTACGCGGCCCAGGCTA
Organism: Ferruginibacter sp.; assembly: GCA_041911275.1. Taxonomy (GTDB): domain Bacteria; phylum Bacteroidota; class Bacteroidia; order Chitinophagales; family Chitinophagaceae; genus Ferruginibacter. The sequence continues at coordinate 7,297 of JAYRPG010000020.1, read as the reverse complement.
CCCATGGTGCTCTGCACCACTTTGGGATTGTACTGCTCAGCACAGTTTTCGGAACAGATCATGTTGCGGATGCCAAACCAGTCGGCAATGCGGATGAGGGTGCCCAGGTTACCCGGATCCTGGATGCCGTCGAGCACGAGGCTGAGCTGCCCTGCCGGATCCGCAAGGGATGCGGGCTGTTGCACAAATACCCCCAGCACCGGCGAAGGCGTGCTGAGCGCCGATATCTTTTCCATCTCCTGCTCTCCGGCCTCCTGCACGGGCAGTCCGGGAAATGCTTCGAGCCATCCCCGGTGCGCCTGCAGCCAGTCTGCCGTGGCAATCAGTTCCCGGCAGGGAAAATGACCGCCGGCAAGAAGTTCCGTCACCACTTTGTTACCTTCGGCCAGAAACAACTGCGCGGATTCCCTGAATTTTTTACCGTGTAAACTTTGGATATATTTGGAATGTGTTTTGCTAAGCATTGAAGGAGTAATTGTATGGATATAACCCCTTGGCGCCGATATCGTTTCATCAAAAATACAGGCTGTTTTCTGATTTCAGGGCTGTTGCTGACGGGATGCGCCCAGATCCGGCAAACTTTCACTTACCCCAAAAAGAACCAATACCCGGTTGACAAGCCCTTTTTGTACGATAATAAGATAGAACTGGAGGGCGGCAAATTCAGCAAAGACGAGAAGGTGAACCTGGTGCAGCGGCTGTACGGACAACTGAACGACAGCTCCCGCGTGAACAAGGGCAGTAAATTTTTTCTCTTTCACCCCATCACCTACCCGCCGGCATTCGACACCCAGTACAGCAACCGCTCAGCCGCCAGCATGAAAGCGGTGCTGCGGCACCTGGGGTATTATGCGGCCCAGACGGAGGTGAAGGCGGATACTTTTGTGTTCAACAAAAAACAAAAGCGGGTTACCGTTAGCTACCGCGTGCGGGCCGGCGCCCCCACCCTGATCGATTCCTTCAGCTACAGGCTGAAGGTGGCCGATCTGCAGCGGCTGGCCGACAGCTCGCACCAGGCCTCCCTGATCCGCAAGGGCTACCCGGTTACCAAGGCAGATGTGCTGGGCGAAATCACCCGCCTGGTGGAACTGTTCCGCAACAACGGCTATTATAAATTCACCGCCGATGAACTGCGCATGCGCGGCGACACCAGCATCGCGGCCCTCACCACCGTGTCCGACGATCCCTTCGAAACGCTGCGGATCCTGGCTGAGGCCGAGAAAAAACGCGACAGCCCCACCATCAAGCTGGCGCTGGTGATCAACCCGGAAGCCGACAGCAACCGGCTGAAGCAATATTACATCCATAACATCTACCTCTATCCCGATTACCGCGGCGACAATGCCAACGGCAAGGCCTTTATCCACGATACCCTGCAGGGGCAGTATTTTATCCGCTGGCAGGACAGCATCGTGAAAAAGCGTTTCCTGATCAGCCAGCTGATGATGAAAAAGGGTGACCTGTTCCGGCAGGAAGACCTCAGCAAAACCATCAACAACCTCTCCCGCCTGGGCATCTGGCAGAATGTGAATGTGCAGCTCACCGAAAACAAACAGCACCCGGGGCGGCTGGATGTGGTGGTACAATTGCTGCCCTCCGTGAAATACGGTTTTGAAACCAAGATCGAGGCCAGCTATTCGGCCAACAGCAATACCAACAGTGTGAGCCTGGCCAACGCCGGCAACCTGCTGGGCCTCTCCGGCAACGTTTCGATCCAGGACCGGAATGCCGGCCGGCAGGGCATCAAGATCACCCATTCGCTGCGCACCGGCGTGGAACTGAACCTCAACGTGCGGCCCAATGCCGAAAATTTCATCAACTCCAGCGATGTGGGGTACAACCTCACCGTGGCTTCGCCCACCCTCTTCCTGCCCCGCAACATGCTGCAGTACCTGAACCGCCGCAAAAAACTCGACAACCTCTATTCCCGGCAGTCGTTCCTCAGCTTCAATGCCACCAATACCAACCGGATCGGGCTGTTCAAGCTCAATTCATTCGGACTTTCCGCCGGCTACGAATGGAGCCCCAAGGCCAACAAAACCCTTTCGCTGAAACTCATCAACATCGAATACTCGAACCTTTATAACCGCTCCGCGGCTTTCGATTCCACCCTGTCGAAAAACCCCTTTCTCCGGTATTCGTTCAACACCGCGCTGGTGATGGGCAGCGTATTCGGTTACAGCAGTGTGCGCTATTTCCCCAAACATCCCAACCGCACCCTGGCCTTCAAACTCAACGTGGAGCAGTCGGGCTGGTTTTTATCGGCCCTCTCGCTGAACAACATCTCCTTCCTCAACCGCGACCTGCGCAGTTTCATCAAGAGCGACGCCGAACTGGTGTACACTGTGAACAAACGCAAATCGGCCCTGGTGTTCCGGGGATTCCTGGGCGTAGGCGTGCCCATCGGTTCCAGCGATACCACCCTGCCCTTCTTCAAGCAGTACTTTGGCGGCGGACCCAACAGCATGCGGGCCTGGCCCATCCGGGGCATTGGCCCGGGTTCGAAACAGCAGGCGCCCTATAACCAGCCCGGCCTGAGCGACCGTACCGGCGATCTGCGCCTGGAGCTCAATGCGGAATACCGGCGCAACCTGATGCAGATCATCCCCAACACCCTCACCCTCAAATGGGCCCTGTTCACCGATATCGGCAACGTGTGGAACCTCCGCAATACCCTTCCGGGAGGCGGCTACGACAGCGCCCAGTTCCGTTTTAAAAACCTGTACCGGGAAATCGGGATGAATGTGGGAACGGGCTTCCGGTTCGACTTCAACTACGTTACCCTCCGCTTCGACCTGGCCTTCCGGGTAAAACGCCCCGAACTGCAGGAGAACAACGGCTGGAAACTGCCTTCCATCGGATTTGACGACCTCTTCGACAAACTGTTCAAAAGAGGCCCCAATGATATATACCGGAAATGGCGGTACGAAAACTTCAACTTTACGATTGGTCTGAATTACGCCTTTTAGCGGCTGCATTCGCCTGCCGCAGCTCAGCCTCCAGCATCTCCAGCGTGATGGCATCTTCCACCCGGTGGTCACCGATAGCGGTGCGGCGCAAACTGCCCAGGTAAGCCCCACAGCCCAGGGCCTGCCCGAAGTCGTGGGCCAGGCTGCGGATATACGTTCCCGTTGAGCAGGTAACAGCAAAGCCTACCTCCGGCAGGTTCACGTGGGTGATCTCAAACGAAGCGATCGTTACGGGCCGGGCTTCCAGGTCAACGGCCTCTCCCCGGCGCGCCAGCTCATAAAGCGCCGAGCCGTTTTTTTTGATGGCCGAGTACACCGGGGGATACTGGAGAATATGACCGGTAAACTGCCGGGTGGCCTCCTGCAGCTGCGCGGCACTGAGCTGATCGAAAGGCTTAAACTGCTCCGGCTGGCTCTCAAGGTCATAGGTGGGCGTGACCGCCCCCAGCACAAAATGCCCGGTATAGGTTTTTTCCTTCGCCATGAAAGCATTGATCTGTTTGGTAAAACGCCCGGTGCACACAATCAGCAGCCCGCTGGCCAGCGGATCAAGGGTGCCGGCATGGCCGATCTTTTTGATCCGCAGTAAACTGCGCAGCCGCCTCACCACGTCAAAACTGGTCCAGTGCAGGGGCTTATCGATCAGCAGCACCTTTCCCTCCAGGTAAGGTTGCTGCACCGAAGGATCCAGCTCCAGCCTTTCAGGCCGCTCACCGGCTGCTTCACCCTGCTGCCGCAGGAATTTGGAACGGTAGGTTTCTTTTCGTGCCACTTGTCAATTTTGCGCAAAGGTAGCCACTCCGGCTGTACCCGCCCCGGGGCCGCGTTCATAACGCCGCCCGGCCACTCCCGTAAAATTTACAGCCGTTCAACCCGGGCTGATTATCTTACCACCCTAAACATCAAAAGGCAGATTATGAAACGACTCTGTACCATCCTGCTGGCCTGCATGCTCACGGCCTTCCTGCAGGCACAGACCACCGCCGATGAGGTGATCAGCCAGGTTATCCGGGCCCAGGGCGGCCGGGAAAAACTGCTGAGCATCAAAACGGTGAAGATGACCGGCTACCTTGAATTTTCGGGATTGAAAATTCCGTTCAACGTGTATGGCCTCGACAAAACCGCCATGCGCACCGATTATACCTTCAGCGGTATGACGGGCTATGTTATCGTTACCCGCGACTCGGGTTTTAATTTCAACCCTTTCCAGGGCCAGCGCACGCCGGAAAAAATGACGGCCGAAGACGTGGCCCTGGCACGCAGCGACCTCGACCAGCAAAGCATTCTCCTTGATTACAAAACCAAGGGCTACCAGGTGGAACTGCTGGACAACGAGGATGTGGACGGGGTGGATGCCTACCAGCTCAAAGTCACCATCAGCCCCAAAAAAACACAGTACTATTTTGTGGATCCCGCCACTTATTATGTTATCCGCATCAAAACCGTGCAGGAAAGCAACGGACAGCAGCAGCGCACCGCGGTGGATTACTACGATTTCAAAACCACCAAAGACGGTTATCTTTTTCCGCACACCTTCGACAACATCACCCTCACCAGTATTGAGGTGAATACGCCGATGGAAGACAAACTCTTCCGCCCCGGCAAATAATTATTCATCCCGTTAAAAGCAATGACTATGAGATATATGTTCCGGATATGCTGCCTGCTCAGCACCTGCCTGCCCGGCGTTTTGGTGCAGGCGCAGATCAGTTCTGCCACCTTCGGTATGCTGGAAGCCCGGCAGATCGGGCCCGCCGTCATGGGCGGCCGCATCACCGCCATCGAAGGGGTGAACAGCGAACCCCGCACCCTCTACATCGGCTCTGCCGGCGGCGGCGTATGGAAAACCACCAACAGCGGCGCCTCCTTCCGGTCGGTTTTCGACAAATACTGCCAGAGCATCGGCGCCATCGCCATCGATCAGCAGCATCCCCAAACGGTGTATGTGGGCACAGGGGAAAGCAATATGCGCAATACCGTATCCATCGGCGAAGGCCTCTATAAAACCACGGATGGCGGCGACAACTGGAAACGCATCGGCGGCCTCGACAGCACCGAACACATCAGCAAGATTGTTATCGATCCCAAAAATCCGGATGTCGTGTATGTTTCGGCGCCGGGACCGCTGTGGCACGACAGCAAACACCGCGGGCTGTACAAATCAACCGACGGCGGCAACAGCTCTGAAAAGATCCTCTACGTGAATGAAAAAACCGGCGTAGCCGACGTAGTGGTGGATCCCACCGATCCGCAAATCGTGTATGCCTCCACGTGGGAGTTCCGCCGCCTGCCCTATTCCTTCAATTCGGGTGGCAACAGCAGCGGCATCTTCAAGAGCACCGATGGCGGCAAAACCTGGAAGGAACTCCGCAACGGACTGCCCGGCAAGCCCATGGGACGCAGTGCGCTGGCCCTGGCCCCCAGTGATCCGCAGCGCATCTTCGCCATCGTGGAAGCCGAAAAAACCGGCCTCTACCGCTCCGGCGATGGCGGCGAAACCTGGGAAAAACAAACCACCACGATGAACGTGGAATCCCGCCCCTTCTACTTCTCCTGCCTGGTGGTGGATCCCAAAGACCCCGACCGGGTGTACCGTCCGGGCTTTATGTTCAGCTACAGCAACGACGGGGGCAAATCCTTCTTTGATGTGGGCGGCAATGTGCATGCCGATCATCACGCCCTCTGGATCAACCCGCAGTACAGCAACCAGCTTTTCCTCGGTACCGACGGCGGCGTGTACATGAGCAACGACCGCGGCGCTTCCTGGGTGATGCTGCCAGGCCTGCCGGTATCCCAGTTTTACCATTTTACCTACGACCGGAAACAACCCTATCATGTTTACGGCGGCCTGCAGGATAACCAGAACTGGTATGCCCCGGTGCAGAGTGCGGGCGGCATTGAAAATGCCGACTGGCGTAACCTCGGGGGCGGCGATGGCTTCTGGGTGCAGGTGGATGAAACCAATCCCGACATGGTGTATTTTGAATCGCAGGGCGGTGAAGCCAACCGCGCCGATCTGCGGATGGGCCGTTCGTACAGCATCAAGCCCCAGGCCACGAAAAACGAAGAGAAGCTGCGCTTCAACTGGAATACCCCCATTGTGAAAGGCCAGAAAAACAAAGCCAACCTGTACATGGCCGCGCAGTACCTGTATAAGTCCACGGATATGGGCCGCAACTGGACGCGCATCTCGCCCGACCTCACCACCAACAACAAGGCCAAGCAGAACCAGGAGCAGTCCGGCGGACTCAGTGCCGACAATACCTCGGCAGAAAACCACTGCACCATCTTCACCCTCACCGAATCGCCGCATGACGAAAACGTGATCTGGGCCGGCACGGATGACGGCAACCTGCAGTACACCACGGATGGCGGAAAAACCTGGACCAATGTGGCCGCGAACTACGCCAAAGCCGGCATCCCGGCACAAACCTGGATCAGCAGCATCGAGATTTCAGCCTTTGATCCCCAAACGGTGTATGTAACCTTCGATAATCACATGTACGGCGACATGAAAACCTATCTCGCCAAAACCACCGACCAGGGCAAAACCTGGACGCGCCTGCAGAGCCGGGAATTCACCGGTTATGCCCACAAAATCAAGGAAGACCCCGTTAACCGCAACCTGCTGTTCCTCGGCACTGAAATTGGCATTTTCGCCACCCTCGACGGCGGCAGCACCTGGTTCCGGATGAAGAACAATATTCCCTGGAAGGCACTGGTGCGGGATATCCAGATTCATCCTGAAACCCACGACCTCATCCTGGCCACGCATGGCCGCGGCATCATCATTGTAGACAACATCACGCCGATGCGCAACATGACGAGTGAGGTGGCCAGCCAGGAAGTGGTGATCCTGCAGCCCAAACCTTACGAAATCACCATGGGCAAGTACAATGTGGGCACCAGCAATTTTGAGGGGTATGTGGGGCCCAATCCTTCCCAGGAAGCGCCCCTGATGTATTATTTCCGTGACCGCCTCAGCACCGGCAACGTAAGGCTGGAGATCTATGACCAGTCGGGCAAAATGGTACAGAACCTGCCCGGCACCAAGCGCAAGGGACTGAATATCGTTCGCTGGAACATGCGCAGCACCCCGCCCAAAATTGCCAGCGGCGGCGCCAAGGCTGATTACGGCGGCCTGGTAGCCCCGATGGTGCTGCCCGGAACCTATACGGTAAAGATCAGGGTGGGCAGCAAGACTTATGAAAACAATATCCGGCTGGAACGGGATCCGTCGAGTGAGATGAGCCTGGCCGATATGGAGCAGCAGTACAGCACGGCCATGCAGCTCTACAATATGCATGAGGAACTGGCCCGGCTTACCG
>JAYRPG010000019.1:0-23708 GCA_041911275.1 Ferruginibacter sp. | reverse complement strand
GGGCGAACTGTTCCAGACGAGCATCGAAGATTACAGCGAAGCCATCAACACCTACCAGGAATCGCTCCGGCGTTTCCCCGATTCGCTGTATGACGGCGCCCTCTATGCCAACCTCTCCTTCTGCTACGAAAAGCTGGGCATGACGGCACAGGCAGCCCATTACCGCAACCTCCTCAATCAGCAGTTCGGTGCCAGCAAGGCCGCACAGCAGCTGAAAGACATGGCTGCCGCCAAAACCGGCAGCCGTACGCCCGAGGCCACACGGCGTTACGAATCCATCTACAACCTGTTTATCGAAGGCCGCTTCACCGAAGCCCTGGAACAGAAGAAACAGGCCGACAGCCTCTATGGCAAAAGTTACTGGACACCCCAGCTGCTGTACATCGAAGCGGTGTATCATGTAAAACAGCAGCAGGACAGTATCGCCAGCGCCGTACTGGGCAATATCGTGCAGCTGTATCCCAAATCGCCGCTGAAAGAAAAAGCCAGCCGCATGATCGACGTGCTCAGCCGGCGCAAGGAAATTGAAGACTACCTCACCAACCTGCAGATCACCCGCTACCCCGAAGACAGCATCACCACCGATGCCTGGGCCAATGCGCCGGTGGAGAGGAAAGCCATGGTACGCAACGACTCCAACCTGTTGCAGAAACCCATCCCCATCGCCGACACCATCCGTTCCCTGAACGCCCCCACTGCCATCCAGGCCGGTAAAACCGGCGGCATACCGGTTACGGATACCCTGGCCGTGCGCCAGCCGGTGGTGAGCGGCCCCTATGTGTTCAGGCCCGGCGCCGAACATGTGGTGCTGATGCTGCTCGACAAAGTGGATGTCACCTATGTGAATGAATCGAAGAACGCCTTTGCCCGCTACACCGCCGACCGCTACCGGGGCGAAGGCATCAGCGTTACCCGCGATACGCTTTCGAAAGATTACGCCATCATCCTGTTCAGCGCCTTTGCCGACGCGGAAACCGCGCTGACCTTCCTCGAGAAAGTGAAAAAAGCGGCGCCGGAAGAAGTATCCTGGCTGCCGCCCACCAAATATTCATTCCTGCTGATTGATCAGGATAACCTCGTTCGCCTGCGCACCACCCGCGACATCAACGGCTACCGCGAGCTGCTGCGCAAACAATACCCCGGGAAATTCTGATCGGGACAGCCCCGCAAACCTGTTAATTGCAAGATCGTATGAAGTCATCCGTGCGGATATTATGGAAAGTGTTTTTCTACGGGCTGGGTGCCGTCACCCTCCTGTTTGTGGCAGCCAATTTCGGCCTGTTCGGAAAAATGCCCTCCCTGAAAGACCTGGAGAATCCTGAGGCCGACCTGGCCAGTGAAGTGTATACGGCAGACGGACGGCTGATGGGGAAATACTATGCCGAGAACCGCAGCGAGGTGAAGTACAGCGAGATCTCTCCCAACATCATCAATGCCCTCATTGCCACGGAAGACGAACGGTTCAAAGACCACTCCGGCATCGATGGCCGCGCTGTGGCCCGTGCCATTTTCACCGGGGGCACCCAGGGCGGCGGCAGCACCATCACCCAGCAGCTGGCCAAGATGATGCTGGGCCAGGGCCGCGGCAACTTCTTCACCCGCAGCTTCCAGAAAATCAAGGAATGGATTGTGGCGGTGAAACTGGAACGCAATTTCACCAAGGAAGAAATCCTCACCCTCTACCTCAACCGGGCTCCCTGGGGCAACAATTACGGCATCCGCAACGCCTCCATCACCTACTACCAGAAGGAGCCCGCAGAACTCAGCATCGAAGAAGCCGCTGTACTGGTGGGCATGCTGAAGGGTTTTATCTACGATCCGGTGCGGCATCCCAAAGCCTCCATCGACCGGCGCAACACCGTAATCGACCAGATGAAAAATGCGGGCTACCTCGATGCCGCTGCCGCCACCCGCCTCAAGGCCAAGCCCCTCATCACCAATTACAAGAAACCGGATGAATCGGTGGGCATCGCTCCCTATTTCCGCGCCGTACTGGCCGAGAAACTGCGCGAATGGTGCAAAACGCATAAGAACCTGAAAACCGGCGAGCCCTACGACCTGTACCGCGACGGTCTCCGCATCTATACCACCATCGACTCCCGCATGCAGCAGTACGCCGAAGAATCGGTGGTGCAGCACATGCCCGTGATCCAGCAAAAACTCAACAGCCTCCTGAAAGGCAGTGCCGACCGCCTCTGGAAAGAACGCGAAAGCGTGATCGAGGCTGCGATGAAAGGCAGCGAACGCTGGCGGGTGCTGAAAGAAGATGAGGTGGATGAAAAAGAGATCCGCGCCAGCTTCCTCCAGCCCGTGCGGATGAAGGTATTTGCCTGGAATGCCAAGAGGGAAAAAGATACCGTGATGACGCCCCGCGACTCCATCAAGTACCACAAACAGATGCTGCAAACCTCCTTCGTGGCGATGGATCCCCGCACCGGAGAGATCAAATGCTGGGTGGGCGGCATCGACTTCAAATGGTTCAAATATGATCACGTAACCGCCAAAAGGCAGGTGGGTTCCACCTTCAAGCCGCTGCTCTATTCCATCGCGGTGCAGGATGCCGGCTATACGCCCCAGACCTACATCTCCGGTGGTCCGCTCACCCTCGGGGGCAAAACCATCACCGGCGGCGGGGGCACCATGGCCCACTGCCTGGCCAAATCGCTCAACGCCGCGGCCTGGCACCTGATGGGGATGATCGGCGTAAAACGCACCATCGAATTTGCCCAGGCCTGCGGCATCAGCACCAAGCTGCCCCCCTACCCGTCTATCGCCCTGGGGTCAGCCGAAATCCCCATGCTCGAAATGCTGCAGTCGTACTCCATGTTCCCGAACAAAGGCTACAACACCCAGCCCATCATCATTGCCCGCATCGAAGACAAAAACGGCAACCTGCTGCAGGAATTCAACACCGAAACCAAACAGGTGATGAATGAAAACGATGCCTTCACCATGGTGAAACTGATGCAGGGCGTGGTGCAGTTCGGTACCGGCCGCTCCCTGAACAACTACAATATTCCGGCTGAAAAAGCCGGCAAAACGGGGACCACCAACGACAATACCGACGGCTGGTTCATCGGCTACACCCCCGAACTGCTGGCCGGTACCTGGGTGGGCTGCGACGATCCCTTCATCCGCATCTACGCCGGCACCTCCGGCGGTAACGAAATGGCCCTGCCCAAATGGGGCTACTTCATGAACAAAGTGTACGCGGATAAAAAACTGCCTTACGGCAACATGCTCCGATTTGAAGAGCCGGCCGCCTTTATCAACGACCCGGTATATGCAGATGATAACCTGGAACGACTGGCCCGCGAAGGCGACAGCATCCAGTATGAAGACCAGGGCAACGGCAATGCCGGCGACTTTATGGACGCCCCGCTCTCCGACTACTCCGGGGATGTACAGATTGAAAGCGAATTGAAAAGCCCCCGCCGCGATACCCCCGCAAAACCCCGGAACAGTAACCCGCCGGCCGACAAAAAAGACCCCAGGGCCCTGATGCCGCCGCCCGCTGCCAAACCGGGTACATTACCCGCGGCGAAACCGGCCGATAAAAACAAAAAACCGGTTACCGATAAGCCCAGGGCTGCCGCCAACGATTACTGAGTACACCCGGATCCCGTCATGAGCATACCGCGCCGTAATGCCCCGACAGGTTTCGCTGACCGGCCCGCGGCAGAATTCCGGCAAACAGTTTCCTGAATATGAACAGGGCAGGATGGCGAAATACAGCAGTCAGAAAACCAGACCGATGGGCCGGATGACTATCCTTCTGCATTGACGGGCAGAATACTGACCCTGCCGTAAAGCGGTAAAACAGGAACATCAAAAGGCGCTTATGCCTGCAACAGCCGGAACAAACATCGCCTTTTAGGATAAACAGGCCGCTGCCTGGTGGGGTGGGCATCTGGGAACATTCCGTAAAGGAATTGCTCTCCTGGAAGGAAGGCATGATCGATTCAGCTGAAGAAAATTTCAGTGCGGATTTTCTCTACAATTTCAGGGGTGAGTTTTTCATGAGGGTGCTCCCGCCGGAAGCGCTCCAGGCGCCGGTTCAGCTCCTCCACCTTTTCATTGTAATCGAGGTTGTTCAACTGCTCGGGCAGCACCTTGGTGATGAAGCGGTGTACCTGGCGGTATCCTTCATACATGCCCACACCGGCCGCCATGCTCAGGAAGAGAAGGGTCACAAAATGCGTAGGCGAAAAACCGTAGGTATACCAGAACCAGAGACAGAAAATAATGGGTACCGGAACAAAGATCCACTGGCGGAACATAGCCATGAACAGCCCGGCATAATAGGCCACAATGGCAAAGAGGCCCCACCAGTCTCCGCTGCGCATACACAGGAACAGGATGAGCAGCGGTATCAGCAGGTATAATAATAAAGCAATCAGGATTCTCATACCTTGACGGGTTAAAACAAGTGATATTGGATCTGCGCAGCCAGACCTTGGTATCCTCACCGGCCTGTGCTGTTCATGAATTCGGGCTGCAAATCTAACCTTTTTTTAGGCTTTTTCGGTGGTTTTAAGGGTTTAAAGGCCGTTCAGGCGGTTCAAATCGCCGGAACGGCCTTGAAGCTTACCGCATCAGGTACATTTTGCCGTATCCCTTATTGAAGAACTGGTCGGTTTTCCGGTTCTCATCGGTGACAAACTTATCCAGTGCCTTACCGTTCATATTCGTGATCACCCGGTACAGGTACACCCCGTTGGCCAGCCTGGAGCCATACATATCCGTTCCATCCCACTTGAATTCGGTGATGTTGGTACCAATGTGCAGGTCGCCCAGCTCAGCACGGGTAATTTCCCGCACCACTTTACCCGTTACCGTGAGGATCTGGATCCGGATATTCTGCGGCACCTCACTGCCGGTAATGGTAAACACAAAGGCCGTGGAGGTAGTGAACGGATTGGGATAATTCAGCAGGTTGCTGATCATGGGTTTGTTGATCACGCTGAAGGCCACCTTATAATCGAAGTTGCCGGCCTTGTTGCCCACTTCATCCCGGCCTTCATACACCACCAGTTCATACTCTCCGTCTTCGGGGAAGAAGGGCGTGAAGTCGATGGAGGCGGTATTGTCGCCGCCCGAAAGATCAGCCGGGGTAAAGCGCAGCGAATCACCGAAATAATACCGCCGCAGGTTGCCATCGGGGAAGCGTACACTCACTTTCAGCAGGGCCGTGTCTTTCAGGGCCAGGTAGCGGTTTTCATCCTTCAGTTTGATGAGGATATGCGGCTTGGCGGCCACAATATCGCGGTTCAGGATGTGCACCCCGTCGAAAGTGACATCCAGCGTGGGATTCACGAGGTCGGGCCGTACATAAAAATCCTTGTAGATAAAGTTGTTGTACAGGTATTGCTCTGCCTGGTCATTATCGGGGTTCACCATCACATACAGGGTATTCATACCCGGATATTCGCGGGTGTCGATGCGGTAGCTTACCGTAATGGTGTCGCCCGCCACCAGGGGCTTCGATTTCGGCAGCTCAATCTGGTGCGGTACGTTGTTGCGGTCTGTGATCACCATCCGGATGCGGAGGCTGTCGAATGCCACCGTACTGATGTTCTTGAAGGCCAGGGCAAAATTGACCGGTTCGCCCTGCTCTACCGTGTCTTTCATCCGGAACAGGATATTGGGCGCCACCGCACCTTCCGGCATGTAATCGGCATTGATCCGCCAGTACTGCAGCTGCACCGGCGTGGCATAGATGTCATCGCTGTTGTGCATGCGCAGCTTCACGAAGGGATAGGTGGAGGCCGGAATAAAGTCCAGCGTGGTATCGGTAGCCAGATTGACCGTAGCCAGCAGCGTCTGCACGCCGTCGGCCCTTACCCCCAGCACTTCAATGCTGGTGGAATCACCGGTGAGGATGCCGTTGTCAGCAGATTTTCCGCGCCAGTGCAGGGCGGTCCAGTTTTTAGCCGGACCGAAGGCGGGCGATTCAATGGTACCGGTTTTGTACTTGGAAGCCACCGGTATATTGGCTTCAATCTGGTCGGAGGCTGCAGCGCCCATGTACTGCACCGGCGTATAGGATGGCTGATTCTTGCGGAAGAAGAACACAAAGGGCAGGTTACGGCTGAAACTGTCGATGGTACCGAAGCCATGGGCCTTCAGCTTATGATAGAGCGATTGCCCGGAGCCCAGCGTGAGCGTATCCGCCAGCCAGTCGGCCACAAAAGTATTGTTGCTGGTCCATCCCAGGTTGGTCACCGATACATACATACCATCAGGGATGCTGTCGAGGAAATCCATCGCCCGCTTGCGGTTGACCGCATCGGTATAGGGGAACTCGAAGAATTTACGTGTGGGGTTATCGCAAACCTTCCAGCTGCCGTAGCGCCCGTTATCGGCCGTTACATTATAATTCTCCCAGGGCTGGTAGGTGATGGAATCGTACACCAGGAACTGCAGGGCTCCGTATTTACAGCCATACTGCTCCATCTGCTCAAAGTCAAGCACCACGCTGATGCGGTCATAACTGGTGTAGGGATACAAACCGGTTTTGATCTGCAGGTTGCGGATGATCTGCTTGAAGCGGAAGGTACCGTCATTGTCCAGCCCCAGGGTGCTGCTGTAGGTGCTCTTTTTATGCTGGTAGTAATGCGACTGGTTGAAGCCGGCGCTGCTGTTGGGCAGGTAGATGAAGGAGAAACTGTTCCAGATGGGTTCGGCACTGCCCAGCGGCGCCATCGCCGTACGCCAGTAATAAACAGTACTGTCGGTGTACGTGATGTTGCCCGGCGTAAACTGCACCACCCCGCCCGTGCCGGTATTGCTGTACTGCTTGCGGAAGGGCGAGCTGAAGGTTTCCGTGGTATCAATCTCCAGCAGGTACTGCCGCGTGCCGATCAGCGGGTTGGCCGTAGAGGCGGTATACGTAACCGTGGGCTGGTTAACGATGGAGAAATTATAGGGCGATACCGGCCGCACCTCGTCTTCCAGGATATAAAATTCACGTACCAGGCTGTTGTTGGATTCACAGCTTTCCGGCACCCGGTTATCCGCATCCACGCTAACGGTGATCCTGTTCAGTCCCTTGTCGGTGATGGGATTGATGGGAATCGTGAATTCCAGCGAATCGGCATAACGGATGCCCCGGATGCGCTGGTTGAAAATCACCTGCAGGGAGTCGTTGGGCAGGCGACGCTGGATGTTCACAAGAATCGAGTCGCTGGTGGCCCTGCCCAGGTTGTTGATTTTTACTTTGAGTGAAAAGCTGTTATCCGCCACCGTGATGATGGAAGGTTCCAGCTTCACCGATGCCTGTTCAATGGCGTAATCGGTTTCGTTGAAATAGTTGATGCGGATGGCGGGATCACCGTGCAGATTGATCTCCTCCAGGTGAATACGGGTGTAGAAATCAAGCGTCTGCGGACTGCTGCCGAGGTTCTGGAGCACCCGCTGAACCTGTTTGCCGATGGAGCTGCCGTAAAGATCCCTCGAAATGGCATAGTACAGCTGCAGGTTGTAGATGTTCAGGAAGGGCGGGATACCCAGGTGCGTGGAGCCCAGAAAACCGATACTGCCCCGGCGGTCGGCCAGCACATATTTTTCAGAAACCGACAGGCCACCCGAAGCCCGCAGCGGGTCGAAAGTGAAGAAGTTACCCGCGCTGCAACCGCTGATGTTGAAGAAGGGATAACGGCCCTGGTTGTTGAACACATCCGGACTGGTGAGGTTAAAGGCCAGGGTATTGGCGGAGGAGTGCCCGAAATACCCGATGAAGCCCACGCCCTGGTTGATCAGTTGCTGGATGCGCTCCCCGTTGGCCTGTTCCACCGCGGCGGAGGAGGTTTTGCGGAAGGTTTCCACATACCCGCTGTACAGCGTATCCTCGATGATCCGCCTGTAGGTATTCATGTAGTTGGTGAAGTCATTGTCTTCATTGGCATCCGCGCCACCCACCACGTGCAGCACCCGTTTCATCCACTCCTTATCCCCTACTGCGCAGCTGTTGCTTTTCTGCGCCGCCTCATATTCCATCAGCTTGCTAAGGTAGTTGCGGATCTCCGTGCCGTTGATGGCCGAAAGGCGGCCGATGGGCACCAGCGGTATATTGGTACCGGGTTCGCACGACAGCAATACATCCGATGCGGGCCAGCCGAAGGTGGGCACCATTTCAATCTTCTTCATATCGGGGTTGCTCTCATTCTGCTTGAATTCGATGGAGGTAACCCCGCGGCCGATGATCAGCACATATTCCGGACGGCGGCTGAACTGGCGGTAGGCAAAACGGATAAAATCGCGGATGGCGGCAGGATGCTGCAGGATGCCAAACGAAAACTGGTCGTAGAGTTCATCAATGGCCACCACTTTGGCATTGAAGCCTCCGCCGGCTGTACTGGCGCGGTACTGGCGGTACTGATCCACATAGTTGTTGCCGTTACCGTCGTTGAACAGCACCGGGTTGCTGATGATGAGGTAATCGCCCTGGTTGGCGGCCTGCGTATAGTTCACAAAATTACGCGGCGTGATCTCCGCCACCGTGTTCACGTTAACCGCCTCCTGGCTCACCAGCATGAATTTACGGGCGCTTGTGGAAGGCGGCAGGGCAAAACGCACCTTGCCGGCCACCGAGATGTCACCGGTGTAGCGGCTGCCGTCGGTGAGGTTGTATAGCACGGGCGGCAGGCTGCCATACCCGAAATTGTCGATCACCAGGTAATTGCCGGCCGTATTCGGGCGCAGCTCAAAATAAAAATTGCGTTCGCCGTTGAAGTTAAACCGGGCGGGATAGGTAACCGCCACATTGGCCACCACCACCCGGTCAAAGGGATTGGAAGAGGTGCCGTTGATGCCCACCAGCAGGTAATCGGGATTCTGCAGCAGCGAGAGGGGCAGGTTTTCCACCCGCCGTTTCACGGTATCAAAATAGTTCATCGGCGTGCTCAGCACAATGTTGTTGAAGAACTTCACCCGCAGGTTACGGGTATTGAGGGCATTGCCCGCAGCAGCCACTTCCAGGGTTACGCCGTTGGCCGGCCCCGCCGTGTACACGTTCATCCTTTCAAACTGCTTGAACAGATCACAACAGGGAGCAGCATCAAAACTCGTCCACCCCTCCCCGATATCATAAGAGGAGGAATACACCAGCTCCCCTACCTGTACCGCGTATCCGCGGTTGTACTGGTTGCGGTAGGCCTGGGCTACGGTGCGGTAGAAAAAGTCGTCCTGCGGGAGTGTATTGCCCGCCACATCATTCAGCTGGTTCCTGAACCGCAGGTTACCCGCGGCAGGGTTCACGGTTAAAAAATACACTGCCGTGTCGGTATGCAGGCTGAAGCTGTCGCAGAGCTGAAAGCCCGGCTTCAGGTAAAGCGGTTTATCGGGAACGCCGTCATTGCGCTTGCCCCAGAATTCGATATAATCACCCGCACCCAGTGGCCCGGTGGGGGTTGACGTATAAAGGCGTACCTCCTGGCCATTGCGCCAGAGCTGAAAATACTCCGCCGGTGTATTGCTCAGTCCGAGTGCAGCCAGCTGTGCCTGACTGATGCGGTAGAGCCCGTCGCGGACCACCTTGAACTTGTAATAGGTTTTGTTATAGTCGATCCAGCTGTTGTTCAGCTGGGCCTGTGCGGCCACGGAGAACAGAAGGCAGATGCTGACAAATATTTTTCTCATATAAGGCGGTTATAAAGGGAGATCAGTCTTGTTTTTTAGCCAGGTTGAAGCGCAGTGAAAACACATGCGTGTACAAAGGGTTGCTCTGGTTGGCGAGGTTGGAATAAGCATAATCCAGGGTAACGTTACCCAGTTTGAATCCTGCCCCCAGGCTGGGCTGGTAGATCCATACCTTTTTCTGGTTGAGGGTATCGCCGTCGGCCAGTGCTTTCTGAAAATTGGCGATGCCCCCCCGGATGAAGAACACATCGCTGATCCCCGCCTCCAGGCCGATGCTGGGATCCATGCTCACGGCCTTGCTGCTGAGCAGGGTATTCCGTTTGCCGTCGAAAGTGAAGTTGAGGTTGGCTTCCGCCAGCAGCTGCACGCTGCTGCCGATATCAAACTGGTAGCCCCCGCCGATGATGAGCCGGGGCGCGGTAAGCTCCGTGGATTTCACCGGAATTTCATTCTGGGTGAGGTAGAGCACTTCCTTTTCCTTTTCGGTGAAATTGAACGACCAGGCATTGAAGGTGGTGGTGATGTCGCGGGCAGCGATACCCAGCCGCAGGCGGTCGCGGCGGTACTGCACACCGGCATCCAGGCCAAAACCCCAGGCGCCCGCAAACTTGCCCACGGTACGGCGGATGATCTTGGCATTGGCGCCGAAGCTGAGCCCCTCCTCTTCCGTGTCGCGTACTGTTTGCGCGAATGAAAGCAGCAGGGCATAGTCAGCCGAGGAAAAAGTCTGGATATTGTTGTAGTTCACACTGCCATCCGGCTCCACCAGGAAGAGGGTGTTGGGGATATCATCCACCGCAAAACGCAGGAGGGAGATCCCCAGCGTGCGGCGGTTGTCCTGCACCGGGATGGCGGCAGACAGGTAATCAAATTTTCCGATGCCGGCAAAATATTCGGCATGCATCACGTTGAAAGAGGGATGATCCTTTACGCCCGTTAAACCGGCGGGGTTCCAGTAACCGGCTGTGCCATCGCTGACGGAAGCCACCTGAGCCCCCCCCATGGCCAGGCCGCGGGCGCCGGCGCCAATGTTCAGAAATTCATTGGAGTATTTGCGGAACTGGGCCTGCAGGCCGGTGGGGGCGAGCAGAACACCCAGCAACAAAGCAGTAAGTCTTTGACGAATCATGTTGTTTTCCCTGGTGTTTTTAAAGTGGATCGGGCTACTGAATCCTTAAAAAACGTGTATTGCTGACTTAAATTGTGCCATTTTCCAGAAACTGGAAAACAACGTCTGCAAATGTAAAGACGACGCCTTTACCCCGGGTAAAATGTTTACCCGGCCGGTATCCTGCTTCAAGACCTGCCCAGCGGCCCAAAGGCTGCTTATCCGGCGGCGGAAAATGCCTGAAAGGCCCAAAAAATTGCCTGAACCGGCGGGGTTTCCGGGATTTCTCGGATTTTGTCAGCACTTTTGCAAAAAAATACAGATAAGTACATGCAGCACAATCTGATAGCAGAACTCAGCTGGAGGGGAATGATCCAGGACATCATGCCGGGCACCGAAGAGCAACTGATGAAGGAAATGACGACCGGTTATGTAGGTTTCGACCCTACGGCCGACAGCCTGCATATCGGCAACCTCGTGCCCATCATCCTCCTGATCCACCTGCAGCGCTGCGGGCACAAACCCATTGCCCTCGTGGGCGGCGCCACCGGCATGGTGGGCGACCCCAGCGGCAAAAGCGAGGAAAGAAACCTGCTGAGCGAAGACGTGCTGGCCCATAACCAAACCTGCGTAAAGCAACAGCTGGAGCGGTTTCTCAACTTCGACCCCACCCTGCCCAACGCAGCAGAAATGGTGAACAACTACGACTGGTTCAAAAACCTGAGCTTCCTGCACTTCATCCGGGATGTGGGCAAACACATTACCGTGAACTACATGATGAGCAAAGACAGCGTGCGCAAACGCCTCGAAGGCGACAGCGGGATGAGCTTTACCGAATTCACCTACCAGCTCATCCAGGGCTACGATTATTTTCATCTCTACCACCACAAAGGCTGCAGGCTGCAGATGGGCGGCAGCGATCAGTGGGGCAATATTGTTACCGGCACCGAACTCATCCGGCGCAAGGGCGGCGGCGAAGCCTTTGCCTTCACCTGCCCCCTGATCACCAAGGCCGACGGCGGCAAATTCGGCAAGAGCGAGAAAGGGAATGTATGGCTCGATGCCCGCAAAACCTCGCCCTACCTCTTTTACCAGTTCTGGCTCAACAGCACCGACGCCGATGCTGAGAAGTACATCAAGATTTTCACCTTCCTGCCGCAGGCGGAGATCGAAGCCCTGATTGCCGCCCATAAAGGCAACGAACACCAGCGGCTGCTGCAGAAAAAACTCGCGGAAGAAGTAACCTGCATGGTCCACAGCCGCGCCGACTACGAGTTTGCCGTGAAGGCCTCCGAAATCCTTTTCAACAACAATACCGCCGGCATCCTGGCCCAGCTCAATGAAGAGCAGCTGCTGCAGGTACTGGACGGAGTGCCCACCGTACAGGTAGCCCGCACGGTACTTGACCAGGGCTGGAATGTGGTGAGCTTCCTGGCCGAAACCGCCATTTTCCCGAGTAAGGGCGAAGCCCGTAAAATGCTCCAGGGCGGCGGCGTAAGCATCAACAAACACAAAGTGGAATCCGTTGATCTCTCCGTCAACAGCTCCCTGCTCCTGCTGAACCGGTACCTGCTGGTGCAGAAGGGCAAGAAGAACTATTACCTGGTGGTGGCGGAGTAAGAGAGCAGTTTAGCGTTTGGGGTTTAGCGTTTGGGTATGCAGGCGCCGGTTCCTTCTCCTGCAAAAAACTAACAGGCATTAGTTTCCTTCCCTTATTTTTGCCGTTATAAAACGATTGTACCATGAATTTTCAGCTTTCCGAAGAACAGGAGATGATCCGCCAGGCGGCACGTGATTTTGCCGTAAATGAATGCCTCCCCGGGGTGATTGAACGCGATGAACAGCAGCGCTTCCCCAGGGAACAGATTGAAAAACTGGCCGACCTGGGCTTTATGGGCATGATGGTGAAACCCGAGTATGGTGGCAGTGGCCTGGATACCATCAGCTATGTGCTGGCCATGGAAGAAATCAGCAAGGTGGATGCCAGCGTAAGCGTGTGCATGAGCGTGAACAACAGCCTGGTTTGTTACGGACTGCAGGAATACGGAACGGAAGAACAGAAACAGCAATACCTCACCCCCCTGGCCCAGGGCAAAAAAGACGGCGAACTGTATATCGGCGCCTTCCTGCTCAGCGAGCCGGAAGCCGGCAGCGACGCCACTTCACAACGCACCACGGCCGAAGACAAAGGCGCTTATTACCTCCTCAACGGCACCAAGAACTGGATCACCAACGGCAGCAGTGCCAGCGTGTACCTGGTGATAGCACAAACTGATGTGAGCAAGGGCAGCCATGGCATCAACGCCTTCATCGTGGAAAAGAACTGGCCCGGCGTGGTGGTGGGCGCCAAGGAAAACAAGATGGGCATCCGCGGCAGCGATACCCACTCCATCCTGTTCAACGACGTAAAAGTGCCGAAAGCCAACCGCATCGGCGCGGATGGATTCGGATTCAAATTTGCCATGAAAACCCTGGCCGGCGGCCGCATCGGCATCGCCGCGCAGGCCCTGGGCATCGCCAGCGGTGCTTATGAAAGAGCCCTGGCTTACAGCAAGGAACGCAAGGCCTTCGGGAAGGAAATCATGCACCACCAGGCCATCCAGTTCAAACTGGCCGACATGGCCACCCGCATTGAGTGCGCCCGGATGCTTTGCCTCAAAGCCGCCTGGGAAAAAGATAACGGCATCGACTATACGCTCAGCGGCAGCATGGCCAAAGTATATGCCAGTGAAACCGCCATGTGGACGGCCACCGAAGCCGTGCAGATCCACGGCGGCTACGGCTTTGTAAAGGAATACCATGTGGAGCGCATGATGCGCGACGCCAAGATCACCCAGATCTATGAAGGCACCAGCGAAGTGCAGCGCATTGTGATCAGCCGGAGCATTCTCAAGTAAACAACCGCTTTGTCCATTGGCCAATGGACACATGATGCCACCTGCTGAATGGGGTGCATGGGCCAATGGGCACATCGGTTAATTTGCTAATTTGCATCCATGAGCGTTAACCTCACCGCCTACCGGCAGCTCATGGATGAGCTGAACGGCAAAGCCACCCTGGTTGCGGTTTCCAAAACCAAACCGGTTGAAGATATCCAGGCTCTCTACGATGCGGGGCACCGGGATTTCGGCGAAAATTATGTGCAGGAACTGGTGGAGAAACAGACCCTCCTGCCTGCCGACATCCGCTGGCACTTCATCGGGCACCTGCAAAGCAATAAGGTGAAATACATTGCCCCCTTTGTGCACCTCATCCATGGTGCAGACAGCGAAAACCTGCTGAAAGAAATCCATAAACAGGCCGTCAAACTCCAGCGTACCATCGGTTGCCTCCTGCAGGTACACATCGCGGCGGAAGAAACCAAATTCGGTTTCAGCGCAGATGAATTGCAGGCCCTGCAGTGGAAACAATATGACCATGTAAACGTACGCGGCCTGATGGGTATGGCCAGCTTCTCCGAAAACCAGCAACAGGTAAGGGCCGAATTCAGGCAGCTGAAACAGCTGATGGATCAGCTGAATGCGGCTCCGGGAACCGCTCATACCCCGCTGCAGATCCTGAGCATGGGCATGAGCGGAGATTATTCCATCGCCCTGGAGGAAGGCAGCAATATGGTGCGCATCGGCAGCTTAATTTTTGGCGCCCGTTAAACCCCATGATCAGCTCCGAACTGCTTACGCTCTGTGTGGCCGCCTTCTCGGCCGGCTTCATCGATGCCATTGTGGGCGGCGGCGGACTGGTGCAGGCCCCCGCCGTTTTCATCACCCTGCCGCAATACCCGGTGGCCACCCTGCTGGGCACCATGAAGATCCCTTCCTTTGCCGGCACGTCCATCGCGGCCTGGCAATACAGCCGGCGGGTAACAATCCGCTGGACCCTCCTGCTGTCCATGGCCGCGTTCGCCGGCATGGCCGCCTTTGCGGGCTCGCTCACGGTAAGCCACATCAGTAACCGGTTCATGAAACCAGTGATCTTTGTGATCCTCGTGGGGGTAGCCGTCTACACCTACACACAAAAGCAATTCGGGATGGCCCGGCATACCCCGCCCCCGGTAAGGCAGCAATGGACCAGGGCCCTGCTTTTTTCGGTGCTGATCGGGTTTTACGACGGCTTCATCGGGCCCGGCGCGGGGAGTTTTATGGTGATTTTTTTCATCAGCGCCCAGGGCTTCGATTTCCTGCAGGCCGGAGCCCATGCCAAATGGGTGAACCTGGCCACCAATCTCGGATCCATACTGTACTTCGGCGCCACCGGGCATATCCTCCTGCAATATGCCCTGCCCATGGCTGTTTTCAACTGCAGCGGCGCCTTTTTAGGTGCACGTCTGGCGATGCTGCGCGGCAATGCCTTCATCCGGATCTTTTTCCTGGCCGTGGTGATCCTTACGCTCCTGCGTTTTGGCTATGACATCTTCCTGGCCAGTCACTGACCAGAATGTTTCTCCGCATCCGCAACACCCCGTTTACATCAAAACCCAAAGGCCAGCCGGCACTCCAGGCAGGTGAGCCCATCTGAAAAAAAGAGGTTGCTGCGGTCGTACCACAACACCCGCTACCATCGTTGCTGCCTTTCCAGACCCGCCATCAGGCTGAGGTATCCCATGAATTCGGTACTGCTGACCTTGCCGGTACGGCGGGATTACTGTTTTTCTACGCACCAGCGAATTGCGTAACCCGCCACCGATGAACGTCATCGTTCGGATTTTTTTGAGCCCAAAATAAGGAGCAACCAAACGCAGTTCAGCAAACCCATATTTATCCCTCAAAAAGCAGCACTACAATCATTTGTTAAAGCTTTGGCCCGGCCTGTGTATTCCCGGGCGCCAGCACATCATTTGCCGTAAAACAGATATCTTTACGATGACGAGATACCACATGATACACGCCGAGTTTGAAGCCGAAAAAAACCGGAAGGCCCTGCTCTATACCGCAGCCGTTTGCACCGCCCTGCTCCTGATTTGCTGGCTGGTTACCTGGCCCGTTACACGGGTGAAGCCCCCGGTGATGGAAGACCTGATTGAAGTGAACCTGGGCAACAATATGGAAGGGTTCGGTGAAGAGCAGCCCCTGCTGAAAGGTGAGATGTCGCCCCAGCAGGATCCCGTACCCGCCACCCCGCAGACCGCGGGCGCTGAAACCGCGGCAGCAGACGAAGTGAGTGCCGATGAACGCGACGACCCCGAAGCAGCCGCCGTACCCAAAACGGTAAAACCGCCCACCCGCAGCAATACCCCCAGGGAAAGCACGGTTAAGCCGGTAAAAAACAGCAGTACCGTGTCTACGCCCGCCCCGCCCAAACCGCGACAGCCCAAATTCACCTACCAGGGACCGGGCAACGGAAAGGGCAACGGCGCCACTGAAGACAACGGTTTCAGCAGCCAGGGCAATAACCCCAATGGCCGGGGCGACGCCGGCGATCCTTCGGGTAAGCCCGACAGTTATGGCAACAGCCCCGGCGGCCGCAGCGGCGGACCCAGGGTAATTGGCAACCGGAAAATCATCAAGTATTATTCATTCAGCGGCGACCTCGACAAAGCCACGGTATACGCCATCGTGAAAGTTTCACCCGCCGGCACCGGCACCTTTGTGGGTTTCGGAAAAAACTCCACCACGCGGGCCCAGGCTTATGCCAATGCCATCATCCAGTACCTGCGCAACGTGCAGTTTGATAAATCCACGGAAGAATCCACCGTTACCGTTCAGTTTAATTTCAACGTACAGTAATCAAGTAACGCCGCAACCGCTGAATGGCCGCATGAATTACGCCGAAACCATCCAATACCTCTTCACCCGGCTCCCGATGTTCAGCCGCATCGGCGCCGCAGCCTATAAAAAAGACCTGCGCAACACCCTGGCCCTTTGCGATTACCTCGGCCAGCCCCAGCAGCGGTTCAAAAGCATCCACATTGCCGGCACCAACGGCAAGGGCAGCACCAGCCACATGCTGGCAGCCATCCTGCAGGAGGCCGGTTATAAAACCGGGCTCTACACCTCTCCCCACCTGAAGGATTTCAGGGAGCGTATCCGGATCAACGGACAAATGATCCCGGAGGAAAAAGTGGTGGCCTTCGTGGAACAGATCCGTTCATTCAGCGAAACTCTGGAGCCTTCATTCTTTGAACTGACGGTGGCCATGGCCTTTCAGTATTTCGCGGAAGAGCAGGTAGACGTTGCCGTGATAGAAACCGGGCTGGGTGGCCGCCTCGACAGCACCAATGTGATCACCCCGGTGCTTTCAGTGATCACCAACATCGGCTGGGACCACATGAACCTGCTGGGCGATAACCTTCCGGCGATCGCCGCAGAAAAAGCCGGCATCATCAAACCGGGCGTTCCCGTGGTCATCGGCGAAACACTGCCTGAAACCCGGCCGGTATTTGAAGCCCAAGCCCGGCAAACGCAATCGCCGGTATATTATGCGGCCGAAGCCTACCGGGTAAACCGTGTACAACTGCAGCTCAGCCAGCTGCACTGCACGGTTACCAGCGAGCAGGAACGCATCAGCGAAAACTTTACCCTCGACCTGCCCGGCCTGTACCAGGCACGTAACCTCTGCACCGTACTCTGCGCAGAAGCGGTGTTACTGGAACAGGGATTTGTGATCAGCGCAGCCCAGGAAAAAGCAGCGCTGGCCCGCGTGAAAGCCCTCACCGGATTGCAGGGGCGCTGGGAACTCATCAGCCGTGATCCGGCGGTGATCCTGGATGTGGCACACAATGAAGACGGGATCCGTCAGCTGCTGCTGCACCTTCAACAGATCCGGGATCAATACCGGGCGCTGCACCTGGTGCTGGGCATGGTGAAGGATAAGGAGGTAGAAGCCGTGCTGAAACTGCTGCCCCGCGATGCCCGTTATTATTTTACACAGGCGGAGATCCCCCGGGCCCTCCCCGCCCCCGAGCTGCAGGCCCGGGCTGCCTCCCTGCAGCTGGAAGGCCCCCGGTTTCCCGATGTGAACAAGGCCCTGGAAGCTGCACGCAGCGCCGCCGAACCCGGCGACCTGATCCTCGTTTGCGGGAGCGTTTTCCTGGTGGGTGAGGTACAGCGTACCTGAGGGCATGAAAAAAGCCGCATCAGGGATGCGGCTTACTCATGATCAATTATTTTTATTAACGCAGGTCCACCACCTCGGCTCCGGGAAACTTGCTGGCATCAAACACGAACTGCGCGTCTGTGATCGCCGCATTGCCGTTAAAATTGCTCACCGTGTAGGTATAGCGGTTGCCGGATTTTTCAAAGAGGCGGGCGCCACTCACTGTATTCGTAGATTTGTCCACGTAGAGCAGTACCTTAAAAAAGGGCTTGCTCTTGTCCACCGGGGTCAGCTCAATCTCCTGAACATTTTTACCCTTCAGCTTCTGGTCGCCGTTGAGCTTGTACAGAAAATCCTTGTCGTAGAAATTGGTGAAAATCTTCTGCGGGGTGAGGGTGTTCACCGCGGGATCAATCTTGGTGATGGTTACCTCGTTGGTGGATTTATCGTAAGTGGACACATTGCTGCCATCACAAAAAATATCCTGGCCCGTGATACTGATGCGGTACTTGGTGCCTTTCATCTGCACGGTACCGGTTTTGTTACCCAGTGTTTTGCCGGCTGCATTTTCGATGCTCAGGGCAAATTTTGCCTGAACGGCCTTGTAAGTTTTGTATTTGGCACTCACCGCATCCAGGATTTTCTTGGCCGCAGGATCACTGGTGCCCATGCCGGGTTTGGGCTGGGCGATCAGGGTTAAACCGGTGGCCAGCACTGCACAAAATGTAAATAAAGCTCTCATTTTCATTGATTAATGTTTTGCCCGGTCGTTTTCAGGCGGCGCAAAGATACTGTTTTAGAAGGGGATCATCAACCGGAGTTTAAACGGCATTCCTGAAAGGACTGTTAAGAAAAACGGTTTACCCGAAAAAAAGTTCCGGCAATGCTGCACAGCAGGCGGGGATCATGTATTTTACATCCACTTCAACTTCATCACCGCTTCAGCTCCGCTATTGATTCATCCTTTACGTTCAATACCGTAACGCATGCAATCATTGTATTCCGCCCCTCCGGCGCAGGATCCGGTCACGGGCCGTGGAGCCCC
Source organism: Ferruginibacter sp. (assembly GCA_041911275.1). Classification (GTDB taxonomy): domain Bacteria; phylum Bacteroidota; class Bacteroidia; order Chitinophagales; family Chitinophagaceae; genus Ferruginibacter. Next base: position 4,884 of record JAYRPG010000019.1, on the reverse strand, counting down.
CGATCGGTGGACCTCCTTTTTATGGTGGCTGGCCACAGCTGAAAAAGAACTGCTGGCCGGTGCCCGTACAGATCAGAACCGGTATGCCATCGTGGGTTATACCGTGCTGGGCACCTGGGCCTTTGCCAGCCTGGCCTGGACCTATTTCTTCAGTACCGTTACCGGGAGCCTGCCAGCAGCCATGATGCTGGGGCTCTTCATGGGTGCCCTCATCCTGATCATCGACCGGGCCCTGATCAAAGGCATCCAGGCAAAGCAGCGGAATCGCTGGCGCCCCCTCCTCTTCCGCGGGTTGCTGGCAGCCGCCATCGGCACGTTTATGGCCCAGCCCGCCCTGCTGTACCTGTTCAGGAAAGAAATTCAACTGCAAACCGTTACCGATAACCAGCACCGGATGCAGGCCCAGCAAAGGCTTACCGACTCGCTGTACAATGGCCTCAAAGCGCCCTGGCAATCCCGGAAACTCGACCTGCAGCAACGGCTGGATTCCAGCCTGGCAGGCGTGAACCATGCCCGCGAAAGCTTTCTGGCGGAAGCCGATGGCAGTGGCGGCACCCGTAAAGCAGGCATCAGCACCATTGCCCGGGCCAAAGAAAAAGCCTACCTGCAGCTGGACAGCGCCCACCGGGCATTAGCCGCGCAAATCCTGCCCGGCATCCGCATTGCCGACAGCGCCTTGCTGGATCTCGAACAGCAACAGCAGCAGGCCCTCAGGAATTATGCCGCCTTTTTCAACGATGGCTTCCTCACCCGGATCGAGGCCCTGCAACACCTCACCGCTGCCCACCCCGCCCTGCAGTTCCGCTATTATCTTTTGCTGGCTATCCTGCTCCTCATCGAACTGATGCCGGTATTGACCAAGAGCCTGCTGCCCGCCGGCACCTATGAAGAACGGCTGGCCCTCCTTGAACAGCTGGAGAAAGAACAGTCGGCTGCCATCCTGAAACGGGAAGCCGGATGGCTGGAACATTACAACCAGCAGGCTTATGAAAACGACTGTGCAGCGGTCACTGATTTGTTTGCCCGGATCAGGGCAGGAAACCAACAGGGATGGGCTGATCCGCCTAACCGCTCAGCCACAAAACAGCCGTCTTCCTTCCGGAAGGCCTGGCATACCTTAAAAGCAGAACAGCTGGCGGGCCAGCGATGGGAAGGAGGAATCAGGAATGAAGCATGAAGCCAATGAATTAAAGCATGGCATGAGGCATACCGGGTCAGGCAGCACCTTTTCCATACCATGGTAGCCGGTTCATGGTTCCGCCTGCATGGCTGTGCGGAAACTAAACAACAGGAATAACTGTACAACCGTTTTGCGGCTGCCGGTCTGCGCGGGCCGCTTTTCAGCGGAACGCTTGTTCATCCACCTTTATATCATCTCACTCTGCAGCAGCGGATTCAGGGCTGTATTCCGGCGTTCGGCGTATTCCCGGGCTGCCTTCACAAAGGCGGTGAAAACCGGCTGCGGATTTTCGACAGTGCTCTTCAGTTCGGGATGATACTGCACGCCGATGAAGAAGGGATGATCCCTGAGTTCGATGATTTCCACCAGGCCATTATCCGGATTTCTGCCACTGGCTATCATGCCGGCTTTTTCATACCGCTCCAGGTAGGCATTGTTGAATTCCCAGCGGTGACGGTGCCGTTCGGTGATGTGATCCGCCTGGTAAATTCGATAGGCCAACGTGTCTTTGCGAAGGTCGCAGGGATAACTGCCCAGCCGCATGGTGCCGCCCTTGGCCTTGATTTTTTTCTGTGCCTCCATCAGGTCGATCACCGGGTTGGCGGTATCGGGATTCATCTCGGTGGAATGCGCATCAGCCAAGCCAAGCACATTGCGGGCAAATTCGATGGCCGCCATCTGCATCCCCAGGCAGATGCCAAAAAAGGGCAGCTGCTGTTCACGGGCATATTTCACCGCGGTAATCTTTCCTTCCACGCCCCGGATCCCGAACCCGGGCGCTACCAGCAGGCCGTCGAGGTTGGCCAGCTTCTCCGATACATTTTCAGGCGTGATGAATTCGCTGTGCACATTCACGATCTGCACACGGCATTCATTCTGGGCGCCCGCATGCACGAAGGCTTCGAGGATCGACTTATAGGCATCCTGCAATTCAATGTATTTTCCGATGAGGCCGATATTGATTTTGGCCGTGGGGTTCTTCACCTTGTCGAGAAACTCCTTCCAGCGGCCCAGTTGCGGTGCGGAATAGCCGTTGATCTGCAGTTTTTTCAGCACGATGGTGTCCAGGCCTTCCTGTAGCATCTTGAGCGGCACTTCATAAATCGAGCTGGCATCCATGGCCTCGATCACGGCCTCGGTTTTTACATTGCAGAAAAGGGCAATCTTTTTGCGCAGTTCAGTATTGAGCGGCTTTTCGGTGCGGCAAACGATGATATCGGGATGCACGCCGTTTTCGCTCAGCATTTTCACGCTGTGCTGGGTGGGCTTGGTTTTGAGTTCTTTCGCCGCCTTCAGATAAGGGATCAGGGTGAGGTGTACCACGAGAAAATCCTCTTCCTCCATCTCCCACTGCAACTGGCGCACGGCCTCCACAAAGGGCAGGCTTTCAATATCGCCGATGGTACCGCCGATTTCGGTAATCACAATGTCATAATCCCCGCTTTCGCCCAGCAGCAGCATGCGGCGCTTGATTTCATCCGTAATATGCGGCACCACCTGAACGGTTTTGCCGAGGTATGCCCCTTCCCGTTCCCGGTTGATCACGGTCTGGTAAATACGTCCGGTGGTGACATTATTGGCCTGGGAGGTATAGATGTTCAGGAATCTTTCATAGTGCCCGAGGTCCAGATCGGTTTCCGCACCATCTTCCGTAACGTAGCACTCCCCGTGTTCATACGGGTTGAGGGTGCCGGGATCCACATTGATGTAAGGATCAAATTTCTGGATGGTTACTTTCAAGCCACGCGACTGCAGCAGTTTGGCCAGCGAGGCCGCAATGATGCCTTTTCCCAGGGAGGAGGTTACGCCTCCGGTTACGAATATATATTTAGCCATAAAGCAGGTTTATCCTGTTTGCAGCAACCGGGCGCACCCGAAGCCTGAATCCTGAAAAAACGGTTTCAGCGCCGGCAGGGCGTCAGTTGAAGTAAGCTGATCAATGCAGGAACGATAGTGACCTGGGGAGAAATATCCGGGAGGTCGTACAAACATACAGCAATTTTTCCGGGCCAAAAAATTTGCTGCAAATTTCATTTTTGCTGCAGGCCCGGAAGCCCTTTCCCCACCGGATTTTGCGGGCGCACACGTTGCCGGAAACGTGAGCGTGAAAATTTAACAAACTGCTGAAAACTTTGCGCTTCCAGTTTTGTTTAACAGTCAGTTACCCCGTAATTTCACGGACTTTTTTCAACCCGGCGGAACTCCCCGTTTCTCCAAAAATCAACGATTGTATGGGCATCATCAAGGACTCTTTCAAAATCAAGGCCGACCAGGTAGGCGCCGAAATCAAGGAACTGATCAAAACGCATGGCAATAAAAAAATCGGCGAGGTTACCCTGAGCCAGATTTACCAGGGTATGCGCGGCATGACGGGCCTGGTTACTGAAACTTCCCTCCTTGATGCCCAGGAAGGTATCCGCTTCCGGGGATATACCATTCCCGAGCTGCAGGAAAAACTCCCCAAGGCACCCGGTGGCTCTGAACCCCTGCCGGAAGGCCTGTTCCACCTGATGCTGCTGGGCGAACTGCCCAATGAGGATGATGTTAACCACATCACTGCCACCTGGCAGCGAAGAAGTCATGTACCCACGCATGTGTTCCAGACCATCGAAGCCCTGCCCATCAACACCCATCCCATGACCCAGTTTGTGGTGGGCATCATGGCGCTGCAAACCGAGGGCACATTTGCCAAGCGATATGCCGCGGGCATGAGCAAGAAAGAATACTGGGAGGCCACTTTTGATGATTCGATGGACCTGATCGCCCGCCTGCCCCGCATCGCCGCCTACATCTACCGCCGCAAGTACCATTTCGGCAATCATATCCAGCCCAACGGCCTCCTCGACTGGTCGGGTAATTTCGCCCACATGCTGGGTTATGATGATGAGGGCTTCAAGGAACTGATGCGCCTGTACATGACCATCCACGCTGATCATGAAGGGGGCAACGTATCGGCTCATGCCACGCACCTCGTGGGCTCGGCCCTGAGCGATCCCTACCTGGCTTTCGCGGCCGGCATGAACGGACTGGCTGGTCCTCTGCACGGGCTCGCCAACCAGGAAGTGATCCGCTGGATCTTTGAGATGCAGGAAAACCTGGGTGTGGAAGAACCCACCAAGGATCAGATCGTGGAATATGTGAAGAAAACCCTCAGCGAAGGCAAGGTGGTTCCGGGTTACGGACACGCCGTTCTCCGCAAAACCGATCCCCGCTTCACCGCCCAGATGGAGTTTGGCAAAAAACACCTGCCCAACGATCCGCTGGTGAAAACGGTCTGGAATATTTACGAAGCCGTACCGCCGGTGCTGCAATCGCTGGGTAAGATCAAAAACCCCTGGCCCAACGTGGATGCCCACAGCGGCGCCCTGTTGGTGCATTACGGCATGAAAGAATACGAATTCTACACCGTGCTGTTCGGCGTTTCCCGTGCCCTGGGTGTGCTGGCCAGCCTGATCTGGGACCGCGCCCTCGGTCTGCCCATCGAAAGGCCCAAATCAGTGACCACCGAACTGGTGAAACTCTGGCTCGAAGGCAAGGACGAAATCTGGGGTGAATAAAATTTCCTGTTAGGATATCAATAGCAAAAATGCCGCAGTTTTCTGCGGCATTTTTAGTGACGGTAAGTCCAAATAAAAAGGCCCTTCAAATGAAGGGCCTTTGTGGAGAATACCGGAGTCGAACCGGTGACCTCTTGCATGCCATGC
>JAYRPG010000018.1:0-66050 GCA_041911275.1 Ferruginibacter sp. | reverse complement strand
GGTGCACCAGGGCAAGTCCGGCCAGCACCGTCAGCACCGGCCGGAGGCTTTGTTTCCGGCGCAGGTCGTGCAGCAGGAGGATGAGCAGAACAGCCTCCGCCACCAGGTAGCTGGTGGTAACGGCCGCGGGCAGCGCAAAGCCGGCGAAGATGATCAGCGTTCGGCCCAACCCCGGCCCCAGCATCAGCAATGCCGTGCCGGCAATATAACGCAGGTGAGCCTCCGGCTGCCGGCGGAACAGCATGGCCAGCACAAAGAAACTGCCGAACAGCAGCATCGCGGGAATGTCGAGGGCATTCATGGCCAGCACTTCCTTCTCCCCCATTTTCGGCAAATCGCGATGGTACGACAGCTGCGACACCAGGAAGATGGAGTAGCAAACCAGGGGCGCAAAAAGGTAGCCGAGCTTGCCGATCCTGCGGTGGAGCTGGAATTTGCCGGATCGGATCAGGAAGGGCTGGATGATCAGCAGGGCAAACCAGCTCATGAGCATGGCGCCATGAAAATGATGCACCGGCTGAAACCCTTTAAACTCCGGGAAGAAGACGGTATAGGTTTTGTGAAAACCCACCAGGGCGCAGATCCAGATGCCGATGAACAGGTAGCCGATCTGCTGCTGCAGTCGGATGGTTGGAGCGGGAGCAGACATAACCGTTGGTTTTGAATGATGAACAGTGGTCAGCGGTATGCAACGGGCTTTGCAAGGGGCGGAAGTTCAGCAGCCGGAGGGTCTGGATGGGTAAAATGCCTGCAGGGTGTTGACCGCGGCAGAGGGTAATGTACGATGGGAGAACGGAAAATGCAAGCGGGAACGGGAGATATCTGCCATGGCGGGCACCCGGATAACGATCCGATGCTGGCGACGAAACAACAAAGCTGCGGAATGACGTATCCCAGGATTGTCGCGGCCATCCTGTCTTTGATCCCGCCCGTCATTCAATCCGGTGATATTGCAGGAACATGCAGGCTGACCAACTGAACAGGTGTGCAGTCAAAGCTCAGACAATGCCTGACACTTCCCCGGGCAGGCGGCTTTACCCAATCCGTGTAAAGAAAAGTGGTCTTCATGATTCCTCTTCACTGCAGGCTATGGGAATCTGAATACTGATCTCACAACCCTCACCCGGCGGGGAAATCACTTCTGCTTTTCCTTCCAGCAACCAAACCCTTCTCCGTATATTCTCCAGACCGATTCCTTCCTTAATGGCATGGGTGTCAAATCCTTTGCCATTGTCTTTCGCCTGCAACAGAAGGTTCCCGTTCACGGACCGGACATTGATTTCAATGGCTGATGCGTTGGCGTACTTTACCACATTCGTTAGCTGCTCCTGCAGAATCCTGTAAACAGCCAGCTGAATATGATTGTCCAGCGGATTCCGGAATTCATCAATATTAACCGAAACCGAAGATATTTCGTCCAGTTTCATGCTTCTGACAAGCCAATTAATCTTCTCATTCAGTCCGGAATTCTCTTCTACCAAAGGTGCCAGTTGGTGTGAGAGTCTGCGCAGTTCGTCGATGGCTCTTCTATTATACTTTTTCAGCTCATCGAGTAATGCATTCACTTTTTCCTTATCATCCAGTTTTCTTTGGGCCAATTCCAGAAAGAGACCAGTGCCGGCGAGTATTTGTTTAACATTATCATGCAATTCCATTCCAATCTGCAGTCTTTGTCTTTCCTGGGCATCTAATAGAGCCTTGTTGATCCTCGTTTCCTCCTGTATACGATCAGTGATGTTTACAATGGTTCCGATTACGGCAGGCTGATTATTATAAGAGATCAGATTGGAAATCACTTCAAGGTACAGCATGGCTTTATCCCGGTGGATGCCCCTGATAATAAATTGCTCTTTCGACTCCTGCTGGCTGATTTTCTGGTTATAGATACTTTCTACAAGTTCAACATCATCCTTATGCACCAATTCCTCAAAAGTGGTAGTGTAAAGCAGTTGCTCTTTCGTGTAACCGAAGATCTTTTCAAAACCCGGATTGACATAAACAAGTTTGTGCTCCTGTATGATAAATATTCCCACGAGACTGTGTTCAACAATACTCCTGAATTTTTCTTCGCTCTCGCGGAGGATACCCTCAGCCCGTTTTCGTTCATCAATGGACTCGATGAGCAGTCTGACCCCTAAAAGTTCACCCCTTAGGTTGTATACGGGGGAGGTTTTTGATTGAAACCATATGCTTCTTCCACCCAACGCAGTTACACAAGTTTCCTCAGTCCGGTGGATTCCTTTCAGGGAATCCTCAAAGATGGAATAAAAGACTTCCTGCTTCTGTTCGTACAGATAATCCCTGAAATCATTGCCCACCTGTAGTTCCAGACCCCGATTCTTAGCAACCCTCCCGAAGGCCGTTGAATTGTATTGCAGGATTCTATATTCCGGTGAAATAAGAAATATAGCTTCATTGGTGTTATCAATAATGGCCCTGAAGGTTTCTGTTTGTTCTTTGATTGCAAATTCCGCCTCCTTTCGGCTGGAAATATCATGGCTGATTGCGAGATATTGATAAATATTGCCGGATTCATCCAAAAAGGGAACCATGGTGGTCTCCACCCAGTATAAAGATCCGTCTTTAGCTTTGTTGCAAAACTCCCCTTTGAACAGTGCTCCGTCTTGCATGGCCGATTCCATTTCCTGAAAATATGCCGGAAGATGTATGCCTGACCATATCATGCTGCAGTGCTGACCGGCCAGTTCTTCCTGGCTGTATTTGCTGATGTTGCAAAAATTTTCATTAACGAAAACAATTGTGCCCTTTTCGTCGAAAATGCCAATAATGGAAGAAATATCCAATGCATACTGGTAATCCTTCAACTCAGCCTTGCGTTCCCTTCGTTCCAGTTCGATTTTAATCATTTTCACCAGCATGTTGATCAGGTCACGCTTTTCTTTCATAAAAGGACCCTCATCCATTTCCGGCATGGGTTGGAGATATAACACTTCAATGGTGATGCTGGTGCCTGAAGCCGTTGTCGTTTCCGCCAACTGGCTGTAAGCCGAGGGCCTGTAGTTGGGGGTGGCAAATTCAATTTCATTACAACATACACGGGCTGCGGTGATGTCAGGGTATTGCCAGCCGGTTGGAATAACATTAGCGATCTCTCTGACCAGGGTTGACCATGTGCTGTTGTCTTCATGCAACATGCTGCTTACCCGGTAAAGCGTGTTCAGCTCCTTCACCCTTTCGCTCAATTTAAACAGTGTCTCATCCTTTACTTTTTCGGCATGCTGGCTTTTGAGCATTTCTCGCTGCATGGCAATTAAGCCAGTGCGCAGGAGATGGGTAGCATAAAACTGCAGGGCAAGAGTAGTACCGAAAGGAATAATGGCGAAAACCCACCGGGTTAGCGGCGTATGCATCACTGCGGGGGCAGGTAAGCGATCATTGAGTTCCAGGTAAACGAGCCCAAAATCTGCGATGATCGTCAGCGCCCCAATGAGCATACCCCCTTCCAGCCCAGCATGAACGCCGCGGTTAGAATCAGGCTCATTTGAACCAGGATGCCCGGAGCCATGATTCCACCTGCTGAATAGCAGGGAAGCGTGGTGAACAGCCAGAGCATCATGGTAAGTGTCCAGCTGGCCAGGCGTGTATATCCATGTTTGTTTAATAACAAATTGAATACGGCAATGAATATTGAAGTAAAAAGCATAAGCAGCCATCGCTGCCAGTTGCCGGGAAAGAAATAGAAGCCTGTTAAAGCGATTAAACTGCAGACGGACGTCCATACAATGGCAATTACAAACACCATGTAGGCCTGGTAATCCTTTTCCTTGTCGGGCACAGGAATCAATCGGGTCATTGAGGAAATATATGCATTTTGAGTAAATCTAAATAATAATAATAATGTATCAGGCTGGATTCAGGCTGATGTTTCCGTTAAACGCCCGGACAGCCAGGCATTGGCCGCCCGGCTTTATTCTTTTGTTTAACCTCCCGGGGAGGAAGGGGCGGATCGTATCATGCCTGCCCCTGTTGTGCCGCTGCCATCACTGCAAATGAAAGACTTTTTACCTCCTTTGAGCCTGTCCTGGCCTGCGACCCAGGCTGTTCAGTAAAGCAGACGCATTGCCAGAACCAATATCGACGGGGCGCATATTCAGGGCCACTATAGGCTTTTTTCAGCATGCCTGTGCCATCCCCGGTTCACCGGCATCATACAGGCAAGGTGCCGCGGCATCAGGTATATGAACAGTACAGCCCATAAAAAACAAACCCCCAACTATTCGTCGGGGGTTTCTGTCCCTGGCCAGGGAAAGTTCGAATACTTTTCAGGATTCAAATGCCATTCAGGAATTCCAATGGAGCTGGCTTGATTTTCGATTGAATTGCCCGGATGATACAGCTTGTCCCATTTCAAGAAAAGCCGGAGGGTGTTGAAAGGTAGCTTTACCGATTAAACAATTCCTAATAAAGTTGAGCGCAAGGAACGCGATGCGCAATATGCAGACATACAACTGTGAATACGCATGAATTTTCCGCTGAAGAACGTCTGTCAGACCCCCATACCTCCCATTGCTGTGTTTTGCGTTTGGAGGGTACCAATCGTTGTCGGTCATTATTTATTCAAAACGCCCGAATCCTTCTATCTTTCTGTAAGGGTTTTTAAAAAATTCGTGGACGGTTTCATTAAACTGATCCTTATAAAAAATGGGAGTGGAATGGCCGGAATTGGGCAATATCCATAAATAGGATTTAGCAATAGATTCCGCAATCAGTAAAGTGTGTTTGGGAAGTAAAACATCATGATCGCCGGCTATAACAAGCGTTGGGCACTGTATTTTCTTTAATTGCTCAGTAGTGATATGCGGTTCATTGGATAATAAGTGGGCCAGCTTTCGGTTATTTTTAACCTGGGGAGTTTGTTCCATTTTTTTCAACGTGTCATTATACCCTCTTGCCCAGTTATAAACAAACGGGTCTACGGCTGTAGTATCCGGCCAAAGATTAGCACCGGTTACGGCAAGTTTCTTTACTTTATCCGGATGCCGCATGGCCAGCAGTAAACCATTTATGCCTCCGTCACTCCACCCAATCACATAACAGGAATCCAGACGAAGTGTATCCAGTAAGGCATTCAGGTCGTCCGTCATCATTTCATAGCTGAGTGAATCGCCCGAATCAACAGATTTACCTTGCGCCCGGCTATCTGCCAGGATCACTTTGTACATTTTGGCAAAATACGGTATCTGGTAAAGAAAGTTATTGATGGAACCCCCATTCCCATGAATGATGAGCAATGGTTCACCCTGGCCATAGATTTCGTAGTACATATTCAAGCCTCTTGTTTTTACATACCTGCCCACTTTCTCATTTCTGCCATAGGTGGTTGTGTCAAAAGGAGAAACAGTGGATTGTGCGGAAGTGAATTGCACAATCTGCGTGGCTATTATTAAGCATAACAGCGATTTTGAAATATTCATACCTGAGTTTTGGAATTGGTTTAAATTAATTGAAATCCCGAAAGGCAACTATCCTGATGCAGCATGGGAAGCGCTTGCTGCTGTACGGGATTGGGAATTGCGTCTGCGGGCCGGTGGCCCGTCAGGATTTGCTGACTTGAATTGAGTAAAACGCCGGTTGAGGTTGCGTCACCCGACAGCTACTGCCGACCGATGAATTATTGCTGAAGTACCCGTGCCGGCCCCCATAGCTTCAATGCAGTGTTCTGTGCCGTTAGGCAACTTTAGGACTATACGATTTAATAGATTCTATTGACGGGGCCTTTTCAGAAGACATTTGCTCTTCAATATCGAAGTCGTCTTGAAGACCCAGCCAAAATTTAGCAGAATTTCCAAAATATTTGCTTAAGCGTAAGGCAGTGTCAGCAGTAATTCTTCTGTTTCCTTTTAAAATTTCAGAAACTCTTGTCTGCGGGATACCGATATCCTTAGCTAGTTTATATGCAGAAATATTTAAAGGCAAGAGAAACTCCTCTAAAAGCACTTCACCGGGATGTATATTCTTAAGTTTTGCCATTATTGTAAGTTTAATGATAATCAATGATTTCCACTTCAAATGCGTTTCCGGCATTCCATTTAAATATGATCCTCCATTGATCATTAATTCTTATACTGTAAAACGCTTTTAATTTACCCGAAAGTTTCTCAAGCCTATTAGCTGGAGGTATCCTTAAGTCTGATATGTCTACTGAATTGTTCAACATTCTCAATTTTCTGCGTCCTACTTGTTGAATCTCATTGGGCAATTTTTTGACTCTGTCGCCATTCCAAACCTTTTCTGTATCAGAATTGCCAAATGAAACAATCATACTGCCGTATTAAGTTACTAACGCCAAAGATAAGCATTTACGTATTTATTACAAAAGCTTAGATGTAAAGGACTAATGGCACTCAACGGAAAGGGCTTACTGCTGTGCGGGGTTCAGGATTCCGTCTGCTGGCCGGTCACCCGTTAGGATTTATAGACTTGAATTTAGTAAAATGCCGATTGAAGTTGTGTCACCCGACAGCTAGTGCGGACCGATGATATGGTACTGAAGGCACCCTGCCTGTCCGCATAGCTTCAGGCTTTTGTTGCCTGCTGTTTTTAGTTTTGAGCAAGAGTTAATTGAGACTTCAACCATTTCTCCACTTCCGAAAAAAATTGTCCGGGTTGCTCGATCCAACTAAAATGTCCTGCGTCTTTAATGACAATCTCAACCGAGTTGGCAATATTTTGTACAATCCTGTCAGCCTGAGAAGCTTGATCACAAATAAAATCGTCATCGCCAACCACCACCAATGTAGGTACCTTTATTTTGTACAAAGATGGAAGTAAATCTTCTCTTCCCAATCCTGCTTTATCGGTCAGTTCGCCTGCTTTATCACTCATTCCAGGGTCTCCCAACTTTTGAAATTCAGCTATTTTATTAACATCGTGAAAATAAAAGGGGAAAATGTATCCCATTAATTCAGAATTCTTATAGTAGGTAGTGTCTTTGCCTAAGAAAATATTAGCCCCTTTCTCAAAATATGGCTGTCCTTTTCTTTTCATGATGATTTCGGTAAAATGACTATACCATAAACTGTCGCTATTCACTTTAGGGCTTAAAGCAATTATCCCATTTAACTTGTCTGAGTGATGTATTCCGTAATTTAAAACCTGGAATCCTCCCATTGAGTGTCCTATAATCCAAATTTTAGATTGTTGCAGATACATACGGAGACTGTCCATATCATTCATAAAGTCCTGGCTTGTATATTTACTGGGGTCTTCAGGACCAGATGATTGACCACTAACTCGTGTGTCGTAATAAACCATAGTAAAATACCTTTCCAAGGGTGTCAAAGAGTTTTTCAAATAGTTGATAGATGGCCCCCAACCTGGTGTTGGTACAAGACAAACCGGCCCTTTTCCTTTGACATAATAGTGCATTTTTATGCCATTGATGTCGGCGAAGTGGTCCCCCTGTGACAAATAGGCTTGTCCAAATACATTCGTTGTGAATAGAATGGTAACGATTGCTTGAATGAAAGATGTTTTCATTAGTGTGATTATTGTGTTTCTATTGCAGGATGGAAAATAGCAGGCAACGCTAAGGGCTTGCTGTTGGCGGGGTTCAGGATGCCGTCTGCCAGGAACTGTCGCCCTGTTAGGATTAGTGAACAAGATTAATTCGTGATGCTGGGCGTTTTCGGTCTGCCGAAAAATAAAGCTAATCAATGATTTGCAGTTGATGTATGCCTGTCTGCATGGCATAAATATTTTTGTCAGTAGTAGGCCATATTTAGCTGACTAACAATTTAAAGCTTTGTTCAATAGTTTCTCGAATTTATCTTGTTGGTTATCAAGAAGAATTTTGACCACATTCTCATTTTTGCTCCATTTTTCTCGAAGACCTTGAAGAATTGTAGAAAAATAAAATTTAAAGAAATATGTGTCAAAGAAATCAATTTTGTGATCCATTTGCTCAATTTCATAATTTATTATAGCCGCGGAAATAAATGAATTTATAACAACTTTCTCCTTAAAATCATCAGAACGGGGTATTCGATAATCCCTATCAATAATTGATTCGCGCCAAATACCATAGATGTTTAACCATTCAATTAAATCATAAGATTTCTGTTTATACCCTTCTGTTATTTTGTTTAATTCCTTCTTCCCAATATAAATATCTGATTCATTGCTCCCAAACTGTTTTATTGTTGCATCTATTATTATACCAGGGTAGTTGTCAAGTGATAACCAAAAATGATTAACGTTATTATAAATTCCTGCTTCTATCGAGGTATTTATATTATTAATCCTTAAATATATTGAAAGCGCGATTGATGTTGAGAAACAAAATCCTGAAGGTTCTGCAGAACCTATGCTTTCCAATGTTATGTGATTTATCAAATGTACAATTCGGCTTTTTTCATTTTCTGAAAGTGTCATTATGAATGCTGTTATAATTGATGATGGCTGGCTTACTACTAACGTGTTTATTTACGCTATGATAACAGTGTATTGATCCGCCGGGGAATAACATGGCCATTCAGTAATCAATTGTAAATACGACTATGATGACTGTACCTGTTAATTGCGTTCATAAAACTGTAAATGAATAAATAGGATAAATGGGGAAAGGCAGGCAAAGAGGTTCTGCAGGAAGGATGGTTGGATGCACAGTAGTTGGCCGGTCGGGATGAATTTCAGTTCAGGTTTTCACAGTGGGCTGGCTACGGCTTCGCCACTCTCACTTACATGAAGTGAACGGCTAATGGATGCTTTAAGTTAAGTAAAACAGGATTTCAACAGCCTGAAAAGGGGAGATTTTTTCATGATGATCCCTTTGCCGATTCCCGATGCGGTGCGTCATGCAGCTAAGTTCTGAAATTACAACCTGGAAAAGATTCAGCTTTTTAGCCGGAGTGTCTCCTTCAGTCGCCCTGCTTCCGTTATCAGGTTTTCGGTTTCGGGCAATGGACATTCCGGGTGCAGGTTGCTGGTTTCCGGACGATTTGCCATTCCCGGGTGGTGCTTGTCCGATTCCGGCAGCAATAACTCAAGGCTTTTCGTTTCCCGCCAGGCATCCTGTATGATCAGCAAAACGGGGCAGTCTGAACCCCGGGGTAAACAGCCTGTTCGGCGCTATCCCTTTCCAGCAGTGGGTTTCGGCGAAAAACGAAACAGGCGGTTCAGTGAAGAACCGCCTGTTATCGGGTGACGTGCCCAGAACTGGATTCGAACCAGCACACCCTTGCGGGCGCTGCGACCTGAACACAGTGCGTCTACCAATTTCGCCATCTGGGCAGGTGTCATGAAAAACCTTTCGGGCTTTTCGGGTTGCAAATATAGGAGAATAATTCAAAAAAAATCACACCGAAACATTAAAATCCCGGAGTGCATCATTTAAACTGGTTTTTAAATCGGTGGAAGCCTTGCGCTGACCAATGATCAGGGCACATCCCACCCCGTATTCACCCGCCGGGAACCGCTTCATATAACTCCCCGGGATTACCACGCTGCGGGCAGGCACCCGGCCCCGGTACTCCACGGGCTCCGGACCGCTCACATCAATGATTTTGGTAGACTGCGTAAGCACCACGTTGGCGCCCAGCACGGCTTCCTGCTCCACCCGTACTCCCTCCACCACAATGCAGCGGCTGCCGATGAAACAGCCGTCTTCAATGATCACCGGCGCGGCCTGCAGGGGCTCCAGCACCCCGCCGATGCCCACGCCCCCGCTGAGGTGCACCCCCTTGCCGATCTGGGCACAGCTGCCCACGGTGGCCCAGGTGTCTACCATCGTACCCTCATCCACAAAGGCCCCGATGTTCACATACGAAGGCATCAGCACCACATTGCGGGCGATGAAAGCGCCATACCGGGCAACGGCGTGGGGAACAGCCCGCACACCCAGTTCGGCATAGCCACTCTTGAGCTTCATCTTGTCATAAAATTCAAAGGGCGGCAGCACATGGGTTTCCATGGGCTGGATGGCGAAATACATCAGTACCGCCTGCTTCACCCATTCATTCACCTGCCAGTTCCGCTGGCCGTCTGCGCCCGTAACGGGTTCGGCTGTACGCAAACGCCCCTTGTCGATCTCCTCAATCACGGCCCGAACCGCCGCATCGTATTCCGGCTGCTTCAGCAGCTCCCGGTTGTTCCAGGCTTCCTGGATCAGTGGCTTCCATTCCATATTATTGTTTCGCTTGTTTTTGCAGCAGCAGCAGCTTGCTGTATTTTAAAAAGGCTTCCTGGGCGCTCAGCCGGGCCATAATGAATCCCACCGACCCGTCGAGGATGCCGAGCCGCACAAAATAATTCATAAAAAAAGTAAAGACCGGGCTCAGCAGCATCTTCCAGCCCGCTCCCCTTCTCCCCTCCTCAAAGTACACCTGCGCCGTTAGGCTGGTGTACCGGTTGATGGAAGCGAGGTGCTGCTCGATGCTGTCCTTGCTGCGGTGCTCAATGTCTCCCGCCAGGTGCGTGCGCGGCAAACCCGCCGGGATGGCCAGGGTTTCATGCACCCTGCGCACATTCCACTTCACCTCGCGGCGGTTGTACAGCCGCGTTTTCACATACGGGTAATAACCGCCCCAGCGGAGCGGATAGCCGTAATAGATATTGCGCATGTTCATGCTGTACACCCCGCGGAGTCCCTGCTTCTTGGCCTGCAGGATGGAACGCTGCAACTCGGGCGTGAGGGCTTCGTCGGCATCCAGACTGAGGATAAAATCATGACTGGCCAGCTGGGCGGCCTGGTTCTTCTGCTGACCGTAGCCCGCCCAGGGCTGCTGGTAAAGGCGCACACCAAACTGTTTGCAGATCTCCGGGGTGCGGTCGGTGGAACAGGTATCCATCACCACCACCTCGTCGGCCACGCCCTGCAAAGACGCCAGGCAGGCCGCGATTTTCTTCTCCTCGTTGAGGGTGATGATGATGGCGGTGAGTTTGTGCATGGGGCTGCAAGATACAAACTCGGGAAAGGTTTTGGAAGTTTAGGCGCTGAAGGTTCAGGAAAGTCCGGGGTGCCGCTTCCTGCCGCCAGACTTTGTCGTTCGTGCGCCTGCATTACAGGATCGTGAGGCCCAGGCCCAGCTGGATGCTCTGGTTCTTCCACTTGTCGCGGTTGTCAATATCATTGAGATTACTGAGGCCCACGGCATAGCGCCCGAAGATGCGGAGACTGGAGATCTTGACCTGCACACCGCCCAGCAAGCTGAAATCGCCACTGCGGAAGGCTTCCTTGCCGTTCTGCAGCAGGTTCTTGTTCTGGTCCAGCAGGATGCCGTACTGGGGACCGAACTGCAGGGCCAGTCCCTTCGATACATTATAGTTCAACAGCAGCGGAATGCTGAGGTATTTGAGGCTGATGTTGGAAAGCTTGGTGGAATTCAGGTCATACAATTCACTGAACTTTTCCGAAGTGTCGGCATTCACCTGGTTGAACAGCACTTCCGGCTGAATGCTCCATTTCTTGCCGAGCTTGATCTCCACAAATGCACCGGCGCTGTAACCATAGGTGAATTTGTCGGCAAAGGACTGACCGTCCATTTTATTGATGTTGGTGCCGATCTTGAGGCCGGCAGCAAATCCCTGGGCCTGCGTGCTGAGGCTGAAGAAGAGCAGGGAAGCGAGGGAAAGAAGGGTGTATTTCATACTGTTGGTTTTTGATCAGGTGTTTTGCTGGTTTTCGTTCATGCTTCAGGGTGAGCAGCCTTTTCTCTTCTCCGTGCTTCCGTTCCGCAGCTGCCGGCAGTTCTCCATTTACCAATCCTGTGCCATGCTCCTGGAGCAATTAATAATCTTTTGTTAAGCAGTTCAGAACCGGTATCCGGCCGTTACCGCGAAGGTGGCGGTAAGCCGCTTTTCATCGGTGGCCGGCAGGTAATAATCCAGGTAACCCTGGGGCATAATCGTCCAGCGGCCCGTGCTGTAGGTAAGGTCGGCGCTGAAGCCCACCGACTGGGCGCGGAAGCTGTTGCTGCCCTGCAGCCGCGGGATGCGCCGGCGGCGGCTGAGGAAGCGGAGCAGGTTGGGACCGATGGTATGCGAAAGGCTGCGCGTGGAATCGGAGGCCAGGTTCAGCATCAGGGTACCCCTGAAGCTCAGGGCATCATTTTTAGTCAGCACACCCTCCCGGAAAAATTCATGACCCACAGAGGGCGTGAGTGAGAAGGCCCGCAGGCGGTAGGTACCGGTATCAATAAAAGTATTGCCCCCCGGCAGCCGGATGGTAAAAATTTCTTTAAAGGTGCCGGCCGAATAACCAGCGGCCAGTCCGGGCTGCAGCCAGCCCTTGCGATAGGCCGCCTGCGCATAGAGATCATGCTGCACGGGGTTGGCATAGATGGAATAGGCATCGGTAACCTTGTAATAGGTATACGCAATACCCAGATCCCAGTGACTTTGCCCGGTAAGATCCCAGGCCGGCGTAATGCTGAACTGACTGGCACGGAAGCCCTGCACCATGTCGTTCAGGAGGCTGGCCCCGGCGCTGAGGCTGAAACCACTGCGGTGAAAATACCCCACCGAGGGATTGTACACCAGGGTGGAGGTGGCAGACTGGCTGGCGTTGAGCCGGTTGTTGCGCAGGCTGAAGAGGCGGTTGCTGATGCCCAGCGACATCATGCCATAACTGCGGGCAGGCGGGGCAGAATCAAGCAGTTGCAGCAGGTCACGCATCAGCGCCAGCGAATCGAAGGCCGGTGACGGGTCTGGGCTGTCCTGCGCCGGCGATACCCGCACCAGGAGGCAGAACAGGGAAACAAGCAGAAAGCATTTGCGCATAATGAAGGCCGTGGCCGCAAGGATCAGACCCGGCGCGGCAAATAAAGTTTAATTTTTCCATTTCCGGCAGGCGCGGAGGGCCGGAAGGCAAATAATTCGGATATTCCGGCGGAAAAGCTGTAGCTTTGCGCCGCTCTTATCATTTCATCACAGCAGATGCATGAGGTGCCGGAAGGCTGTTGACCCGGGGTTTTTGCGTTTTCCAGGAATTTATCGGATCGTTTTCATTCACACAACAGGCGAAGGGGCATTTCATGTAAGCGTAAAAAAGATTACATGCAAGCATTTCAAGCCCTTGGCCTGAACGAACAGTTATTACAGGCCATCAGCGCACTGGGGTTCGAGAACCCCACCCCCATCCAGGAACAGGCTATCCCGGTACTCCTCTCAGGCACCACCGATTTTGTGGGCCTGGCCCAGACCGGCACCGGCAAAACCGCAGCCTTCGGTTTGCCCCTCCTCCAGCTCATCGACCGGGCCGAGCGGCATCCGCAGGCGCTCATCGTGTGCCCCACGCGTGAGCTCTGTCTGCAGATCACCAACGATCTCGCTACCTTCTCCAGCCACATCAAAGGCATCGCCACTGAAGCCGTATATGGCGGCGCCTCCATCACCATGCAGATGCGCAACCTCAAAAAGGGCGTGCACATCGTGGTGGCTACCCCCGGCCGCCTCATCGACCTGATAGAGCGCAAGGCCATCGACCTCCAGAAAGTGAAATATGTGGTGCTGGATGAGGCCGACGAGATGCTCAACATGGGCTTCCGCGACGACATCGACTTTGTACTCAGCAATACCGTGAACCGCGAGAGCATCTGGCTCTTCAGCGCCACCATGCCGCCGGAAGTACGGGCCATCGCCCGCAACTACATGACGGAGCCCAAAGAGGTAACCGTGGGCCGCAAAAACAGCGGCAACGTGAACATCGACCACCAGTTTGTGATGGTGGCCGCCCCGCACCGTTACGAAGCCCTGAAACGTTACATCGATTTCAACCCGGGCATGTACGGCATCATCTTCACCCGCACCAAGGCCGATGCCCAGGAGATCACCGAAAGACTGGTGAAGGAGGGGTATGAGATTGAAGCCCTGCACGGCGATCTCACCCAGCAACAGCGCGACAAGGTGATGGGCCGCTTCCGCAATAAAAGCCTGCAGCTGCTCATCGCCACCGATGTGGCCGCCCGCGGCATTGATGTTGACGGCATCACCCATGTCATCAACTACGAACTGCCTGATGATATGGAGGTGTACACTCACCGCAGCGGACGTACTGCCCGCGCAGGCCGCAGCGGTATCTGCCTTTCCATCTGCCACAGCCGCGAAGTGTACAAAATCCGGCAGCTGGAGCGCATGATCAACAAACCCTTCAACCGCATGGACGTGCCCAGCGGAAAAGAAGTATGCCGCAAGCAGTTTTTTCACTTCATGGACAAACTGATCCAGGCCGATGTATCTCATGGCGAGTACGAAACCTACCTGCCCGACCTCATCAAAAAGTTTGAACACCTGAGCAAGGAAGAAGTGCTGCAGCGCGTGGCCGCCCTCGAGTTCAACCACTTCCTGAAATACTACGAAAACGCCGAAGACCTCAACGCCGTTACCCGGCGCGAGCCCGCTCAACGCAACGAATACCCGAACGGGCGGCGCGACCGCGGCAACATGCGGCAGCAGGATACCGGCTATACCCGCCTCTTCATCAACCTGGGCCTGAAAGACGGCTTCTACAAAGCCAGCTTCCTGCAGTTTATCCTCGACCCGAGCAACCTCAAAAAAGAAGTGCTCGGCAAGATTGACCTGCGGGAGATGAACAGCTGGGTGGAGATCGACCGCGCCGCTGCCGGCAGGATGATCAAAAGCATCGACGGCAGCCGGTACAACGGCCGCGTGGTGCGCATGAACGAAGCCGATGGCGGTTTCAAACGGCCCTCCGATGAAGGCCGCCGGCGCCCCGGCGCCCCCCGGCGTTACTGATGATCCTTTAACGACAGGCTGTACCCGGCTCCGGTGTCCTTACCGGTAACGTGTACAGCCTTTTTTTATGCCTTACCCTTTCCCGAATCCGGAATTTCTGTCCATCCCGTGGCCGGCAATCGTTGTGCTGAACCGCCGCCATACCCTGCTTCCCGGATTTTTTTTCACGCTCCATTTTCCCGGTTTTGCCCACCCCAGGCCGTGCAGCAACCGGATGTAACGCCTTGATTATGTGATCAATCATCACATTCCATCCCTGCCCCTCCTTATTAACGGATGTTCAACGGGTACCCCGGAAAGGTCCTGACCAGGCGCTGCCCTGCCAGCTGGCCCGTGATTGGCAACGGTTCAGCAAAACGTACGAATATGAAAACAAGCTCTACCCCAAAAAACCACACCGCACTGTGCCGGCGGTGGGTATTGCTGTCAGCCCTTTTCCTTTGCTTCAGCAACGGTACCAGCGCCCAGTTCAGGAGCTATGCCAAGGTATACTCCGATAACCTGCGGGGAGGCGCCACGCTTTTCGGCAACACCCTTACGCATATCGTGAGGAACAATGGCAGCGCCGACACCGCCAAAATGAACAGCAACCGGGCCAATGGCAACAGCGCCGATGGCAACGACAACAGCAATATTCAGTATGTGGATGTAGACGGCAACAGCGGTGCCGGTGCAGGTACCCGCAATTCCTCTATCGCCCGCCTGCAGCTGCCTGCCGGTGGCAACAGCATCAAACTGGCCCGCCTCTACTGGGGCGGCCGGGTGAGGGCCGGCGATTTCAACCTTTCGCTCGACACCTTCCGCCGCGTGAAAATCCGCTTTGGTAACAGTGGCGCCTACACGGAATATGCGGCCGCCCAGCTGGACAAAAACACCCAGGGTACGGGCAGCTCCGCCATCAGCATGTACCAGGCATATACCGATATCACCCCCTTCATCCAGGCCAATGGCGCGGGTGATTATACAGTGGGCAATGTGGCCGCCTCGGTGGGCTCGGTAAGCAACGGCGGCAACTATGCCGGCTGGTGCATTGTAGTGGTGTATGAAAACAATGCCCAGACTTATTACAACAGCGTACGGGTGTACGACGGCTTCCAGCAGGTGTACAACGGCGGTTCCTCCCTCACCTCCTCGGTAACGCTCACCGGCCTCAACGTACCCTCGGGCGCGCTGAGCTTCCGCGATGCCAAAATGGGCGCCATGGTGTGGGAAGGCGATGCCAACCTGAAACAGGACTTTCTCAAAATCAACAACATCAAGTGGCAGAACCCGCTGAACGCCGTAGACAACCCCTGGAACGGCACCATCACCGATACCGGGGTGCATGTAACCGGCAAAACCCCCAACTACACCAACCAGATGGGTATTGATATCGACCAGTTTTATGTGGGTTCGGGTTATGGCATCCGTCCCGGTGACAGTACCGTGCGCCTGGAATTCGGCACCGAAGCCGATCAGTATTTCCCGGGCCTGTTCACCTTCGTGATCCGGGCCAAGGACCCCACTGTGGTGCTGGATAAATATGTTAGCGACGACAACCACAACCAGGTGGCCGAAGCTGGCGAAGTGCTCACCTACCGCCTGCGGGGCCGCAACCAGGGCCAGGGCAACGCCAACTTTACCATCATCCGCGATACCCTGCCCGCCTCCGTGAGCTTTGTGCGCGGCAGCATGAAAGTCAATCACTGCGGAGGCATGACAGCCGGAACGCCCTTCACCGATAATGTAGCCGACGATAACGCCGACTACCTCGAAGACGACCAGGTGGTGGTATTCCGCATCGGCCATGGCGCCAGCCACCTGGAGGGCGGTATCCTGATGCCGAACGATTCATTTGAAGTGGAGTTCAGGGTAACGGTGAAGCCTGCCCCCGCCGGCGAGCGCCTGCCCGCCATCATCAATGTGGCACGCATCGAGGCCCTGTCTGATGCCGATGTGCGCATGACCGACGACGGCACAGCCATCCTGGAACCGCTGAACGGCCCGGTACCGGTAACCCTGAAGTCATTCACCGCACTGTTGCTGAACAGCAGGATCGTGAAACTGAGCTGGGCCACCCTGCAGGAAATCAACTGCGACCATTACGAGATCGAACGCAGCACCGACGGAAAAATCTTTGTGAAAACCGGATCGGTAAAGGGCAGCGGATTCACCAGCCTGGATATGCATTATGATTTCAGCGATGATATTTCCAATGTACCCGGCACCGTTGTGTACTACCGGTTGCGCCAGGTGGATATCGACGGCAAGAGCAGTTTCTCCAAAGTGATCTCGGTAAGGCTGAAACAAACCGGCGGCTTCACCGTATCGCCGAATCCTTTCAGCAGCTACCTCAACCTGAACATCGACTGGAAGGCTGCCGAAACCGCTACCCTGCGCCTCTTCAACATGAACGGCAAACCGGTGGCTTCCCGCAGCATCGCTTTGCAGAAGGGCACCAACTTTGTTCAGCTGAATGACCTGGCCGTGCTGCCCGCCGGCAACTATATCCTGCAGATCAGCACCCATGCCGACCAGGTGATCAGGCAGGTGAGCAAGTTGTAAACAAGCGTTTCCAAACCAACCATAAGCAGGGTGTATCCGGAAGGGTACACCCTTTTTTTTGCAGATTACCGGGGCGGAAAAAGCTCCTGCACCAGGCGGGCGGCGAAGGGACCTGCCACCGACTGGACAAAGGCGGGAAAATCAAGGTGTGAAGATTCATCCGCGCTGTCGGAGATCAGCCGGATAACGGTAAAGGGTACCTGGTTTTCAAAACATACCTGTGCGGCTGCGGCGCCTTCCATTTCCACGCATAACAGATCCGGCAGTTCCTGCAGCAATGCCTCCCGTTCCCGGCTACCGGAAAAGAAACGATCTCCGCTGGCAACAGGTCCGGTGTGCATACGGGGTGCGGTGATACCGAACTGCTGCAACTGCGCTTCGGTAAGCCATTGATGGAGCAGTTCAGGCATCATCACTGTACGGGCGGCCAGCAGGGCCCTTTCGGTTAAGGCGGCATCTGTGTTGAACCAGGATACCCCCAGCAGCGGAATTTCAAAACGCGGCATCAGGGGCCGGGCATCCATGTCATGCTGGATCAGCTTACCGGCTACCACCACATCCCCCACCGATACGCCGGGCCCCATGGCGCCGGCTACCCCGGTGAAGACCAGTTGCCGGATCCCGAATTCATGGATCAGCGTAGCCACGGTAGCTGCCGCCGCCACCTTACCCCAGCGCGAAAACACCACGACGACCGGATGCCCATTGATTGTACCGTGGTGATAGGTACGCATGCCATGACTGGTTTCGCGGCGATCTTCGAGCAGCTGAATCACTTCATCTATTTCTTCCGGCATGGCGCCGATGATTCCGGTGAGCATGAGGGGAGGAATAAGGTTGGGGAGGTTTAGGGAAGTTTAGGATGGTTGAGGGTTTAGAGGTTGAGGGTATAGAGGTTGAGGGTATAGAGGTTGAGGGTTTAGAGGAGGGAAGGTCAACCTTTTGAACCTCTTAAACCTTTTGAACCTTTGTTATACCAGTTCGATCACGGTGATTTCCGGCAGTATCCCTACGCGGCCGGGGTAACCGATGAATCCGAAGCCCCGGTTGATGTAGAGTTTCTGGCGGCCGTTTTCGTAGAGGCCGGCCCATTGCTTGTAAAGGTACTGCACGGGGCTCCAGCGGAAACCGGGCACTTCCACGCCAAACTGCATGCCGTGGGTATGCCCGCTCAGCATCAGGTCTACATCGCCGTACTCCGGAATCACCTGGGCATCCCAGTGGCTGGGGTCGTGACTGAGCAGGATCCGGAAAGGCAAAGCCTCGGTTCCCGCATAGGCATCGGCCATGCGGCCGTATTTCGGAAAACGGCCGCGGTTGCTCCAGTTCTCAATGCCCAGCAGGGCAATGCGGTCGCCATTGCGTTCGAGCACCACGTGCTCATTCATCAGCAGCTTCCAGCCCATGTCGGCATGCACCTGTTTCAGGTTTTCGAGGTTCTGGCTTTTGCTGATGCCGTTCTGGGGCCAGCTCACATAATCGCCGTAATCATGGTTGCCCAGCGTGGAATACACACCCAATGGCGCTTTCAGCCGGCTGAAAATGGGTTTATAGGCGTCCATCTCTACAGCGCGGTCGTTGACCAGGTCGCCGGTAAACACAATCAGATCGGGTTGTTCGTGCAGGATTTTCTCCACCCCACGGGTAACGGCCCCGGCATCGGTAAAACTGCCGGAGTGGATATCACTGATGTGCACCATCCTGAGACCGCGGAATCCTTCGGGCAGGTGATCAAAACGCAGTTTCACGCGGTTAACCTGGTAGCGGTACTTGTTGCCGAAACCGTAAAGCAGGCTGCCAAAGAGGGTGCTCCCCGCTGCCAGTCCGGCCCAGCTCAGGAATACCGAACGGCTGATGCCCGTGCCTTCCGGATCCACCGGGGGCCGGAAAAAAAGCCGGGTGCCTGCCCACTGCAGCAGGCGACGTGCATCATCCAGCAGTAAAAAGAATACGATGGTGATTTTGGCAATAAAGAGGCCCGCCACCATGGCAAAAATAAAATTGCGGTAAGGGCGGGGCAGCAAATCCTGCGGCGTAAGCACCAGGAACAGGAAGGAGCCCACCACCAGTGCGGTAAGGCCCCAGTAGCCCAGTTGCACCAGGGTACGGGTGCGGGCGGCGGCGCCGGCACTCACGGAACGCACGGCCTGGTAAACGTACCAGTCTACCAGCAGCAGCAGGGTAATAAAGATCAGGACTCCGAGGGGTGAGCGCATATATGGGGAATAAGCCTGCGAAATTAAACCGAACGGACGGCATCCGGCTGTATCAAAAGGTTAATTCTGCGGAATCAGTTGCACCAGTGCAGGTACTCGTGCAGCTGCTGCCGCACGGTTTGCAGGGTGCCGGCATCGGAAATGCGGCCCTCGGCATCCAGCAGCTGGTCTACCCGCGAGAGCGGCAACAGGTTGGGATACACCGATACTTTGAGGTAGTTGAGCACCCCGGTGAGGTGTTCCATGCCCCGCACATTCCCCGAACGGCCGGTAGCCACGCCGGTGAGCAGGGCTTTTTTGTACCACCAGAGGGTATGGGGTTTGCTGAGGTCGAAGAGCATTTTGAGCACGCCGGGATAGCTGCCGTTGTATTCGGGTACAATGAAGATCAGTTTTTCTGCAGGCCGGATCAGGGTCTCCTCCATCTGTTCAAAGGCAGCATCACGACGCTGGAGACTCATGCCTTCCAGCGACAGGAGGGCCGTGGATACCCCCTGCTCTTCCAGCAGGCGCTGGTATTCTCTGGCCACTTTCAGGCTGTTGCTGCCGGGTCGGTCGGTGCCGGACACAATCGTGTACATGCGGGATAATTTTCTGCTAGCTATTACAACCGGCGGGGCAAATGGTTGCCCGTATGCCCCGAAGGTTTAAATTTGCGCCCCGGAAAGGCCGGCTAATCCGGTTCAGGGGCTGCAGATGTGGCCGCGAAACAGTAACTTTGGCCTCCATATCCCCTGAAAAGGCTACAAGCAACACACCATGGCAAGAATCATAGGCATCGCAAATCAGAAAGGAGGGGTCGGTAAAACCACCACGGCCATCAACCTGGCTGCCAGCCTGGCCGTACTGGAATACAAAACCCTGCTCGTGGATGCCGATCCGCAGGCCAACAGCACCACCGGAGTGGGCTTCGACCTGCACAATGTTACCCAGAGCCTCTACGACTGCATGGTGAACGAAACGCCGGCCCGCGACGTGCTGCTGAAAACCAATGTGCCCTTTCTCGACCTGATTCCTTCGCATATTGACCTGGTAGGCGCTGAAATTGAGATGATCAATTATCCCAACCGGGAGGCAGTGCTCAAGAAAATCCTGGAACCCGTAGCGGCCGATTATGACTTCATCGTGATCGACTGCTCCCCCTCCCTCGGTTTGATTACGGTGAATGCACTCGTGGCGGCCGACAGCGTGGTGATCCCCGTGCAAACGGAGTTCTTTGCCCTCGAGGGACTGGGCAAGCTGCTCAATACCATCAAAATCGTACAGAGCCGCCTGAACCCGCAGCTGGAAATTGAAGGCATCCTGATGACCATGTACGACGGACGCCTGCGCCTCTGCAACCAGGTGGTGGCCGAAGTGAGAAGGCATTTTGAGGAACTGGTGTTCAACAGCATGATCCACCGCAACACCCGCCTCAGCGAAGCCCCCAGTTTTGGCAAGCCGGTGATCCTGTACGATGCCGACAGCAAAGGCGCGGTGAACTACCTGAACCTGGCCAAGGAAATCCTGCAGAAAAACAACCTGACCAAGATCAAGCAGGAAGACAAAGTTCTGCAGTAACGGGGTGGCTTAAACGCAAAGCTTTTCTGCCAATCCATCCGCCCGCTGCAAGGCCTGAGGTTGCCCGCTGAATCAGGGCCGCCTGCCGGCTCCGGGCTCGTTTTTAACTTATTTTGACTTTTTTACCATGACTCCTCCCAATAAAAAAGACGCGCTGGGCAAAGGCATTCGCAGCCTGCTGCAGAACATCGATGCTGACCTGAAAAGCACCAGCGGCAGCCTCCGCAGCGAGGTGGTGGAGAAAACCACCTCCATCAGCCGGATCCCGCTTGACCAGATTGAGATCAACCCCAAGCAGCCGCGAAAGGATTTTGATGAAACCGCCCTGAGCGAACTGGCGGCTTCCCTCAAAATGCACGACATCATCCAGCCCCTCACCGTGAGTAAAATGCCGGGCGGCAAATACCGGCTCATCGCGGGTGAGCGCCGCTTCCGGGCCGCGAAAATAGCGGGACTGAAAGATGTACCCGTGTACATCCGCCAGGCCAACGATGCGGAACTGCTGGAGCTGGCCCTGCTGGAAAACCTGCAGCGCGAAAACCTCAACGCCATCGAAATTGCCCTCAGCTACAAGCGGCTGATGGATGAACTGGATTATACCCAGGAGCAGGTGGCCGAACGCATGGGCAAGGAAAGAAGCACCGTTACCAATTATATCCGCCTGCTCAAACTGCCCCCGGATATTCAGGTGGCGGTACGCACCGGCGTGATCACTATGGGCCATGCCCGGGCGCTGATCAATGTGGATGTGGTGGACAAACAACTGCTGATCTTTTCGGAGATCAAATCAAAAGGCCTTTCTGTGCGGCAAACCGAAGACCTGGTGCGCCGGATGTACACCGGACAGGCGGCTGCCAAACCCGTGGCCAAAGCCGGCCTGGCGCCGGCCTTCAAGAAAATTGAAGACAGCCTGGCCTCCCAGTACAGCACCAAAGTAAAGCTCGTGCACAACAAAAAAGGGCAGGGTTCGGTAACCTTTGAATATTACTCGCTGGAAGAACTCAACAGCCTGCTCGAAAAACTGAATGTAAAAGTGAGCTGATGAAAAGGCTGATCTGTTTGTGGATGCTGACCGCCCTGGTAACGGGTTTGCCGGCCGGGGCCCAGTTGCCCGACAGCAACCTGGTAAAGCCTGCAGGCCGTGATACGCTGGCCAAAAAGCCCTTCACCGCTCCCTTCTCGCCGCGCAAAGCCACCCTCCGCTCTGCCGTGCTGCCGGGCTGGGGACAGATCTACAACCGCAAATACTGGAAACTGCCGCTGGTATGGGGCGCACTGGGCACCACCGCCGGCATCTATCTCTACAACGTTAAAAACTACCGGGCCCTCAAGCAGGCCTATATTTACCTGCAGGACAACGACCCGAACAACGACAACCTCATCGATCCGCTCTACCGCAATCTCTCACCGGAAGCCATCCGCAGCTACCGGAACAGCTTCCGGCAGAATGTGGATTATTCGGTGCTGTTCTTCCTGCTGTTCTGGGGACTGAATGTGGTAGACGCCACCGTAGACGCCCACCTGAAAGCCTTTGATGTAAACGACAACCTGGGTTTATACATCAAGCCCGGCTACAGCCCGGAAGCGCGTACGGCCGGCCTGAGCCTCGTGCTGCGCTTTAACCCGGCCAAAGCCCGCTGATCTCCCGCAATCAAACGATCATGAAAATAGCGCTCATCGGATACGGAAAAATGGGGAAGGCCATTGAGGCCATCGCCCTGGAACGCGGCCACGAAGTGGTGCTGAAAATTGATGCAGACAACCTGCACGACTTCACCGCCGCCAACCTGCAGCAGGCCGAGGTGGCCATTGAGTTTACCGGCCCGCACAGTGCCGCCGAAAATGTGCTGCGCTGCCTCGAATACGGCGTGCCCCTGGTATGCGGCAGCACGGGCTGGCTGGAACGCTGGCCCGAAGCGGAAGCCCGTTGCAGGGCGAAGCAGGGCACCCTGCTGTATGCCAGCAATTTCAGCGTGGGCGTCAACCTGTTTTTTGAACTGAACAAATACCTGGCTTCCCTGATGCAGGGGCACCCCGAATACAGCATCCGGATGGAAGAGATCCATCATACCCAGAAAAAAGACGCCCCCAGCGGCACCGCCATCACCCTGGCGGAACAGATCCTGGAAAGGGTGTGCCGCGTAAAGCAGTGGGTGAATGAACCGGCACAGGCTGCAACCGATCTGCCCATCATCAGCCGCCGCATCGACCCGGCGCCGGGCACCCACAGCATCCGCTACCATTCGGCCATCGATGACATTGAAATCATCCATACCGCCCACAGCCGCCAGGGGTTTGCCACCGGTGCAGTGCTGGCCGCCGAATTCATCCGGGATAAACAAGGCATCTTTTCGATGAAGGAAGTGCTGGGGCTCTGACCGGCGCAATGCACGAATTGTCCCCAAATACCCAACCGGCCTGCCGCTGCGTTTTTCCATTGAAAAATTGAGTTATTATTGCCCCTGATTTCCCTGAAACCACCCCGGTTATGTGCCAATCCCCTGTTTCGCTGGCTATCGTGGATGATCACCAGATCGTGATCGACGGACTGAAGTCCCTGCTGCAGGGGCACGACCGCTTTGTGGTGACCCTCGAATGCACCGACCCGCTGGAACTGCTGCAGCAACTGGAAAAAACACCCGCCGACATCCTCCTCACCGATGTGATGATGCCCGTGATGAGCGGCGCCGAACTGGCCCGTGAAGTGCGCCGGCGATTTCCGCAGATGAAGATACTGGCCCTCTCGATGAGCGGACAGGGCGATATCGTGAACCGCATGATCGAGGAAGCCGATATTGCCGGCTATGCCGTGAAAAATATCGGCAAGCAGGAACTGCTGCAGGCCCTGGAAAAAATTGCGGCCGGGGGCCAGTACTTCAACGATGAAATCATCGCGGAAATGACCCGCGCGAGCGAACTGAAGAAGGAAGCCGAAGAAGCCCATCTCAGCAACCGGGAGATTGAAATCATCCGGCTGATTGAAAAGGAATACAGCAACCGGGAAATCGCCGACACCCTCTTCCTCAGTGAACGCACCGTGGAAACCCACCGGAAAAACATCTTCCGCAAAACCAAAACCAACTCGGTAATCGGCCTGATCAAATATGCGTATGAGCACGGGCTGATTCAACCCCTCCATTCCTGATTTTTTCCTCCTTTCGCAACCAGCGGTTCCCGGCTTTGTTATACCATTACACCAGCGGCAGCACCTGCCGGCAGATAATTCCTAACTTGCAGCACCGCAGCGCGGCAACTGTTAAAAACTGAAGCATATGAATATCGCCATCGTTTGTTATCCCACCTTCGGCGGAAGTGGTGTACTGGCCACAGAACTGGGCAAGGCGCTGGCAGATAAAGGGCACAACATTCACTTCATCACCTACCAGCAGCCGGTGCGGCTGAGTGGTTTTCACAACAACATCTTCTATCACGAAGTGCGGGTGCCCACCTATCCCCTCTTCGACTTTCCGCCCTATGAAACGGCGCTGGCCAGTGCGATGGTGGATGTGATCACCAACAACAACGTGGAACTGCTGCATGTGCATTATGCCATCCCCCATGCCGCAGCTGCTTATATGGCCAAACAGATTCTGGCCAAACAGGGCAAACAGATTCCGGTGATCACCACCCTGCACGGTACCGATATCACCCTGGTGGGCCGCGATACCACCTACCGGCCGGTGGTGACGTTTTCGATGGAGGAGAGCGACATCCTCACCGCGGTATCGCAGAACCTGAAAGAAGAAACCTACCGCAACTTCAATATCCACAAAGACATTGAGGTGATTTACAATTTCGTGGATGTAAAACGCTTCAATAAAAAGCCGGTAGACGCCTTCCGGAAACTCGTAGCCCCGCACGGCGAAAAAATCATTGTGCATGCCTCCAACTTCCGCAAGGTGAAGCGGGTGGAAGATGTGGTGAATGCCTTTTTGCTGATCAATGAAAAGCTGCCGTCAAAATTGCTGCTGCTGGGCGACGGACCGGAGCGGCACGCGGCCGAATCCATTTGCCGCGACTGCGTGGCGGTGAACAACATTAAATTCCTCGGCAAACAGGAGCAAATGGAAGACATCCTGCCCCTGGCCGATCTCTTCCTCCTCACCAGCGAATACGAGAGTTTTGGCCTGGCCGCGCTCGAAGCCATGGCCGCCGAAGTGCCGGTGATCTCCACCAATGCAGGCGGTCTGCCCGAGATCAATATCCAGGGCGAAACGGGTTACATGACCAATGTGGGGGATATTGCCGACATGCGCGACAAAGCCATTGCGATCCTGCAGGATCCCGAAACCCACCGGCGCTTCCGGGCCAATGCCCTGAAGCAGGCGCGGCGCTTCGATATCCACAATATTGTACCGGAATATGAGGAGCTGTACAGCAGGGTGCTGCAGGCTACCGGCGTTTGAGCCACTGCTCCGGATTCATCTCACTTTTTTCGTTGCTGATCTGAAAGTCTACTGCGCCCACCCCGTCGAGGTTGGCAGCGGCGCGGCCTATGGCCTGGCCCACTTTCACGTTCTGTCCCTTGGACACGGATACACCGCTGAGGTTGCTGTACCCGGTAAAATAACGGCCATGCTTGATCACCACCATCTGCACATCATCGTAGTTGTTCACGAGGAGCACCTCGCCGTCGAACACCGCTTTCACGGAGGTGCCGATATCGCAGCCGATGGAGATGCCCTGTGACACTACATCCACCCCGTTGCCGAGGGTATTGAGGCCATAGTGCAGGAGCAGGTATCCGCTGTTCACGGGCCAGGGCAGGTTGCCGCGGTTGCGTTCAAAATTGGCATTAAGCGTAACATCGGCTTCGGTGGCCAGCAGCACACTCTCCGGTTTTTTGGCGGGTTCCTTTTCGGGGCGTTTGGGCTTGCTGACGCCCGCGGTGGGCGAGGCCTTGGCCGCATTGGCTTCGGCTACCTCGCGGCGGCGCTTCTCGTCGTTGGCCTCCTTGATGGCCCGCTTGATGGCGGCGGCAATGGCCTTGTTGACCGTTTGCATCTGCTGCTTCTTGGCGGCAATCTGCTTGTTGAGTTCCTTGCCCTCCGCTTTCAGTTTGGCGACAATCTTATTTTTCTCATCCTGCTGTGTCTGCAGGTTGGCTACCTCCCGGCTCTGCACCTGCAGCACTTCGTTTTTCTTTTTCTTGGTGCCGCTCAACTCTTCTATGCGGGTGCGCAGCAGCACCTGCGTACGCAGGATGTTTTCGCCCTGCATCTCACGGTAATTGCGGTAGCTCTTGAGGTAACTGATGCGTTTGATGGCATCATTGAAACTGTGCGAAGAAAAAATAAAATTCAGGAAGTCGGAACTGCTGCGGTTTTTATAAGCGTACACCATGCTCTTGGCATACTCCTGCTTGAGGGTATCCAGCAACAGCTGCAGTTTGTTGATGTCGCGCTGGCTCTTGTAAATATTGTTGTCCATGAGGTTGATCTCCCGGTTGATATTGGCGATCATATTCTCCTGGATATTGAGTTTGCGGTTGATCACCGCCAGGGTGCTCATGTTTTCCCGGGTGGTCTTGCGGTTGTGGTCCAGCTGGCGCTGCGCATCTTCCAGCTCTCTCTTGAGTTGCTGGCGCTGCTTTTCCAGGTCCTGCTGCTCCTTCGTCGCAGGGGGCTGCGCCGATAGCGGCAGGATGGTGATGCAGATCAGTGCCAGGCTGGCGAAAAAACTTTTCATGCGCCGGGATTTAAGGGGTTCTGTAAACAGGTTCCGGGTAAAAATATCAGCGGGGCGTAAATTAATGGATTATGATGAACTCAGCCGCCCTAAAAATATGCACTTACCTGCGTTTATAGTTTTTGGGGATGTTAAAATTGATCTGCACTTCTTTGTCAAATTCATATTGCTTGAACTTGAGCTGGATATCGAGTTTGTTTTTTTCAGAAACCGTGATCTCCCGGTAGGTCGGAAAACGGCGTCCGTTGTTTTCCTCAAACTCATCATAAGTAAGATCGGCGGTGCGGTTCCGGGCGATGTCGAGATCGTCGAGTTTGCTGTGCACCAGGGTCTGCGCGGGTTTGCGCAGGGTGAGCAGGTGCTTGAAGTTGGCATCTACCGTGGCCAGCAGCACGTTGGCTTCCGTTTCCTTGTACGATACCACACTGTCGGTAAAGAAGATGGGATTGCCCAGCAACAGGTCCTGGAGCGTGCTGAAACTGAAAGGGATCTGCGTCACCTCCTGCAGGTAATCAATCGAACGGAACTGCAGCTCCTTGTTGATCTTGTCGATCACAAACACACTGTCGCGGGTGATGCGGGCCCTGAAGGCTTCGATATTGAACACAGTGGCATAGCCCGACACCCAGATCACACTGTCTTTGATCATGCGCACAAAGGCGGTGATGCCGGGCTGCTTGCCCTTGCTGTCCTGGTATTCCACCTTGATCTTGGCCGAGAAGGTTTTGAAATCCTGGTACTGGCGGTGGATGCCTCCCACGGCATCGCGGATGATGTTCAGCGAATCCTCATTGGAGGTGCCGGCAATCACCATGGCGGCTGTATCTTTTTTGGAGATGGCCGCCTGAATTTTTTTGGTGGATTTGCAACTGGTGGCGGTCATCAGTATGCAGCAGGCTGCTGCCAGCCATCCCATGAATACATTTACCCCTATGCGTTTGTGCATGCGCTCCTCTTCGTTTATTGTTTACCGGTATGTCCGAATCCTCCCTCCCCCCTTGTGGTGATGCTCAACAGCTCCACGGGTTGCCAGCCGGCCTGCTCCACCCTGCTGATCACCAGCTGGGCGATGCGGTCGCCGTGCTGCAACTTAAATGCCTCCTGGCCCAGGTTTATGAGGATCACCTTCACCTCGCCGCGGTAATCGCTGTCGATGGTGCCGGGCGTGTTGAGGCAGGTGATGCCGTGCTGGATCGCCAGGCCGCTTCGGGGCCGTACCTGCGCTTCGAAACCCGGCGGAATGGCCATGAAAAGGCCGGTAGGCACCAGTTGCCGGGCCATGGGCTGCAGCAGCAGGGGTTCAGACAGGCAGGCCCGGAGGTCCATCCCGGCCGCTCCCGGAGTGGCATAGGCCGGTAAGGGATTCCCGGATTGATTCACGATTTCGATGGTTACAGCCGGCATGGGTGCAAAGGTAAGGGTGGAACGCCTGCAACCGGCGGGGGTTACAGGCAGATGAAAGGTTTAACTTTTCTGCAGGAGTACGGTGGCATAAGCCACGAGGCCCTCTTCCCGTCCGGCAAAGCCCATCTTCTCGGTGGTGGTGGCCTTGATGCTCACGTCGTCCTCGCTGAGGGCAAGCCGTTCAGCAATCACCTTCCGCATGGCCGGCACATGGGGCTTGATTTTGGGCGCCTCCAGGCACACGGTGCTGTCGATATTCACCACCTGGTACCCTTTGGCCCGGATCAGCTCCTGGCAACGGCTCAGCAGAATTTTACTGTCGATGTTCTTCAGCGACGGATCCGTGTCGGGAAAATGCAGGCCGATATCGCCCAGGGCCAATGCGCCGAGCATCGCGTCACAGATGGCATGAAGCAGCACATCTGCATCGCTGTGCCCCAGGGCACCCTTGCTGTGGGGGATCAGTACACCCCCCAGCCAGAACTCGCGACCTTCCACAAGCTGATGAAAATCGATGCCGGATCCGATTCGGTAAGCCATATCAAAATTTTCGCGAAGGTAACCCATTCAGGGCTATCCTGCTGTACGATGAGGGATAAAAAAGAAGCGTCCCGCGCAGGGGCGGGACGCTTCAGTCAGTATCCGGTATACTGTATTATTTAGCGGGTGTGGCGCTGGAGGAGGAGCCACCACCATTGAAATCAAAGAAAAGACCAAAACGCAGGGTGTTGGAAAGCGGGTTGCGGTTTACCCCGTTGCCGGAAGGCAGCAGGTAAGAGAAGTTCAGCCCAAAATTGTTGTACTTCAAGCCGGCACCCAGGGTGAAATATTTGCGGTTGCCCTTGGCGGGGTTTTCGTAGAAATAACCGGCACGGAAGGCGAACTGGTCATTGTACCAGTATTCAGCACCCAGAGAGGCCGAGATTTCCTTGATCTCTTCAGAGAAACCGCCGGAAGCGTCGCCGAAGGATTTGAACCAGCTGCTCACCACACCCTGGCTGCGGTATTTGGCCAAACCGGCACTGTCGCCCAGTGCGGGAGGAGTGGGCACCAGCAGTTTGTTCAGGTCAAGACCGAAAGTGATTTTGTTGCTTTCGTCAATGGCCTTGGTATAAGCCACGCCGATACCGAGGTTGGCGGGGATATAATCTTTCTGGGTGGCGTCGCTGGTGTAAGAAATCTTGGAACCGAGGTTGGAGAGCACTACACCGTAGTTGAGACCGGATCCATCGGCTTTGATGCCATGGTGGAACAGGCTGATGTCACCAGCCACCGCGCTGCCGGCTTTGTAAGCCACACCGTTGATGGTGCCGTTGGCGAGGTTGGAGTTGATGTAACGCAGTGCAATACCCAGCGACAGCTTCTTGGAGAGCTTGCGGGAATAACCGGCGTCGAATGAAAATTCGCGGGGGCGGAATGAACTCAGGTCATTACCCAGGTTATCCGTGAACTGAATATTACCAAGGCTGAAATAACGCAGCGAACCGCTGATGGCCTGTTCTTCGTCCAGTTTGTAGAAACCGGTAGCCGATACCAGGTAAACGTCATTCAGTCCCAGGTCTTTCAGCCAGGGGGTATAGGTTACACTTACACCGGCGTTGTTGGTATTGAAGGGTGTTTTGGCCAGGTTCCAGAAAGCCGAACCGGCATCCGGAGAAGTGGCAATACCCATATCACCCATACCACCGGCACGGGCATCAGGAGATATTCTTAAGAAAGGTACCGCGGAGGTAACAACGTTAATGGGCTGGGCCTCAGACTGGGCTGAAACCGTTCCGGCGGCTCCACCCAGCAACAGCGCTAATGCAGTCAGTTTAACAGATACTTTTTTCATGCGTTTTTGTCTTGGTTAGGTACACGTACACTCGATAAGCAGGTGTTTCTTTGGTTAGGGTGTAAAAATAAGGGTTTTGTTTAAATGAACAAGTCCGGACAGGTTTCATTTCCAAAAAAGACCCCTCCGGCGGCTATACAACGAATTGCTAACCGGCATATTGCGCAGCCGGGCCTGCAATGAACCGGCCGGCGATTCGTTATCCGGATGGTCCTTTTGTTAAAAAAGAAGGGGGCACCGGCAATATTGGCGAAAACGCCTATATTCGCAGTCTGTGTGTCCCCCCGCGCACAATAAAAAAAGAAAACCTTTCGTTAACACATTTGCTAAACGAACGCACATGCAAAACCTTTTGTCCCCCAAGAATCTGATACTCCTATTGGCTGTTGCCGGCTCGGTGGCCTCCTGTAAAAGCAATAAGGGAGGAAAAAGCGGTAAATCTTCCGTTACCGGCTGGAATTATGACGACAAAAACATGGGCAATTTCCATGTAAACAAAATGAAGTATCCCAAAGCAGGTCCGGGCCTCGTATTTGTACAGGGCGGTACCTTTGTAATGGGTGCCAAGGATGAAGATGTAATGGGCGACTGGAACAATGTTCCCCGCCGCGTTACGGTCCCCTCCTTCTTTATCGACGAAACCGAAGTGGCCAACGTTCACTACCGTGAATACATCTACTGGCTCGAAAATACCTTCAGCGGCGATACCAACATCATGCGCAGGGCCCTTCCCGATACGCTGTGCTGGCGCGAAGAACTGGCTTACAACGAGCCGTATGTGGAGTACTACTTCCGTTATCCCGCTTACAACTTCTACCCCGTGGTGGGCGTAACCTGGCAGCAGGCACATGATTTCTGCGTTTGGCGTACCGACCGTGTGAATGAGCTGAACCTGATCCAGAAAGGTTACCTGAAAAAAGATTTTGCCAAGAAAGAAATGAAAGGCGGCGGTGCCGACGCTTCGTTCAACACCGAAACCTATATCATGAACCCGGATATGATCCAGGGCCGTGCCAAACCCAAGAAATCCGAATTCAAAGACGTAAGCGGTAAACCCCGCGCCATTGTTAAGATGGAAGATGGCATCCTGAACATGGGTTACCGCCTGCCCACCGAAGCCGAATGGGAATATGCCGCCTATGGCCTGCTGGACCAGAACCCCAACCCCCGCCGCAAAGAAGCCAAGTCGGGTGAGGAACTCATCTCCAACCAGCAGATCTATGCCTGGAGCAACAACCCCAACGGTCTGCGCGACAACCGCCGCAGTGCCTGGCAGGGTAAATTCCTGGCCAACTTCAAACGCGGTTCAGGTGACAACATGGGTGTGGCCGGTGGTCTGAACGACCGGAGCGCCATTCCCGGACACATCAAAGCCTTCTACCCCAACTCTTTCGGCCTGTACAACATGAGCGGCAACGTTTCTGAATGGGTACAGGATACTTACCGCCCGCTTACGCCTTCTGACGGCGAAGACTTCAACTACTTCCGCGGTAACAAATTCCGTAAGTTCTATAAGAATGCTTCGGGCGAATACGAAAGGGATTCCATGGGCCACCTGAAGAAAACAGAAATCAGTGATGAAGAGGTGAAGAACCGCCGCAACTATCAGCACAACTATGCCATCAACCACCTCGACGGTGATTCGTCCAGCGGCGCCTTCTACGAGTACGGTGTAACCACCCTCATCAGCGACAAGGCCAAGGTATTCAAGGGCGGCAGCTGGAACGACCGTTCCTACTGGCTCTCTCCCGGCGCCCGCCGCTTCCTCGACGAAGACCAGTCTTCCAGCACCATCGGCTTCCGCTGCGCTCAGACTTATATGGGTGCGCCTGAAGGTCCGGGCTTCCGCGAAGGCAACATCTTCGGCAAGCGCAAACAGAACAACCGCAAAAAGCGCTGATCCCCGATCAGAAAAAGATACTAAATCCCCTCCCCTCCGGAGGGGATTTTTCTTTCCGGCCTGCAGGATCATTCGCTATTTTTGATCCATGCAAACAGCCGACCTCTACGATATCTTTTTGCAGCACCCTGCTGTACAGACCGACACCCGCAAACTGAAAGCCGGCGATCTCTACTTCGCTTTGAAAGGACCCAACTTCAACGGCAACCGGTTTGCCCGGCAGGCCCTGGATAACGGCGCCGCTTATGCGATTGTGGATGAGGACCCGGGATTTGAATCGGCGCAGCTGATCCGTACCGGCGATGTGCTCAGCACCCTGCAGGACCTGGCCCGTTATCACCGGCAGCAGTTCGACATCCCCTTCATCGCCATCACCGGCAGCAACGGCAAAACCACCACCAAGGAACTGGTGCACGCCGTGCTCAGCAGCCGCTTTGTTACCTATACCACCCACGGCAACCTCAACAACCACATCGGCGTACCGCTGACGCTCCTGGGGGTGAAGATGGACGCCGAAATGGCGGTGATCGAAATGGGCGCCAACCACCAGCAGGAAATTGCCGCCTACTGCCGCTATACCCTGCCCACCCACGGGCTCATCACCAACTGCGGCAAGGCACACCTGGAAGGCTTCGGCGGCATCGAAGGGGTGCGCAAAGGCAAGGGCGAGCTGTATGATTTTTTACGGGAAGCCAACGGCACCATCTTCCGGATGAACGACTACGGCTACCTGCACAGCATGAGCAAGGGGATGCAGCAGGTGATCACCTACGGCACCCACGATGCCCACATTACCGGGCAGGCCACCGAAGGGAAGGCTACCCTGGAAGTGCAGATGGGGGCAGCACTGAAGGGACGGCTGATCCGCACCCAGCTGGTAGGCGCCTATAACCTGCCCAATGTACTGGCCGCCGTAGCCGTTGGCCTTCATTTTGGCGTGGCGCCCGAAAAAATCCAGCAGGCCATCGAGGGCTATATCCCTTCCAACAGCCGCAGCCAGCTGCTGGAGAAAAACGGCAACCGCATCATCCTGGATGCCTACAATGCCAACCCCACAAGCATGCGGGCGGCCATTGAAAACCTTGCGGCACTGGAGGGCAATGAAAAAGTGCTGATGCTGGGCGCCATGATGGAACTGGGTGAAGAAAGCCTGCACGAACACCAGGGCATCATCGACCTCGTTGGTCAGTACCCCTGGAAAGCCGTGGCGCTGGTGGGCGGCGATTTCTGCAAACTGAAACACCGGTACCACAGCTTCCACAATGCAGCGGAAGCGGCAGCCTGGGCACAGCAGCAGGCCTACAGCAATGTCACCCTTCTCATCAAGGGATCCCGCAGCATGCAGATGGAAAAAGTGCTGGAGGCTTTGTAAAATTTAGAGACCGTCCAGGTACTGCTGCAGTTCCGCGTCGGTTTTAATGAGTACATCCCGCACCTTACTGCCCTGGTTGGGGCCCACCACCCCGGCGGCTTCCAGCTGATCCATCAGCCTTCCGGCCCGGTTGTAGCCCAGTTTCATTTTGCGCTGCAGCAGGGAGGTGCTGCCGCTCTGGCTGGCCACGATGAGGCGGGCCGCGTCTTCAAAAAGCGGGTCTTTATCGTTGAGGTCGAAATCTCCTTTTTCCAGATCTTTCTCGTCCACATATTCCGGCAGCAGGAAGGCCTGCGTATAGCCGCGCTGGCCGCCGATGAATTCATTCACCCTGTCTACCTCGGGCGTATCCACAAAAGCACACTGCAGGCGTACCAGCTCACCATTGTAACTGATCAGCATATCCCCTTTCCCGATGAGCTGCTCGGCGCCACCGGTATCGAGGATGGTACGGCTGTCGATTTTGCTGCTCACCTTGAAGGCTATCCGCGCCGGGAAGTTGGCCTTGATGGTACCGGTGATGATGTTCACACTCGGGCGCTGGGTGGCAATGATCAGGTGAATGCCCACGGCACGGGCCAGCTGGGCCAGGCGGGCGATCGGCATCTCCACTTCTTTACCCGCCGTCATGATCAGGTCGGCAAATTCATCCACCACCAGTACAATAAAGGGCAGGTACTGGTGGCCTTTCTCGGGGTTGAGTTTGCGGGCAGCGAATTTTTCATTGTATTCGCGGATGTTGCGGCAGCCGGCTTCCTTGAGCAGGTCGTAGCGGTTGTCCATCTCAATGCAGAGAGCATTGAGCGTATGCACCACCTTCTTGGTATCGGTGATGATGGCATCGTCTTCGCCCGGCAGCTTGGCAAGGAAGTGGCGCTCGATGGTTTTGTAAATGCTGAGCTCCACCTTTTTGGGATCCACCAGTACAAACTTGAGCTGCGAAGGATGCTTCTTGAAGAGGAGGGAAACCAGGATGGCGTTGAGGCCTACAGATTTACCCTGCCCCGTGGCGCCGGCCATCAGCAGGTGCGGCATACTGGCCAGGTCCACGATGAAGTTTTCGTTGTCGATGCGTTTACCCAGGGCAATCGGCAGCGCGAAGTGGTTCTTCATGAACTTCTCGGAAGCCAGCAGGGTGCGCATGCTCACGATGGTTTTTTTGGCGTTCGGCACCTCAATGCCGATGGTGCCCTTGCCGGGGATGGGCGCAATGATGCGGATGCCCAGCGCCGCCAGGCTCAGGGCGATATCATCTTCGAGGTTCTTGATGCGGGAGATGCGCACACCCGCCGCGGGTACAATTTCATAAAGCGTAACGGTAGGCCCAACGGTGGCGGATATCCGCTGAATGCTGATGTCGTAATTCTTCAGCGTGTTGATGATCTGGTCCTTATTGGCCTGCAGCTCCTCTGCATCCTGCACAATCTTATCGTTGCCGTGCGCGGGCAGCAGGTCGATGGAAGGATACTGGTAATCCCGGAGGTCGAGCACCGGATCGTAGGGCGTATCGAGGGTTTGGCGCTTCACGGGCGGCACGGCTGCCTGCTCGGGCTCCTTATCCGGAGCGGTTTTGATCTCCAGTTCAAGTGCTGTGTTCTCTGCCGGGCGGGGCGCGGGGCGGGTAATGGGCGCAGCAGCGACGGGTTGCGGTTCAGGTACCGGGGCCGGCGCTTCTTTTTCCACCAGCTCCAGCGGGGCAGGGGGCTCCGGCACCGGCATGATGTTGAGGGTCGGTGCGGCCTGTTCATTTTTCAACCCGTTGCCCGCGGGAGGAGGAACAACGGCCGGCGAAGGTTCCGGCTCCTGAAAAGGCGATTCCTCAGGCTCTGCCAGCGCAGCCGGGGCAGCATCCGCCTCCGCAGCAGCTACTGTACGGGAGCCGGGCAAACTGAACCGGGGGTTGAAGCGCCAGATCACATAACTCAGCACCGCCACCACCAGTACGGCCGCCGTGCCCAGCTTACCGATCAGGTGGTAGAGCCAGTCGCGCGACAGGTTGCCCGCTGCACCTCCCCAGGGAAAGGCAGCGCCGCCAAAGGCTACGGCAAAACCCACACTCAGGATCACCAGGCCGGTGAGCAGGTACTTGATGTTGCGGGCGATGGAGAAAATGCGTTTGCCGAAAAAAAGATTGACGCCGATTACAAAAAAGAAACTGCAGAACAGGAATGAAGCCACCCCGAAACCTTTGTAGATAAAGAGATGGGAGAGGTAGGCGCCCAGGGAACCCAGCAGGTTATTCACCTGCTGATCCGTACCCCAGAACAGGTCGTTGCCGGCCCTGAACACTTCATCCTGGTCTTCGTCCCAGGTAAACAGGTAGGAGGTAAATGCGAAGAACAGCAGAAAGGCAATCAGGATGAAAACGGTACCGGTGATTTTATGGGTGCGCTCATCCTTCAGCAGCTGTTTCACCTCCAGGCTGGCCTCCTGGTCAGGTTTCAGTGTTTCCGGCTGCCGGGGTTCCTTTGCCTCCGATTTGGATTTTTTTGCCATTGCAACAAAGATAGAGAAATCAGGTTCACCCAAGCCCGCATCAGGCCTGCGGATTACGGCCAGCCACCGCCATTGCCAGCAGGATCCAGCCGGCAATGAAACAGAGCCCGCCCAGGGGGGTAATGGCGCCTACCCAGGTAGCCCCCCATCCATAATGCCGGATGAAGGTGAGCAGGTACAGCGAACCGCTGAACAGAAAAAGTCCGGTGATGAAGAGACGCCCCGACCATAACAAAGACTGTCCCGCGAACTGCTGCCAGAGGATGCCAACGGCCAGCAGGGCCAGGGCATGATAAAACTGGTACTTTACCCCGGTTTCAAATACCTGCAGGGATTCGGGTTGCAGCATTTTACGGAGACCATGTGCAGCAAAGGCACCGAGGGCCACCGAAACAGCGCCGGCCAGAGCCGCGGTCAGCAAAAAGGTTTTGTGCATGGCAGTGTCAGTAGGTGAGAATTTTTTCTTCGAAAGTGGCATCGGTGATGGTGGCGCTGGGCAGGATCACCTGGCACTGCGAATA
Organism: Ferruginibacter sp.; assembly: GCA_041911275.1. GTDB lineage: Bacteria > Bacteroidota > Bacteroidia > Chitinophagales > Chitinophagaceae > Ferruginibacter. The sequence continues at coordinate 29,803 of JAYRPG010000018.1, read as the reverse complement.
AAAAGGTTCGCGTTCTTTGAGTTTCTGTTCTATAAAAAAAAGCAGTTCAGCCTGGTTGAGTTTTTTGATCAGGGGCCGCTGCTGCTGCCCGCGGATCAGCCGCCGGAGAATTTCATCGGGGGTGCAGGAGAGGTACACCGTAAGCCCCTTCTCATTCATCCACGACATATTATCATGAAAACAGGGCGTGCCGCCACCGCAGGCAATGATGGTATTGCGCACCTCTTCCAGCTCCCGCAGCCGTGCGGCTTCCCGCTCGCGGAAATAGTCCTCCCCGCGGCTTTCAAAAATTTCGACCACGGATTTGCCTTCCTGCATTTCAATCTCCTCATCCAGGTCAATAAAGCCCAGCTTGTAACCGGCCGCCCAGATGCGTCCCCAGTGCGATTTGCCGCTGCCCATGAAACCGTTGAGAAAGAAAAGCATAGCCTTGTGGTGGTGTTTTCAACCGGGCGTAAAAGTAAAAACAAATGACGGAAAGCAAAAGAGGGGGCGGCACAGAATTATTTCCGCTTGAAGTCGCCCCGCTTCCAGGCCTTGATGAACTCGGCCCAGGCAAAGGGACTGAAGATGTTCATCGGGGCAATCTGGCCCGCATAGTAGTTTTTGGAGGCCTGCTTGTTAAAATAAGATGCGGCCGCTTCCCGGCCGTCGCGGGGCAGGGTGGCCATCAGGAAGCGCCGGGTATTCTCCGAATTGTTTTTGCGGGCAATCTCCAGCTGATCGTCGGGGATCTGGGTATTGACAAAGTCGCGTTCAAACTGTTCCCTTGTGGGCCGGGGCTTGATGATGGTGGCCGCCAGGTAAATGGTATCATTGACCATCAGCTGGATGATGCTGTGCTGGTTGCCCTGCAGGGTATGCGGGATAGTCACCGATTTGGGTTTGAAGCCCACACTGGTAAACTCAATCACATCCCCCTTCAGCGCCACAATGGAAAACACTCCCTGGTTGTTGGTGATGGTGCCACGGTTCTGGCCCTTCACCACCACACTCACAGCAGACAGGGGCTGCAGGCTGTCGGCCGTCATCACCACGCCATACAACTGTACCACCGAGTCGCGGAAACTGCTGAACTGCGCCCGGGCAGAGCAGGGCAGGATGATGAGCGCGGCAATGAGGTATCGTAGCATCAGGTTCATGCTTTCACAGAAACGGCGGTCACGGATCCGGGGGCAATGGCGCCGCCGCCATAGCTTTCAAAAATAGGATCATTTCTGTAATTCATAAACAAAGTACCGGGTACATGGGTTATTTTTGCGGCTTCATTATCAGATTTTAACAAATCCTTCTCCCATGACGCAGGAAGATATTCTCAAAGCCCTCAGCAATGTACAGGAGCCCGACCTGGGCAAGGACCTGGTTACGCTCAATATGGTGAAAGACATCGCGATTGATGGCCTCAATGTTTCCTTCACCGTGGTGCTCACCACCCCGGCCTGTCCGCTGAAAGACATGATCATGAACGCCTGCATCAACGCAGTGAAACTGCTGGTGAACAAGGAAGCCCGGGTAACCGTCAACTTCAGCAGCAATACCAGCAGCAACCGCAAGGATGCCCAAACCGTACTCCAGGGCGTCAAGAATATCATTGCCGTGGTGAGCGGTAAAGGCGGCGTGGGCAAGAGCACCGTTTCCGCCAACCTCGCCCTGGCCCTGGCACAGGGTGGCGCCCGCGTGGGACTCATGGACGCCGACATTTACGGACCCAGCCAGCACATCATGTTCGGCATCCGCGGCGAGCGGCCGATGATGAAAGACGACGGCACCGGCAAAGGACTGATTATCCCCATTGAAAAATTCGGCATCAAAGTGATGAGCATCGGCCTGCTGGTGGATGAAAAACAGGCCGTGGTGTGGCGGGGCCCCATGGCCAGCAGCGCCATCCGGCAGTTTGTAACGGATGTGGACTGGGGCGAACTGGATTACCTCATCCTCGATATGCCCCCGGGTACCGGCGATATTCACCTCACCGTGGTGCAAACCATCCCCGTAACCGGCGTGATTGTGGTGACCACCCCGCAGCTGGTGGCCCTGGCCGATGCCCGCAAAGGCATCGCCATGTTCAACCAGGCACAGCTGAAAGTGCCGGTGATCGGGCTCGTGGAAAACATGAGCTACTTTACCCCCGCCGAACTGCCGCAAAACAAGTATTACCTCTTTGGAAAAGATGGCGGCAAGCACCTCGCCGAAGAGTGTAACCTGCCCCTGCTCGGCGAAATCCCCATCGTACAAAGCATCCGCGAAGGCGGCGACGCCGGAGTGCCGGTGATGATGAGCGACGACAGCCTCAGCAAAAAAGCTTTCATGGAATTTGCGGGCAATGCGGCCCGGGGCATCGCCATCCGTAACGCCAACCTGGCCCCCACGCAGGTGCTGGAAGTGAACGTTTAAGAAAAATACAAGGTTCAGCCATTCAACACTTCGAGGTTCAGGATTCACCCGGTCATCAATGGTCAATCCTGAACCTTGAGTATTATTTAGGTATAGCCCAACCTCCCTAAACCCTAAACCTTCCTAAACCTTCCTAACCCCTAATCTCTATCCTCCCCTCCCCTGACCCGGATCATAGGGCATCAGCCCGGCTTCACCTAAGTTGCAGCCAAACGATCCCATGCTTCCCGATATCGACATCGCCCAATCGGCGCCCATCCGGCACATCAAGGAAATAGCCGCCGGCCTCGGCATCTCCAACGACGACCTCGAGTATTACGGCAAACACAAGGCCAAGCTGCCACTGAAACTGATCGATGAGGAAAAACTGCGGCAGCACCACCTCATCCTCGTTACCGCCATCACCCCCACCCCGGCGGGTGAAGGCAAAACCACCATTTCGGTGGGGCTCACCGACGGCCTCAACCGAATCGGCAAAAAAGCGGTGGCCGTACTGCGGGAGCCCTCACTGGGCCCGGTGTTCGGCATGAAGGGCGGCGCTGCCGGCGGCGGCTATGCGCAAATCATCCCGATGGAAGACATCAACCTGCATTTTACCGGTGATTTTGCCGCCATCGAAAAAGCCAACAACCTGCTGGCCGCCATGATCGACCATAACCTGCAGCATAAAAAGCGCAGCCTGCAGCTCGATCCCCGCAGCATCTTCTGGAAAAGGGTGATGGACATGAACGACAGGGCACTGCGCCACATCGTGATCGGACTCGGCGGTACCGCCAACGGCATCGTGCGGGAAGACGGCTTCAACATCACCCCCGCCTCCGAAATCATGGCCATCCTCTGCATGTGTACGGGGATGGATGACCTCAAGCAGCGGCTGGGCAATATTCTCATCGGACTAACGGTACAGGGTAAGCCCGTTTTTGCCCGCGACATCAACGCGGTGGGCGCCATGGCCATCCTCCTGAAAGACGCCATCAAACCCAACCTGGTGCAAACCCTCGAAGGCAACCCCGCCATCCTGCATGGCGGCCCCTTTGCCAGCATCGCCCAGGGCACCAACTCCATCCTCGCCACCCGCATGGGGCTCTCCCTCGGCGACTATGTGGTAACCGAAGCCGGCTTTGGCGCCGACCTCGGCGCGGAGAAATTTTTTGACATCAAATGCGCAGCTTCCGGCCTGCGCCCCAAAGCTGTGGTACTCGTGGCCACCATCCGCGCCCTGCGCCATCACGGCGGCGCGGGCAGCAAAGAACTGGACATCCCCGATCCCGAAAAAGTACGGCTGGGCTGTGCCAACCTGGGCAAACACCTCGACAACATGAAACGCTTCGGCCTCAGCGCCATCGTGGCCCTCAATCATTTCGCGGGCGATACGCCGGAAGAAGCCGAAGTGGTGGAAGCCTACTGCCGCCAGCACCACAGCGAAGCCGTGATCTGCAAGGGATTTACCGAAGGCGGGGCGGGCATGGAAGCCCTCGCGGAAAAAGTGGTGGCCATGATCGCCCGCAACAAAAGCGATTTCCGGCCACTGTACAGCAATCACCTCAGCACGGAAGAAAAAATCCACATCGTTGCTACCCAGATCTACGGCGCCGCCGAAGTAGCCTACTCGGTAAAAGCCAAAAGCCAGCTCAAGCAGATCCGCGAGCTGGGCTTCGACAACCTGCCGGTATGCATGGCCAAAACCCCCAAAAGCCTGTCGGACGACGAACGCAAATTCGGCCGGCCCGAAAACTTCACCATCACCATCCGTGAGTTTGAATACGCCACCGGCGCAGGCTTCGTGATCCCCATCCTGGGCGAAATCATGCGCATGCCCGGACTGCCCAATATCCCCGCCGCAGAAAGCATGGATATCGACAGCAACGGAAAAATCAGCGGACTGAGTTAAACAATCGTCGTACTTTAGAGAAGCTGAATTGCACCGGCAGCGGTGCAGCCACCGGCATCGTTGTGTCACTCACTTGTACCGCATACCATTACGCAGCATACCTGAACAGGAAAAGCATCCTGGCCACCGGCATCAGCCTGATTATGCTGGCGGCCGGCGCACAGGATAAGCCCATACCACCACTACAGCACCCAACCCTGTCAATACCCGTATTCGATCAGCAGGGCCACCGCGGCTGCCGCGGACTGATGCCTGAAAACACGATCCCGGCTATGCTGCACGCCCTGGAACTGGGGGTGAACACGCTGGAGATGGATGTGGTGTTCAGCAGCGACAGCATCCCCCTGCTTTCCCACGAACCCTTCTTCAACCACGAAATCAGCACCCGGCCGGATGGCAGCCCCGTAACCGAAGCAGATGAAAAATCACTGAACATCTTCCGGATGAGTTTCGCGGAAACACAACAGTATGATGTGGGCCTTAAGCCCCATCCCCGTTTTCCGCGGCAGCAGAAAATGGCGGTGCACAAACCCTCCCTGGCCGAACTCTTCGATGCCGTTGCAGCCTGGTGCAGCGCCCATGCTAAACCCCTGCCCTTTTTCAATATCGAAACCAAAACCAACCCGCTGACCGATCACCGCTACCATCCGGCGCCTCCCGCTTTTGTGGAAGGACTGATGCGGGTGATTCAGGAAAAAGGAATGAAAAAAAACGTTACCGTCCAGTCATTCGACATCCGCACCCTGCAGTACCTGCACGCCCATTTTCCCGGCATACCGGCAGCCCTGCTGGTGGAAGACTTTGACCACCGGCCCTTCGAAGAACAAATCCGCATACTGGGGTTCCTGCCCGCCGTTTACAGCCCGCATTACTCGCTGGTGAATGAGGGCCTGGTGCAGGCTTGTCATGAGCACAACATCCGGCTCATCCCCTGGACGTTGAATGAAGCGGAAAAAATTAAAGCGTTGAAAAAAATGGGAGTCGACGGCATCATCACCGATTATCCTGACCTGTTCCATCCATAATGCCCAGCCAGCTGAGGGCATTGGCTGCCAACAGGCGGTGCTGCAGATCCGGTGAAAGACCCAGGCCCTCGATCATTTGACCAGGATGATGTTCACCTAACGGAAAGGGATAATCGCTGCCGAGGCAGATGTGATCCGGTCCGAACAAACGGAGATTGTACTGAAATGCTTCAGGATCATGCACCAGGCTGTCGATCCAGAAACGACCCAGGTAATCCCGCGGGTTCACCGGGTTATCCACCTGCACCAGGTCGGGGCGCACGTTGAAGCCATGCTCAATGCGCCCCAGGGTAAAGGGGAAACTGCCGCCGCCATGGGCAAAGGCCACGCGCAGTTTGGGGAACTTTTCCAAAACACCTCCGAATATCATGGAGCAGATGGCGCGGCTGGTTTCTGCAGGCATCCCCACCAGCCAGGGCAGCCAGTACTGCTGCATCTGCCCTTCACCCATCATCTCCCAGGGATGTACAAACAGGGCGCAGCCCAGCTCTTCGGCCCGCTGATAAAAAGGAAAAAGCCGGCGGCTCGATAAATTCTCCCCGTTGATGTTGCTGCCGATCTCCAGGCCGGGCATGCCCAGCTCCTGTATACAACGCTCCATTTCCCGGATCGCCAGCTCCACATCCTGCAGGGGCACGGTACCGAGGCCGATGAAACGATCCGGCTGACGGGCCACGCAATCAGCAATATGATCATTGAAAAAACGGGAAGTCTCAAGCCCGTCAGCAGGCTTCGCCCAGTAATTGAACAGCACCGGGATGGTGGAAAGCACCTGCCGCGTTACGCCGGTTTGCGCCATATCCCGCAGCCTTTCGGTGACCTCGAAGCAATTGGGCTCCACTTCCCTGAAAACCTTGTTGCCCTTCATCATGCAGGCCTTGCAGTTTCGGTGTTCCAGGTGAATGAACTCGCCATACCCGAAACGCTCAACCCAGTTGGGCATCCGGTCTGGCATGATGTGGGTGTGTATATCTATTTTCAAGGGGCTGATGTTAGCAGTTGTGTTAAGATCAAAGAAAAGCAATCATGCAGTTGAAAGGCAGTTACCTGCAACCGGAATCATCTCCTCCATCGTTGTCTGTGCCGAATGGCCTCAACCCTTCCTGACCGGCGGCGCCATCACCGCGCCGCATTTACTGCAGGTGCGTTTGTGCTCATCCGCATAAAAGTTGTTCATGATCGGTGGCAGCTGACGCACAATATCGTTGATCACCTCATACTCTTCATACAGTTTGTTGCCGCAGTTTTCGCAGTACCACAGAAAGCCGTCCTTCTCCGATTCGCGGATCTTCTCAATCACCAGGCCCACGGTATGGGGTCCGCGCTGGGGGGAGTGCGGCGTACGGGGCGGCAGCAGAAACAGGTCGCCCTCCCGGATCGGGATATCCTTCGGCACGCCCTCATCAATGATTTTCAGCACAATATCCCCTTCCACCTGGTAATACAATTCTTCCGTTTCATTAAAGTGATAGTCCTTCCGGGCATTGGGTCCGCCCACCACCATCACGATAAAGTTTTCCGCATCCTTATATATGCACTGGTTTCCGACCGGCGGTTTCAGCAGGTCGCGGTGTTCCTCAATCCATTTTTTCAGGTTGAAGGGAGCTGTAACTGGCATGGCAATCGTATTTGTAAAGTTGAACACTGCGGATGACCGGGCCATCCGTTCCGCCGGAAATTACAACAATTTGCCTAAGTTTGACTACAAAACAGCGCTTGCATGGATCTGTCACTGAGGGGAAAAACCGCCGTAGTATGCGGCAGCACGCAGGGAATCGGACTGGCCGCTGCCATTGAATTGTCTGCACTCGGCGCCCACTGTGTGCTGATGGCCCGCAATGAGGAGTCATTGCAGGAAGCGCTGAAACAGTTGCATCCCGTTGCCCTTCCCCACCAGTACCTGGTGGCCGATTTCAACCAGCCCGATACCGTAAAGGCCGCCATCGGCACCTATGCAGAACAGCACCCGGTGCATATCCTCGTCAACAATTCCGGCGGACCCGCCGGCGGACCACTCACGGCCGCCACCCCGGAGGCCTTTCTGGAAACCTTCAACCGTCACCTCATCTGCAACCACCTGCTGGTACAGTCGGTGATGGAATCCATGAAGGCAGAGGGTTATGGCCGCATCATCAATATCATCTCCACCTCGGTGAAGATTCCCCTGCCCAACCTGGGGGTGTCCAATACCATCCGCGGCGCCGTTGCCAGCTGGAGCAAAACCCTGGCCAATGAACTGGGGCCGTTCCGGATCACCGTCAACAATGTGCTGCCCGGCGCCACCCGCACCGGCCGGCTCGAATCGATCATTGCCGGACAGGCCACCAAAAAGAATGCGCTGGTGGCTGAAGTGGAAGCCGAAATGATCAAAGAAATTCCCCTGCGCCGCTTTGCAGAAGCCGCAGAAATTGCCAGCCTGGTGGCCTTCCTCGCCTCCCCCGCAGCCGCCTACATCAACGGCGCCAGCATACCGGTGGATGGAGGCCGTACCGGCAGCATCTGATTCAGCCGCCCATCATGAACCTCCAGATCCCATATCACCTCGAAAATTTCATCGGCGGACATTTTATCGGTCCGCTCAGCGGTGAATTCCTCGAAGGCATCAACCCCGCCACGGGCGAAGTGTATTACCAGGTGCCGAACAGCGGCAAAAAAGACATAGCCCTGGCCGTGAGTGCCGGCCATAAGGCCTTCCCCGCCTGGAGCCGGTCGGCGCCCACAGAACGCTTCAGCATCCTGAACCGCATCGCCACCCTGATTGAAGAAAACCTGGAACAGCTGGCCCGCGCCGAAACCGACGACAACGGCAAACCGCTCTGGCTCAGCCGTGAAGTGGATATGCCCCGGGCCGCCGAAAACTTCCGCTTCTTTGCCACGGCTGCCCTGCATTTTGCTTCCGAAAGCCACAGCATGCCCGACCGGCAGGCCATCAACTATACCCTCCGCCAGCCGCTGGGCATTGCGGGCTGCATTTCGCCCTGGAACCTGCCGCTGTACCTTTTTAGCTGGAAGATTGCACCGGCCCTCGCTGCCGGCAACTGCGTGATTGCCAAACCCAGCGAGGTAACGCCCGTCACCGCTTTTCTGCTGGGCAAAATTGCCCGCGAAGCCGGCCTCCCCGACGGCGTACTCAATATTGTACACGGCAGCGGCGCCGAATGCGGCGAAGCCATCGTTAAACACCCCGATATCAAGGCCCTCTCATTTACGGGCAGCACCCGGGCCGGCGAACGCATCGCAGGCATCGCGGCGCCCCTGTTCAAGAAACTGTCGCTGGAACTGGGCGGCAAAAACCCCACCCTCATCTTCGCCGACTGCAACCGGGAAAAGATCGTGGAGGAAGTGATCCGCTCCTCATTCAGCAACCAGGGACAAATCTGCCTCTGCGGCAGCCGCCTGCTGATCGAAGACAGTATATATGAATGGTTCAGGGATGAACTCGTTAACCAACTCCGGCAACTGAACCCCGGCGACCCGCTTGATCCCACTACCCGACAGGGCGCCGTGGTGAGCCGCACCCACCGGGAAAAAATCCTGCGCTGCATCGCCACCGCTGAAGCCGAAGGCGGCCGCATCCTCTGCGGCGGCAAAGCTGTACAGGTGAGCGGACGCTGCAGCAACGGATACTTCATCGCCCCCACCGTCATCGAAAACCTGGGCCCTGCCTGCAGTACCAACCAGGAAGAAATCTTCGGACCGGTGGTTACCCTGCAGCCCTTCTCCTCCGAAGCGGAAGCCCTGCAGCTCGCCAATGCCAGCAGCTACGGTCTGGCCGCCAGCATCTGGACGCAGGACATCAGCCGCGGCCACCGGCTGGCCGCCGCACTGCAATGCGGCATCGTGTGGATCAACTGCTGGCTGCTCCGCGACCTGCGCACACCCTTCGGCGGCATGAAACATTCCGGTGTGGGCCGCGAAGGAGGCTGGGAAGCCCTGCGCTTTTTCACCGAACCCAAAAACGTTTGCGTTCAATGGTAACCGTTATCGGGATGCCGTCAATCAACCTGCATCTATGAGCCAGCACATCATCCATACCAGCCAGGCCGCCAGCCCTCTCGGCGCCTACCCCCATGCCCGGCGCGTGGGCAACCTGCTGTTCCTCTCCGGCATCGGCAGCCGCCGTGCCGCCGACAATACCATCCCGGGGCTGCAGCTTGATGCCGAAGGCAATATCCTCGCCTATGACATTGAAGCCGAATGCCGGCAGTGCTTCGCCAATGTAAAGGCCGTGCTGGAAGCCAGCGGCAGCAGCTGGGAGAAAATTGTGGACGTAACCGTATTCCTCACCAATATGAAAAAAGACTTCCCGGTGTACAATAAGGTATATGCCGAATACTTCAGCGAGGTACAGGCCTGCCGTACCACGGTAGAAGTCAAAAGCCTGCCCACCCCCATTGCGGTGGAGCTGAAGGTGATTGCGGTGCTGGACTGAGGAACCGCTGTACCGTGGATAGCTGGATACGCTGATAACCCGGCAGCCATCCGTCATAAACCGATTCCGGGATTGATCAGATCCGCTATCCTGAACAGAAAATAATTGATCCATGAACTTTGAACCCACCCCCGAGTTTGCCCTGCATCTGGATGAAACCGATCCGCTGAAACACTTCCGCGACCGGTTTTATATCCCCCTCGTCAACGGCAAGGAGTGCATCTATTTCACAGGCAATTCGCTGGGCCTGCAGCCCCGAAGTACGCAGGATCATGTGCTGAATGAACTGGAAGACTGGGCCAATTTTGGCGTGGAAGGCCATTTTCATGCCCGCAACCCCTGGATGCCCTACCATGAACGCTTCCCGCAACAGCTCAGTAAAATTGTGGGCGCCCTGCCCGAAGAACTGGTGGTGATGAACCAGCTCACGGTGAACCTGCACCTGCTGATGGTGAGCTTCTACCGGCCCACCCCCCAACGTTTCAAAATCATCTGTGAGGCCAAAGCCTTTCCTTCCGACCAGTATGCGATGGAGTCGCAGGTGAAGTACCATGGATTCATCCCCGCGGAAGCCATCATCGAAGTGGCCCCGCGCCCGGGCGAACACCATATCCGCACCGAAGATATCCTGCAGTGCATCGGCGAACACGGCAACCAGACAGCCCTCGTGCTGTTCGGCGGCGTTAACTATTACAGCGGCCAGGTATTCGATATGGCCGCGATTACCCGGGCCGCCCAGGCTGCGGGCGCCTTTTGCGGATTCGACCTGGCCCACGCCGCCGGCAATGTGGCGCTGCAGTTGCACGACTGGAATGCCGACTTTGCCTGCTGGTGCAGTTACAAATACCTCAACAGCGGACCCGGAGGGGTTTCGGGTGTGTTTATTCACGAAAGGCATCACCGCAATCCAGATCTGCCCCGCTTTGCCGGATGGTGGGGTCATGACAAAGCCAGCCGCTTCCGGATGGAAAAAGGCTTCCACCCCATCCCCACCGCGGAAGGCTGGCAGCTGAGCAACGCCCCGGTTTTATCCATGGCCGCCCACAAGGCCGCCCTGGATATTTTTGAGGAAGCAGGGATGCCTGCCCTGCTTGCCAAATCAGCGCAGCTCACGGGATACATGCTGTACCTCCTGAACGAAATCAATGCCGGCGCCAGCCAGCCGATCCTTGAAGTGATTACTCCCGCGGAGGCAAAGGGCTGCCAGGTGAGCCTGCTCATGCTGCAGCGCGGCCGCGAAGTGTTTGAAGCCCTTAAGCAGCAGGGCGTGATTGCCGACTGGCGCGAACCCAACGTAATCCGGGTGGCGCCGGTGCCCCTGTACAACCGGTTCATGGATGTTTATACCTTTGGCCGGATTATCCGCGACATTACCGGGTAACCGGCGATACAAAACCTGATTGTTTGCTTATGAAGAAAGACGTGATCATTGCAGGCGCCGGACTGGTGGGATCCCTGCTCTCCATTTACCTGGCCCGGAGAGGATACCGGGTAAGCATATACGAAAGAAGACCCGATATGCGCCGCGCAGCCATGAACGCAGGCCGGTCGATCAACCTGGCCCTGAGCGACCGGGGCATCCTGGCGCTGGAAGAAGTAGGCATCATGGATACCATCCGTTCCATCGCCATCCCCATGCACGGACGTTACCTGCACCATACCGATGGCAGCACAGCCTTTCAGCCCTATGGCCAGGAAGGACAGTACATCAATTCCGTGTCGCGGGGCGAACTGAACAAAAAACTCATGGACCTCGCCGAACAGGAAGGGGTAAGGATCCACTTCAACCAGAAATGCGCCGCCATCAACTGGGAGAAAAAGGAAGTAACCTTTGAAAACACCAGCAGCCCCGAATCCTTCACCTGCGGGTTCAGCCTGCTCTTCGGCAGCGACGGCGCCTATTCGGCGGCCAGGCTGGCTCACCAGCTGCAGCACGACCGCTTCCAGTACCAACAGTATTACATCGACTTCGGATACAAGGAACTCACCATCCCGCCCGGTGCGGGCGGCAGCTTCCGGATGGAGAAGAATGCCCTGCACATCTGGCCCCGGGGCAATTACATGCTCATTGCCCTGCCCAACACCGACGGCAGCTTTACCTGCACCCTCTTCTTCCCCTTTGAAGGCGATCCTTCTTTCAGCAGCCTCAGCAGCCGCGAAAAACTGACCGCATTTTTCCGGGAAACCTTTACCGATGCCGCGGAAATGATGCCCGCCCTGGAGGAGGAATTCTTCAGCAACCCCACCTCTTCGCTCGTAACGGTCAAATGTTTTCCGTGGGTCCGCAATGGCCATTTCGCCCTGATCGGCGACGCCGCCCATGCCATCGTGCCCTTCTTCGGACAGGGCATGAACTGTGGCTTTGAAGACTGCCGCATCCTGAACACGCTCATCACCCGGTTTGATCACGACTGGGATAAGATTCTGCCCGAATACCAGGCCCTGCGCAAACCCGACGGAGACGCCATCGCCGAGCTGGCCCTCAACAATTTTGTGGAAATGCGCGACCGCGTGGCCGATCCGCGCTTCCTGCTGCAGAAAAAAATCGAAGCCCGGCTGAGCAGCCGTCACCCCGAAAAGTGGATACCCGCTTATGCACAGGTTACCTTCAGTCCGCAGATCCGTTACAGCGAAGCCCTCCGCAACAGCATCCGCCAGGAAGCCATTATGCAGCAGGTGATGCAGCAACCCGGCATTGAAGAGAACTGGGATACTGATGCCGTGGAACAACAGCTGCTCTCCCTGATCGGTTGATATCTTCCGGCGGCAGCGGAACATGCCCGGGTTATCTTTGCAGTATGACCAGGGAACAACTCATCAGCGCCATCCGCACTAAAAAATCCTTTCTCTGTGTGGGACTGGATACCGACCCGGATAAGTTACCGCCCCACCTGCAGCAGGAACCGGATGCGGTTTTCCGGTTCAACAAAGCCATCATTGATGCCACGCTGGACACCTGTGTGGCTTATAAAATCAACACCGCCTTTTACGAAGCCATGGGCCTGAAGGGCTGGGAGGCGATGGAGCAAACCATCCGGTATATTCCGTCTTCCCACTTCACCATTGCAGATGCCAAGCGGGGCGATATCGGCAACACCTCGGCCCGGTATGCCCGCGCTTTTTTTGATCAGCTCGATTTCGATGCCATCACCGTGGCGCCCTATATGGGGGAAGACAGCATCCGGCCATTCCTGGAATATCCCGACAAATGGACCATTGTGCTGGGCCTCACCAGCAACCGCGGCGCCGTCGACTTTGAGATGCAGCCCATGGCTTCGGGTATGCACCTCTATGAGCAGGTAATCAGCACCGTGAGCCGCTGGGGCAGCGCAGACAACCTGATGTTTGTAACCGGCGCCACCCAGGCCAGCGAACTGACCGGTATCCGCAAGCTCATTCCCGATCATTTCCTGCTGGTGCCGGGCGTGGGCTTCCAGGGCGGCAGCCTGCAGGATGTATGCCGCTACGGACGCAATCAGGATCTTGGCCTGCTCGTCAATGTAAGCCGCGCCATCCTCTACGCCGGGGAGCAGGAAAACTTTGCTGAAGAAGCCCGCATTATCGCGCAGCAGTATCAGTTTGAAATGTCGGCTTATTGCTGATCAACGGCATATCCCAAAAAAAAAAGACGGGCGGCAAGTGCCGCCCGTCTGCATAACGGTATCGTATATCCGCTTTATTTCACCACACGGGTGTTCAGCACCTCACCGCCGGCGGTGATCACCTGAACAAAATACACCCCGCGGGCAAAACGGGAAAGGTCAATCTGCGTGATGGCCTGGGCGCTGCGGGCAACCGCTACCTGGCGGCCATTGACATCCGTAACCCGGATCTCTGATACACCCTCATAGCCCGTGAGCAGCACATTGAGCCGGTCGTTCACCGGGTTGGGATATACCTGCAGCATCTTCTTGCTGCTGTAGAGGGGTACATCTTCCACCCCTTTGGCGGCGGTACCCAGCTGCACTTTGAGGGTATAGCAGCTGCTGGCATTATTGGCGTTGTTATAACCATATACCCGGGCATAATAAGTACCCGCAGCAGCGGTATAATTGATGGTTTCGCTGGTGGTGCCGCCATTCTGCGAAATGGCCAGCTGGGTGCCCGCACTGTTGAGCAGGCGCAGATCGTAATCCGCGGGCAGGGTGGTGAGGCTCAGGGTGATGGTGCCTCCGGTGCTGATCACAAACTTATAGAGATCAACATCGCCACTGGGACTAACCAGTCCGGTTACATTGGTATTGAAGGGCACCGTAGCCGCGCCGGATGTGGTGCCATTGGTGCTCACATCATAAGCGTTGGCGCAACCTGTAACGGTGGTAGCCGTTGCCGTTATGGTATAACAGCTGGTGCTGTTGGCCCCGTTGTATCCGAACACGCGGATATAATAAGTGCCGGCAGCCTGGTTGGTGAGGCTCACTGTTTCCGTTGCGGTTGAGCTGGTGCCGGAACCGATCTGGGTGCCCGCGCTGTTAAAGATGGTAAGATCGTAATCCACTCCGGAAGGACCCACCAGGCTGTAGGTGATGTTGCTGGCAGCCGTCGTGGTGATCTTGAAGTAATCACTGTCGGTGCTGCTGCTGATGGCGGCCTGGTTGGCCACACCGGTACTGATGGTGGCAGCGGCAGCGATGGATTCATTGGGTTCAAAGGCCGTGGCGCAGGCAGGAGCCGTGGCCGTGGTGAACTGAGCCTGTGTGTACGTGCTGTTGATGCCTCCGCTGCAGTTGGTGCGAACGCGGTAATCGTACAGCGATCCGGCAGTGAGGCCGCTCAGGCTGGCCGAGGTACCGGTTTGCGCGGTGGAGAAGCTCGTCCAGGTGGAAGCACTGTTCAGTTTATAATCCACGGCATAGCTGGCGGCGCCGCTTACAGCCGTCCAGCTCACCGTAGCACTGCTGGCGGTGATGGATGCCGCAGCCAGTCCGGCAGGTGCATTACAAACGGGGGTAGCCGTAGTGGTGAACTGTGCTGAGGAGAAAGCCGTGGTGCCCGAGGGGCAGGTGGCACTCACCCTCCAGTCGTACAATGAAGAAGCGGTGAGTCCGGTAAGGTTTGCCGAGGTACCGGTTTGTGCGGTGGAGAAGCTGGTCCAGGTAGAAGCGCTGTTCAGTTTATAATCCACGGCGTAGCTGGTGGCGCCGCTCACGGCCGTCCAGCTCACGGTAGCACTGTTGGCCCCTACATTGGAACTGCTGAGTCCGGCAGGCGCCACACAGGGCACGAGGGTGCTGAACTGTGCCGTAGCCGGTGTTCCGGCTCCGGAGGCGCAGGTGGCCGTTACCCGCCAGTCGTACAGGCTGCCGGAAGCGAGCCCGGCAAGGCTGGCGGTGGTGCCGGTTTGTGCGGTGGAAAGACTGGTCCAGGTGGAAGCGCTGTTCAGCTTATAATCCACAGCATAACTGGTGGCGCCGCTCACGGCCGTCCAGCTCAGGGACGCACTGCTGGTGGTGATGGCCGATGCGGCAAGGCCGGTGGCGGTACCGCAACCCGAAGCTGCAGTAATGCTGAAGTTGGTGTTGGAGATGTCGAAGAAAATATTGCCCACGGCCTCCACTTTGATGCGGGCCATGCTGGTGGGGGTGTTGGGGATTACCACAGCTTCCGAACCATCATTGGGCGTGCTGGCCAGCAGCACCGTGGGGAAGGTTTGGCCGCCGTCGGTGCTCAGGGAAATTTTCACATTGGCGCAGCTCACCGGGGTGGCGGTGGTGTTGGCTACACTCCAGGTGATGGTTTGGGTGGAATTGCCTGCCCAGGAAACTGCGGTATTGGGAGCTGTAACGGCAAAGGGACCCGAGGTATTCGTTACCGTTACCACCATGTCGGCGTAGTTCGTCTGACCCACTGATACCGGCGCCACAGAACTGTAAGGCGCATTGTCGCGTACCGTGAGGCGGAAATTGAGCGTGCGGGAAACCGAGCTCAGCGCTTCGGTATTGGCGCCCGCATCGCCGCCGGTGAGCGGACCGCTGATCAGCTGGCCGGCAAGGATGGTGGACAGCTTGGGGAAATACCGCGTGGGCGAGGTGCTGGGCGGAAAGCTGATCCAGTTGGGGCCGCCGGTTTTATTGGCACGGGCCACGCTGTTGGCATTGGTTTGGGTGGAAGGGGAATTGTCATTCTGCTCCCAGCTGTAGGTAAGTACATCACCCGCGTTGGCATCGGTAGCAGATCCGGTAAGGGCAAAGGGCGTACTGATGGGGATGGTGTAATTGGCAAGAGCGCCCACCACCGGTGTGGCATTGTTGGCACTGATGCTCGTGGTTACCGCACAGGTTTTGGTGGCCAGGTTGGCCTGGATCTGGGCGATGGAAGCCTGGTGGTAGTATTCAATGGAATGCGGGGCCAGGTCATAGCTGGTGATGCCGGCATAACCCATGATGGTGATGCCGGATCCGGGTTCCTTGTTCACGCCCGTTCCTTCGTTGCTCATCGAGAAGGTGTGGTTGGCGCCCAGCTGGTGGCCTACTTCATGCACCACATAATCGATGTCGAAATTATCGCCCTGGGGAATGCCGTCGGCGGGCGAGGTGTAGCCGCTGCCCTTGGAGCCATTCGTACACACGCAACCGATACATCCGGCATTGCCGCCGCCGCCCGAAGCACCGAAGAGGTGGCCGATATCGTAGTTGGCTTCACCGATCACCGATGTAAGGGTATTCTGCAGCTCACTGTTCCAGGCCCCGCCGGCACCGGTGCTGGCGGCCGAATAAGGATCAGTGGATGCGTTATAGTAAATAACATTGGTGGTGGCGGAGATGAGGTTCAGGTGCAGGGCCAGGTCGCGCTCGTACACGCCGTTGCAGCGGGTGAGCGTATTGTTGATGGCCGCCAGCACCAGGTTCACCTGTGAAGCACTGGTGGCACCGAAATAATTGGAATACTCAGCGGTCACCGACTGGGCGAGGCGAAGGGTTTTGAGATCGCCGCCGGAACGCAGCGTGGTGCCGGCGCCATTGAGTTGCTCATCCAGCGTAACGGCCAGGCGGTCTTCAGGCGTGCTGCAGCTCCAGGGCAAACGGCCCGGGGTGCGCTGCGAGGTGAATACCGCATATACCTTATGATCACTGGAGTAAGGTTCGATGAACTCGGTTGCCCGGCCCGGCCGGAACACCATGGTTTGCAGCCCCTGCGGTGCAAAGCTGAGCTTGAGCGTGGCAGCGCGGTCGGTCAGTCCCCTGCCGGAGAAAGCCCGGATTTCGGGGAACCGCGCCTGGAGGTCGGGTTCAAAGTTGGAGGCTTCAAACACTTCATATTCCTCCAGCGCACCCTCCGCATTGGGGAGGCTTACCCGGATGGAGGAGCGTCCATCCACTGCACGCATCAGTGCCTGCCGCAGGTTATCATGCTGCAGGTTGAATAACCGGAATTGTGCGGGAAAAGAAAGCCGGGAAACAGCTTTGTCTTTTACCAGGTTGCCGGAAGGAACATGGGCTGTCCAGAAACGGTCAGCCTGGGCAAAAGCGGCTGCAGAGCTGAACAAAGCCAGCAGCAAGAGAAGGCGGAATCTCATAAGCATGCAATTTTTAAGTAATGGATGAATGTAGGGAGATTTTTTTAATATCATCCCATTCTGAAAAAAAATGCAGATGTTTACACAACAATCAGGCCTCAAACCTGCCTGTTTTGTTAACGCTTCATTAATGGCATCGCTTACTGAACGTCCTGCCGTATCACCGGTGAGGGCCCTGATCCGGAAAGAGTTACTGCTGGAACTCCGCCAGCAGCACACATTATACGGCATCCTGCTCTACATCTCTTCCACCATATTCATCTTATCCCTCGCCGTGGATGAGCTGGACGCAAACGTGTGGAATGGTATCTTCTGGGTGATCCAGCTTTTTGTTTGTGTGAACGCGGTGGCCAAGAGCTTCCTGCAGGAAAGCCGGGGACGCATGCTCTATTATTATTCGGTGGTGTCGCCGGTGCAGTTCATCGCGGCCAAGCTGCTGTACAATATCCTGCTGATGCTGGGGATGAGCTGCCTGAGCCTGTTGCTGTATGCCATTTTCCTCGGCATGCCGGCACAGGATGTGTGGGTTTTCCTGGGCATCACCCTGCTGGGCGGCGCGAGCATCAGCCTGGTGTTTACCCTCATGAGTGCCATTGCGGCGAAAGCGGGACAGAATGCGGCTTTAATGGCGATACTGGGCTTCCCGGTGATCCTGCCCCTGCTGCTCCTGCTGATCCGGCTCAGCAAAACCGCCTTCAATGAAGTGTTCCGGGAAGGGGCGGTGCTCCAGCTGTCGGCCCTCATCGCCGGGCTGGATGCCCTGGTGGTGGTACTGGCCCTGCTGCTGTTTCCCTATCTCTGGAAAGATTGATTTACAGAAAAATAGCCGGTGGCGCCATCCCGGTTTTATAAAAATATTAGGCCTTGGTTTTAACCTTTACCCTACCTTTGCGCCACTGGTCATTAACACCCGATTTATGCGCAAAAGCTGGTGGAAAATAGCCTCCTTTGTTCTGCTTGTCTACACCATCACGGGCGGCTTCCTGATGGATGTGCCCCGCCTGTTCATCCTGAATGAAACCATCCGGAACCTCTACTTCCATGTAGCCATGTGGTTTGGCATGATGATTCTGTTCATCACGAGTTTTGTATACAGCATCCGCTATCTCCGCGGCTTCAACTACCGGTACGATATATATGCCCGCCATTTCGCTGCGCTGGGCACCCTCTTCGGGCTCCTGGGATATGCCACCGGCGCCATCTGGGTTTCTGTTACCTGGATGACCGACCAGCAGCAGTCGTTTGGCAGCGTGATGCGGGAACCCAAACTGCTGGGCGCCGCCATTGCCCTGCTGATTTACGGCGCTTATTTTGTGTTGAGGGGTTCGTTCACCGATATCGACAAACGGGCCCGCGTGAGTGCCGTGTACAATATTTTCGCTTTCATGATGCTGTTTCCCAGTATCTGGATCATTCCTCGCCTGGTGGGCAGCCTGCATCCCGGTGCTCCGGGCAATGAAAGCGGCAACCCGGCACTTAATTTCAATGATATCGACAGCAGGCTGCGGATGGTGTTTTACCCCGCCGTCATCGGCTGGACCCTCCTGGGTGTATGGATTGCCACCCTGCAGATCCGTTTACAGCTGATCCGTGAAAAAGCCCTGTTGCCGGTTAAATAAATTCTGAGTATGAAGCATACCCTCTTTCTCATGGTTTTCCTGCTGAGTGTCATTGCCGCTTCAGCCCAACAGGGCCAGGTGGAAATGGCCGATACCCTGCGGAGTAATGGAAAAATTTATATCGTGGTGGCGGTATGCCTCACCATATTGGTCGGCCTGTTCCTCTACGTGTGGAATGTTGACCGCAAGATCTCCCGGCTGGAGAAAGAATAACCGGGCCGCTGCCGCCATACAGCACCGTATCCCGACCCGGCGCCAACTTTTGACTCATCATAGCTCCCTGCCAGCAGCTATGTTTACGATTGCTTAATTAAAAAACCTTTTATGTCAGCACAGAAACACTACAGTTTTTTTGAGAGTGTGGAGAAGAGCTTCGACAAAGCAGCCAAGCTCACCCACTGGGATCCCGGAATTCTTGAACAGATCAAAGCCTGCAACAGCGTTTACCAGATGCGCTTCCCGCTTAAGAGAGACGATGGCACCATCGAAGTGATTGAAGCCTACCGCGTGCAGCACAGCCAGCACAAGTCACCCTGTAAAGGAGGTATCCGTTTCAGTGATGAAGTGAACCAGGATGAAGTGATGGCCCTCGCTGCACTCATGACTTACAAATGCGCCATTGTTAACGTGCCTTTCGGCGGCGGCAAAGGCGGCATCAAAATCAATCCCCGCAATTACAGCGTATACGAGCTGGAAAAAATCACCCGCCGCTATACCTCCGAACTGGTGAAGAAAAACTTCATCGGACCCGGCATTGATGTGCCCGCTCCCGATTACGGTACCGGCGAACGCGAGATGTCGTGGATCGTGGACACCTACAGCTCATTGAAGCCGGGTGAAATCGACGCGGCAGGCTGTGTAACCGGCAAACCCATTTCACAGGGCGGCGTACGCGGCCGCCGGGAAGCTACCGGGTTGGGTGTATTCTACGGCATCCGCGAAGTGTGCAACATGGAAGAAGAGATGAAGAAGCGCGGACTCAGCGTGGGCATCGAAGGTAAAACCGTGGTGGTGCAGGGCCTGGGCAATGTAGGTTACCACACTGCCAAGTTTTTCCGCGAAGGAGGAGCCAAACTCATTGCCCTCGCCGAATATGAAGGCGCCATCATGAACCCGGACGGTCTCAATGAAGAAGAGGTTTTCCAGCACCGGAAAAAAACTGGGTCGATCCTCAACTTCCCCGGCGCCACCAACCTGGCCAAAAACACTGATGCGCTGGAACTGGAATGCGATATCCTGATTCCTGCCGCCCTCGAAAACGTGATCAACGGCGAAAACGCCCCGCGGGTAAAAGCCAAGATCATCGGTGAGGCCGCCAACGGCCCCTGCACCCCGGAAGCCGATGATGTGTTTGCCCAGAAAGGCATCCTCTGTGTGCCCGACATGTACCTGAATGCTGGCGGGGTAACCGTGAGCTACTTCGAATGGCTGAAAAACCTGAGCCATGTACGTTACGGCCGGATGGAAAAACGCTTCAACGAAAACCAGAATATCCAGATCCTGAACCAGATCGAGAAACTCTCCGGCGGTAAAGTGAGTGATGCGGAACGTCGCAAGATCGCTTATGGCGCTGATGAGGTTGACCTGGTGTACAGCGGACTGGAAGAAACCATGATCAGCGCCACCCGCGACATCATGGAAGTATGGAAAAACAATCCCGCCATTCCGGATATGCGTACAGCCGCTTACGTGAGTGCCATCAACAAAGTGGCCACCACTTACGCCGAACTGGGCATCTTCCCGTAAGATCCAACGGATTCAATACAAAGCAAAAGCCCCGCGGTACAGCACCTGCGGGGCTTTTGCTATAAGATCATAATGGGGTCAACGGGTATAACTCACGCTGCAGTCAAAACGGCCTTCCTCCACACCCAGTTCAGCAGCTGCAGCATTGCTCAGCCGCAGCAGGAGGCCGTTATTCTGGCGGATATCCGGCATCACATCGAGCACCTTGGCATATACGGTTCTGCCGGTGCCGGCAGCGGTAATTTTGAGGATGGTGCCCGGGGCCGCCTGGTTATGCAGGCAGTAATATTTCCCGTCATCCCAGCCGCTGGTGCTTTTGAACGCCAGCGCAGCTCCGGTTTCCTGGGTGGTTTCCCCTCCCCGCTCCTGGTCGCTGTACAGGGATTTAAAGTAACCACCCGGTGTTTTGGTTTTCACAGTTTCGCGGACCGGCTCCCTGCGCGGAGCAGGAGCAGGCTCCTCTTTTTTTACCACAGGGGCCGGGGGCGGAGCCACAGTTTCTTTCCTGGCCACCACCGGTTCTTCTTTCTTCACCGGTACCGGCTCTTCCTTTTTGGGAGCAGGCAATTCTGCAGGCTTCTTTTCCGGATTTTTGACCACGGGCAGCGTTTCATTCCCCACATCGGGCTTTGACGGCGCCGGCGTTACCGGCGTCACTGTTTTAGCCATGCCCGAAAATGCCGACAGCTCTTTTTTCACTTTCAGGTACCCAACAATCAGGCGCGTGCCGTTGGCCACTCCCTCGCCCCTGATCTGGTTCCATTGCTTCAGGGTTTCCACCGGCAGCTTGTTGTACTGGGTGCCGATGCGGTACAAACCCTCCTTTTCTTTTACCACATGATAGAGAGGTACCAGCACTTCATCAGGAGCCAGCACCGCATCCTGTGAAAAATTCACTTCGGTGAGGGGTATTTTCACCACCTGGTTCAGGCTGAGTCCTTTTTCCAGCTCCAGCTTGTTGAAGGGGGCAATTTCACGCGGACTGATGTTATACAGCCGGCCGATGCTGTAATAATTTTCTTTGGCGGCCACCGTATGCGTCAGGTAAAAATGAGGGGCAATGCCCTCAATCAGCAGCGGTTTTTGTTGCGCGGCAGCCATCAGCGGCAGGAAGGCCATCATGAAAAGAAATCGCTTCATGCTTAGGTTTTTTCCGGCAACAAAGATGGGAAAATAAGTTGGTTAAGCGGGGGTTTACTTGTTAAGAATCCGCCAGTCTTTGGGGTAATAATTGTTCAACCGGTTGGGCAACACCTTGGCCCAGCCCAGGGGCAGTCCCCGGTGGGTGATCATCACCCAGCCGCGGTGCGGCGTGGTGACCGGAAAGTCCTGTCGGCGCAGGTACTGCAGGGCATCATCCGCATTCAGTTCCCATGACGGGCAGGCATCGCCCCTGATCAGGCTCAGGGCCAGCGCATGACCGGGGATCAGTTCGTTGCGCATGAGTGTTCCCAGTTCAACGCCGGCCTTGCGGATGTACAGCGCATTCCGGATCTCCGACAGCCCGGCTTCCGCAGCCGCGGGAAAAGCATGCAGCTGATCCTGCTGACGAAAGATGAGCCACTGATCCGGATCGGCCAGATGCGGGCGCAACACGTCCTTTTCAGCTGCCCCCGCTTTTTCGAGGGTTGACTTCTGCCGGCGCGGCGCAGCGCCCTCCGGCGTATGGCCTCCCGGTTTGCGAAATGCGGCGAGGTAGAAGCCCTCGCCCTGCACCCTGTCGGGATAAAACCGATAGCCCCATGCGCCATGCTTTTCACTGGCGGATTCCACCACCCCCCAGTCAGCCGGCAAAGACAGGCGCTGCGATTCGAGGCCCGCTGCACAAAGCCGGTCGGCCACGGCCTCATCTTCTTCAGGGGCATAGGAACAGGTGGAGTAGATCAGCAAACCACCTGGCGCGAGTGCCGGCAGCACATCCGCCAGGATCCGCTGCTGCCGCTGGCTGCAGTGCGTTACCTGCGCGCTGCTCCATTCCTGCATGGCAGCGGGATCTTTCCGGAACAAACCGCTGCCGCTGCAGGGGGCATCCACCACGAGCACATCAAAAAAACCGGGCAGCCGTTGAAAGTCGGCCGGATCGTTATGGGTAACTATCGTATTCGCATATCCCCATTTGGTGATGTTTTCCGCCAGCACATGCACCCGCTGCCGGATCACTTCATTGCTCACCAGCAAGCCCCGGTGCTGCAGAAACGACAGCAGCAGGGTGGACTTGCCGCCAGGCGCCGCACATAAATCGAGTATGCGCAGGGGTTGTTCGGTATTCACCAGCTGCAGCAGGGCTTGCTCCAGGAACATACTGCTGGCTTCCTGCACATAATAGGCGCCGGCATGCAGCAGGGGATCGGCGGTAAACGAAGGCCGCTCCGTAAGGTACCTCCCCAGTGAACACCAGGGCACCTCCGCAGCATAGATTCCGGCCAGCGGAAGCCCATCGGCCGGCCGCTTCTGCGGATGCAGCCGGATGGAGACCGGCGGGGGCTGCTGGTGCGCCGCTTCAAACGCGGCAGCGCTGAATCCGGCAGCCTGCTGCAGGGATTGAATGAAACCGGTGGGTAAACTGGGCATGACAAAAGGGATTCGGGATTATTTTTTACCGGCGCGGCGCAGCAATTCACTCACAGGCATATTGTTCATACGCCCCACCGGCACATTACCCCGGTAGCTGATCACCCGCAGCAGCGAAGCATCTTCCGGCACCACCAGGGGGCCGGTATAACGGGGATAATATGGATCCGGGTAGGAATTGTCGAAGCTGTAATACAGGTCCAGGTCGTCCAGTTCAGTAGACAGGGTAACCACCAGTTCACCCTTATCATTCCTTGAAACTTTGAAATCGGGATCATACAGGGCGGGGCTGTATTTGATTCCGGCGCTGTTCAGCCTGCCGAAATGCTGCTCCACCTTGTTTACAAATCTTTTCCAGTTCTTCTTCCCCGATGGCGACCAGGCTGTTTCACTGATGGCAAAAGCACGGGGCCAGGCCATGTACTGCACCTGCCGGAAGGTATACATCTGTTCCGTCCACAGATTGCCCTGGATGCCCTTCACCCTGTTTTCAACAATGCCCTCCGAAATGGGTTCATAAGAATACGTTTTGCTGAGCCGAAGCGAGGCATACACCCTGGGTTCCATGATTTCATCACTCTGCATATAGTCGAGGTACACAAAGGAGCTGGGACTCATCACCACTTCATGCCCCCTGGCGGCCGCCTCAATACCGCCCTTTGTACCCCGCCAGCTCATGATGGCGGCAGTGGGAGAAATATCGCCTTCCAGAATCTCATCCCAACCGATCATCTTCCTGCCCTTACTGTTCACAATCTTCTCCACCCGGTTTTCAAAATACCCCTGCACGGCATCCATGGTTTTCAGGTTCTCCCGCTGCATCAGCGCGCGGATGGCGGGATGCTTCTCCCAGAAATTACGGGCACATTCATCCCCGCCGGTATGGATGTAGGGAAAAGGAAAAAGGGCCGCGACTTCCGTCATCACCTGGTCAATGAAGGGATATACCTTTTCATTGGCCGGACAAAGTGCGTTGTCAACCAGGGCAGTGGCGGGCCGCGTGCTCCAGTCCATGATTTTTTCACCCGAACGCACTTTGTAATTCACGGCATCGGGGGTGCACGACAATTCAGGATACGCGGCAATGGCAGCGAGGCTGTGACCGGGCATTTCAATTTCGGGCAGGATGTCTACAAATCTTTCGCGGGCATACTGCACCACTTCACGGATATCATCCTGCGTATAGTATCCACCGTTAGTGCGGGGTTCGTCGGGGCGGATGGGCTTGAAATTTCCAAAAGTACCTACCCGCTTTACATTCCAGGCGCCCACTTCCGTGAGACGGGGCAGTGATTTGATTTCGATCCGCCAGCCCTCATCATCAGTGAGGTGCCAGTGAAAGAGGTTGAACTTATAGCGGGCCATATCATCAATGAAGCGCTTCACTTCATCTTTGGTGAAAAAATGCCGGCTCACATCCAGCATCAGTCCGCGCCAGCCAAAACGTGGATAATCCCTGATCTGCACGCGGGGAATCTCCCACGCCCGGCTCCCGACGGCACTGCGGCCCATGATGGCTTCGGGCATCAGTTGCAGGAGCGTCTGCACGCCGTAAAACAATCCCGCTGCCTGGTTGGCCCCGATCCGCACGCCCCCTGCATCCACCTGCAGCCAATAGCCCTCTCTCCCCAGCTGCGTATCCGCTACGGGCAGCAGTTCCAGGCGGATATCCGCGGGCGAACCAGGCGGCACCAGCTGCACCTCCATACCCGCTGCAGCCTTAAGGCGTTCCTGCAGTGAGGCAGCCGCCCATGCCGCTTCCTTTCCATCCGGAACAGCGAGGCGCAGCTGGTCCGGCATCGTCCAGGTGCCCGGCTGCACCGAGCACTCCACCGGTTCGGGAATCAGGGACACCACCGGCGGCTGGGCCTCCAGGCTGGCAAGCAGCAACAGAAAAGCCAAACCAGTAACGAGCTTTTTCATCTTTCAGCATTTGATTGACGGGATACAAGTTAGCCGAAAAAATTATTTTCGCTCCGCATCTCACATTCAATTAACAGATTCATGAACCTCCTCCTCCGCCATCGTCAGCACTGGGGCAACCCGGCCAACCAGGGCCGCGTACTGAGCCGTACGGCAGCCCTGGCCTTACTCAACGACTGGGTAAAGAATGAAAGGCTGCGCCTGCACATGCACCAGACAGCACACCTGATGAAGTGCTGGGCCGCGGAACAGGAGGGACTTGACGCCGAAGCACAATGGAAATGGGAGCTGGCGGGCCTGCTGCATGATGCCGACTGGGACCAGTGGCCCGAACAGCACTGCGTGAAAATCGTTGAAGAACTGGAAAAGAGGGAGTTAGATCCGGAAGTGATCCGGGCGATTGCGAGCCACGGGCCGGCGCATTTCGGGGTGGAGCCGGAGAGCAGGATGGACCAGATGCTGTATGCGTTTGACGAACTCAGCGGACTTACCCATGCTTACAGCCTGATGCGGCCCGGTGGTTATGCCGGCATGGAAGTCAAAGGCCTGATGAAACGTTTCCGGGATCAGTCATTTGCCGCCAATGTTTCGCGCGACGAAGTGAAGGATGCCATGCGTCGGGCCAGCCTGGAGCTGGAGACCGTGATGGCATTCATCATCCGGAACCAGGCCGCCATGAGCCGCTTACCCGGATCAGAATGAGCGGTGCGTCTTTGCCCACTCGCGTATGTATTCCACGATATCGCGGGTGGAGGTGCCGGGGGGAAACAGTTTACCCACGCCCATTTTATTCAGGACTTCCATATCCTCATCAGGAATGATGCCGCCGCCGGTTACGAGCACATCGTTCATCTGCTTTTCTTTCATCAGCTGCATGATCTTTGGAAAAACCGTGTTGTGTGCCCCGCTGAGGATGCTCACGCCAATCGCATCCACATCCTCCTGCAGGGCGGCATTCACCACCATTTCGGGAGTTTGGCGCAAACCGGTATAAATCACTTCCATGCCCGCATCGCGGAGGGCGGTGGCAATCACTTTGGCACCCCGGTCGTGCCCGTCGAGTCCCACTTTAGCAACTAAAACCCGGATCGGACGGTTCATCAGTTTTCGTTTATTGGTTACAGTAAAGATAAGGCATGGCGCATTCGCTGCAGGGTGTTCTCCTTTCCGATCAGCGAAGCAATTTCAAATACCCCGGGTCCGAACTTGCCGCCCACGAGCATCACCCGCAGGGGCAGCATCAGCTCACCGGGCTTGCAATCGTTCACCGAGGCGATTTCCTTAAAGAGTTTTTCCAGTCCGGCTGCTTCCCAGTGCGCTTCCAGCTCAAAAGCCCGGATCAGCTCGGTGAAGAACAGTTGCTTGCGATCATCCCATTTCGGTTTTACCGCACTCATATCGGGTTGCTCCGGCGCCCGGAAGAAAAAGGCCCCCTGGGTATAGAAATCGGTGAGCAGCACACAGCGGTCTTTCACCAGTTCCATCACTTTGAGCAGAAATGCCTCATCCGTTACCGGTAGTCCATGCCCGGCATAAATGGCCTTTACCTCTTCGGCATAACGCTCCACCGGACAACGGCGGATCCATTCCTGGTTGAACCATTTGGCTTTCTCAAAATCAAATTTGGCGCCGCCTTTGTGCACACGCTGGATATCGAACTTGCTGATCAGCTCATCCAGACTGAAGATTTCCTGCCCGGTGCCGTCGTTCCATCCCAGCAAGGCAAGCAGATTGATGAAAGCTTCCGGCAGAAAGCCAATTTCCCGGAAACCCCGGGTAATTTCATCAGTTCCCGGCACCTGCCAGTCCATGGCATACACCGGAAAACCGAGGCGCTCACCATCCCTTTTGCTGAGCTTACCGTTGCCATCAGGCTTGAGGATCAGCGGCAGGTGGGCCCATTGGGGCATAGCGTCGAGGCCAAAGAGGTATTTCCATAACAGGATGTGCACCGGTGCGCTGGGCAGCCATTCCTCACCCCGGAAGGCATGCGTGATCTTCATGAGGTAGTCATCCACCACCACCGCCAGGTGATAGGTGGGCATGCCATCAGCTTTCAGCAATACTTTATCGTCTACGGAGGCGGTATCAAAACTGATGTCGCCACGGATCATATCCTGGAACTGCACCGTTTCATCGGGATTGATCCGGATACGGATCACATAAGGGGTTCCTTTATCCAGCAGGGCCTGCGTTTCAGCCGCCGTCAGCCGGAGCGAATTGTTCATCTGCATCCGCACACGGTGATCATACTGCAGGCTCTGACTGCCCGACGCTTTGAGTCTTTCCCGCATGGATTCCAGCTCTTCCGGGGTATCAAAGGCATAATAGGCATGCCCGTCACGGATCAGCTGCTCGGCATAATCCCGGTAAAGTGCTTTCCGTTCACTCTGCCGGTACGGGGCAAAGGCGCCGCCATGCTGCACACTCTCATCCGGCTCAAGGCCACACCAGGCCAGGCAACGGAAAATGTATTCTTCCGCCCCCTCCACATACCGGGTTTGATCAGTGTCTTCAATCCGCACGATGAAATCACCCCCGTGCTTTTTGGCAAAAAGATAATTATAGAGGATGGTGCGCACGCCCCCGAGGTGGAGGCCTCCGGTAGGACTGGGCGCAAAGCGCACCCTTACTTTGTTGAACATGGCGCAAAGATAGGTGCGGGCAGTCAGCCCCGCAAGAACGGGAATCAGTTCAGCACGCAATGAATCAGTACCTTGCGGCATGTTTTACTTTGTGCATACCCCCTGGTGGCTGCGCCGGCTCTATCCCGGATGCCGCTGGGAAATGCCGGCCGCCGGTAAAACCCTTTACCTCAGTTTTGATGACGGCCCCCACCCCGAAGCCACCCCCTTTGTGCTGGATCAGCTGGCGCAATACCAGGCCAGGGCTACCTTTTTCTGCATCGGAAAAAATGTGGCCGCCCACCGGGAGCTGTACCGGGATATCCTCGATAAAGGTCACCGTGTAGGCAATCATACCTACCACCACCTGAACGGATGGAAAACTACCGACGAAGAATACCTGGCCGATATCCGGGCTGCGAAAGAGGAGATTGACTCACGCCTGTTCAGGCCTCCCTATGGCCGTATCCGGCGGTTTCAGCTGCGGCTGCTCCAGGGAAAAGGACTGCAGCTCCAGACCATCATGTGGACGGTACTGAGCGGCGATTTTGATCCTGCCGTGAGCGGTGAGCGATGCGCAGCCCGCGTGATCCGCTATGCCCGGGACGGGTCTATCGTGGTGTTTCACGACAGCGCCAAGGCCCTGCCCAGTTTGCGCGTAGCCCTGCCGGCCGTGTTAAAATATTTTACTGAAAAAGGTTACCGCTTTGAAACCATCCGGGAAGACGCAGGCATGGAGACATCTGCCAGCCCGGAACAGAAAGCTGTATAAAAAAAATTGGGCCGGAGTAGAAACTCTGGCCCGTTTTTAATCCGTACCCTATGAAAACTGGTTGCAAGATACTTGTAATTTTTAAATATCCAAATATTTTGTCAACTATTTTCATAGATTAACAGGCGGTTAACCAAGCCCCCTATTTATGATTGAACTCGTTTAAAATCAATAAATTCTGAACCAAATTACCCCATGAACCTGATCGATACCCATTGCCACTTATATGCCAACGCCTTTCTCAGCGACCAGGATGAAATGATCCGCAGAGCGCTGGAAGCGGGTGTTGAAAAATTCTATCTCCCCGCCATTGATTCGGCCTCCACAGCCGCCATGCTCGATCTGGAAGCGCGTTATCCCGATCATTGTTTTGCGATGATGGGGCTGCACCCCTGCCATGTGGCTGCGGATAATGAAAAAGAACTGGCCCATGTGGAAACCTGGCTGGCTAAGCGGCCTTTCAAAGCGGTGGGAGAAATCGGGCTGGACCATTACTGGGATAAAACACATGTGAAAGAACAGGAAGCCGCTTTCCGCATCCAGATGGAATGGGCGCTGGCGTATAAGCTGCCCATTGTGATCCACACCCGTAATGCCATGCAGGAAACCATTAACATCGTAAAAGAATACGTTCCCCGTGGCATCCATGGCATTTTTCATTGTTTCAGCGGCAGTTATGAGAGTGCAGTGCAGATCATCAATGCGGGCTTTTATCTCGGAATCGGCGGGGTACTCACCTATCCCAAAGCCGGACTGGCAGAAGTGGTTGAAAAGATCGGGCTTGAGCATCTTGTGCTGGAAACCGATGCCCCCTATCTTACGCCTGTACCCTTCCGGGGCAAACGCAACGAAAGTGCATACCTCAGTTACGTAGCCGAAAAACTCGCGGCCATTAAAAACATTCACCCGGATGAAGTGGCTGCCATCACCACCGCCAATGCCCAAAAAATATTCGGCGCGTAAGGCGTAAAACTTTATTTTTGCGGTCCGATTACGGAGACGTGTCCGAGTGGTGGAAGGAGTCCCGTAGCAACGCTAAGGGAGAAAGTGTGTATACGGGAGACATGTTAATGTTTAAGTTCTTTTTTTTGACTTTTTTTTACGGAGACGTGTCCGAGTGGTTGAAGGAGTCCCGAAGCAACGCTACGGGAGAAAGTGTGTATACGGGAGACACGTTAATGTTTAAGTTCTTTTTTTGACTTTTTTTTACGGAGACGTGTCCGAGTGGTTGAAGGAGTCCCGAAGCAACGCTACGGGAGAAAGTGTGTATACGGGAGACACGTTAATGTT
>JAYRPG010000017.1:0-1476 GCA_041911275.1 Ferruginibacter sp. | reverse complement strand
GCCGGTCGAGGGCCAGGTAGGCATCCGTTTTTAGAATATAGAGATTGATATCGCTGTTGTCCAGCAGTTCGGCCTGTTTCAGGCAGTGCAGGGCTTCTTTATAGCGTTTGGTCACAATGAGGAGATCAGCCCTTTTGAGGAGCAGGCTGGCGGAATAGCTGTATTGTTCAATGGCAAAAGACGTGGCTTCCAATGCGTTATGCAACTCCTCCTGTTCGTCGTAGTAATCGATGATTTTTTCAAAAGCCTCCTCTTCCAGAAAAGCGTGGGGCTTGCCCGCCTTCAGGTTTTCAAATTGCTGGAGCAATTCCTGGATTTCCTCCCGGTTTTGGCGGTAATGGTAGCTGCTCATGGGGCGAAGGTTTTCGAAAGTTACGGGAAAAACCAAAAAAATCGCGTTGACCTGTAACTTTTATTTGAATACCGCGTTAAACAAGTGTAAAAAAATACATGAACGGTTCGGCATTTAACGAAGTTTTTGTTTAGTTTTACTGCATAATCATCATGAAGAAGCTCCATTTTTTGAAAACCGCAATGCTCCTGGCGCTCACCGCGGTCAGTACGGTATTGCTGGCCGACAAAGGAGCCGGGAAAAAAAGTAAGGTAAAAACCAGCCTCAACATCACCACCACCCGCAGTTCACTCAAAGGTGCGGTGCTGAGCAACCTGCACAATGGCCTGTATTACAAGGGCAGTTTGCTGACAACCCGCCGCACAGCGGGTAACCTGCTCGTGAACAGTTCCATCACCACTTATCAGAAAGGTAACACTACCTATATCATCCCCTACAAGAGCAAGGTTACGGTTCCTGACATCCAGCAGGGCTATACCGGGGTAAAACTGATTATCCGCTCCAACAAATAAATCCGGAAAAAATAATATCCCCTCAGTTGAGGGGATTGTTTTTTGGGGCTTTCCCAGGCCCGCCGCTACAACGCTGAAGGACACCCGTTCGTAGCGGAAAGGCTGGCCTTAACGGGTTTTACCGGCCGTTTGCGTTTCGGCATAGCTGATGACCCGGTAACCCGATTTGGGCAGTTCAAACCGGCTTTGGGGAATGGGGTTGAAATCGATTTTCTGCAGGCTGTAAATGAATTTCAGTTTGCCGGATTCCACTTCATAATACAGGGGCACGCCCTTGAGATTTTTAAAGAGGGGATTGTAATCTTTATTCTGCATCTGGAGGTCGCGGGTGTAAAAGGCCAGGATACTGGATCCGTCGTTCAGCGTGGCCACCGTTTTATAGCAGGTATAGCCGCTGATTTCGCGGGTTTCTGCCTGGTCGGCAAAACTGATGCCTTCAGAACGCTGGTTCTTTTCCGCCCAGTTCTCCCGCGTCAGGGTAATCATCAGTTTCTGACCGCTGTATTCTTTCAGGATCACTCCTGTTCCCTGCCGGGCATCGTAAATGGTTTTTTCATTACCCAGGCTGCTCACCATATCGTTACGGCTGAACACCCCTTTTACATACACGGT
>JAYRPG010000016.1:0-1792 GCA_041911275.1 Ferruginibacter sp. | reverse complement strand
TTTGTTATTGTACTCAACGGCGTATTTGTCGAGTGCAGTGTACATGTGACGGAGAACAGACTCGTCACGCAAAAGCTGAGTTTTCAGCTTTTCATTGAAGCTGGATGGCGCAGTGTACTCCATTACCCAATACAAACCGGTGGTTTTCTTGGCAATGGGATACGCCAGTGATTTCAGTCCCCAGGGATTGGTGTGCACAATGGTACCACCGCTGTCTTTCACCATGGCGGCGTACTTGCTCTGGGCGGCTTTGAAGTCCTCCTCAGAGAGCACAGGGGTAAAAATCACCATCAATTCGTAATTGTTCATTTCCCTGAATTTGTGATTAAAAAATGATTTGATCCCGCCGGATTTCCAACGGGGCAGCAAAGGTAAGGCTTTGCCGCCAAAATGCAAGCCGAAAGATGCTTTTTCCGGGCATAGCGGCCAGTTTATCCGGGCGTAAGACCCTGCACTGTCCCCCGGAGGGGTTTAAAGAACTGATTATCAATTTGTAAACAGGTTATGGGGCTTGCTGTCTTCCCCGGTACCACCGGACTGTGGTGGATTCCGTCGCTCGGTTGATTGAATAATCCGTACATTTACCTTAGAAAACGCTTACCATGAGGATACCCTATGTTTCCGGAGCGGCCAGCTTGAGGCCGGTTCTCCTGATCACCCTGATATTTGGTTGTTTGACCAGCGCGGATGCACAGTTCCGTCGCCTGGGGTTTCTGTTCTCTGAGAACATGCATGGCGGCACCACCATGTTCGGCAACACCCTGATGGCCTCGATGAATGCCTATGGTGCGGTGAATACCACCGCCATGAATGGCAATGCGGCCACCGGCAACAGCTTTTACGATAACGGGGGCTATGGTACCACCAATATGCAATACATCGATATTGACGGCAACAGCAACGGGGGAGAACAAACCCGCAATTCCTCTTCAGCGGATCTGATCTTACCGGCCGGAAACAATACCATTCGTTTTGCACGCCTTTACTGGGGAGGCCGGGCCGCCAGTTCCGAATTCAATATGGCCGATCCGGTGAACCAAACCATCAAAATCCGCAAAGGCACAGGCGGATCTTATACCGAGCTGGCGGCGGCCCAGATCGACCGTTCCTTCTTTAACCAGGGATCCGACTCCGAATTTGCCCGCTACCAGTGCTTCGCCGACATCACGGATTTTATTGCCGCGCATGGCGCCGGCACCTATACGGTGGGCAACGGGGCTTTTTCAACCGGACTGGGAGGAGATTTCGGGAATTATGGCGCCTGGTGCATCGTGGTGGTCTATGCCAACCCGGATGTGCCTTTCAACAGTATCCGGGTGATTGATGGGTTCCAGGAAGTGTACAACGGCGGAACCGGAACCATCTACACCATCACCCTCACCGGCCTGAACACGCCGGCTGACACCCTGCTTCCGGCGGAAGCCAAACTGGGCACCGCCGTATGGGAAGGCGATGCCCGCTTTAACGGCGATTATTTCCGGGTCAATAACATTCCGCTCGGCAATGCTGTGAACCCGGTGAACAATATCTGGAACGGCACCGTTACCCTGGATGGCGTGCATGTCACCACCAAAAATCCCAGCTATACGGATCAGATGAGCATTGATATTGATGAGTTCAATATCGGTTCAGGATATGGCATCCTGCCCAATGCCACTGCCCTTACACTCCGCTTCGGCACCACGCAGGATCAGTATTTTGCCGGCATCATTACTGCCGTTATCCGCATGAAAGAATCGCCGCTGAAACTGGTCAAAACGGTGACGGATCATAATACCGACGGCATTGCTGA
>JAYRPG010000015.1:0-9089 GCA_041911275.1 Ferruginibacter sp. | reverse complement strand
CACCACAGACATCAGTGTATGTCCCGCCCAATTACCCTATGCCTGGAATGGAAACAGCTATTCCGCAGCCGGTTCCTATAATGTAATATTGGTGAACGCTGCAGGATGCGATTCCATCGCCACCCTCAACCTCATTGTTTCGGACACCAGCTCCACTACCACTACCCTGAGCCTTTGTCCGGGTCAGTTGCCGTACAGCTGGGGCTCGCATAATATCATCGGGCCTGGTACTTATTCTGATACCCTGACCGGCAGTTCCGGTTGTGATTCGGTTTCGACGTTGATTTTAACTGTGTTGCCCAACAGCAGCAGCACCACCGACATCAGCGTTTGTCCAGCGCAGTTGCCCTATGCCTGGAATGGCAACAACTACACCGCTGACGGATCCTACAATGTAACATTGGTCAATGCAGCAGGTTGCGATTCTATCGCTACCCTCAACCTTACCATTAAAGCCAACAGCAGCAGCACCACAGACATCAGTGTATGCCCCGCCCAGATGCCCTATGCCTGGAATGGCAACAGTTACACCGCAGCCGGATCGTACAATGTAACATTGATGAACGCTGCAGGATGTGATTCCATCGCCACACTCGACCTCAACGTCTCGGACACCAGCTCCACTACCACTACCCTGAGCCTTTGTCCGGGTCAGTTGCCGTACAGCTGGGGCTCGCATAATATCATTGGGCCTGGTACTTACTCTGATACCCTGACCAGCAGTTCCGGGTGTGACTCGGTTTCGACGTTGATTTTAACTGTGTTGCCCAACACAAACAGTACCACCGACATCAGCGTTTGTCCAGCGCAGTTGCCCTATGCCTGGAATGGCAACAGTTATTCCACGGCCGGAACCTACAGTGTAACATTAGTGAACGACGCAGGATGCGATTCCATCGCCACCCTCAACCTCAGTGTTTCGGATACCAGTTCCACTACCACTACCCTGAGCCTTTGTCCGGGTCAGTTGCCGTACAACTGGGGTTCGCATATCATTACCGCAGCGGGCACCTACTCCGACACGCTGACCGGAAGTTCCGGCTGTGACTCAGTTTCAACGTTGATTTTATATGTGTTGCCCAACAGCAGCAGCATTACCGACATCAGCGTTTGTCCCGCCCAGCTGCCCTATGCCTGGAACGGAAACAGCTACTCCACGACGGGATCCTATAGTGTAACATTGGTGAACGCCGCAGGTTGCGATTCCGTCGCCACGCTCAACCTGACCGTTAAAGCCAACAGCAGCAGCACCACCAACATCAGTGTATGCCCCGCCCAGTTGCCCTATGCCTGGAATGGCAACAGCTATTCCACGGCCGGATCCTACAGTGTAACATTAGTGAACGCTGGAGGATGTGATTCCATTGCCACCCTCAACCTTACCATTAAAGCCAACACCAGCAGCACTACCAACATCAGCATTTGCCCAGCGCAGTTGCCCTATGTTTGGAACGGCAACAGCTACACCGCTGCCGGATCGTACAATGTAACATTGGTTAACGCTGCAGGTTGCGATTCCATTGCCACCCTCAACCTCGCCGTTAAGCCCAATACCAGTAGCACGACCAACATCAGTGTTTGTCCCGCCCAATTACCCTATGCCTGGAATGGAAACAGCTATTCCGCAGCCGGTTCCTATAATGTAATATTGGTGAACGCTGCAGGATGCGATTCCATCGCCACTTTGCTGTTAACGGTAAAAGAAAACAGCAGCAGTACCACGGTAGCTTCAGTATGCAGCAATGAACTGCCCTATCTCTGGAATGGAATTGTTTGTGTCGGTGCCGGCAGCTATACCATCACGCTGCCCAACCAGTATGGCTGTGATTCGATAGCCACCTTACAACTGATGGAGAATCCGGTTCCGCAGATGAGCCTGGGACCCGACACCAGCATTTGTCCGGGCGCCACCCTGCGCCTCTCGCCGGGTGCGTTTTCCGGTTATCTCTGGCAGGACATGAGCACCACCCCGGCATTTACCGCAACGGCAGCGGGTATTTACCGCGTTACCGTTTTCAATGCCCTGGGCTGCCGGACCAGTGACGAAATGGAACTGCGCATCCTTCGGGATTGCGGCGATATCTATTTTCCCAATGCCATCGCCCCGGACGGCATCAACAAAACTTTTGGCGCGCTGGGCAATCTGGATGCAGTATCCCAATACCGGCTGTCTGTTTACAATCGGTATGGCGAACGGGTGTTCAGCACCCAGGATCCCCGGCAACGCTGGGATGGCATCTACAAAAACAAGACCTGGGGCAACTTCGGTTTTGTATGGCAGGCTGACTACCTGCTGAATGGCAAACAGAAAAGAAGTCAGCGCGGCAACCTCGTGATCATCCGCTGATCGGATGCTTCTGCAGCTTTACCGCATACTGCCGGTATAATTTTATTTTCCACAACGGCCGCGTTTGCGCATTTTTGCAGCAGCAAACATGAAACTGGTTTTTAAAGCCATCGGAAAACCGCACGAATCCTTTGTCAGCGAAGGCGTAGAACTGTTCACCAGGCGCATCAGCCATTATTTCCCGGTGAACTGGCAGATTGTGCCGATGCCGCGGCAGTCGGGGAGCCTGCAGCCAACCGCCCTGCGCGAACAGGAAGGCAGCCTGCTGCTGCAGGGCATCCAGAAAGAAGACTATGTGATCCTGCTCGACGAAAGGGGGAAGATGCTGAACAGTGAGGGCTTCGCGAAACTGCTGCAGGACCGTGCCAATGAAAGTGTGCGCACCCTTGTTTTCCTGATCGGAGGCGCTTATGGCGTCAGCCAGGCAGTGCAGCAGAGGGCGCAGTATACCTGGAGCCTTTCAGCCCTGGTTTTTCCGCATCAGCTGGTGCGGCTGATCCTGGCCGAACAGGTGTACCGGGCCTGCAGCATCCTGCATCATGAAAAATACCATCACAGCTAAACCTTACCATGGATCTTTCCCTCTCGCTGATCCTCGTGATCATCACCTGCGCGGTTTCCATTCCGGCATTCAGCAATCCGCGGCTCATGAACGACCTGATATTTTATCCGCCGGCCATCACCGCACAAAAGCAGTATTACCGCTTCATCACCCACGGCTTCCTGCATGCCGATGTGCCCCACCTCATTTTCAACATGGTGGCCCTCTATTCATTCGGCAACGCCGTTGAACAGATTTATTCGCTGGAATGCCTGTTCGGAAAGCAGGGAAAAATCATGTACCTGCTGCTCTACATCACCGCACTGGTGGCCGCCACCCTGCCCACCTACCAGAAGAACCGCGACAACCAGTATTACCGCAGCCTCGGGGCCTCAGGGGCCGTATCGGCCGTGGTATTTGCCGGCATCACCCTGCTGCCGCAACTGCCGATCAATTTTCTGTTCATCCCGATCGATATTCCGGGCTATATTTTCGGCATCATTTACCTGGGTGTTTCCGCCTGGCTCGATAAAAAAGGCAGCAGTACGATCAATCATTCCGCGCATTTCTGGGGAGCGGCTTACGGCATTGTGTTCACCATTGCCTTCTGCCTGGCCATGACTCCGCTTGATATCTGGGAGAATTTCCTGAAACAGATCCGGTCAGTGAACCAGATCCTTCCTTTTGAATGTTAACAGCAGCACTTCGCGGGTGGCCGGGGTAACCCGGAAACGGTGATCAATGCGCTGGCCCAGCACCCATACCAGCTTCCGGTCTGATTCCAGCACCCAGGTATTTTCTTTTTCGGTGAGCGAAGCGCGGATATCCGTCAGGAAGCGGCCGAGTTTTTTCTTTTTGGGCATCCCCAGCGGATAAAAATAATCCCCCGCCTGCCGGGGGCGCAGCAGCAGCGGATAGCGGATCGCAGCGGCATCCAGCTGGGCGATGGCGGGATCGGTTTGCAGGTGCCAGTCAGCAACAGCAACCCTTCGGAGCCGGATCACCCCGCCGGGAAATTCCAGCTCCTGCTGCCCTTCTTCCACCAGCAGGTGAACAGGCTGTACAGTCTGCTGCGGGGCAAGGATGAGCCATTTCCGGTGGCGGATGACCCGGTGCGCTGCCGAGGCCACATAATGACCACTCCCGCTGCTGAGCAGGTTCCATACATCATCCAGCTGACCGGCGGTAAACCCGAAGGGGCGGATCCACTCGAACAGCAGGCTGCGGCCGCCGGGGGTGCGGCGGATCTGCTCCACCGGCAGCATCCATTCCCCGCCCCGCTGGCGCACCATTTTCTTCAGCTGACGGTCAACCGACTCCCGGTAAAGAATATACGCATCACTGAACCGGTCAATATTCCGGAGCAGGTTGCTGCCGGCCTCAGGGTACACTTCCTGCAGCTGGGGCAGGATGCGCAGCCGGAATTTATTTCGGGTATACGTTTCTGTTAAATTGCTGGAATCGGTTACATAATCCAGCTGCTGGTCTGCGGCCCAGGCTTCCAGCTCAGTCCGGCGGGCAAAGAGCAGTGGCCTTACAAGAATACCCTGCCGGGGTTGTATACCCCGGATACCGGCCAATCCCGTTCCCCGGAAAAAATGCATGACCACCGATTCCATGTTGTCATCCGCATGATGGGCCGTCAGGATCAGCCGGGGCTGGTACAGCGCGTCTTCCGGCAAGGCAGTGCCGGCCACCAGTTCCCTGAACCATGCATAACGCAGTTCACGGGCCATGGTCTCCACCGATTTTTTCTGCTCCGCCGCCAGCCGGGCCGCCGGAAAATGCTTCACCCAAACCGGCACACCATAGCGCACCCCCAGTGAGCGCACAAAGGCCTCATCGCGGTCGCTCTCCGCCCCGCGCAATCCAAAATGACAATGGGCGATGCTGAACGCATAACCTGCCTGGTGACAGCAGGCGCAGAGCACCGCAGAATCCAGTCCCCCGCTCACTGCCAGCAGCAGGTGCTGGTCGGGCTGGAACAACCGGTGCTCCCGGATAAAGGCCTGGAATCGCTGCAGTAACATGGATGCAAGATACGGAAGCGCCGCCAACAGCTTCCCGCAGGCACTAATCAACAGCTTGTGGAAAATATTCCGGCAGGGCTTCAGACGCAATTCCCGAATTTCAGCGCAGAAACAAAAGCTTTGCAGGAAAATAAAGAAATCACCGCCCTCCTGAACCTGATCGACGACCCCGATGAAGAAGTGTATCATACGGTGAGCGACCGCATCATCTCATTTGGTAAAGGCATCATCCCCAACCTCGAGCATTTATGGGAACACACCTCAGATGAAACCATCCAGGAGCGGATCGAACAGATGATTCATAAGCTGCACTTCCGCGACCTGGTGGCAGATTTTGAGCACTGGAAAAACGGCAGCCACGAACTCCTGCAGGGCGCGCTCCTCACTGCCCGTTATCATTATCCGGATCTTCAGCCGCTGCAAACCCTGCAGGAGATTGAAAAAATACGCCGCAACATCTGGCTGGAACTCAACAATTACCTCACCCCGCTGGAACAGGTGAATGTGATCAGCAGCATCCTTTACAGCTATTATAAGCAGATCGGCGCCGAGGTTTCGTACCAGCAGCCGGAAGACTTCTTCCTCAACAAGGCCGTTGAATCCCGCCGCGGCAATGCCATCAGCAACGGCATCCTTTACCTCGTGCTATGCAACCTGCTGGATATACCGGTGAAAGCCGTTAACATCCCCCGCCAGTTTATCCTGGCCTATATTGATACCGGCTATGAACTCATCAACCCGGGCGCCCATCATGCCGAAAGGATCAAATTCTATATCGACCCGCTTAACGGTCAGGTGTATTCGCACAAGGATGTGGAGAGTTATTTCAACCGCATTGCCGTGCCTGCCACCAGTTCCTGCTTCAGGGATCTGAGCAATGTGGAAGTGATCCGCTTTCTGCTGGAGGAACTGAGCAAATGTTTCGATGATCCGGCCAACCGCTATAAAATGGAAGAGCTGCAATGGCTCGCAAAACTGCTGGAAGAATGATCTACCATGTAACCACTGAACAGGAATGGGAAAAAGCCCGGCAGCAGGGCTATTACGAAGCTGCCTCACTGGCCACAGAAGGCTTTATCCACCTGAGCGAGGAGCGGCAGGTAGCCGGCGTACTGGAACGGTATTTCCGGAATCAATCCGGACTCGTGCTGCTGGAAATAGCAGAGGAAAAACTGCAGGCCCCGCTGCGGTATGAATGGTCGCCTTCCGTGCAGGACAATTTCCCGCATCTTTTCGGACCACTGAACCTCGAAGCGGTCACCGGCACCCGGCCGGTGAGCAGTCAGCCCAGCGGAAATTCGTAGAAATAATCCTGGGAACGGATCCAGCCGTTCTTTTCGTAGATAGACTGTGAACGGTAATTGTCGGCTGCCGTCTGCAAAAACAGGTAAGCGGCGCCGGTTTCCCGGCCAAAATGTTTGGCCTGCTGCAGCAGGGCCTCCCCGATGCCGCGTTCCCGGGCCTGTGCCGCCACAAACAAATCATTGAGCAGCCAGGATTTTTTGAGGTGCACAGAAGAATACACCGGATAGAGTTGTACAAAGCCCACGGCCTCGCCGTTGAGCACAGCCATGAAGATCACTGATTCGCCGTTGGCGGTACGCTGCAGCAGAAAATCAAAGGAGGCCTGGAGATTCGACAGCTGCCCGTAAAACACGCGGTAGGCATCAAACAACAGGGCCACTTCCGCCACATTTTCAACATTTACCTTTTTAATATCCAGCATGGTGTACCGTTTACACAGTCAATTTTACTTTATTTCAGGCATATAAAAAAAGAAACTGCTTACAGCCCTGGCTCAGGCTTCCTGCTGAAACTGCTGAAAAAAAACACTGACGCGACTGAAACTGGCCCTGTTCAGGGAGAAAAAATGGTTGCGGCCCATTTTGCGGCATTCCAGCAGCTGGCTTTCACAGAGCAGCCGGATATGGTGAGAACAGGTGGGCTGCGATAAGCCGGTGAGCGCCTGCACATCGCCGCAGCAGATCTCACCTTGGCGAAAAGCCTCCTCCACAATCTGCATGCGGCAGGGATCGGCGATGGCGCTGATGGCTTTTTCGATGAATTTCTTTTCCTGCCTGCCCGGGTGCATTGTTTGGATTGGGCGCCAAAGAAATTATTTTTTACCGACATGAGCAAAGACGCCGGAATGATTTCTTTCCAGCCGAACCGGCAGGCGTTGTACCTTTAACGGAATATGTCTTGCTTTGCCTGCACCCTGGCCACACCGGCCGGTGAGTTACTGATCCGTAGCGACGGAACTGCCATCAACCAGGTGCATTTTATCCGCCCGGAAGAAACACCGTATGCGACAAACGATCATCATCCCCTGCTGGACCAGTGCCAACAGCAGCTGCGGGAATATTTTGAAGGCCGGCGGCGGATCTTCAGCCTGCCCCTGCGTCAGGAAGGAACCGCCTTTCAGCAACGCGTATGGGCTACCCTGCTGCAAATCCCCTTTGGCAGTACCCTGAGTTACCGCGACCTGGCGATGCAATTGGGTGATGTAAAAGCCACGCGGGCGGTGGGGTTCAGCAATGGCCGCAACCAGATTGCCATCCTGGTGCCCTGCCACCGGGTTATCGGCAGCAACGGCTCGCTCACGGGTTACGCGGCGGGCACCCCACGGAAAAAATGGCTGCTGGAACACGAGGCCAGAGAGGCCT
The DNA here is from genome assembly GCA_041911275.1 of Ferruginibacter sp. Lineage (GTDB taxonomy): Bacteria > Bacteroidota > Bacteroidia > Chitinophagales > Chitinophagaceae > Ferruginibacter. The sequence continues at coordinate 1,505 of JAYRPG010000015.1, read as the reverse complement.
TCGGTGTACAGATCCTGTTCTGATGGATTCAGCGTTTCAGGTCGTCGGAGGTAAAAGTGAGGGGAAGCAGTGCTTTGGCGGAATGAATGATGTACACCTCTCCGGTGAGGCCGGCCAGGATCAGTTTGACCGGCTGCGCGGTTCTTTCTTCAAATTCCACCAGCGTTTGCCGGCAAACGCCGCAGGGAGAAATGGGTCTTGCACTTTCACCATTGCGGTTATCATAACTGATGGCCATCACTTCCATGCCCACACCCGGGTACTGGGTGGCGGCTGCCGACAGCAGGGTTCTTTCTGCACAGATCCCCACCGGATAGGAAGCGTTCTCCTGGTTGGTACCGGTAACGAGCACGCCATTCTTCAGCCTCGCGGCCGCCCCCACAAGGAAACGTGAGTAAGGAGCATAGGCCACTTCCGCCACCCTTCGGGCTTCGCTGAGCAGAAGCGCGTCATCAGCCGTGAGCTCCGCATCGGAGGCATATACTTCAACGGAAAACTGTACCTGTTTTAGTTTCATATCTTTTTATTTCTTGGTCTCCCGGGTATGGATCAAAGATGCAAAAACCACAAAGACAGCTTTGTGGTTTTAAAAAGATTGCTAAATATACAGCGGATAAGTGAAAAATCTGCAGTATTCTTTAATGAATGGTGCGGAACAGGCGTTTCCAGCGGGGACCATTTTCCCAACTGAACCAGATCAGGGATGCTTTACCCACCACATGATCCTCCGGTACAAAGCCCCAGTAGCGGCTGTCCAGTGAGTTGTGCCGGTTATCCCCCATCAGCCAGTAATAATTCATCCTGAACGTATAACTGTCGGCTGCCACCCCGTTGATGAATACCTGGTTGCCCTTTACTTCCACCCGGTTGTTCTCATAGGTTTCGATACAACGGCGGTAACGGATAAGGTTATCCGCAGTGAGGGCAATACGGGCGCCTTTTGCGGGCACCCAGAGGGGGCCGAAATTATCCACGCTCCAGTTGCGCGCCACATCATAGTAAGGGAAAATTTCTGCGCTGGCCGGATGCAGTTCGTCAGCGATGGACACCACATTGCTGAGGGCCGCCACCTGTTGCTTTTCGCCCGGCGTCATGTTCATGATGTACACATTGGCGGCCAGCTGGCCAAACTCATTCTGCTCGGGATTCACGTGAATACCGATCGCGGCCAGTTCGTCTTCATTGAGCGGCCCCCTGGTATTGACGCGGTAATACCGCTCCGACTGTTCCGGGAAAAGCTGGGCTTTGCCATCAATGTAGAGTACCGCGTTGCGGATCTCCAGGGTATCGCCTGCCACCGCCACACAGCGCTTGATGAAATTTTCCCGTTTGTCCACGGGGCGGGTGATGATCAGGTCTTCATATTCCCGCCATACCGCATCACGGCCCATGCGGCGCACTGCCTCATAATAAGTGGTTTTGGAACCAAAACGCTCCTCATCATTGATGAGGGTATCATTGGCCGGGAAGTTGAACACCACGGCATCGTTTCTCTTTACCGGCTT
>JAYRPG010000014.1:0-6396 GCA_041911275.1 Ferruginibacter sp. | reverse complement strand
GTCCCGGCGGTGGTTTCGCCAGCCCAATCCCTCAACCGGAACGAATACCCTCCGCGCAACCCCGACGATCCCCTCCTCCCTCGGCGGGGTTGCACGGCATGCTCCTACTCGCCCCATGATCCCTTTGTGAAAACCCCGCCGGAACAATGTGGAACCCCGACGGCGTCCCGGCGGTGGTTTCGCCAGCCCAATCCCTCAACCGGAACGAATACCCTCCGCGCAACCCCGACGATCCCCTCCTCCCTCGGCGGGGTTGCACGGAATGCTCCTGCTCGCCCCATGATCACGTTGTGAAAACCACCGCCGGAACCATGTTGAACCCCGACGGTGTCCCGGCGGTGGTTTCGCCAACCTGCTCCCAAACCGGAACGAACACCCTCTGCGCAACCCCGACGGTGTCCCGGCGGTGGTTTCGCCAACCTGCACCCAAACCGGAACGAATACCCTCCGCGCAACCCCGACGATCTCCTCCTCCCCCGGCGGGGTTGCACGGAATGCTCCTGCTCGCCCCATGATCCCTTTGTGAAAACCCCGCCGGAACCATGTTCAACCCCGAAGATCCCAAAAAGCAAAGCGCCCCATTGGGGCGCTTTGCAGGTATGAGCGGATCCGGTGATTATTTCACCAGTACACGTTCTACTGATTTGATTTTGCCGGGAGCGGTAATCTCCATCATGTACATCCCGGAGGCCAGTTTGCCCAGGCGCAGGGTCTGCGTGGCACTACCGCCCGCATGACTGATGGCTTTAACGAGCAGGGGCTGTCCGCTGCTGCTCAGCAAACGGATGCTGTACTGACCGGCCGGCCGGTTGTTGAACTGCAGATTGATCATGCCGTTTTCAACCGGGTTGGGCGCAACCGTGTAAGCGGCCTTGCTGCCGGCGGGCAGATTCAACTTGCGCAGCACCACGCGGAAGCGGTTGGCTGCGGCAGAGGCCGGGTTGGCATCTACAGTAAAGCTTACGCGGGTATTGGCTTCCAGGCTCACCGGCGTGGAGGTTTGCAGGTAGCTGTCTTCCAGGATGGCTTCCATGCCCTGCAGGTTTTGCGGCACCAGTTCCAGCTCATACACCCGCTGTTTGAGGTTGGCGGTATTGAACTGGATGGCATCGGCATCGGTAACCGGACTGCGGCCTTCCACGGAGAGGATCGCATTCCCCTGCTTCACGCCGAAGTTTTCTTCCGGATTGGTCATTTTCAGGGCGTCTTCCGCGGCCACTTCATTGCTGTAACGGCCGTTGAACACCACCACATTGGCATCCAGGATATCGTTGCTGCCGGCAGCATAGAGCCTGCTGGTGAGGCGTACGAGGGAAGCCGGTGATACCGGGCGGAAGCCGAGGCTGGCGCCATTGGCAATCTTGCTGCCCTCGGTAAGGGTGAGTGTACCGGCGGTAGTGGTCGACACAAAGAAGGCCTGGCCACTTTCAATCTTGGTATTGGGCGCGCCGAACACATAACTGCCGCCGCTGATCGTACATTCAAAACCGTTAGTGGCACTGAATGTCTGGTAAGCCCCCAGGCTGGTGCCGTTCTGTTTCTTGGAATCCCAGATGTAGAACAGGTTCTGCGTGCCACCCGTGCGCTGCAGCTGGGTAAAGTCGATCGCGGATGCGTAGAGGTTACCCACCGCATTGAAGCTGTTGGCCGGGAAGGCGGCATAATTGTGCGTACCCTGGTAGAGTTCGCCCTTGGTGCGGAGGGTGGTGGCGTTAGTATTGGTTACCGCGCCGTTGATCACCCGGCTCCGGTCGCCGCGCACAAAGAGCATATAGCCTTTTTCGGTGGCAATCGGAGTATTGGTACCGGATACATTGACCCAGTTGCTGGTGCCCCAGATCTGGAAGGAGGCATTGGCCAGTGCGCCATCAAAGCCCGCAGCGGTAGCAGCGGCTGTGGTGCCGGTGCCGGTGATCAGCGTACCATAGCCGGGCAGGTTGTTCTGCAGCGGCAGGGTGTTGGCTGTACCTTCCTGCCAGGCCTGGCGGATCGTCTGGCTGCCAAAAGTGGGCACCGACAGGAACCTCCAGGAGCGGAAGCCGTTGTTGGGAATATACCTTTCCACGGTTACATCACCGGTGATGTAGTTGCCGGCATCGTCACCCGGAGCTACGCGGGCCGTACCGTACTGGTTCGACTTGATGGTGAGGAAGCCGTTGGATTCCAGCAGGGCGCCGGAGATGATGCTCACTTCACCCGGACCGCTGCTGGCGGTGCCGCCGGTAATTTCCAGGGCCGAAGCCAGGGTGGTGGTGCCGCCGTTGATCACCAGGTTTTTGAGGCGAATCGGCGCCGACGAAATCAGGGTGGCGCTGGAGTTCAGCACCAGGCTGGCGCCGTCTGAACCCGTGAGGGTGGAGAGGCTGCTGCCATTGAATCCGCCGTTGATGGTCAGGGATTTGTTGCCGAGCGAAAGGGTGGCGTTATCACTGATGGTAAGGCTGTTCACTTCCGCATCCACATTCAGTACAGGAGCATTCGGGGTACCGGCAGCGATGGTTACTTCGAAGCTGGCATCCGGCACACAACTGCTCCAGTTGCCGGGCTCATCCCAGTTGCTGTTCACCGTACCCGTCCAGGTGGTGGAAGTGCTGGGGTTGAAGTACACATCAATGGTATGGTTCGCGTCTACATTCTCGAAGGTGTACGTGGTAACCGCACCCAGGGAAATGGTACCATCCACAATCACCTCAGCGATATCGTTGCAGGGATCGGGGGTGATGGTGAAGGTCTGGTTGGCCCCCGGGCTCACGGTTACGGCCCCGGCCGGAGTAATGCTGCCGCCGGATGTTTGAGCGGTGGCAGTAATCGTGAAGTTGCTGGCGACAAAGTTGGCTTTCACCGTGGCATCACCCGAGTTGAGGGTAACCGTGGTGCTGGCCGCGTTGGCATCGGCAATCACAGCCGATCCGGATTCCACCGTCCAGCCGCTGAAATTATAACCGCTGTTGGCGGCTGCCGTGATGGTGGTGGCAGCACCCTGGTTCACGGTTAAGGGCGAAACAGCAGGTGCGGTAATGGTGCCGCCGGTGCCGGCGGTGGTAGTGAGCTGGTAAGTGACTGCCGGGGTAACGGCGGCCCAGGTGGTACCTGCCCGCACTTCATCAATATCCACTTTGGGCGTATTGGTACCGTTTCTTAAGAACACAGAAGCAAAGCCGGTTACCGAGGTGGCTGAACCGCTGTTGATGGCATTCGCGGTGGGTTCGGCGCCGCCCAGTGAAGCGGGGTTCACCCACAGGCTGCTGATATCATTCGAGGTACCGTTAAAATCATGTTTAACCACCACGAGGTAAGTGGTGCCAAAACTGAGATCGGTGGTGTAGTAAGTGGTGCTGGTTCCGGTGCCGGAGTTATTCGTAATACCCAGCTGGTATCCGCTGCCGCTGCTCTTGGCAAACAGCCTTGCAAACAGGCTGGTTACGCTGGAGCCGGAAGTGCCGCCAAATCCGGCAAAATAATCGCCGCCGGCATTGAGCTGTGCATTATCCGCCACATTCAGCAGCATGGAGTAATAGGCTACCGTTGAACCTGAGGGCACCGAAATGGCCCGGTTGATGTCAGAAGACACCGTTCCGTTCGAGCCGGGCAGCCGTACTTTATTGCCGGTAGATGCCTGCAGGCCGGTGTAATTCAGGCTGCCTGAAGTGACCGTAACGGCGCCGGTACCGGAGTGGTTCGTCCAGTTGTTGCTGGAAGTGCCGGATGTGGTACCGCCGACATTGCTGCCCACCGTATAATCAAATCCTTCATAGAACGGCAGGGCCCAGTTGGCATACAGCACTACATTGGCTGCACCGAGGTTGAAGGTTGCCGTACCGGAAGCATTGTAACTGGTACCGTTGCCGTCTGCCGCGGTATTCCAGCCCAGGAAGATGTAACCGGTTTTGGTGAGGTTGCCGGTATTTGCCAGCACGGTAACGGTAGAGCCGAAGTTGTAGGGGCTGCTGCCATCCACCGGAGCCGAGCCGCCGGTATTGCCATTGCCATCATAGGTTACCGTATAACTGTTGATGGACCATTGGGCATATAAAACCGCATTGGCAGAGAGGTTATTGATCGTGCTGCCTGCACTGTAGGGTGTTCCGCTGCCATTCGCCGCCGTATTCCAGCCATTGAAGGTATGACCGGTTTTCAGGAGCGAACCCTGACCCAGCACGGTAACATTCGATCCGATCACATAGGGACTGGAGGGATCAACCGGTGCAGTTCCGCTTGAATTGGTGTTGCCGTTATAGGTTACGGTATAGGTAATTACCGACCATTGGGCATAGAGGGTGATATTTGAAGCAATACCTGTAATGGTGGCGCCTGCAGCATAAGGCGTACCCGAGCCGTCAGCTGCGGTATTCCAGCCATTGAAATTGTTGTTGGTCAGGGTCATGTTACCCGCACCCAGCACGGTTACGTTGCTGTTGTAATCATACGGACTGTTGGGATCTGAAGGCACATCGCCCCCGTCATTTCCATTTCCGTTATAGGTAACCGTATAGGTGTTGATGGTCCACTGCGCATACAGGTTGAGGGTGGCCGCAATATTGCTCACCACATCATTGGCATTGTAGGGGGTACCGCTGCCATTGGACTCGGTATTCCATCCTGCAAAAGTGTAGCCGGTACGTTCCAGGGTACCGGGACCGAGCACGGTCACATTGGCCCCGCCGGTGTAGGGGCTGCTGCCGTCAACCGGCACAGAGCCGCCTGTGTTGCCATTGCCGAAATAATTCACCGAATAGGTATTGGCCAGGTTCCACTGGGCATAGAGGGTAACGTTACCGGTGATGCCGAAGAGCGTGGAGTTCGCCCCATAAGGGGTACCGCTGCCGTCGGCGGCCGTATTCCATCCGTTAAAATTGTAGCCGCTCTTCGTCAGCGTTCCGGGACCGAGCACCGTAACATCGGATCCATAGTTGTAGGGACTGCTGCCATCCACCGGAGCCGTTCCGTTGTCATTGCCATTGCCATTATACGTTACCGTAAAGGTTTTGATCGTCCACTGGGCATACAATGTGGTGTTGGCTGAAATATTGGAAAGGGTAGATCCTGCGCTGTAGGGGGTTCCTGTTCCGTTGGCGGCAGTGTTCCAGCCGGCAAAATCATAACCGGTGCGCTCGAGCGTACCGGGGCCCAGCACCGTTACATTAGAGCCGCCATTATAGGGGCTGCTGCCGTCAACCGGTGCAGTACCGCCTGTATTGCCATTGCCATTATATGTTAATGTGAAAGCTGCTGCAGGCAGCGCATTGGAGTATTCAATATTGTCCAGGTACATCACGCCCACATTGCCCGTACTCGTTTCGGTAAAGAATCCTATACCCGATATATTATTTCCCGCAGCCCAGGTGCCGGCTGTAGCAAAAGGTGTGGCAGAAATTTTGGTGCCCGCCACCCAAAGATCCCAGGTACGCGAAGGCAGCGTATAGGTGCCTGAACGGCTGTAATTGACGGAACCGCTGCCGTTATTGGCGTAAATTTCAATCGACTGATCAGTGTCTTTGGCAAAGCCGGAACTGGTGATGGTCGTATTGCCACCTCCATTTCTTCGTATTACCGTGTTGATGGCACCGGAAGCATACGTGATGGACAGAGAGGTGATCGCTGCGTTATAACCCGCAGTATAACTCTGGTTATCGTTACCGGTGGTGACGGTACCATCCCCCAGTTGAATGGCAAAGGTGCCATTGGCAGTGGAAGTGGTGCGCAGGTCAAACTTGACATAAGCCACGGGAGACGGGCTGTTCCAGCCGTAAATGGTTAACTTATTGGTAGAGCTGTTGGTCGGCGCAGTGATCTGCAGTTCCCCTGCAGACCCCAGGGATGTACCCGGGTTGGCCACCACAAAACCACCCCCCGTTCCGTTACTCATCCGAACCCGGTAAGTACCTCCTCCCGAGGGGGTGGGAGTCAGGCTATTCAAAAAGGTGGTGGAAGGTGTATTACTGGTATTGTAGTTACCGGTTACCGTTCCGAAATTGTAAGTCCAGGGTTGCCCGACAGCCATCGCTGCAAAACAGAGCAACAACACCAGGGAGGCCAGACTTTTTTTGAAAATGCTGTGAGAAGGTACTGTTTGATTCATAATGACATATTTAGGTGGTGGTCATACAAATGATCGGGCCGCAAGATAGGTGAGTCTCACCTCGTGACCTGTACTTTTAAAACAGATAACAGAGAATTAATGCTCACGCCAAAATCTGCGGATAGCATTTCAAAGGATAATAAGGAAGTAACGAAACTTTGGGGATACAGCCTGAGCCGTAATTAGTTAAGTTAGGGTAACTGAATCACCAGCTAATTTACAGGTTAGATCAGTAACCGCCTAAATTTTTTTTAGAATACCCCCGCTGATGGATGCCTCCCAGCCAAATTGTGGGTTCTCTCATCCGGAGAATGTAC
>JAYRPG010000013.1:0-15587 GCA_041911275.1 Ferruginibacter sp. | reverse complement strand
GTACCATTATTGCTGCCGGCAGACTGTATGGCAATATCGTATTGCAGGGTGCCTTCAGCAATGGTTTTCTGAGCCTGGCTGAAGAGCGCTGTGCTGCACAGCGCCAGAACGGAGAGCAAGCCTTTAATTTTCATGCTTCGGTTTATACTGGATACATAAAAACCCGTGCCAAAAAACCCGGATTCCGGTGGCCGGCCACCGGCGGCGTCATTTAACATTTTTTTATTTCCCCTGCTGCCGGCGCTTCTCTTCCTGCATCTTCTTTTGTGTTTCCTGCATCTGCTGCAGGCGCTCCTGCCATTTGCTCTGCTTCACCGGTTTTTTGCGGTTCTCCTCAATCTGTGACAGAATTTTGTCATGGTCAATGATGTACTGCTGGATCACAAACTGCAGGATCAGCGTGATGGTGTTCGACACGGTATAGTACCAGGTAAGTGCCGCAGGCAGGTTATTGAACACCCCCAGCAGCATCACCGGGAAGATGTACGGCATGTACTTCATCACCGGGTTGGAGTTGTCCTGCATATTGCTCATGCTGTACAGGGAGATGAGCAGACTGGTAACCGTTGCCGTGAGTGTGAAGAGACTGATGTGATCGCCGTAAAGGGGGATGTTGAACGAAAAGTTATAGATCGAATCATAAGCCGAAAGATCCTGTGCCCAGAGGAAGTGCTGGCCGCGCAGGGAAATGTTCGACTGGAAGAAGTAGTACAGCGACATGAAGATGGGGATCTGCAGCAGGGCAGGCAGACAGCCCCCAAAGGGGCTCACGCCCGCAGAGCGCCAGAGTTTCATCTGTTCCATGCTGAAGGCCTGCTGATCGAGCTCTCCGTTTTTATCGGTGAATTTTGCCCGCAGGGCATCCACTTCGGGTTTCAGGGCCTTCATCTTGGCACCGCTGAGGTAGCTCTTGTACAGGATGGGCGAAGTGAGCAGGCGGATGAACAGAGTAAGCAGCAGTACCACAATACCCATACTGGCCACATGCTGCCGCAGGAAGTCGAATACCGGCAGCAGGATGTGCCGGTTGATGTATTTCACAAAAGCAAAGATGCCGCTGCCGTAAGGCACGATCTCCTGGAGATGGTTGCCGTATTTTTTCAGGATGGCATAGTCGCTCGGTCCGTAATACAGTTGCAGGGGAATGCTGGCGTTTTCACCGGCGGGCACCGGGATGTCGAGGGCCGCAACGGTGTTGCCCACCACCTGGCTGCCTGTATCGGCGGGAACCGTCCAGCTGAACCGGGTTTGGTTGAACGGCGTGGTGCCCATCAGGGCGGAAAGGAAGAATTGCTGCTTCACCGCGAGCCAGCTCACCTTGCCTTCTGCCTTGTAATCACCGCCGTTGCCGAGTCGTTCAAAATCAAACTTGTCCGCCTCAAAATAACCGATCTCGGTTTGCTGGCGCTCGTAAGCGATGTCTTTTTCAATCCGCGGCAACTGAACCGTCCAGTTCATCTTCAGCAGGTTGCCGGAAACGAGCTGGGGAGCATTTTGCAGGATCACTTCAAAGCCCACGCGGTAATTGCCGGGCTGCAGGGTAAAGCGGTGTTCCAATCCACGGCCGGTGGAGTCTTTCAGCAGGAAACGCAGCACCTGGCTGTTATCGGGGTTACGGGTAAGCACGCCCACATTAAAGAAAAGATCGGCTGTGCTGATGGTGCTGTTGTTGCCGGAGTTAACGGGATACGAGAATCGGTTAAAAGCTCCTGACTGCAGCACCACGGTTTCTCCTTTCCAGTTCCTGAATTTTTTCAGTTCCACGCGGCTGGGTTGCGCGCCTTTGTTGCTGAAGGTAATTTTCAACACGTCATTTTCCAGTACCGTCAGCTCTTCGGGCTGCTGCAGGCTGTTCTGGAATGCACCGGCAGCATGCTGCAGCCGGGTGGTGGCGGCCGCCGCCGAATCTTTTTTCAGTTGTACAGTGTCGGCTTTGGGTTGCAGCCGGGCCAGTGAATCAGCGATCCGCTGCTGCTCGGCCTGATAGGCCTGGCTACCCTTGCTGTTGAAATAAAACATGCCCATCATCAGCAGGCCAATGAGGATAAAACCAATCACGGTATTTCTGTCCATTCCCATAAATTCCTTTTAAGTGGGCAAAGGTAACTAATTGTAAGTATCGCAGGGGCTGTAAGTGCCAAACGGCACCGGGGCCTGCCGGATCAGTTGCCGGCTGTAAAAAGAAAGGCTGCACCTGTTGGCACAGCCTTTCGGATAAAAAAATGATCGATGTTATTTTTTGGCAGCGGGAGCGGCTTTGGCCGGGGCAGCGGCGCCTTTCGGAGCGGCGGCAGCAGCGGCTTCTTCCTGCTTCAGCTGGCGGGTCATGGTCACCGAAGCGATGGGAATACGGGGAGAGTTCATGATTTCCATGTTCTCAGCCTTCACGTCTTCCACCCGGATGTTGCCATTGAGTTCGAGGTTGGAGAGGTCGAGCTCGATGTTCTCACGGAGGTATTTGGGATAGAGTTTTACTTTCAGGCTTTTGATCTTGGTCACCAGCTTACCACCGGCTTTCACACCCGCGGGCGTACCCACGAATTTGAGGGGCAGGGTAACGGTAACTTTTTTGTCTTCCACCAGTTCCAGAAAATCCACATGGTTCAGGCGATCGCTCACTTTATCGAACTGAAGGTCTTTCAGTACGCATTTGTGGGATTTGCCGTTTACCTGTACATCCACCACCATAAAGTCAGGGGTGTACACCAGGTTTTTGAAAGCAGCCGCGGGAGCGGAGAAATTGATCTCTTCGGCTCCACCGTAAATTACAGCTGGCACTTTTTCCTCAGAGCGGAGTTGGCGGGTGGCTGCCTTACCGAATCCGGTCCTGATTTGTCCTTCGATTGTAATTGATTTCATGATAAAAAATTTGAGCGGCAAAGGTAAGGGTAAAAGGGCAATAATCCGGTAAAAAATCCGGAAGCACGGGCGTCTCCTGGGGCTAAGGCGGACTTATTGCTTGTTCTGCAGACGGCTTTTGATGAAGAGGCTGTTTATACTCTTGTTTTCCAACGCGTTACGAATAGCGATGGCAAAGAGTTCGGCGGTGGAGACCACGCGGATCTTGTCACAGCCGGGTTTAACGGGAATGGTATCGCACACCACGAGCTCTTCCAGTACGCTGTTGCTGATGTTTTCATAGGCCTTGCCGCTGAGCACCGGATGGGTGCAGAAAGCGCGTACGCTCCGGGCGCCCTTTTCCTTGATGAGGGCTGCGCTCTTGGCCAGGGTGCCGCCGGTGTCGACGATGTCGTCGATCAATACCACATCGCGGTCGGCCACATCGCCGATCAGCACCATGCTGGCAATTTCGTTGGCCCGTTTGCGGTGTTTATCGCAGATCACCATATCACATTCAAAATAAGTGGCCACTTCGCGGATGCGGTTGGCGCTGCCCACATCGGGCGCGGCGAAGGTGAGGTTGGTGAGGTTAAGGCCTTCGATGTACGGGATGAAGATGGCCGATGAATCCAGGTGATCCACCGGGATGTCGAAGTATCCCTGGATCTGCGGGGCATGCAGTTCCATGGTAACCACCCGGTCGGCGCCGGCAGCCATCAGCATATTGGCCACCAGCTTGGAGCCGATGGCTACACGGGGCTTGTCTTTGCGATCCTGCCGGGCGTATCCGTAATACGGAATCACCGCGATTACTTTATAGGCAGAGGCCCTTTTGGCGGCGTCAATCATCAGCAGCAGTTCCATCAGGTTGTCTGCGGGTGCAAAAGTGCTCTGCACCAGGAAGACAAATTGTCCGCGGATACTCTCTTCAAACTCCACCCCGATTTCTCCGTCGCTGAACCGATGTATTTTCACGTTGCCGATGGGTTCACCAAATTTTTTGGCGATGGCTTTCGCCAGGTATTGGGATCCGGTACCGGAGAAAATTTTGGCGTTGTGTTCCATGGTGCGTGCGGAGTGAGATAGGGAAATGATGCCGCAAAGCTATCATTTTAAAAACGGGCTGGAAAATTAAATGCATGGAAAATTCCGGAAAAATCAACCGGCCGATAAAAAACTGGGCCAGCGACGACCGGCCTCGGGAGAAACTGCTCACCCGGGGTGCGGCAGCGCTGAGCGATTCTGAGTTGCTGGCTATCCTGATCGGGCACGGACACCAGGCGTATACCGCGGTTGACCTGGCCAAAGCAGTACTGGAACTGGGGCAGCACAACCTGGTGGAGCTGGGCAAACTTTCCCCGGCCAGCCTGCAGCACATCAGGGGCATTGGCGAGGTAAAGGCCGTTACCATCCTGGCGGCCCTGGAACTGGGGCGCAGGCGGCATGCGGCTACGGCACTGGACAAACCGGTGATCCGCAGCAGCCGGGATATTGCCGACCTCCTGCAGGCGCGATTACAGGATCTGAAGTACGAAGTGTTTGCCGTGGTATTTCTGAACCAGGCCAATAAAGTACTGCGGCTGGAAACGGTCAGCCAGGGCGGCATCACGGGCACGGTGGCCGATCCCCGGCTGATCCTGAAACGGGCGCTGGAACTGGAAGCCACCTCACTGGTGCTCTGCCATAATCATCCCTCCGGCAACCTGCGGCCCAGCCGGGCCGATGAAGAACTCACCCGTAAAATCAGGGATGCGGCCACGTTGATGGATATCCGCGTACTGGATCACCTGATCGTGAGCGATACAGGCTATTTCAGTTTCATGGATGAAGGGTTGATGTAATGGCGCATGACGACAGTACAGGAACACGAATGGCGGATGGACCCGCCGGCACAATCATCAATTCAATAAGCAGCCAGCCGTACGCTGCAGGTACGGGGCGCCAGCGGATGCGAGTCAGAAAGTAACGGAGTGTCACCGGACTGGAGTCAGAAAGTAACGGACTGTCACCGGACGGGAGTCAGAAAGTAACGGACTGTCACCGGACTGGAGTCAGAAAGTAACGGACTGTCACCGGACGGGAGTCAGAAAGTAACGGACTGTCACCGGACTGGAGTCAGAAAGTAACGGACTGTCACCGGACTGGAGTCCGGCGACAGTCCGGCGACAGTTTAACCCGCGGGTTACGCCTGGGCTGCCGGGCCACCGAAAGTAAAGGGGATCTCCACCTGCTCCATATCCTGGATCACGCCATTCACCGCCTCAAATTTTTTCACGTTGTCAATCATTGCCTTCATAAAGCGCTTGGCATGGAAGGGGGTAAGGATGATGCGGCTTTTCACTTTGCTTTTCGGTGTGCCGGGCATTACATTCACAAAATCCACGACAAACTCCGCATGGCTGTGTGTGATGATGGCCAGGTTGGCATACACCCCTTCGGAAATCTCTTCAGATATTTCGATGTTGAGTTGGTTGGGTTGTTCGGGTTGATTGCTCATTGTTATTGTACAATTAACTGTTCAGTAAATTTATGATATTGATTTTGAACGGTGAACAAATATCTTCCTGCAGGCAATATTGGAATTTGCACTTTTGTTTGAAATTTCTTTATTACACCTCTATACAACTCTCTCCCCGATAAGTCAAATAAAGTATATGTAGAATTGATCAGTTCAATTTTCTTATTATCAGAAATATCTAATAAATAATTACCATACCCAAGTGGGTTCGGATATATTCTGAGCGTCGATGACTTAAAAGAAAAAATATGAGAGGAGTCGGCTGCCCTAATATTTCTTAATGCAATATTAGCATGATTCACAGTTTTATACCCAATCCTAAGATTTGTATTATCAATAAAATTAAAAGCAAACCTTTGAAATGACAGATTGTTCTGAACTGAAGAAATTGAACCTACAGAGGCCGAAATGGTAGAATTATACGGCACAATAGAGATCAAATTATCAACCTGGACAGGCTGAGCCAAAAAATTATATTTCTTACTATAAACCTTATTTCCAGTTGCTCCAAAATGCTCCCACACAATTTGATAATACATAGATGTTGCAGCAATTGAAAGACAATTTGTCAAATTCTGGTTAGTGGCCCTATAACAAGTAGTTCCGTCATCATTTGTAAAACAAACAATACTGTTCGGTTGTCCCTGTAAAATCGGCGAATAGTAACTGCCTCCATTTTTAATGATAAGGTTCAACTCTCCAATGCTATTGTACTTGCATTTATTGTCCAAATTGAAAAAGACTAAACCCCAATCAAAGCCGCTTATATTATTGGCCGAGGCAATTTTGGGTCGAAGCCTATACACCGGACAAATAGCCGGCGACCATTCATTATAAGTAACAGTAGAAAATACAGTACCTGAAGCTAATTGATTGAACATGGCTGAATATACTGCAACAAATCTAACTTTATCATCATTCCCTAACCCGTATGACATTGCAACGTTTACATTTCCGTTTTGATTTATACAAATATCTGGTTCATTAAATTTAGTATTCACAAAAGGCGAATAATTATTATATCCCATTTGTATATAATGATTATTCATTGCAATTGCAGTAGAAACATTAAAGGGCACTCCAGCTGAAGCATAAAAATTTTGAGTGCTGGTTACATTAAAAATCCTTACAATTATCTGCCCACCCGCTTCCCATGTACATGCAAGCCTACCCGATCCATCATCATCAATATTAGGATAGTTTGCAGTTACCCCACTTGCGCTAATCATTGTATTGGGCGTAAAGTTTTCAAAGCTGTTCAAAGAACTATTCCAGCGAGCAGAAGTTAGGAATACTGCTTGGTTATTATTAATAATTCCAAGTCTAATAATATATGCATATATTAAACCATTATTCTTTACCAAAACCACATCGGGATCAAAGTCAAATAATAATGGATGTGAAGGACTATTGATATGTATGTTGGGAAGGTTTACTGAGCTTTGAATACCGTTTCCATTATCCCAATAAAACTTTGAGGCGCCCGGATCACCGTCATTTACTGCAACAAAAAACGGGAACCCATTATGTTCAATTACAGCAGACCCAGCTCTTGTTTCTGTCCCACCAGATGATATATTAGTTCCGTAAAAAATATCTTGTGAAACAGCTGGAACGAATTGGCAAAATCCTAGGAACGGCATTAAACAAAAACTGGAAATAAATAATAGCTTTTTCAAATAATGTACATTTAAAGTATTAACATAAAAAAAAAGCTACAAATAAATTGTAGCTTAAAAAACTATCGCGGCCTTACATATTGTAATACTTCTGTTATCAAGCGTTGTTGCGGGGGCGACCCTGCTGACCAACCGTAATTCAAGTTAAAAGTCTTAGTGGAAGGATTATAAGTTGCATTATAAGGAGACGCATCTCTGGCAGCAAATGGGGTGGCAGGAGGAGTGACAGGCGTAGCATAAACATCCACCAAGTTAGTAGCAGGGTCTATTGCAAAACGCATCTTCACTCCAGAGAAATAGGTAAAACCGCCAGATGTTGAATTGAACACAACTACGCTTTCCCCTACAGCACCGCCATAATCCCGGCGGAGGGTGTATTTGCCGGTGGTGATCATCTGGCAATACAGATCGCCGCCGCTGGTGGAGGTGCCAAAGGGGCCTACCAGTTGCGGGCTGGTGGGGTGGAAGAAGGTACCGGAAACTTTGTAAATGCCATCCCATTCATTCTTCACGCTGATTTCTACCACGATGGAACTTTCGAGAGTAGCCAGTTTGGCATTCTGGTCAGCGCTCACGATGCGGAAGGCAATCGCGTACTTCTTGGTGAGGTCCAGCTCAAGTGCATTGAACAGGCGGATCTTAAGGAATTTGGCCAGCTGGCCGGGGCTGTACGAAAGTTCGATATCGTTACCCACCTGTGCCGTGGTTTCATCGAAGATGTATTCAAAAGAACCCGGAGGGAGGGGCAGGAATTCGGAATTATAAGCCGAAGCGGCGCCCGGATCTTCCTGAACCACCACTTTCATGGGTTTGTTCAGTTCAGCATTGTTGGGCACATCGCGGCGTACATCCACGAGTTCCAGTACCTGGGGGGCAGCCACCAGGTCGATGTTGATCACCCGGTAACCGGAAGCATAGCCATTGGCCGTATCCGCCAGTCCGTCGATGAATTTAACGCGGGTTTGCCCCCGGTCGCCCATGGGCTCGGGCGAAGCCAGTTTTTTACAGCTAACCGCCAGCAGGGAGGCACAGGCAATCAGCAGGGAGCCTTTGAATAAGTTGATGCAACGCATATCTTCTTGTTTTAGATTTTCTGATTAATGAATTAGCATTATTGATCCCACCATACCCTTGAGTCCTGGCTGTCGCCGCCGGGCATGCGGCCCGCAGCTTCCAGTACATTGGTACGGTTGGTGGAATAATCGTTTACCCCATAGGTAAAGCGGCGGGGAATCTGGCGGCTGGAGTTGGCAGCATCCGGAGCGGGCGTAAGCTGAGGCACACCGGTTCTTCTCCACTCGCACCAGCCCTGCAGACCATTGGGATATTCGGCGATATAGCGCTGGGTGGCAATCTTTTTCAGGTTCTCGGTAGCGTCGGTACCGTAGGCCACCAGGGTTCCATCGAGGTAAGCGGCAGCATCAGCTTCAGACAGGCCCCACTGGGTGAAGGAAGCTTTTACGCCATTGGCGTACATAGCGTCGGCAGAGAGGGCTTCATTGGTCCAGCCCCGCTCGCGGGCTTCAGCGCGGGCCAGCCACACAGCGGAAGCATGCACAATGTCCACGCGGGAGTTGTCGGCGCGGTAGGCCGCACCCAGAACCCTTGACCACTGGTCGGCGGAGAAGGTAGCGCCCCACGTGTTGTTCATGTATTCCCGGTCGCGGCCATAGGGCACACCGATCTGGGAAGAACCGTAGATGTTGTTCAGCTGGCGTTTGTCGTTGAGGCTGGTGAGCAGCGTAACGAAGGGAGCGGCTTCGCCCAGATCCTTACGGTTATCATAAGTGCCAAACCAGGGATTGCGGTAGTTACCACCCGGGAAGTTGATGGAGAAATTATCCGCATTGGATTCGATCACGCCATTGGGATCAGCCAGGGCAGCCTTGAATTCGTTGGCCGCCAGTTGGCCGTTGTTGGGATAACGCTTGCTCATGCGCAGGGCAACGAGCAGGCGGATGGAGTTGGCCAGCTTTTTCCATTTGGCATTGTCGCCACCGTAAGCAATATCCCCTTTAACCGGCAGACCGTTATCAAAGAGGGCAATCGCGTTTTTCAGATCGGTGAGCACGCCGTTGTAAATCTGCTCCTGGGTATCGTATTTCGGGGATTTGATCACACCGCCAGTGAGCGCCTCGCTATAAGGTGCATCGCCCCAGGCGTCGGTGATGGTCCAGAAATAATAAGCTTTCAGGATGCTGGCAATGGCGATCTGGTTGTTGTAAGAACCGTTACCTGCCGCACCCGCCGCAGCGGCGATGGGGTCGTTGCAGGTGTTGATGATGTTCTGCAGATCGTACATGGCGCCGGCGTACACCCCGTCAAAATCAAACTGGGGCAGGGTGTAGAGGGAAACACCGGGATACTGCGTTTCAGAGAAATACTGGCAGTAATAACCGGGAGTTTGCTGGGTAGCCCGTCCGGAAACACCGGCCAGCACATTCGTGAGCAGGGCCGCGGTGTTGGGGAATACCGTACGGTTGGGATCCACATTGGTATCACCGAAATCTTTGAGTTTGTCGCATCCGGTGGTCATCAGCATACCTGCCGCAACCAGGGTAAGGGAGATATTTTTTATCAGTTTCATTTTCATTTCTTTAGTAGTTAGCAATATCAGAAGCCCAGTTTCAGGTTAATACCGATGGAACGGGTACCCGGCAACTGACCATCTTCACCATAAACGCTGTTGATTTCTGCCGGATCAAAGTCCTTGGTCTTGGCATAGATCAGCCAGGGGTTGCGGGCCACGATGGAGAAGGTGGCATTCTGCAGATATTTGCCCACTTTCAGTTTGTTTACCGGAATGCGGTAACCAAAGCTGAGTTCACGAAGTTTTACAAAGGTGAGGTCGTAGATATAGTCGTCGAAGATGTTGTTTTCAACCAGGCCACGGAAGTAGCTCTGTGCTTCTACATAGAAACTAACGGGCTTGCCGTTTTCATCCACGCCTTCGGTTTTCACACCGCCACCATCAGCAACCGGGTCGCGAACCGGAACTCCACGGTCGTTCAGCACGGCCGTACGGGCCAGCAGACCGGAGTAAGAACCCCACATATCAGAGAGGGAGAAGAATTTACCACCGATCTGATAGTCGATGTTGACATTCATAACGAAGTTGCGGAAAATGGTGAAGTTGTTTTGTACACCACCGGTGTATTCAGGCAGTACAGATCCGAAGAATACCAGGTCGTTATTCTTTTTATACTGACCATAGGTGTTGGAGGTGGGATCGGTATCGATCACTTTCTGACCGTTGATGCGCTGGGCGCCACCGCCGTACATCATACCCCAAGGCTGACCCACTGCATTGACCGTTACGGGCGGGTTGATACCGGAGAAGGCTGCACCACCGGAGAAGGCCAGCTGGTCTACACCCGGAGCGATTGCGGTTACCGTGTTTTCGATCAGCTTGCTGAAGGTTGCGTTGATGTCCCAGGTAAAGTTGCGGGCCACTACAGGCTTCAGGTTCAGCTGTACGTCCACACCACGGCGCTTGGTGCTGCCGAAGTTACCCCGGATCGTGCTGAAACCGGAGGTGCCGGACACCTGGGCGCTGATGGGCGCTTCTTTATCGCGGGCATCATAGTAAGTAACGGTGAGGCCTACCCTGTTTTTCAGGAAACGTACCTCCAGACCTACCTCACGGGTGTCGGCTACGGTACCTTTCAGGTTCGGGTCAGGACTGGAGTTGGGCGTACCCATCAGGCCATTGCCATTCCAGCTCTGGGTAGCCAGGGCGTAAGTGAGTGACAGTTCGTAGGGAGACAGGAAACGGGTAACCGTACCATAAGAGGCACGCAGTTTACCGAAAGTAAGCCAGGGCAGTTTGTCTTTGGTGAGCTCGCTGAATACGAAACTGGTACCATAGGAGTGGGTGAACAGGCCCTTGCCTTTCTGGAGTACAGAGGCATAATCCTGGCGAACCACGAACTCACCGAAGAGCATATTCTTCCAGCCGATATCGCCACGGGCAAAGAGCGCACGACGCTTCTGCAGGGAGCGGCTCTGGGTATAATCAATCGGGTTTTTGGAGTTGGTGAGTGCGAACAGACCCGGCACATTGAAACCACCATTGGTTCCGGCGGCCAGGGATTTACCCTCGATCTGAACAATCTCCAGACCCGCGTTGGTGTTGATCTGGAAATCACGGATGCGCTTGCGGTAAGAACCCACAATCTCGTAAGTGTTCCGGTTGCTGAACGTTTGGGCAGTGCCAAAGTAAGCTTTACCGGTATTGGCAGCGGCGCCGGAATAGGAGTTGTTGATAGAAGCCTGGCCAGCACTGTATTGCAGGAGGTCCTTGATGAACACTTCCTGGTTGGTGGTCAGCTGCTGCTTCCGGTAGGTACCGCGGATGCTGAAGTCGTTGTTGAACTTATAGGTAAGTGACACATCACCAAAGATGCGGTCGCGGTTGGTGTTTACACCGATATTGTTAAAGTAGGTGTAAGGATTGTACCAGTAGTTACCGCGGTAGAAGGCATTGGGGTTGTTGGGATCAAAGCCACCATCAGGGTTGGATTTGTTCCAGCTGGCAGCCGTACCATCGGGAGAAGTGAGAAACTGCAGTTCCCGCATTTTACCCATATCGAGGTCGCGGTGGAACCAGGAGTTGAAGCTACCGGTTGAGTTGTTGGAGTAGCCGGCGTCGTTCTCTGCGTTTGATTTCTGGTTCAGGTAAGTAATGTTGGTGCTCAGCGTCCAGTGGGTGTTCAGGTCGAAAGAAGCATTCACATTGAGGTTATGGCGCTTCAGCCATGACTGGGGAATCAGGCCTTTCTGATCCAGGTTGGTGTAAGATACCCGGATGCTGGAGGCCTCAGCCACTTTGCTGAAACTGATGTTATTGAGCGTCGTTACGCCGGTGTTGAAGAACTCGCGGGCGTTGTTGGGCTGCGGTACCAGGCTGGCGGTTTTGCCGGAATATTCGGTACCGGGATACCAGGCGTACCAGGGAATGTATTCCTGACCTACCATACGGGGACCCCAGCTGGCGTCGTCACCATAATCATGATAGTATTTGCCATCCAGCGATTTCCAGAATTCGGGCATGCCGGGCTGCCAGTTGAAACGGGTGAGGTTGCTGCGGCCGCCACCAGCATAGGTATTCTGGTAGTTGGGGAGGATGTAAATTTTATCAAACTGAATACCGGAGTTCACATCCACACCGATGCCACGGGTTCCCTTGCGGGCCTTTTTGGTGGTCACCACAATGGCACCGTTGGCGCCATCAGGACCAAACAAGGCAGCGGCCTGGGGGCCCTGCAGTACGGTGATGTCATCAATATCATCCGGGTTGATGTCGTTGTTGCTGGCAATGATGGTACCGTCTACCACATAGAGCGGACCAGAAGCACCACCACCGGCGTTGGATTCACCCCGGATACGGATAGACGTTTCAGAACCGAGCGCAGCAGCCGACTGGCTTCTTACCTGGATACCGGAAACCTTACCGGCCAGGGCGTTATTGATGTTGGTCTGGCGTACTGTATTCAGCTGATCACCGGTTACTACCTGGGAGTTGGCAGAACTGCTTCGTGCCGTTCTTTTGATACCGAAGGCGCTGGTTACCACCACTTCCGTCATGGTACCGGTCTTTTCCAGGGAGGTGGTCAGTGATGATTGTGAGCCCACATTCACTTCCAGCGCTTTATAGTTTGCGGCAGAAATTTCAAGCACATCACCGTCTTTCACTTTCACGATGTAGGTACCGTTGGCGTCGGCCTGTGTACCGGTTTTGGTTCCTTTAACTCTAACTGAGGCAAAGGGTACAGGCGCTCCATCTTTATCAGTAACCTTTCCGGACACCACCCGGGTCTGTGCAGATGCCAGTATCCCACAAAGCATGAGCATGGTGAAGAGAGCTAAAAATCTTCTCATGAGTTAATTAATTGGTTTTTTGTATCTGTAAAAATAGGGATTTCTCCGAAATGCAAAAATTTCGTTAAGCCGCTGCGAATTAACGACATCTTTGGGAATGACAGCGAAAAAGCCCTTCCCGCTGCGTTGAACCGCCAGCCATTTATCCCCCTTCATTTACTAAAAGCGGAATTGCAGCTGGAAGGTAGCTTCCAGGGGCGAAGGAAGGGGTTCGGGTTCCTGGCTGCTCCCGCTGTAACGGGTTTGGGCCAGCCGCATCCAGCAGGTGAGGTTTTTTCTCAACCGGTATTTCCCGAGCAGGTAAAACCGCCATCCACGGTTATAGAATGCCGGTATGGAAAAACTGTACTGCACATCCTGCTCATAGGCATACAGCCGGGTATCATAGCTGTCGGATTCAAAAACCTGAAGACGGAAACTGAGCGACCAGCCGGCGGCCGGAGGTTTATACTGGCAGTCGCCGAACAGCAGCCATCCCTGCTGCAGCGAGTGCCCGAAGGCTTTGAAATGAATGAGGTCGGCCCGGCAGCGGAAGAGCCAGGCGGGTTGCATTTTATACTCCAGCTCCCAGCGGAACTGGCTTCGGGTGGCCGGCATAACGGTCCGGAAGCGGTCAGTTTCCAGGGGGGCGGCCTGCTCATCTTTAGTTTCCGACCGGTAACGGGCTGTCATTTCCAGGTATTTCCCTCTTTTGAACTGCAGTTGCAGCATATAATCCCGGCCACGTGCCGGCGCCGGCAGGCGATAGCGCAGCCAGGGGAAAAAGTAATGGTCGGCATAAGCATCCAGTTTCCACGAAGCCCCGGGGCGGATACTGATGCCCGCATAACAGCCCTGTTCATTCACCGGCAGGGTGGATTCGGTAAAAGCGTTGGCCTGAGGGGCGGTATAACCGGGATGCAGCTTCCGGAACAACAGGCTCAGGTCAACCGAGGCAGACAAGCTCATGAGCATACCCGCCAGCAGGGCCGGGTAACCCGACTGGGTAACCGCGCATTCCGCAAAGCCATGTACATTTTTATAGGTATAATGCAGATCCAGGCTGGCCAGTTGGGTGGAGCCCCCCCTGAGTGCATACAATTGATACAGTTCAGTAGTCTTCCGGAAAGGCAGGGCGTATCGGTACGCAAGTGCATTGAGCCCCACGTGTAATGCCTGATGCTGGTAAGCGGCTACGGCTCCCAGGGTAAACTGTGCCTGGGTATTCCGGTCGGCCAGTTCACCAGGGGTACGATGAAGACCGGTGCTCAGGAGGGAGCTGATGTAAGGGGTTCCCGTGACACTGTCCAGGGCCTGGTTGCCATCCAGGCGGCGCCAGGAAGCAAAACCGCTAAGCGCCCACCTGCCCGCCCCCACCGTGATGCCGATGCCCCGGTGAAAATTTGCCTCCCCGGCCGCATGATAAGGCTTGAATACCGGCGACTGCCTGCGGATCATCATCACCTCGCCTCCCTTCCGGAAAGCCAGGTTTTGCCAGATCAGGAGCCCCTGTCCCATATTCACGGTAAAATCGCCCAGCGCCAGTGCCTTGCATTTCCCGAGGTTGCGGGCAAAAAAATGGGCAGAATAAAAATCAAAACCCCGGGGCTGGCTGCCGCTGAACCATTCCTCCCCTGCATCTTTCTCGGCCAGCCAGCCATACTGCAGGAGATTTTTATACTGATACCGGTAGCGCAACAACACCCGTTCGGGGCTGCCGGCATACCCGGGGTTATGGCCGGGCAGATCACGGGAAACCCGGAGCAGGAGCTGATGCTCTCCCTTTTTAAACCGGTTGGTGATCTCTTCCCCGATCTGCAGCACCGGCTCCACGGTGATATAAGGAAGGAGGGCCTGGATCAAAGCCGGATGCCAGCCGGGAACAGCCTGCAGTTCGTAGCGGTGCACCAGCTGACCGAACCACTGGCGATAGCTGATCAATTGCCGGATCTGTAAAGGGGTCAGCAGCAGGAGTTCCTGCAAATCGGCCTCAGTGGCTTTATTCAGGTTCAGGGGCGATTGCCGGAATTGCTCCAGCAACAACAACTGGTTTTCATCCAGGGCCTCCACCCCGGCAGTAGCCGCCAGCGCTTCCAGCTGCTGTTCCGGCTGCGGGGTGGCCTCCTGGGCAACCAGGCTGAAAGGCTGCACCAGCAGCATCAGCATCAGTATCATCACCAGCTGCCTCACGGGAGATCTCGGGGAGTTGTATCCTGTATTTTGCCGCCATAAACCAGCATCAATCCGGGAGAAAAGCCCAGCTGCGGGTGCTGGCTTCCGGTAACATCCATCCTGAGCTGCCGCCAGCGGACACCTCCTCCAAGATATGCGGTACCGTTAGTGGTGCTGATGCCGGCCCGCAGATAAAACTGCTCCGCCAGCGCATATTGTATGGCGGCATGCAGGCGAACCGGCAGGTACTGTTCTTTGCTGAGGTCGGCGCCGATGAACAGGCCGGGCGAGGCGTCGTAGCCTGCACTCAGGCTGAAGCTGCGGGGCAGCCGCTCCCCGGTTTTGCGGTAGATGCCCCCGGCAGGATTGGAAAGGCGGAGGCCGAGGCTCAGCTGATCATCCAGTGCAAACCGCAGGCCCAGGTCAACCCCCAGGGCCGTGGCACTGCCCCAGCCCGCCACCCGGTAGCCGTAATGATTGAACTGGATGCCCGCGGCAGCCCCGGGACCCAGCGGCCG
>JAYRPG010000012.1:0-12213 GCA_041911275.1 Ferruginibacter sp. | reverse complement strand
TGTGCGCTTCCGTCTGAGTTGTCAGACTCATCCACCGATACGATGGGGATATTGTCGAGCAGGTTGTCTTTAGCCTCCTCAACAATACTGGTGTCCGTCTTTGCTTTGCCATTCTGCCCCTCTGCCTGTTGTACCTGGAAGGCCGAAAACAGGAGCAGGAGGAAGAAAAAATTCTGTTTACTCACAATGAAGGAATTTAGTTAAAAAGTTGTCAAAGTTAGAGGTTCAATTCGATTTTAGTGAAAAAAACAGTCTGTTAACCAAAAGATTATTTCCCACAGGAAATGAACAGCCTGAAATCAATACCTTTACCTTTTTGACTTATTTCATTGCACATGAGACACTATTTTTTACTGATTTGCTGCCTTTGCCTCTTTTCCACCCTCGTATCTGCCCAGAAAACCAATTACAGGGTAGCCGTAATCGGCTTCTATAACCTTGAAAATCTGTACGATACCATCAACGACCCCAGTAAGGACGATGAGGAGTTCCTGCCTAATGGCGCCCGGGTTTACAACAGTCATGTGTACTGGGATAAACAAAGCCGGCTGGCGCATGTACTCTCCGAAATCGGAAAAGAAATCTCGCCCGACGGCATGGCGCTCACCGGCGTGGCCGAAATTGAAAACGACACGGTACTGAACGACCTGGTGAACCAGCCCCAGCTGAAAGACCGGAACCTGAAGATTGTTCATTACAATTCACCCGATGCCCGGGGAGTGGATGTTGGGCTCCTGTACAACCCGAAATATTTCCGGGTGCTGAACAGCGCCCCCCTCTTTGTGCAACTGCCCGGCGGCAGCAAGGAATCTTACTTCACCCGCGACGTGCTCTATGTAAAGGGCGTACTGCTGGGCGACACCGTGCATGTATTTGTGAACCACTGGCCTTCCCGCAGGGGGGGCGAAGAACGTTCCGCTCCCGCCCGTGCCGCGGCAGCCGGTGTTTGTAAGCAGAAGATTGATTCCATCACCGCCCTCAATCCCGACGCGAAGATTGTGGTGATGGGCGATCTCAACGACGATCCCATCAGTCCGAGTGTAACCGAAGTGCTGAATGCCAAAGGCAAGATTGCCGATGTGCCGCGGCCCGGACTCTTCAACCCCTGGGTGGATTTTTACAAAAAAGGAATCGGCACCCTGGCCTACCAGGACTCCTGGGGCCTCTTTGACCAGATCATCATTTCCAATGGCTGGCTGGATAAGGAGCAATCGGGATTGTTTTATCGTACAGCACGGATTTTCAACCAGGAATTCATGGTGCAGAAAACCGGCAAGTACCGGGGTTATGCCAAGCGAACCTATGATGGCATCACGTACAACTACGGGTACAGTGACCACTTCCCCACTTATATCATCTTCCTCAAAAAAGTGCAGTAATCAGCTGAACTGATGCAGGTATTCCCTGATGCAGGCCTCCGTAAGGGCGGCCAGGGCCTGCTGTTGCCCGGCGACGCCGGCCTGGGGGGATAGCCCCCGGCTGGCCAGGCTGCCCGCCCGAACAAGGCCCATTTCCCGGAGATCGGCATTCCCCAGTTCCACCTGGCCGCAACAGGCGATCACCGGTACGCCCTGCTCCCGGGCCAGTGCTGCCACCTGGTGCACGAGTTTTCCCTGGCGGGTCTGCGCATCCAGTCTGCCCTCCCCGGTAATCAGCAGCTGGGCATCCTGCAAACGGTTTTTCATGCCGGCAATTTCCATGACCAGTAAGGCCCCGTTGCGGATGTCCGGCTGATACCAGCCGGACAATCCGGCAGCTACCCCGCCTGCGGCACCCCCACCGGGCAGGTCTGACAGCGGGTATCCCCCACGGTTACCGATAAACGCAGCCAGGTGCTGCAATCCCGCTTCCAGCTTTTGCACGGCGGCGGCATCCGCTCCTTTCTGCGGCGCAAAAACCGGCGCCGCGCCTGCCGGGCCACAGAGGGGATTCCATACATCTGTGGCCAGCACCCAGCGCAGGGGTGGCAGTGCCCCTACACCTTCAATGCTATGGATCCGCCCCAGGTTTTCCCCGCAGGGCTGAAGCAGGTTGCCCGCAGCATCCCGGAATGCTAAACCCAGCGCCGATAAAATGCCCGTTCCGGCATCGCAGGTGGCACTGCCGCCCAGCCCCAGCACAAGGGTTCGGGCACCCCGCTGCACCGCATCCCTGATCAGCAAGCCGGTGCCGGCAGTACTGGTCTTTAACGGATCATACTCCCGGGGTTGCAATAACAACAAACCACTGGCAGCCGCCAGCTCCACCCAGGCGGTTGCCGCATCAGCCTCCCATTCGTAGGCAGCAACCAGGGGGCGGCCCAGGGGATCGGTAGTGGATACAGCAACCGTTTCGGTATTGCGGTAATGGTGTACGGCTGCACAAAACCCTTCGCCGCCGTCAGAGAGCGGCAGGCGGGTAACGACAGCCCCGGGCACTGCCCGCAGGGCGCCGTCACACATGGCCTGTGCTGCCTGCAGCCCGCTGAGGGTGCCCTTGAATTTATCCGTGGCAATCAGGATATGCATAGGCTTCAGCTGAGGTTCACCACATTCACCGGCCGGCCGGCCATCCAGGAGCGTATATTGTTGACCGTTATATCCAGTATCCGCTGCCGGGCTTCGCGGCTCATCCAGGCGTTGTGCGGGGTGATGAGGCAGTTGGGCAGTCCGGCGAGCGGATGATCCGCGGGGGGCGGCTCGCTGCTGAGTACATCAAGGGCCGCGAAGGCAATCCTGTCCTGCTGCAGGGCTGCGGCCAGGTCGTTTTCGGCAATCAGGGGCCCGCGTGCGGTATTGATGAGGATGGCCGAAGACTTCATCAGCCCCAGCAGCTCGCTGTTCACCATGCCGGTATTGCCTGCCGTAAGGGGGCAGTGCAGGCTCACCACGTCACTTTCCATAAAGAGCCGGTGCAGACTTACGGGTTCTGCAAAGGCTGCCGCATTGCTCCCCCCGTGATACAGCACCCGCATGCCGAAGGCATGTGCCAGCTGAGCTACCTGCCGGCCGATATTCCCCATGCCCACAATGCCGAAGGTTTTATGCTGCAGTTCCGTCACAGGCCGGAGGGTATAGCACCAGTCGGGCGAACGGCTCCAGCCGCCCTGCTCCACATCCCGGGCATGGCGACCCACCTGGTTGGTGCATTCGAGCAGCAGGGCAAACACATGCTGGGCCACGGAAAATGTGCCGTAACCGGGCACATTGCACACGGGGATATTCCGCTCCCGGGCTGCCGCCGTGTCTACATTGTTGAAGCCCGTAGCCGTTACCGCTATCAGCTGCAGATCAGCCGCCGCCGCAATTTCTGCGGCCCCGATACGGGTTTTGTTGGTTACGATCACCCTGGCATTGTACACCCGGCCGATGGTTTGTACCGGATCCGTACGGTCGTACAGGCTCAGTACACCAAGTTCATGCAGGGGCTGCCAGTCCAGGTCGCCCGGATTCAGGGTATATCCATCGGTGATCACCATTTGCATAGCTGAAGGCGGGCTGAGAAAATGAATCAAACCCGCACCTAAAAATACTTTAAATTACTGCACCGCCAGAGAAGAGGCTGACGGCTTACCATGATGAAAAAAATGCACAAATCCCGGCGTCAGTTCCTGCGCCATGGCCTGCTGGCCGCAACAGGGGTGATGATTGTTCCCCGGCATGTGCTGGGCGGAAAAGGCTTTACCGCTCCCAGCGACCAGTTACTCGTGGCCGGCATTGGTGCGGGCGGAAAGGGTGAAAGCGATCTGCAGGAATTTGCGAAAACCGGTCGCGTGAGGATTACCTGTTTGTGTGATGTGGATGACCGCCAGGCAGTCAACAGCCGGAATCGCTTTCCGGGAGCACGGTACTATACCGACTACCGGGAGATGCTGGAGCGGGAGCACCGGCAGATCGACGCGGTATCGGTGTCCACCCCCGACCACAACCATGCAGTACAGGCCATGGCCGCCATGCAGCTGGGCAAACATGTATATGTGCAGAAACCACTTACCCATGATATCTACGAAGCGAGGATGCTCACGGCCGCCGCTGAACGCTACCGGGTGGTGACGCAGATGGGCAACCAGGGCGCCAGCGGCGACGGCGTTCGCCGGCTGATGGAGTGGTACCGGGCTGGACTGATCGGCGAGGTGACGGATGTGTACATCTGGACCGACCGGCCCGTGTGGCCCCAGGGTATCCCCTGGCCCGCTGCCACTGCGGCGGTACCGTCAGGCCTGAACTGGGACCTCTGGCTGGGAACGGCCCCTGATCAACCCTATGCAGAAAATGTGGTGCCTTTTAACTGGCGGGGCTGGTGGGATTATGGTACAGGCGCGCTGGGTGATATGGGTTGCCATCTCTTTGAAGCCCCGTTCCGGGTGCTGGAACCCGGCTACCCGTTTGAAGCCAGCTGCAGTGTGGCAAGCGTATACACGGCACCGTTCACCCGCGGGTATTTCCCGGAATCTGCGCCGGCCTCTTCCACCGTAACACTCCGGTTCAGGCAGCCGGCCAGCGGCAGGATCCTGAACTTCCACTGGAGCGATGGCGGCATCCAGCCTGAAAAACCCGAAGAACTGGCAGCGGATGAACAAATGGGCGACGGGGGCAACGGCGTGCTTTTCTGCGGCAGCAAGGGCAAAATGATGTGCAGCACTTATGGCGCCCATCCCCGGCTCTTACCCCTCAGCCGGAATCCCGATGACCATACACCGATAACCCTCGCACGGGTGCCCGGTGGCGCAGCCGGACATTACGCCCAATGGGTGAATGCCTGCATAGCCGGCTACGGGAGTTCAGAAGCCGCCCAGCTCAGTTCGCCCTTTTCGATTGCCGGACCGCTCACAGAAGCCGTGCTGATGGGCAACCTGGCCATCCGGAGCGCAGACATCCGCTATCCCAGCAAACAATATAAAAACGGATACGACTATCCGGGCAAAAACATCCGCCTCCAGTGGGATGGCCCCGGCATGCGGGTCACCAATTTTGATGAGGCCAACCAGTTCGTTCGCCGGACCTACCGGCAGGGCTGGAGCCTGGGCACCTGATCACCCGCCGGAAAACTGAAGAGATGGCTTCACCACGGCAGCCTGCCAACTGCAGCAACCTTGCACCGCGATGCGGCATAACGGCCAGCAGCTATGCGAAACCGGGAAATCAGAATCCGTCCGACTGGCGCTGTCATACTTCAGGATGGGTATAGTTGAATTCAGCAGGATGCTGATGCGCTTCATTTCACCCCACACCCGGAGATGATGAGCGATGTCATGCTGAAGAACCCCTGCACTCCCCACTTTTTCCAAACTGCCTGTCTGCGGTTCGTTTTCACTTTTCGTTCTGTTTCATTTGTTCCAGGAAAAACAAGATGACTGCTAAATTCACTTTAGATGTTGTCCAATGCCCGACATTTTCATAGGTCTTGAATGTGGCGTTAATCTTTGATTTCTTGTAAACGTTTTGACACGCCACATATCTTGTTTGAACGGTCGCCCCGATATTGTCGTTGATTATTTTTCGTTCTTTTTTATTGTACGCATCGTCAAACTGAACGGCATCATTGTCGTCCAGTTCGCCCATATAAATAAATTGCGGAATGGCTTTGTAAGCTTCTATGTCAAACTTTTGCCTGAATAGTTTCTCAAAGTCATTGGTTCCGATAGGGTAGTTGAGTTTGACGCCTTTAATGTCTCTTTTCGGAAACATCAGCTCTCCGTTGAAACCGCCAATGGCCAATGCCTGTATTTTGCCGGGGTGCAAAAATGAAAAACGATTGGTAAAAGTTGCCGAAGCTGAAAAACCACTCATGAAAAATTTGTCTGCCACTTCAATGTTTAATGTTTTTAAAACGCCTTTTGCATCGCTGATCATTTCCAGCAACTGCAAATCAATTCGTTTTAGCTCGGGGGATTTCTCCAACATTACGTCTCTGTCCAAAGCATGCGTGTAGGTCAATGGCTTTGAGGCTGGCCGTGAAAATACCGGAACAAGTATGGGAATTTTCAATTCGGTTGAAATATTGTTCCCTACGGAACTTTTTGCAGCCAGGTAAATGGCACGCTCTCTATGGACTTTTATGCTGTCTGAAAGCTTTCCTGTGTTGTTGGGCTCTACAAGTAAAAATATCGGCTTGTTGAATGGCGTTCCTTTGGGGACAAACAAAATATAGTCACTGTAAAAGCCTTTTTCGGGGTTTTTATCAATGACAATCAGACTGTCTCTCGTGAAAATGTTTGTCCGAACAGTCTGGGCAAACAATGAATGGCATGAAAGCGAAAGAAATACGAATGCAATAATATGCCGCATTTTCTGTGTCTTTTACTATGTTATATCTTTTGTTTCGTGGCTGTCCTCATATGACCGCTATTACTCAGTTGCCTGCTGTGATGGCACGGGCCGGCTCCCGGCAAACAGCCAGCCGGTGAAGCGTCACACGTTCTCCTGTCGTATCTGCACTCATTTCCAGCCAGCCCGTAAATACCGCTTCATTTTTATACAACTGGAAGGGTACATACTGCCGTACAGCTCCCGCCCAGTTGCCTTCCCAGCGCAGCGCACCGGTGATGTCTTCCACCCGCTGCATCAGCACACAGGATGATACCCGCCACCATTGATAGCCGTTGAAAGCGGTCAGCGGAATAGCCTGTCCGGCAACCATCCGGGGGACCGATTCCTGCTGATCAACAGCAAGACAGGTATTCACCCCGGAGGACAGCCGAAATTCGCGCCGGTCCTCTTTCCGAACCGGATCGCCCACCAGGAGTACCCCCACGCGGAGATCAGACTTCCCGTCCTTATCAATATCCATCACGGCCGGCAACGATCCGTAACGAACTACGATATTACCCAGTTGGGTATAAGCCATCAGGGGATCAGGCACAGGAGCCGGTGGCTGATTCACCGGGGCCTTGGAGCAGGCTGTGAGCAGCGACAAACCTGCCAGTACAGCAATCATGTGAGTAGTCATACGTTTAAATTTTTATGTAAAATGGTTACCGGGTCAGCATCACACAGCTCCACCCGGTACGGCGGACTTTTCGGGGAACAGCAAACACGCATCAGCAGCACAGGCAACCGTACAAAAAATATTTTCGAATAATCTTTTCCGTTATTTCCCGCCATTAGCCTGTTCATAATACCTGCCGCACCATCCGGAAATCAGTGCCGTAAACAGTCACCTGGATAGCCTGCTGCCCCGTTTCCTGCAACCACAGCCGAACAGTGCCTGAAGAGCCGGTAATTTTGCGGTGGTACAAAATCCTTCCGCTTACATCGGTCACCTGCAGGTTGGCTTCCGCCGCAGGCAAGGTGTACCAAACCTGAACCTCCTGTCCATTCCGGTTGGCCTTAACGAAGGCTCCCGGCTTTCCGGGGGTGCGAATGATGACCACCGGGCTGTAGCAGAATGACCCGTTGACATCGGTGAGCCGGAGGCGGTAGTACCATTGCCCGGCTTCGCCGGACAAGAGGCTTTCTTCAAAACGGTATTCCCGGAGCGAGGGGCTCCAGAGCTGTTCACCAACGGCTGAATAATGGACCCCATCAGTGCTGCGCTCCACCACAAACCGGCCGAATCCTGCTGCATCGGCCACCTGCCAGAACAATTGATTCCGGTCGCCGCTGCGGTTTCCGGTAAAGCTGATCAGCTGAACAGGCAACACCACTTCAACCGTATTGAGGCGAAACAGGTCGTTGAGTGCCGGGCTGGGATTGTTGCCATCATTGCCGGTGAAGAGCAGGCCATTGCCCACAATCACAAAGGGCATCACCTCGCCATCCCCGGCAGGGTTCACCTCCGCGGCCAGCATGGTGCCGGCGGCTGTACCATCTGATTTAAACAGTTCTCCGGCATGCAGCCCGTCATCGCCATTGAAATAAATGGCATTGTTGGTGATATAGTAACCATTCATGGTAAATCCATCTCCGATTCCGGGATACAAATCCTTCACCATCCGCGTGCCGGCCACAGTACCGTCACTGATGTAAAGTTCAAATCCGGCTCCCACGGTGAAGGCCGAAAAAAAGAACTGATTGCCTTTGAACAACTGTGAGGAAACACCATAACCATTGGCATAAGCCGGAAGCAAAACCGGAACGCCATTGGCAGGTCCGGGTTCAATATCCATAAACAGCCCCGTTCCCGCAGCGGTTCCGTTGGTCTGCATGAGCTCCATGCCAGACGCACTGGTATAGGCTGAAAAAAACAGCTGATCTGCCACCTGAATACTGTTGAACAGCACAGGCATACTGCCCATGGGGCCGGGCTCAATGTCCTTGAGCAGGGTGGTGCCGGCAGGTGTGCCATCGGTTGCCCATAATTCCTCGCCATGAACAAAATCATTGGCCACAAAAAGCAGTTTCCCTTTAAAAAGGGTAAAGTGATCTGACATTGAAGAAAGGGTGGCCGGGGCAATATCTTTCAGCATAAAAGTTCCTGCGGGCGTACCATTTGAAACCCAGGGTTCGATCCCCGTAACGCCATTGTCTGCATTAAAAATGAGCTGAGTGCCCAGTATCCCCATCATCATGGGCACCGCTCCGGCCGCCCCGGGGCGGATATCCTGCAGCAGCAGCGTGCCCGCAGCCGTGCCATCCGTACGCCAGAGTTCCTCCCCATGAGCGGCTGTGCTGGCCACAAAAAAGATCAGGTTGCCTGCTGCGGTCAGCTTGTACAGCGATGGCTGGTTGCTGCCTGCCGTACCCGGCACGATATCGCTGATCATCACCGTTCCGGCCTCCGTACCATCGGTCTTCCACAATTCCCGGCCCGCCGCAGCGGTGGCCGCACTGAAATAAAGGGTATTGTTCAACACAACGAACCGGTCGGCAGGATCAGATCCGGATGCCCCGGGGTTAATATCCTTAAGCAATTGGGTACCGGCATCCGTGCCATCCGTTACCCAAAGTTCACGGCCGGTATTGACCTGGTAACCGGAAAAATAAAGCCGGCCGTTCATCACCGAAGCCACAGGATTATTGCCTGCGGTTACTTTGCCGGTAAAGGGCTGGGTGCCCGCCAGGGTGCCGTCACTCACCCATAACTGCCCGTTGCTTTTGGCATAAAAAACAGCCCGGTTGCTGTTGAGTAAGCCCAACAATACCAGCCCCTGATTATTGGCCAGCTGAATGGCCTGGGCACCGGCAGAAAGAGTAAAAACCGCTGATGCGGCCAGTGTAAGTAAAATGGATTTCATGCTATACTTTTTGAATAAAAATGATACTTGCTGATAACGGTGCCATTACCTGAAGCTGCGCATGCGGAATCCCTGACCGGGCAGGAGTAGCTGACTGTTGGTCGTCAGGGAGCAGAGTGCACCTGGCAGGACGTATTACCGGGTCACAGGATGAACGAAGCGGCATCAGAGAATCCGTAACGATCCGCTTAACTAACCGCAGAGAAACGGCAGTACGCAGGCGTTGCGTCGCATTTCACCCTGACACCACTCCGTCAACACCCGTTGAGGTGCATAAGACTGTGTATGTTCATGGCTGTACTTTTTTCATGGCTGACTGATGCAAAAATGCAGCGACATCGCCGGACCGGCAACCACATAAGCATGTGAAAAATCAGGGCAGTCATAAAAAAAGGATGTGAGGGCATCACATCCTTCATCGCCAGGCATGCCAACCAGTTACACCCAGGCAGGGAGCAGGTGCTTCCGGATATAATCATGACTTTTTTGTATGCTCATTTCCGGATCTGTTGCAAAATGCTCCTGCTCCATGTAAAAATATTTCAGTCCGGATACCGATGCCTGCGCAAATATTTTTTTAAAATCGATGCTGCCTGAACCGATTTCAGTATTGCGATCGGGCTGACCGGCATCCCTGTCTTTTACATGCCAGAGGGCAAACCGGCCGGGATGCCGGCGGAAGAGTTGCACGGGATCGTACCCCGCTTTTACTGCCCAGAACAGATCCAGCTCCATGTCCATCAGGGCGGGCGGCACTTCTTTCAGCAGGATATCGTAACCACAGCTGCCGTCATCCATTTTTTCAAATTCAAAATCATGGTTATGGTAGGCCAGCCGCAACCCGCTTCTGCGACACAGCCTGCCTGCACGGTTCAGCTTTCCGGCGATCACCCGGTAATCCGCCGCCGATTTCCGTTCCTCCTCCGCTAACCAGGGAATCACCACATACCGGTGCCCCAGCACACGGGCAACCTGCATCAGCTGGCGCGCATGATCCGCAAACAGGTTAAGATCGTAATGCCCGCTGGTACTGCGCAAACGAAAGGCACGCAGCATCGCGGCCACTTCTTCCGGGCGATGTCCGAAAAAACCGTTGGCAGGGTGGTATCCGTACAATTCCACATTCTGATAACCGGCGGCAGCCACCATGGCCAGCGTATCCCTGAGGCCGCGCCGGGGAATCTCATCCCGCAGGGTATACAACTGGATGCCGGTAAGCCGGCGGCCCGGGGCCGTTGCCGCCTGCAGCGAACGGGTGAAGACCAGGCCTGCAGCCACGATGGCGGATTGGCCGATGAATTGTCGTCTGTTAAACATAAATCAGCTTTAAGATTATTCCGACCAGGCACGATCCCCTTTCTGATAAGGGAAGGCCCCGTCATATTTTCCAGGCACCGGGAGATGACGGAGTGTTTCCGTGGCGCCGGTTTTGGAAGTGAAAAAGCCAAACAGGGTGAGCTGCTTCATCATCGTATAATAATGCAGGGGCGCTTTCTCCTCTTCCTTTTTGCCGGCATTGGCCTGCTCTGTTTTTTCATTGTATGCTTTCGCTTCTTTTTCAAGATGCAGCAGGAAGGATTTGCGTTGAGCGGTATTGCAGTCCATAAAAGCCTGGCCGTGGAAGTTCCGGCAGGCTTCATCCAGCGCAGCGATACCGGCTTTAAAAGCCGCCTGTTCCTTTGCCGTATAACAGTCATTGACCATCACCTGCATGAAAGCGCCAATCTGCGCCGCTTTGGCCCCCGGTGTGTCGGTGGCCGGAATGATGGTCTCCCCCACTTCATCCAGCAGAGCAAGGGTGGCGGGTGTAAAAGCGGCATCGGTTCCGGCGCCGGACTTACATCCGCTGAGCAGGAATTCTCCGCCCACGAATGTGGCCCCGGTGAGGAGGGCGATCTGTTTGAGTAAGGCTCTGCGGTTCATAGAGGCAAATTGAAAAGTTGAACATTAAACAGGTTATGGTTATCCGTCGCTTTCAGAGATTGCCTTTTTTGAGTTCCTGCACGGCAAAATCGGCTGCCCGGGCGGTCAATGCCATATACGTGAGTGATGGATTGACGCAGGAGGCACTGGTCATACAGGCCCCGTCGGTAACAAACACATTGGGGGCATCCCAAACCTGGTTGTGCCCGTTGAGCACCGATGTTTTGGGATCGCGGCCCATGCGGGCAGTGCCCATTTCATGAATGCCCATGCCCACGGCGTATCCATAATCAAAGGTCTTTACAGCTTTAACCCCGGCATTGGTGAGCATTTCAGCCGCATCCTCCATCATATCTTTCCGCATCCGGTGTTCATTGTCTTTCATTTCCACATCAAAGGCAATGACCGGCAGCCCCCATTTGTCCTTTCGGTTTTTATCGAGGGTCATGCGGTTCTCATGATAGGGCAGCATCTCGCCAAAGCCCATGATCCCCATCCGCCAGGGCCCCGGCTCACTGAGTGCTTCCTTGAGTTCGGCCCCGATGGTAAACTCGGCGATATCAAGGCCCCGGTAGCGGTCTGCACCGCCCTGGTAGCCGAATCCCCGCAGATAGTCTCGTTTATCCCCGTAAATATTCCTGAAACGGGGGATGTAAATGCCCGTGGGCCTTCGGCCATAAACATATTTATCCTCAAAACCTTCCACGACGCCGCTGGCGCCGTTCTTCAGGTGATGATCCATGATATTGTGCCCCAGCTCACCGCTGCTGCTGCCGAGCCCGCCGGGCCAGATGTCTGTAGCGCTGTTCATCAGGATCCAGGCACTGTTGAACGCTGAGGCACACACGAAAACAATCCTGGCCTGAAAGACATAGGTCTTCATGCAGTTCACATCCAGTGCCTCCACGGCGGTAACCCTTTGCCGGTTACGGTCGTACAACAAACGGGTTACCAGTTGATGGGTTTCCACCGTCAGGCGCCCGGTTTTAAGGGCGGCAGGCAGGGTAGCCGACTGGGTACTGAAATATGCGCCATAGGGACAGCCCCGCCAGCAGCGGTTACGGTACTGGCAGTTCAACCGGTTCTGCTCCGGACGGGCTTCGGTGATGTTGGCACTGCGGCCGATGAACATGTGG
>JAYRPG010000011.1:0-2564 GCA_041911275.1 Ferruginibacter sp. | reverse complement strand
TTCGGGTCACGGAAATGCATGATGCCTTCCGGTGGCGTCAGCACGCAGCCCTGTTTCTCAAAGTGAATGCCGTCACGGCTGGTTGCCAGACACTGGACTTCGCGGATGATGCTGTCATCCCCCCGATCCTCCAGACAGAGATGACCGGTGTAGATAAGCGACAGCACGCCGTTGTCGTCCACTGCGCTGCCGGAAAAACAGCCATCCCGGTCATATTCATCACCGGGTGCCAGCGCAACCGGCTCATGCTGCCAGTGCAGCATGTCCGGACTGGTGGCATGTCCCCAGTGCATCGGCCCCTGATGTTCACTTGCCGGATGGTGCTGAAAGAATGCGTGATAGCGACCGCTGAAATAAATAAGCCCGTTCGGATCATTCATCCATCCGGCAGGTGGAGCCAGATGAAAAACCGGGTACCAGGTATCACCACGACGGGCGCGGAGTGTATCAAGTGCAACCTGTGCAGAGGCAAGACGCTGTTTCATAAGCGAACCTCCGTCTGTGCTGTAGCGGTTTCTGCTGACGGGGCAGCCGTTTTACGGGTACTGCTCAGGGTGAAAGCCGATAACACGGTGACCGCAAGGACAATACCGCCCAGAACCAGATAGGTGTTCTGGAACCCCATGCGGTCATACAGGTGACCTGCAAAGGTTGAGAGGAATATCGCCGCCAGTTGTTTGGAGAACTGAAAGCCAATCAGATAAATGGTGGCCGACAGCCGGGTATCAAACACGCCGGTGATATACTTGAACGCACCAACCAGCAGGAATGGGACTTCAAGGGCATGCAGCATTTTCAGGATCACCACTTCAGTAGCCGTGGTGGCAAAGGCCGACCCTGTGATGCGGATGGTCATAATCAGACCCGCGACAAGCAGTGTGTTTTTGGCACCAATGCGGTTGATTATCCAGGGGGAGCAGAACATGATGATGGCATTGCAAATCTCGCCAGCCGTGGTGGCAAAACCAAATGCCCGGATCCCCGCCTGCGGCGTGTCAAAAAATGCACGGAAGAACGTGGCAAACTGCTGGTCAAACACGTCATAGACGCAGGCCACCCCAATCATGTAAAGCACGAACATCCACATCTGACGCATACGAAACAGACTGAACACCATTCCGGCGGAAATCACGGGCGAGTTGGCACCCAGCGCATTCATGACCATCGCTGTCTGACTGGTTCCGGGACGCGCCAGCGCCACCAGAAGGACCAGCAGCAATGCGCAGCCGGACCCCATCCAGAATACCAGGGACGGATCCACGTTGAAAAGCAGCCCTGCCGTGGTGGCACACAGCGCCCAGCCCAGACAGCCGAACATCCGGGCCTTACCGTATTCAAATCCGCTGCTGCGGCTGACACGTTCAATATAGGCTTCGATGGCACCGGCTCCCGCAGAAAAAACGAAGCCGATAAAAATCCCGCCGCTCAGTGCTCCGGCCCAGATGTTGAACCGCAGCAGCGGCGCAAAAACGTACAGAAAGAACGGTGCAAACAGGACCAGCAGCAGGCTGATGATCCACATCAGGTGTTTTTTCAGGCCAAGACGGTCTGAGATGACCCCCAGCAGCGGCTGGAAGCTGATGGCAAACAGGGAGAGGCATGAAAAAACAATCCCGGTATCCGTTTTACTCAGCCCCACAATGTCTGACAGCCAGACGGGCAGAAACGGGAAACAGGTTGCCATGATGAAAAAGTAGAGAAAAAAGAACAGACCAAATATCCAGAAATCGGGGTTTTTATGAGTACTGACAGTATTCATTATTGTTATCCTCACGGGACTGAGTGCAGGGAGCCGTGACCGGCTCCGGTCCTTTTATGCCAAACGTTCAAGGGCAATCAGCATGGCGCTTTCCGGATCCAGTACGGGAAGCTGAATACCGGCCTGCGCCAGCCATTCCCCACTGATGTCGGAGGTCTGGTTCATCCAGCCGGGCAGCCTGCGCATGGTATGCCCGCCTTCACCGACCAGCTGAATATCCGGATGGTCAACAACACGAAGCCGGTAACGGGCCTGTGGTGCCAGCCCCGGAAAACGTAGAGCACCCGGCAGGGTGTGATCCGGCATGGCAAGCTGGCTCACCAGGAAGAGCGCCTGCGACTGATCCGGGCTGACCACCCCCTGCACCTGTGTCGCCGCATCCGGCATATCCACCCGCCATAGGGTGCCCGTGTGGATAAGCTGCCGCCATTCTTTGTAGAGCGAGGCATAGCGGCGGTAACCGGCGGATTCCTCTTCTCCGGCCGTTACCGGATCCAGCTCCAGTCCCATATGACCGAACAGGGCCGTCAGACCGCGAAAGGCAATGCTGTGCTGCCGGAAGGTGGCATGGCAGCGATGATGACCGATGTGTGCCCCCATAACCTCCGGCGGGAAAAAGTAACTCATGCCACGCTGTATGGTGCAGCGCTCCAGGGCGTCATTGTTGTCAGAAGCCCAGAAGCGGTGCGTGCGGGTCAGAACCTCAAAGTCGATACGTCCACCGCCGGAAGCGCAGGACTCAAACTCAACACGGGGAAAACGTTCGCGCAGGAGATCCAGCAGCCGGTAAAACTGACGGGTCTGC
>JAYRPG010000010.1:0-2053 GCA_041911275.1 Ferruginibacter sp. | reverse complement strand
TTAAACCTTAAACCTTAAACTCCCACCGAAACCAACGTTTTGAACGTTTTGAACCTTGAACCTTTTGAACCTTTTGAACCTTCCGTTCCCTCCCCTCCCCGGCAACGTTGGCGTAAATCCTGCCGCCCCGATGCGCGGCAAGGCTTAAATTGCAATAAACCTTGCCATCATGCATCGCCGTTCATTCCTGCATTACAGTGCGGCCACCGGCGCCGTTCTCCTGCTGCATCCGCTGGCCTCCCTGGCAACACCCTCATCCGGAAAACTGAAACTGGCCCTGGTGGGCACCGGCCACCGCGGCAGCGGCTTCTGGACAAGGGATCTGCTGCGCAACTTTGGCGCGCAGGCAGAGATGGCCGCCCTCTGCGATCATAATCCGGGCAGGCTGCAGTATGTGAAAGAAAGCCTGGGACTCTCCTGTGCCACCTATACCAGTTTTGAGCAAATGCTGCGGGAAACTGCGGCTAACACCATCATCATCA
The DNA here is from genome assembly GCA_041911275.1 of Ferruginibacter sp. Taxonomy (GTDB): domain Bacteria; phylum Bacteroidota; class Bacteroidia; order Chitinophagales; family Chitinophagaceae; genus Ferruginibacter. The sequence goes on along the minus strand of JAYRPG010000010.1, from coordinate 1,571 downwards.
CCACACCCGATTCCACGCACGACGAACTGATTGTACAGGCCCTGCTGGCGGGAAAAGATGTGATTACGGAAAAACCCATGACCACGGATGAAGTGAAATGCCGGCGGATCCTGGAAGCCGAGCAGCGGTCGGGCCGAAAGGTAACGGTAGCCTTCAATTACCGGCACAGTGTTCACAACATGCAGGTAAAAGAACTCCTGCACAAAGAACGGGTGGGCACCATCACTTCGGTGGACTTTAACTGGTACCTGAACGTGCACCACGGCGCGGATTATTTCCGGCGCTGGCATGGCCTGAGCCGGTTCAGCAATTCGCTGTTCGTACACAAATCCACCCACCACTTTGATCTCCTGAACTGGTGGCTCAACTCCGAACCGGTGGAAGTGAGCGCCTATGGCTCCCTGGATCATTACGGCAGCAACGGACCCTTCCGCGGAAAAACCTGCCGGAGCTGTCTGCACAAAACCGACTGCGCCTATTACTGGGATATTGGCAAAGACGAAAGACTGACCAACCTCTATGTAAAAAATGAACAACACGATGGTTACCTCCGGGATGGCTGTGTGTACCGAAATGAGATTGACATCTATGATAAAATGTCGGCGCAGATCCGTTATGCCAACGGGGTGGTGGCCAATTATTCCCTCACCACCTACTCCCCCTATGAAGGCTGGCAGATTGCGTTCAATGGCAGCCGGGGCCGGCTGGAAACCTGGGAAGACATTCCCTACCTGCAAAAACTTCCTGAAGACCAGGCCCTGAAGCATGCTGTGGAAATGAGCCAGTCCGATGATGCCGTGCCCGGCGAATACCGGGAGATTGTGGTGATGGATAATTTCGCCAAAAACTATGAGGTGTTCACCACGCCTAAAATCCGCGGCGGACACGGAGGGGGGGACATCCGCATGCACCGGCGCATCTTTGCTGAACCGCACGACAATCCTTACCACGTGATGGCCGGCACCCGCGATGGCGCCATGTCGATCCTCATCGGCATCGCTGCCCGGAAGAGCATCGAACAGGGCCGCCCCGTCAAAATCACCGAACTCACCGACCTGGTGCCGATGGCCAAACGATGGGCATGATTGACTCATCATCCTAAACCTTCCAAACCTCCCTAAACTCCTCCCCCTTGAATTTTGCATCACCGCCTTACCCGTACTCCGGATGAACGGCTTAGCTTTGCGCATCATTTGTCCGCATGATCACCCGTATGGCCCCCACGCCGAGTGGATACCTCCACGAAGGCAACCTGTACAATTTCCTGCTCAACTGGCTGTGGGCCCGCAGCCAGGGCGGCAAGGTGCTGCTGCGCATTGATGACCTCGACGGCGCCCGCAAGCGACCGGAATACGTGGAAGATATTTTCAGGACACTGGAATGGCTGGGGCTCGACTGGGACCTGGGCCCTTCCGGACCGGATGACTTTGAAAAAAACTGGTCGCAGACCCATCGGCGTAACTTGTATGAGGCAACCCTGCAATGCCTGAAAACCCGGGACCTGCTTTTCGCCTGCAGCTGCAGCCGAAAGCAGCTGCCAGCCGGCGCCCCTTACCCCGGCACCTGCCTGC
>JAYRPG010000009.1:0-1464 GCA_041911275.1 Ferruginibacter sp. | reverse complement strand
TCACTTCACACGCTCCCTCCTCCGGCTGCTGGTTTGCTGCAGCCTCTTCCTCCTGTTCAGCCAGGCCACCTGCAAATATTCTTTCAAAGATGTTTCGATTCCGGTGGAGGTAAAAACCTTCCGGGTGAACTACCTGGAAAACAAAGCCCGTTATGTGAACCCGCAACTGAGTCCGCAGCTGACCGAGCGCCTCAAACAGAAAATCATCGGCAACACCCGGCTGCGGCAAACAAATGAAGACAATGCCCACTACGACATCAGCGGGTATGTATCCGATTATTCGGTGAGCACCACCGGTATCACCTCAGGCGCCACCAGTACCAACCGGCTCACCGTTTCGTTTCACCTGATCTTCAAAAACAACCTGGACGAAAAAAAGAACCAGGAATCGGATGTAACCAGCACCTTCGACTTTGCGGCATCGCAGAACCTGGCCCAGGTGGAGGCAGAACGCAATGACGAGATTGTGCGCAACATTGTGGATGCCGTATTCAATAAAATATTTTCAAACTGGTAAAACCCGGCCGTCCGGATTGACCGATAAACTTTAGTTTTGGCAGATGGAAAAACAGCGGATGCTTTTTGAAGCGGTGTTCAAACGCCTCCCCTCCGACCCCGGCACCAGTGGCTGGCTGGAAGAGATGGCAGCGGCACACCCTTATTTTTCCGTTGCCCAGTTTTTCCTGCTGCAGCAAACTGATGCGGCCTCAGCTGCCTACCCGCAGCAGGCCCGTAAAACATCGGTATTGTTCAACAATCCCGGCTGGCTGCACTTTCAGCTGCAGAAAAATCAGCACAGCGCCGAAGCCAGTCCGGCCGCAGCACTCACCGGAGCCATTTCTCCTGCTTTGTCCGAAAAGGCGGATGAAGCCCCGGCAGCCATCAGCGACAGGGAGGCATTGGCTTCTCCGGCTCCGGCAGTCCTGCCCGATACGGAAGTGCCTGCGTTGACCCCTACTGCCGAACCCGTATTGCCGGAAAGCCCCGCCACCCCAGCTGTATCCGTGGAAACAGCGGCTGAACCCGCGGAAGAAGCTGCCACAGCCCCGGCGGAACCAGCACCGGCGCTCCAGATCCCGGTACCGGATCCCCTGCCCGCCCCCCCGGCAGATGCCCCGCTTTTTGAACCGCTCCACACCAGCGATTATTTTGCCAGTGTGGGCATCAAACTGAGCGAAGAAGAAAAAACCAGTGACCGGCTGGGCAGGCAGATGAAAAGTTTTACCGACTGGCTGAAAACCATGAAAAGGCTGCATGCCGGCCAGCTGGCCCAAACCACCGAGCCGGCAGCCGTGGAAACCGCTGCCGCCGAGAGCCATATCCGTCACCTGGCCGAACAATCGAACCAGGAAGATGAAGTGCTGACCGAAGCCATGGCGGGGGTATTGCTGCAGCAGGGCCGAAAGGATAAAGCCGTGGAAATCCTCGAAAAATTAAGTTTGCTCAATCCCGCCAAAAGCGCTT
>JAYRPG010000008.1:0-12436 GCA_041911275.1 Ferruginibacter sp. | reverse complement strand
GTTTACACAAGAGCGTTTACACAACAGCGTTGGTTATCCGGGAAAATGCCGGCCCCTCCGGCCGGGTTAAGCGGGCAGTTCATTGAGGTACAGGATTCACAGGCGTTAAAGTTAGTTAAATAAACGTTAACCCCCAATACAGGCGCACAAATATTAAAATCTTAATATCAAGGGGTTATGCATGATTTTCGTCAAATTTTTACACATTTTCCCCTATTAAACACTAAACAATCCGGCACTGCGTTGATATTTTTTCAATACCGGGCGCTGCCTGAAAAAAATGTAATTTTGGCGCATGAATTTTAATGGCCGGACTCCTGTAAAAATTGCCATTCTGGACCTGTATGAGGGCGTTGCCAACCAGGGCATGCGCTGTATCCGCGAGATCCTGAATCAGTTCGGGGAAGCGCATCATCTCGACCTGGAGGTGGATGAGTTTGACGTGCGGCTCCGGAAGCAGGTGCCGGACATGGATTATGATATTTTCATTTCGAGCGGCGGACCGGGGAGTCCGCTGGAATCGGAAGGCAGCGAATGGGAACGGGTGTATTTCCACTGGCTGCACCAGGTGGAACGCTGGAACCATAACGAAGCCCACGTGCAGAAGAAGCATGTGTTTTTCATCTGCCATTCCTTTCAGTTAGCCTGCCGGCATTATCACATCGGCCAGGTTTGCAAACGGCGCAGTACGTCATTCGGGGTATTCCCGGTACACCTGCTCCAGGGCGCCCACAATGAGGTGGTGTTCAGCAACATGAAAGATCCCTTTTATGCGGTGGACAGCCGCGATTACCAGGTGATTCAGCCCAACCACAACCGGATCAGGCAGATGGGCGGCGCCATCCTGGCCATAGAAAAAGAACGCCCGCATGTTCACCTGGAACGGGCCATCATGGCCTTTCGTTTCAATGATTACATGATCGGCACCCAGTTTCACCCCGAGGCCGATGCCATCGGCATGAGCATGTACCTGCAGACAGCCGAAAAGAAAAAAACGGTGATCGAAAATCACGGCGAAGCCAAATGGAGCAGCATGATTGAGCAACTCAACGATCCTGATAAAATCATGCACACCTATCAGCACATCCTCCCCAACTTCCTGAAAGTGGCGGCGCATTCGCTGCAGCTGGCGGAGATCGGATAGTGCCGCCCCGCAAGAGCTGCCCTGCAGATCGACAATAATCCTTATTTTAGTTGGCGAGTCAAAAATATTCCCTGTATGCAAGAGGAACTCCGCCAGCGGTTCAACAGCCGGTTCACTGAAGACAAATACCAGGTATATCTGAAACAGATCGAGGACCTGCACCCGGGCGCGCTGGATTTCCGCAACGCAGAAACCCCGGTTTTTGTTCCCCGGGATTTCACCCGGAAAATGCTGGACGCCTGTGAACAGATCATCGACGTGCTCGTGCAGCCCGGTTTTGCGGCGCTTACGGAACGGGCCATCCCGCCCGGATGGCAGGTGCCCGGCGAAACCCAACATCCCGATTTCGTGGTGTTCGATTTCGGGGTTTGTGAAAACGCGGCCGGTGAACTGGAGCCCCAGCTGATTGAAATGCAGGGCTTCCCCACCCTCTTTGCCTTCCAGGCCTGGCATACCCGTTTCACCCGCGCCTACGCGGAAGTGCCGGCCGGTTACGACGCTTACCTGAACGGCTATACGGAAAGCAGCTACCTGCAGCTGCTGAAAAACATCATCCTGGGCGACCATGCCCCGGAAGAAGTGATCCTGCTGGAAATCTACCCCGACCAGCAGAAAACCCGGATCGATTTTTACTGCACGGAAACCCTGCTGGGGGTTACCCCTGTATGCGTCACCCGCCTCATCCCGGAGGGCAACCAGCTGTTTTACGAAAAAGACGGCAGGCTCATCCGGATCAAACGGATCTACAACCGACTGATTTTTGACGACCTGCAGCAGCAGCAGCACCTGCCCCCCGTGATTGATTTTACCCGGAACTGGGAGGTGGAATGGGTATCGCACCCCAACTGGTTTTACCGCATCAGCAAATACACCCTGCCGTTTATCCGGCACCGTTATGTACCCGAAACCCGCTTCCTGCATGAGCTGAAAGAACTGCCCGCCGACCTGGAGAATTATGTGCTGAAGCCCCTGTTTTCCTTTGCAGGTATGGGCGTGGTGATTGACGTAACGGAATCGGATATCCGAAAAATTACCGATCCGGAAAACTGGATCCTGCAACGGAAAGTGAAATATGCCGATGTGATTACCACCCCTGACGGCCCCGCCAAGGCTGAAATCCGGCTTTTCTTTTTTTGGGAAAAGAACCAGCCAAGGCCGGTGGCGGTACACAACCTGGCCCGGCTCAGCAAGGGCAAGATGATCGGCACCCGCTACAACAAGGACAAAAAATGGGTAGGCGGCTCCGTGGCCTTTTTTGAACAATAGGTTTACCCGGCCCGCATCCCGCTGAGGGCGGTAAGGGTATGGGTTTCCTGCATCCGTCATCAAACTTATGGTTATGCATACCGGCCAAGATCGATTTCTCCATTTTCTAGCGGTGCTGGAACCGATGATGAAAACAGCATCGCGACGGAAAAATCCAGCCCTGTACCTGTACCAGCACAATGCCCGTACGCCATTGTTCATGCTGGAAGGGCTCGCCAGGCTCCATGCCGGCATGCAGCACCGGAAAAAATTCACCCGGCTGAAAGAGCGGTTTAAGATGCTGGAAGACGGCATCGGCGCCATCGATTTTTATGATGCCGCCGCACGCAGCCTGGAAAGCCGGCGCAGCATCCCCGCGGCCATCCCTGCCTATTTAAAAGCGCAGGCCCGGGAAAAAATCCAGCACCTCAACGATGTACTGGCCGCGGAGGGTTGGAGCGGTGAAGCGGGGGAACGTTCCGGCAAAATCAGGCGAAAGCTGGAGGAAGTGCGCTGGATGAACGAAGTGGATGAAACACTGGCCATTGAACAGGTCTACCGCGATACCGTGAGCTCACTGGAAGCATTTGTGCACGAAAACGGCTTTCATTTTGACAACATGGAAAAAGATGTGCATGAACTGCGCCGGAAGCTGCGCTGGCTGAGCATTTACCCGGCCGCGCTCCGGGGCACGGTTCAGCTTGGGGCCCGACGGAAACCCAGCGCCCTGCTGCGCAGCTATCAAACCCCAGCCATCCTCCAATCACCCTATAACCAGATGCCCGACCCCGGCCCCTACCGCTGTTTCCTGCTCCTGGACCGGAATTATTTTTATGCCCTGAGCTGGATCATCGACAAACTGGGCCAGCTGAAAGATGAAGGCCTGCTGATTGTTGCCGTAACCGAGGCCTGCCAGCAACTGGAAGGCCTGAACGAAACCGATGCCCTGCACAAGGCCTGCCGGCTGCTGGGTAAAAAAACCGGTACCCTCAGCGAACTGCTGAAGGAAGCCGGGGCAGTAAGCAGCAAATTTTTCAGCGAACAACTCCTGGCCCCGCTGGTCATCGGCACCGTTCAACCCATCACGGCGGAGGCATAAAAAAGGCCGTGCGGAGCGCACAGCCTTTCATGATAATGTTATTTTGCGGATCAGGCACGCTGCCGTGCCGGCGCCTTTTTACGGCTGCTCTTCAGTGCCGCATCAATGGCCTTGCTCAGTTCGGCGTACGTTACTTTGCCGGTATACCGTTCGCCGTTGATGAAGAAGGTGGGCACGTCCTTCACCCCCCGGTTATGGCCTTCCTTGATATCGCCCTGCACCTGCCAGCCGAAGGTGGCATCCACCAGGTTCTCCAGGAATTTTTTATTGGAAACACCGGCCTCGCGGCTGTACAGTTTGAGGCTGGTGGTACCCAGGTTACGCCGGTTGGCGAACAGGATATTGTGCATCTGCCAGAACTTGGTTTCTCCCTCCTGGGCGGTGGCCACCGCCGCTTCGCTGGCCTTGAGGCTGCGCTGGTGAATTTTGGTGAGGGGAAAATGACGGAAGTTGAGCTTCACTTTGCCCTCATATTCTTCCAGAATCTGTTTCACCACCTCATTGGCCTTGGCACAGGCTTCACTTTCATATTCCCCGAATTCCTCGAGGGTAACCGGCGCGTTGATGTCGCCCACAAAAATATCTTTGGGCTCAATTATCTCAATCAGGTCTTTCTTGAATGACATACTAGTTTTTTTAAATAAACAGCATCCAATCCGGCAGCTGTCTGTTGAATGATTCTGCAGGGCAGGCCTTCACGGGGATATCCAAACTGCACCAGGGTGAACCGGATTCCGGTGAAGATAGCCTAATTTTCAAATATTCAACAGTTGAACATTGAATTTTGTGCAATCAGGCACCTGCCGGGCCGGAATTTTAACCTGAGCTTAACAACCCTTTCAGGCCTTGCTTTTTTCCGCCGCCTGTTCATTGCGGAACACCACCACCCCATCAAAAACATCCACCAGAACGGGATGGGATTTATCAACGTCCCCGGCCAGGATCCGCCGGCTGAGCTGATTAACGATCTCCTTCTGGATCAATCGTTTAAGCGGTCTTGCCCCCATCTGCACATCGTATCCGTTTTCGGCGAGGTAATCGAGCGCATAATCACTGAACCGCAGCTGGATGCCTGACTGAGCCACCAGGGCCTGCAGCTGGGCCAGCTGGATGCCGATGATGCCCCGGATTTCCTCCTTCATGAGGGGCTGGAACATGATGATCTCATCAATCCGGTTCAGGAATTCGGGCCGGATGGTTTGCCGCAGCAGGGCGATCACTTCAGCCCGGGTGCTCTCGACCACTTCATCCCGGTTTTTCTCGGTGATGTTTTCAAAATTATCCTGGATGAGCTGGCTGCCCATATTGCTGGTCATGATCACGATGGTGTTCTTGAAGTTCACCACGCGGCCCTTGTTATCGGTGAGGCGTCCATCGTCGAGCACCTGCAGCAGCACATTGAACACATCCGGGTGGGCTTTTTCAATTTCATCCAGCAGCACCACGCTGTAGGGCTTGCGGCGTACGGCTTCGGTAAGCTGTCCGCCTTCATCGTACCCCACATACCCGGGAGGCGCACCCACCAGGCGGCTTACAGAATGCTTCTCCTGGTATTCGCTCATATCGATGCGGGTCATCATGCTGTCATCATCAAAGAGGTATTCGGCCAGCGCCTTGGCCAGCTCGGTTTTACCCACCCCGGTGGTACCCAGGAAGATAAAGGATCCGATGGGTTTGCGGGGATCCTGGAGACCGGCCCGGCTGCGGCGGATGGCATCACTCACGGCTTCAATGGCTTCATCCTGGCCCACCACCCGCTTGTGCAGTTCATCCTCCAGGTGCAGGAGTTTTTCCCGCTCGCTCTGCATCATTTTCATCACCGGAATACCGGTGGCCTTGGAGATGCTTTCGGCGATATCTTCCGCGTCAACTTCTTCCTTGAGCAAACGCTTTTCGCTGATGGCGGCCAGCTGCGCCGTTTCTTCATCAATGATGCGCTGCTGTTCCTGTACTTTGCCGTAGCGGATCTCGGCCACACGCCCATAATCCCCTTCCCGTTCCGCTTTTTCAGCGGCCAGCCTGAGTTCTTCGATCCGGCTTTTGGCGGTCTGGATTTTTTCCACCACCTCTTTCTCCTGCTGCCATTTGGCGCGGAAGGTATCCCGCTGTACCGCCAGGTTGGAGATCTCGGTATTCAGTTCACGCAGTTTCTGTTCATCATTTTCGCGGCGGATGGCTTCCCGCTCAATCTCCAGCTGACGGATCTGGCGTTCGAGTTTATCCAGTTCCTCCGGCATGGAATTCATTTCGAGCCGCAGCTTGGCGGCACTTTCATCAATGAGGTCGATGGCCTTATCAGGCAGGAAGCGGTCGGTAATATAACGGTGCGAGAGTTCAACCGCGGCAATGATGGCCTCATCCCTGATGAGCACATGGTGGTAATTCTCGTAGCGGTCTTTCAGGCCACGCAGAATCGACACCGCATCTTCCACACTCGGTTCGTCGATGATCACTTTCTGGAAGCGGCGTTCCAGCGCTTTATCTTTCTCGAAAAATTTCTGGTATTCATTGAGGGTAGTGGCGCCCACAGCCCTCAGTTCACCGCGGGCCAGGGCAGGTTTCAGGATATTCGCCGCGTCCATGGCCCCTTCTCCGCCGCCCGCGCCCACCAGGGTATGGATTTCATCAATGAAGAGGATGATGCTGCCGTCGCTGGAAGTCACTTCCTTCACCACCGATTTCAGCCTTTCCTCAAACTCGCCCTTGTACTTGGCCCCGGCGATGAGCTGGCCCATATCGAGGGCGTAAATGGTTTTGGATTTCAGGTTTTCGGGCACATCGCCGTTCACAATCCGCATGGCCAGCCCTTCCGCAATCGCCGTTTTCCCCACGCCGGGTTCCCCCACGAGGATGGGATTGTTCTTGCTGCGGCGCGACAGGATGTGGAGCGTACGCCGGATCTCCTCGTCGCGCCCGATCACCGGATCGAGTTTACCGGTACGGGCCAGCTCGTTGAGGTTTTTGGCATACTTGTTCAGGGCGTTGAAGCTGGTTTCCTGGGTTGCGGAGGAAATGGTGGAGCCTTTCCGCAGTTCGCGGATGGCCGCTACCAGTCCCTTTTCGGTAAGGCCCGCATCTTTCAGCGTTTTGGCGGTATTGTCATTGCCCTGCACCAGGGCCAGGAGCAGGTGCTCCACGCTCACAAATTCATCGTTGAAGCTGCGCAGGGTGGCATTGGCCTTGAGCACCACTGTATTCATATCGCGGCTGATCACCTGGGCGGGTTCCCCACCCTGCACTTTGGGAAGTTTGCCGATGGCCTCCTCCAGTTTGGCTTCCACAAAACTGGTATTGACGTTATTTTTTTTCAGCAGAAAACCCACCGGCGAATCTTCATCCGCCAGCAGCGCCTTCATCAGGTGCTCTGTTTCAATGTTCGGATTCTGGTGGTTGAAAGCCAGCTGCTGCGCCTGGGCAATGGACTCCTGGGCTTTGATGGTGAAATTCTGGATATTCATGGTTACTGATTTCAGGTTTATGGGTTCAGGTTCGTTCCTGGTCCCAACCTGAAACCTCAAATCATGCTCCACATCCATAAACCGGTTGGAATGGCCGGAAGCAGGGACATAAACTGACGGAACGGCTGATCCCAAACAACTCTACTGAAATTCTAACAGTCCGGGAAGGCGTCACGGCGGTGGTTTCGCCAGCCCAATCTCAAACCGAATGAAACCTCGCCGCGCAACCCCGACGATCCGCACCTCCCTCGGCGGGGTTGCACGGTATAATCCCACTACCCCAATGATTGCGTTGTGAAAACCACCGCCGGAACAATCTTGAACTCCCGACGACGTCACGGCGGTGGTTTCGCCAGCCCAATCTCAAACCGAATGAAACCTCGCCGCGCACCCCCGAAGATTACCGTCGCTAACGATCTTCCCTCGGCGGGGTTGCAAGGCATGCCCCTGCTCACCCCATGATCCCGTTGTGAAAACCCCGCCGGAACAATACGCAACCCCGACAAATAACCTATCTTAACTCACTGAAATAAAACTGAACCAGGCAGATGATTGTAAAGGAACTGAAACCAAAACGGGCACTGAATAAAGCCTTTTTGAAAGTAAAACCCAACAGAACTGAGATTGAAGGATTCAAAGCGCACCTCATTACGTTACTTGAAAATACTATAAACTCGAACATTGGAATTCAGATTAAAGATATTTCTGCAGAAATTCTTAAATTGAAAAAAAGGATTCTTCAATTGATACAAGCGAGCAAGAAAACCAAATCGACCAACTCGTTTACCAACTCTACGGCTTAACGGAAGAGGAAATAAAAATCGTAGAAGGCAGTTAGTCGCCGGCCAGACAAACCGATCAAATACCTGATCCCGATATATTCAACCGCTGCATGAGTACTTCCATTTCCGGTTATATCAAACAAACCGCTCACGACCTGGGTTTTGACCATTGCGGCATTGCCCGGGCAAAGCGGCTGGACGAGGATGCCCGCCGGCTGGAGCAATGGCTCCGGCAAGGCATGCATGGCGGGATGCAATACATGGAAAATTATTTCGAGGAACGGGTGGACCCCACGCGACTGGTACCCGGGGCAAAGTCAGTCATCACCCTGCTCATGAATTATTATCCTGCAGAACAGCAGCACGAAGGCTCGCCAAAAGTGGCCAGGTATGCCTGGGGAAAAGATTACCATGACGTGATCAGGGCCCGGCTGAATACCTTACTGGAACGCCTGCGCGAAAAAGCCGGCCAAATCAGCGGCCGTGGTTTTGTAGACAGCGCTCCCGTACTGGAAAGAACCTGGGCACAGCGCAGCGGACTGGGCTGGGTGGGTAAAAACGGCAACCTGCTGCATAAACAAAGCGGCAGTTATTTTTTTATCGCCACCCTCATTACCGACCTGGAACTGGAATACGACCCGCCCTTTGCCGGCGATTACTGCGGCACCTGTACGCGCTGCATCGATCATTGCCCTACCGGCGCCATTCTGCCCGGCAAAACCGTGGATGGCTCACGCTGCATCAGTTATTATACCATAGAATTAAAGGAAGCCCTGATACCGGAAACGATGAAGGGAAAATTCGGCAACTGGATGTTTGGCTGCGATGTATGCCAGGAGGTATGCCCCTGGAACCGTTTCAGCCGGCCCCACCAGGTGCCGGAGTTCAGTCCCCTGCCCGAAATCCTGAACTTCAGCACCGGCGACTGGGAGAGCCTTACCGAGGAAAAATTCAGGGAGATTTTCAGGCATTCACCCCTGAAAAGAAGCAAGTATGCGGGCATCCGCCGCAACCTGAAGTTCCTGCAGGCTCCCGATTACGGTGCCGGGCAAACGCATTAATCCGGCTTCTTCACCACACCCATCCGATCCGGATCCAGAGGCGGTCAAAACGGTACTGATCGCGGCTGCTCCGCGGCGCTGTTCTGCCCGTGGCCGGATTCCATACAAAACGGGTGACCTCCTGCGCAAACTGTTTACGTCCGTATCCGATGCCCAGCAGGGCCTGCTGTTTACCCCGGATGGTTACCGCATAATCCAGTCCGCCACCCCACAACCACCCGGGCCGCAGTGATCCTTCGGTTCCGCTGGTGAGGGGCCCCGATCCGACGGGCAGGTGCAGGCCCAGGTTGCCATACACCTGGAGCAGCGGCCTGCGGCCGGTAAGGCGCAGTCGGCCTTCAGCAAAAATCGGCACCGTGGTTTGCCGGTAAAAATCCAGCCCCGTTCCCAGTCCGCCGAAGAAACGGCCCTTTGCATAACCGTTCACGCTGTGCAGCGAGGCCGACAGGGTGCCACCACCCCGGAGCAGCTGAAGCGTATTGTAGGAATGAAACTGTGCCCGGGCAGACAGCACCGGTACAACCAGAAGCCCTATAACGGCGAGGGATAAACGCATAATCAGGGATTGACCGGTATCACACTGAGCAGTTGCAGCGGATCGCCGCTCCGGTATTGGTACTGATGGATCCCCTCGCGGCTCACCACCACGGCGATACCCTGCCAGGCGATCACGTCAAAGGGCCGGATGCCGCTGATATGCTGCAGGAGCTGCAGCTGTTCCGGCTGGGTAATATCATAGAGCTTCAATCCCCCGCTGCCATCGCAGAGAAACAGGAGATTGCCGTCGAGGCTCATGCCCATGGGCTCTTCCATCTCATAAATATGCAGCAGCGTGGGGTTCATCAGGTTGCCGATGTCGATCACATCCAGCTGATTCGTCTGGGGCGCCGTGCCCCAGCAAGGCGGTGCAAAGCCCGCATCAGTGCCGGTATTCATAGCCCGGAGGGTCACGAAGGCCAGCCGGTCGTTAGCCACCACGGGATCATTGAAGCAGGCATGGGAAAACTGACCCAGGCTTTGCGGGCTGGCGGGCTGCTGCACCGAATAAATGAACATGCCGTTCTGGCCGCCGATGAAGAGTTTATCGTTCAGGGGATAAATCGTTTCGATATTCCAGCCCACCTGGGTAACCGCGGCCTTCACCGGCCGGGCGGCATCGGTAATCCGGAAGCTGCTGAGTTCGTACTGTCCCACGGTATAGAGGTAGTCCCCGATGATGGTAAAGCGCGCCATGGAGCCGCTGATACCGGTAAGCCCGGCTGCTGCGGTAGCCTGTCCGCCGAAAGCCGCATTCAGCTGGGGCAGTGCATTGCCCGATAACCAGTCGCCGTTCTCCACCTGCATCCGGTCGGCGTTGATCGCTGATTCCAGTCGGGCCTCGTGCAGGATCCAGTCTACTATATAGCGGCTGGTATCAGGGTTAAAGCCCGCGGCATACTGCCGCTCAGGAAACACGTCGGGGATGACGGTGCGCAGCACGGCTTCGCGGGGATTGCGGATATCAATGGCCAGCAGGTCGGTATGAATATCAGCAAAGAGGATATCATTCTTTACGGCCAGGTCCACATTACCCGGGATCTGTATAAACGCCAGATTCACCGGCGCGGCGGGATTGCTGTTGTCGATCACGTGCACGCCTTTGTTCAGTTCGTTTACCAGCAGGTACTGTCCGTACAGCACCAGTTTCCCGGTTTGCTGCAGGGCCCGGGGCGCCCCGCCCCTCACCTCCGCCAGCACTTCGGTCTTCGGCCGGTAAACGGGTTCATAACTGATGTAGGTACGGGTTACCCGGTCTTTCAGGCAACCCTGGAGCAGGATAAACAGCCATGGCAGGCAAAGAGCAGTGAGTTGACGCATATTCCTGTTTTAAAGTGCTGTAAACGCAGCACCACCCCAGCCCTGCCTGCTTAACGCAGGGTGCGGCTGAGGCGGATACCGAAAAAGCGGTATGGTGAACGGGCATACAGTCCCGCGCGGGCAGCCGGTGTGAGGCTCTGCCAGTATTCCGGACCGATCCTGAAGCCCGGCTTACCCTCCCGGGCGAGGTTCACTGAGAACCCCAGCTGAAAAGCCAGGAGGGTGCTGTTCAGGAAACGGCTGTCGTGGTAATAACTGCCGGCTGAGCGGCTGTACTGCAGCAGATTCTCCGACAGCATCCGGCTCAGGCTGAAACCGGTTTGCAACGACACCGGGAAACGTCCGGCCCGGAAACATTCCAGTTCCAGCGCCACCGGCAGGGTGAGCAGGTGTGCCTTGTTCGTGTATTCGGTACGGTTACCTGGCAGGTAAACGGGGGCACTGCCTGATGTGGTGGCCTCGGCGCTGCCGGCATGCATCCTGCCGGTGAGCAGCCGGTATTCGAGTCCGGCCCCCAGCCGGACTTTGGCCGACAGTGGAATCAGCACCCCGCCACCCGCACTGAATGAGATGCCGCGGCGCACGGCGGCAGGCGATGCTGTGGCTGTGCTGCTGCCCGGGTTAAAAGCTGAGCCATTGACATCAGCATTCTGCAGGTCGGCCGGCAGATAGCGGTTGCCGAAAGCCGACATCCCCAGTTCCACGCGGTAATACCAGTTGATGCGGCGGCTGTTGCCGGGCTGAAGGCTGTTGCTGTCTGGCCGGCTGGCTGATGGGATCACCGGTTCCGGCTTTTGCTGCAGGCCTGCGGTGGCGGGGGTTATGGCGCTGGGCGTGGCCGGCTGCGTTACCCCGGGTTGTTCGGGCTGCCGGTTGGTACCGCTGCTGCGCTGTGATTCCGGTTGTTCCGGGGCCGGCTGAGTTGATTCTTCCCCGGGCGGTATGCCCGGTTGCTCCGGTGTACCCGAAGCCCTGATGCCCTGCTGCCGGCGGCTGCGGCTACCGGTCCATTCCTCCCCGGCCTCTTCACCGGCAGTGGTTTGCAGGCGGGTTCGGGCGGGCTTCCTCATCCCTGCCCGCCGCCGGGCGTCGCCGGAAAAGGCGGCTGACAGCGCGGGCGGGTTGATCTCCGGCGCGGTAGAAGACTGCTGTTGCGAATGCGCCCCTGCCGGCGCGGTCATGGCTTCCGCCGGAGCCGGCTTGCCGGTGGCGGGTGCCGGCGCGAGGGCTGCTGCTGCGCTGCCGGATGACGGTGTTGCGGCCCTTTCAGGGTGCCGGCTGCTGTGCTGCAGGAAGAGCAGGTATCCGGCTACAGGCAGGAGGAAGGGCAAGAGCAGCCACAGGAAGCGGCGCTTCTTTTTACGGCGCTGCCGCACCTGTTCCAGGATCAGCGGAAACCGGTCGCCGCCAGGCTCCAGCCGCAGCTGGTCCATCACCTCCCTGACCTGTTTTTCAAAATCATGTTCCGGCATATCGGTCATTTTTTGCGGTGGACGATTGTTGTTCGATCCATTCCATCAATACATAACGGGCACGGGCATACTGGGATTTGGATGTGCCTTCGCTGATGCCCAGCAGCTGCCCGATTTCTGCATGGGTGAATCCTTCGATGGCATAAAGATTGAAAATGGTTTGGTAACCGGTGGGGAGTTGCCGGATCAGGCCGGCCAGTTCCCGGGCACCGAGATGGCATTCCGGATGATGATCGCTGACCGGGTGCAGGGGGGCTTCTTCAAAAACCATTTCAGACCGGTAACGCTTGTGTTTCTTCAGAAAATTGAGGGCGGTAT
>JAYRPG010000007.1:0-14045 GCA_041911275.1 Ferruginibacter sp. | reverse complement strand
GGCAAACACCTCCTCACGGCTTCATACCTGGATGATCAGATCCGGGCACTCGACGGCGAACTGAAAGCCAAAAACCTCCTCTTCCTCTGCGAGATGGGGCTCGATCCGGGGATCGATCATATGAGCGCGCTCCAGCTGCTGCACCGGATCCGCGCTGCCGGGGGTAAGGTAAAGGGTTTTAAAAGTCATTGCGGCGGACTCGTGGCGCCGGAGAGCGACGACAATCCCTGGCATTATAAAATCAGCTGGAACCCCCGCAATGTGGTGCTGGCGGGTAAGGCCGGCGCCGTGTACCGCGAAAATGGCGTGGTGATGCACCGCGATTACAGCCGGATTTTTGCCGACTGCCTTACGGTGAACGTGGAGGGACTGGCCCCGCTGGCCTGGTATCCCAACCGCGATTCCCTGGGGTACCAACCCATCTACCAGCTGGAGGAGGCGGAAACCTTTATCCGCACCACCCTGCGCTATCCCCTCTTTTGTGAAGCCTGGAAAACCCTGGTAGACGCGGGTTTAACCGATGACAGCCAACCCCTCGATCCGGCCGTTGGCAGTTTCCGGCAATGGTCGGCTCCCCTCCTGCCCTTTGTGCAGGATTCCATAAAGCCTGCCCTGGAATACCTGGGCTGTTTCAGTGACGAGGCGCTGCCTGCAGGAGCACGCAGTTCCGCAGATGTGCTGCAGCACCTGCTGGAAACCCGGCTGGCCATGCGGCCCGAAGACCGGGATATGATTGTGATGCTGCACGAAATCGATTACAGCCTGGCCGGAAAATCCGGCACCCTCCGCAGCAGCCTGGTGGTGAAAGGTGATGATCATCTGCATACTGCGATGGCCAAAACGGTGGGACTTCCCCTCGGTATTGCCGCCGCGCTGGTCCTCGACGGGAAAATTAAACTCCGCGGCGTTCACCTGCCGGTATTGCCCGAAATCTATACACCCGTGCTGGAAGCACTGGCTCAGCAGGGAATTGTATTCAGGGAAGAAGAGGCCTGAATGGGGCAGGTTGAAACTTAATTGAACCGTAGGGCGGATCAGCTCCTCAAGACATCCGCTGCATCCTGCTGCCCCATCATCCCTTTTCATGCCGCAGCATGCGGATCAGGGTGCTCACCCCTTCTGTGGCCGGCTTTTCGATCCGGGTAAGGCGGGAGACACCCGACACGGGTGGAATTTTTTTATCAATGATGTATTTGGGCAGATCAGCCGGCGCATAGTACAGCAGGGAGGCCGCGGGGTACACCTGCAGGGAAGTGCCCACCACCACAAACAGATCGCAATCCTGCATCAGCGCTGCCGCCGTTTCCATGAGCGGAACGGGCTCTTCGAACCAAACGATGTGCGGACGCAGTGCTGCCCCGTCTGCCGCCAGTTGCCCCCATTGCATATCGCCGCGCACTTCATACACCAGGGAGGGATCCTGTTCACTCCTCATTTTAAATATTTCACCATGCAGGTGCAGCACCCGGGTGGAACCGGCCCGCTCATGCAAATCGTCGATGTTCTGCGTAATGATGGTAACGTCAAAATCCTGTTCCAGTTCGGCCAGTCCGGCATGGGCTGCATTCGGCTCCGCAGCCGCGATATCCCGGCGGCGGGCATTGTAAAACTCCAGCACCAGCCGGGGATCTTTGCGCCAGGCGCCCGGGGTGGCCACTTCATAAACATTGTAGCCATTCCATAAACCGTCTTCATCGCGGAAGGTGCGGAGTCCGCTTTCGGCGCTGATCCCCGCGCCGGTGAGCACCACCAGATGAGGCTTTTTCATGTCCCGAAAATATCATTTATCCGGCATTTCGCGGGCGGAGGGATCTCCGCCAGGCCCATACCGTGATCAGCACCACCAGGATCAGCGGCCAGATGGTTACCAGGCCCACCAGCAGGTTGGCGAGCCAGCTGCTTCCCGCCACAAAGGCCGCCGCGATCCGCTGCAGCAACCCGGGATCATCCGGCTCCGTGATCACCGGCGCCAGCAACTGGTAAAAACTGAGTTCCACGGTGCTGAATGCCGACTGGTGCCGGAGCCAGGCCTCTCTGCCGGCTGCCGATTCGAGGGATCCCTGCAGTTCATTCAGGGCAGTTTGCACCTGCAGCACTTCATCCATGTTGCGGGCCTGGCGGAAAAATTCCAGGTAACGCTCCCGCATCTGTTTTTTGGCCGCCATCCGGGCCCTGATGTCCACCACTTCGGCGCTAACATCCTCGGCGGTAACCGTTCGGCTGATCAGCCGGTGGGTACTGTCAGCCAGGCCGCCCAGCAGGGATTCAAAAAAGGGAACAGGCACTTTGAGGGTCAGCGTGGCTTCATGCCGCTCGCTGTTGCGGGTCTGGTTTTCGGCAGCGACATAGCCGCCGTATTTTTTCACCATTTCGTATACCCGTTGCTGGTAGTGAACGAAATCCGGTGTTTCCACGGTAACCTGTGCGGTTTTGACGAGCTTTTGATCGAAGTCGGGCTGCGCCATGATCACCGCATGGCCGGGCGCATCCATGCGGCTGCTGTCCGGCACACCGGCCTGCCCGGTTGCAGGCCCGGTGGCGGTATCCTGCAGGGGCGCCGGGTTTTCGGCTGAATGACAGGAAAAGAGCAGGAGCATGGCGGCTGCGGGCAGGAACCCCAATGTTTTTTTCATAACCTGGTTTTGAAGTGATGTAATGCCCCTTGATACAAAACAGCCGCTGCAGGAAACCTGCAGCGGCTGTTAAATGAATGGTAAAGGCCGTTTATTTTTCTCCGGCGAGTTCCATCACCACTTCCCATTCTTCCGGCTTAACGGATTGCACACTCAGCCGGCCGAGCCTGACGAGGTCCATGCCGGCAAGGCGCGGATCTTTTTTGATTTTTTCCAGGGGCACCGGGTTTTTTAGTTTCCGCACGGGCTTCAGGTCTACCACCACCCAGGCCTCCTGATCGGTGGTGGGGTCGGGATAGGATTCCCCGATCACTTTGGCGATGCCCACAATTTCAACGCCTTCGTTGCTGTGGTAAAACAGCACTTCATCGCCTTTTTTCATGGCGCGGAGGTTGTTGCGGGCAGCGTAATTCCTCACGCCGTCCCAATAGGTTTGCTTGTCTTTTACAAACTGATCCCAGCTGTATTTGTAGGGTTCTGATTTAACGAGCCAGTATGCCATAAATGATGAGGTATAGGGTAATTGATGGTTTAATCCGGAAATGCTGAGGTTGCTGTTCGTTGGATGTCTTCAAGGCTCCCACCCTGCTGCCAGCACATCCGCGATGTGCAGGGTTTTCAGGGGGGCAGCCTGGTGCCGGATGCATCCCTCCAGGTGCATGAGGCAGCTCATATCGGTTGAAATGAGGTAACGGGCGCCGGTTGCCAGGGCATGGTTGATTTTCTGGTCGGCCATCGCCACCGAGATGGGATCAAATTTTACGGCAAAGCTGCCGCCGAATCCGCAGCAGGTTTCGTTGTCCTGCATCTCCACCAGTTCCAGTCCCTTCACATTGGCCAGCAGGCGGCGGGGGCCTTCCTTGATGCGGCATTCCCGGAGCCCGGCACAGCTGTCGTGGTAGGTGGCCCTGCCTTCGAGTACCGCCCCGAAATGGTCAATTTTCAATACTTGCGTGAGGAATTCCGTGAATTCAAAGAGGCGTTCGCCCAGTGCTTTAACCCGGTGATGGTCGCTGCCATCGGCAAACATGCGGCTGTAGTAGTTCCGCACGAAGCCCACGCAGCTGGCACTCGGACAAACCACATACTCACTGCCGGAAAAATCATCGAGGAATTTGCTGCACACGGCCCTGGCCTCGTCCGTATAGCCTGCATTGTAAGCGGGCTGTCCGCAGCAGGTTTGTGCCGGGTTGTACTGCACGTCGCAGCAGGCTTTTTCCAGCACCTTCACCATATTGAAGCCGGTATCGGGATAGAGCTGATCGATGAAGCAGGGAATAAAAATCTGAACTTTCATGTCAACGCTTCGGGGTTAAAGAGGCAGGCTGATCATCTTCAGGGCGGTGATGGCTGCCTCCTCCCCTTTGTGTCCATGGCTTCCGCCGATGCGGGCTTCGGCCTGTTCAGGGGTGTCTACCGTGAGCACGCCGAAGATGGTGGGTACGGGCAACTGCAGGTTCAGCTGCAGCACGCCGTCGGTTACGGCCCGGCATACATATTCAAAATGCGGGGTATCGCCGCGGAGCACGCAGCCGAGGGCGATGAAAGCGTGCGGTTTGTCGTCGCGGTACTTGTGCTGATCCCAGAATTTCTTCACCGCGAAGGGGATTTCAAAAGCGCCGGGCACCACAAGGGTACGGTGCTGCACCTGGTGTTCATCGAGCACCCGGGTACAGCCATCGGCCAGGCGGCCGGTTACGCTTTCATTCCATTCGGTTCGCACAATAACCACACAGGCACCCCGGGGAAGCAGGATGCCTGTGGTTTGCAATAATGTTTTGGAGTCGGCTGACATGTCAATCCGTTTTCGGGGTTCAGTCCAGCACGCCCATCCGGGCCAGGTATTTATCCACCTCGGCGCTGTGGCGGTTGGTGGGATAATCGTCTTTCAGCTGGCGGAACATTTTGGTGGCTTCGGCCTTGTTGCCGGTGGCTTCCGCAAAGCGGGCGGCCTTGAACAGGGCTTCCGGCGCACTGAATTCATCTTTCGTATTCACCGTGGCAGCTTTGCGGTAGTAATCCAGCGCCTCGCTGTTCTTTTTTTGCTCGGCATAGGCATCGCCCAGCATGCTGTAGGCGGCAGCCTGCACCTGGGTGGCTGTGGTGCTGAAGTCCTTCAGGTATTTGATGGCATTCGCAAAGTCGCCGCTGTGCAGGTAGCAGGCGCCGGCAATATAACGGGCACGGTTACCTGCTGCAGTGCCGCCGTAACCGGAAATCACCTTGAGCACACCCGTGGATACGCCCTGTCCGCCATTGAGCACCAGCGTGATGGAATCCTTGTTGAACTCACCCTGCTGGGCCATCTTGCCAAAAAGTTGTTCGGCCGGGAAGATGAGGTCGGCTGCCTTTATTTCGTTCGGTTCCTTCACCAGTTTCTGGTATCCGTACCAGCCGCCCACCACCAGGATGATGGCGCTGCCCGCATAAATGATCGGTTTGCTGAACTTCGTCCAGAAATCTCTTGCCTTCTCCACCACTTGATTGCTTTCAACGGTCTCAAAGGTTACTTGCTTCTCTGCCATGGGAAATATTAATTATAATATAGGTTCTGTTTGAAAATGGGAATCGTCAGTCGGTGATGAAGGGATAATCCTGCTGTACATATACATCCTTCAGCAGCTCATCATCGGCGGGCCAGGGACTTTCTTCGGAGAAACGCACGCATTCTTCCACCTGCTGGCGAACGCGTTCGTTGATCACCTCGATATCGGCCTCCGCTACCTGGTAAGTATCGGTGAGCACTTTGTGTACGTAGTCGATCGGGTCGCGCTGCTTGTATTCTTCCACTTCTTCCTTGGTGCGGTATTTCTGCGGATCGCTCATGCTGTGCCCCTTGTAACGGTAGGTTTTGATTTCGAGCAGGGTGGGTCCGCCGCCTTCACGGGCACGGAGCACCGCACGCGATACGGCTTCGTGCACCGCTTCCGGACTCATACCGTCCACGCTGTCGCCGGGCATATCGTAGGCATCAGCAATCTTGTAGATATCCAGCACATTGCTGGTGCGGGATACTGAGGTACCCATCGCGTAGTGGTTGTTTTCGCAGATGAAGATCACCGGCAGTTTCCAGTTCATGGCCATGTTGAAGGTTTCATGGAGCATACCCTGGCGGGCGGCGCCATCCCCAAAAAAAGCGAGGGCCACATTCTTGGTACCCTTGTATTTCTCCGCGAAAGCAAGGCCGGCGCCGGTGCCGATCTGCGCGCCCACGATACCGTGTCCGCCGAAGAAGCCCACGTCTACACCGAAGAAGTGCATGCTGCCGCCTTTGCCCTTGCTGCAGCCGGTGGCTTTCCCATACAGTTCAGCCATACAGGCATTGGGTGAAACGCCTTTGGCGATGGCCAGGCCATGATCACGGTAGGCGGTAATGAATTTGTCTTCCGGATTGGTGGCGGTCATACAACCGGCAGCCACGGCTTCCTGGCCGATATAGAGATGGCAAAAGCCCCGGATTTTCTGCATGCCGTACAACTGGCCGGCTTTTTCCTCGAAGCGGCGCAGGAGCAGCATCAGTTCGTACCAGTAGAGGTAGGTTTCTTTTGAAAACTTTGTAGCCAAGGGTTATCGTTTTTTAGGCGGCAAAGATAAGGGAGAAGAGGGATATTTTCATGCCGCGCACTGATTCCTGCAGGAGAATGTAAATCAGGGGGTTGACGGGGTTCCGGGGAGGCGCATTCAGGCCTCCGTCCAGGCCCCGGCTATTTCGCTGCCCTCCACCTCCACAGTGATGTGCTGGTCGGGGGTGGTGGCCACCGAGAGGCCGGTATAATTCACTTCCACCGGGTAGGATTTATGCGTGCGCTCCACCAGGGCTGCGGTCTGGATTTTGCGGGGATAGCTCTGCAGCAGGGGCTTGAGGGCGTAGAGCATCGTGCGGCCGCTGTTGGCCACATCATCCACCAGGATGATCACCTTGCCACCCAGGTCGGGAGCAGGCTGCAAACGGGCATGGCCCGGATCTTTTTTATCGATTTCGAGCGTGAGGATCTCTATGGTGCCACGGAAAACGGGCTGCAGGTACTCCCCCAGTTTGCGCGCCACCACCATCCCGCTGCCCCGGATGCCGGCCAGCAGCAGGGCGGTTTCATCATGATTCTGTTCGGCGATTTCGAGGGCCATGCGCTGCAGCTTTCTGGAGGCGGCCTGCGGGGTCAGGATGGATTGCCTGTTGGGATTCACGCTGTAAGTTTGAGGCGGGAAATTAGCAACAATTGAACAATCCGGCAACGGGAGCGGCTGAAATAATTATCTTAGCGCCAAAACGATTGTATGCAGTGGATGCTCCAGGTTTTGTTCACCGCCCTGCTGGTTACCGGCGGCTGGCTCTTTGCAAAGAAAGTACGTGAAATCCGGCGCAATATCCTGCTGGGGCGCGATGAAGACCTGAGCGATAGGCCGGCTGAACGTCGCCGCAACCTGCTGCTGCTGGCCTTCGGACAGAAAAAAATGTTCCGCAATCCCCTGGTGGCCGTGATGCACTTTGTGATCTATACCGGGTTTGTGATCATCAATATTGAGGTGCTGGAAATTGTGCTCGACGGCATCCTGGGCACGCACCGGCTCTTCCTCCCCCTGCTGGGTGGTTTTTACCATTTTCTGATCAATAGTTTTGAGGTGCTGGCTGCCGGCGTGCTGCTGGTGTGCGTAGTCTTCCTGGCGCGCCGCAACTGGCTCCGGCTGCGCCGCTTCATCAGCCATGACCTCGACGGCTGGCCCCGTTCCGATGCCAATTACATCCTCATCACGGAGATTGTGCTGATGAGTCTCTTCCTCCTGATGAATGCCGCCGACCGTGCCCTGCAACTGCAGGGAGTTGCCGGCTATCATGACACCGGTGATTTCTTGATTTCGGGTCAGCTGGCCGGCCTCTTCAGCCAAACCGGCAGCGGCAGCCTCATCCTGATGGAACGCGGCGCCTGGTGGCTGCACATCATGGGTATCCTCGCCTTCCTCAACTACCTCCCCTGGTCGAAGCACCTGCACATCCTGCTGGCCTTCCCCAATGCCTATTATGCCCGGCTGAGCTCGCCCGGGGCCATGAGCAATATGGAACAGGTGCAGCAGGAAGTGAAATACATGATGCAGCCTGAACTGGCGCCCCCGGCCGATCCGGATGCCGCCCCCCTCAAGTTCGGGGCCCGCGACGTAACCGATCTCAGCTGGAAAAACCTGCTGGATGCCTACAGCTGCACCGAATGCGGGCGCTGCAGTGCTGCCTGTCCGGCCAACCTCACCGGCAAAGTCCTGAGTCCGCGCCGCATCATGATGGCCACCCGCGACCGCCTGGAAGAAGTGGGCCGCAACATCAACCGCAACGGGCAGTTCCAGCCCGACGACAAAACCCTGCTGGGCAGTTATATTTCGGTGGAGGAACTCCGCGCCTGCACCACCTGCAATGCCTGCGTGGAAGAATGCCCCGTGAGCATCAGTCCGCTCGATATCATCCTCCAGCTCCGTCGTACGCTGATCATGGAAGACAGCAATGCCCCGCAGGAATGGAACGGCATGTTCGGAAATATTGAGAACAATTTTGCGCCCTGGAAATTTTCCCCCGACGACCGCGATGCCTGGGTAAAGGAGCTGAAGGCGGAAAGTTGACGGGCACTGAGCACAATCAAAGAAAACCCTGACCCCCCTCATCAGCCGGCGGTTTTTATGTGGGTAGTTTCGTATCAAACTCAAGGATATGAATACTACCCTCTCCCCCGAAATAAAAGAAGTGATGGGCGCCGTACATTACCGCCCCGCCGTTTCTGTTATCCTGCCTTTTGACCCCCAGAAAGACGCATATTCCAAACTGGCCTATTCGCTCAAAGTGGCCCTGCACCAGGTGGAAGATGAGCTGATGGAAAACTTCCCCGCCGATACGGCCCTGGTGGTGATCCGCAAGCTGCGGAAGCAGATGCAGGAAGTGAATTTCAAATCCCCGAAAAAAAGCGTGGCCTTCTATGCTTCTCCGGTATTTGAAAAAACGCTGTACCTGGATGTGCCGGTGGAAGAAAAGATCATCGTGGATGAGTCATTCGAGATCCGTGACCTGGTGTACAGCCGCAAACAACTGCACAAGTACCTGGTGCTGCTGCTGACGGGAAAGGAAAGCCGGATCTTCCTGGGCAATGGCCATACCCTGATGCGGCTGATCCCCGATAATCCTGAAACCATTTATGCTTATGTGAATGAGGTGCCGGAACGGGTGGCCAATTTCTCGGATATGAATGAGCGGAAAGAAATCCTGATGGAAAAATTCCTGCACCAGGTCGACAAAGGCCTGGAGGGTATCCTCCGTCATCATCCCCTGCCCCTCTTTGTGATGGGCACCGAGCGGCTCCTCGGCCACTTCAACAAAATCACGCGCCATCAGGCTGCGGTGGTGGAATACATCCGCGGCAACTATCTTGGTTACAGCAACGGTGCCTTGTCGGAAGTGCTGCAACCGGCCATCCGGCAGTGGCAGCAGGCCCGCGAGCAGGAACTGCTGGGGCAGCTGGATGCGGCCCGCAGCCGTCAGCGCATGGTCGGCGGTATGCTGCCCGTATGGCACGAAGCCATGCAGGGCAATGGCCGTCTGCTGGTGATTGAGAAAAACTTCATGTTCCCGGCCCAGCGGGTTACCGGTGATGCCGGCATTGAAGCCCTCACTCCGCCCGTGAATGAACTCTCCTATATCCGCGATGCCGTGGATGATGTGATCGAAAAAGTGCTGCAGCATGGCGGTGATGTGGAATTTGTTTCTGAGGGCCTGCTGGAAGATGCCGGCCATATCGCCCTGATCCAGCATTATTAATCCCATTCCAAACCATCAAACCCCGTGTCATGAAAAAGATTATTGCTGCCACCGATTTTTCGCCTGCTGCTGAAAATGCGGTGAATTATGCCGCCGATATGGCTGATGCCATCGGGGCGCACCTGCTCCTGCTGCACGTTTGCCAGCTGCCGGTGAGCTTTGGGGATATTCCGGTGGCGGTGTACATCGACGACCTGGTGAAGGAAGCTGAAAAAGACCTGGCCGAAACGGCCGCTAAGGTTAATCACCGGTTGAAAGGCCGGTTGGGTATAGAACAGTTGGTGCGCACCGGTACATTTTATGAAGAACTCGAAACCCTCTGCCAGGAAACCAGGCCTTATGCCGTGGTCACCGGCAGCCAGGGCAAAACGGCCGCGGAAAGAGTGCTGTTTGGATCCCACGCCGTGTATGCCATGCAGCACCTCCCCTGGCCGATGATTACCGTGCCCCCGGGCGCCAGTTTCCATAGTATCCGCAACATTGGTTTTGCCTGCGACTTCAATGAAGTGATTGCCACCACGCCGGTGGATGAAATCCGTCAGCTGGTGCAGGATTTCAAGGCCCGGCTCCACATCCTGAATACCGGCAAGGCCAGCAGTTTTGAGCCGGAAGTGGTATTCCAGTCGGGCATGCTCCAGGAAATGCTGGAGAGCCTGAAACCGGCTTACCATTTCATCACCCACGACAATGTGGAGGACGGCATCCTGCAGTTTGCGCAGGAAAATAAAATTGATCTGCTGTTGGTATTGCCGAAGCGGCATGGCCTGATGGAAAAACTCACCCACCGGAGCCATACCAAACAACTGGTATTGCACAGCCATGTGCCCGTGATGGCCCTGCATGAAAGCGCTGCTGAATGAAGGCAACGCTCCTCCTGAAACGGCAGAGCCCCGGTGTTGAACCGGGGCTTTTTCCTGCCGGGCATTCGGTTAAGTGATGTATCTGTAATCTTTTTATTGTACACGGATCAGCGCTCATCAGCATAGCTGTTCACTTTCTGAGTACGCCCTGCTTCAGCAGGTCTTTCACAATATTTTTGCCGTACTCATGCGCCATGCCTGAGGTGTTGGCCGGATCGAATGAACGGGTTTGTGCGGAATACAGCAACTGATCGCCGTTGCCGGCGTAGAAATTGCTTTCCCAGAAATAGCGGGTATCGGTTACATAATACCCCGGTTCATACACGCGGTACTGCATGAGGCCATAATACCGCCAGAACCGCCGCTGGTAATAAACATAGGGCGTGTATTGCACATGTCCGGGTACATAACGCCGTTCCTTTTCCTTGTTGAGCAGCACGATGGTGATGATGGCATCCACCCCGCTGTTCTTCAGCCGGTTCACCACGTCGGCCTCGCTCATATTCTGAAAAGCACGGGGACCGTACTCATTCAGTGAAGCCACCGCCGTAAAGCCCATTTCCTGCAGGTCGCCCACGAAATGCTGTTCCATCTGTTCCTGCAAACTGCGGTCGGCATCCTGGATCAGGGCCACCACGAGAATTTTCTGGTAAGCGGTCGGGGGCAGGCTGTCGGATTTCCAGGAGTGGGTGATGCGGCTGGACGAACAGGCGCTCAGCAGCAGTGGCAGCAGCAGCCAGATAAATTTTTTCATGACCGGATAGTTTAGTTCGGACAAGGTACGGGGACCGGCGCGGGATCGCTATGACCGGTATCAACGACTGCCGGAACTTTGATCAGGCAGCAAAGAAACCCCCGCCTGGCGGCGGGGGCGAAATACCAACAGTGAACGACTGTTGCTATTTAACTGTAATGTGACGTGCTTCCGGTTTTTTAGCCTCTTCTTTTTTGGGCATTACCAGGGTGAGCACTCCATTTTCGTACCGGGCTTCGATTTTGTCGCGCAGCACATCTTCCGGCAGGGTAAAGGTGCGGCTGAAGCAGCTGTAGCTGTATTCCTTCCGGGTAAATTTCTTATCCTTTTCTTCCTTGTTCTCCTCTTTCTCGCTGCTGATGGTGAGCAGGTTGCCGTCTACATCAATCTTAAAATCGTCTTTCTTCAGTCCGGGGGCTGCGAGGGCTACTTCAAAATTGTTTTTGTTTTCCATGATGTTCACTGCCGGAACCTTCATCATGCGGTTCCACATGCTGCCACCGGTATCGAACCATTCATTCCAGGGTTTGAAAAAATCATCAAATACCGAAGGAAAGGTTTCGGTGGGTTTCATTAATGCTTGGGTTGCCATGGTATCCTCCTTTTTTAATGGTTGAAGATCAATTGCAGATTGAAATTACTCCGGCAAAAGCCCGGTTGCAATGACCGGGGTCAATACCTGGATTGTGCACCATCAATGTTCAGCCATACATCTGCCGTCCTTTCTTCCACAACCGCACTTTATTCCGGAATTTGCCGTATTTTCAGTTTTAAGATCGCTTATAACAATTTGTGATTCATGTATTTTAAAAATTTAATGTGTAAAAAGTACGCTAACCAAAATCATAATCCAAAATGATGCGTGACAGGCTGCGCTATGCCGCGCTGCAATAGTTTTGTCATGCAAGATTGAACCAACTACAAAAACGAACAACATGCTACAGCAAACCAACACTTTCATCCTGAACAACATTACAGTAAAGGACGACCTCCTGCAATGGGTGGAACAAAACGCCTCCCTGATGCAGCCCGCTTCCATTCATTGGGTAGACGGCTCCCAGAAGGAATACGACGGTCTTTGTCAATACCTGGTCAGAAAGGGCACCTTTATTCCGCTCAACCCTGAGAAACGCCCCAACAGTTTTGCCTGTTTCAGCGATCCCAGTGATGTGGCCCGGGTGGAAGACCGCACTTATATCTGCAGCCGCCGCAAGGAAGATGCCGGCCCCACCAACAACTGGATGGAACCTGCAGAAATGAAAAGCACCCTGAACCGTTACCTGGAAGGCTGCATGCAGGGCCGCACCATGTATGTTATCCCCTTCTGCATGGGCCCGCTGGGTTCTCCGTATGCCCGTTATGGCGTGGAAATCACCGATTCTGAATATGTGGTGATCAATATGCGGATCATGACCCGCATCGGGGAAAATGTACTCCCCTACCTCAAAAAAGACTTTGTAAGATGCGTGCATACCGTGGGCGACCCCATCGTAAAAGGCAAGCCCGAACGCACCTGGCCCTGCAACCCGGATGTGAAATACATCTGTCACTTCCCCGAAGAACGCTCCATCATCTCTTACGGCTCCGGTTATGGCGGCAATGCCCTGCTGGGTAAAAAATGTTTTGCCCTCCGCATCGCTTCCGTGATGGGCCGCGAAGAGGGCTGGCTTGCCGAGCACATGCTGATCATGGGCGTGGAATCGCCCGACAAGCAGAAAAATTATGTAGCGGCGGCCTTCCCCAGTGCCTGCGGCAAAACCAACTTTGCGATGCTGATCCCGCCGAAACATTTTGAAGGCTGGAAAATCACCACCGTGGGGGATGATATCGCCTGGATCCATAAGGGTAAGGACGGTCATCTCTTTGCCATCAACCCCGAAGCCGGTTACTTTGGCGTAGCCCCCGGTACCAACTACAAAACCAATCCCAATGCCATGGAGAGCATCCGGGCCAATACCATCTTCACCAATGTGGCCCTCACGGCCGATAAGGATGTATGGTGGGAAGGATTGACCAAGGAAGTGCCCGAGGGCCTCACCGACTGGCACGGACAACCCTATGACCCCGCTTCCGGCAAACCGGCGGCTCACCCCAACTCCCGTTTTACCGCACCCGCTGAACAAAACCCGGCCATTGACGCCAAATGGGATGATCCCGGCGGCGTTCAGATCGACGGCTTCATCTTTGGCGGCCGCCGCAGTTCTGGCGTGCCCCTGGTGTACCAGTCATTCAACTGGAACTTTGGGGTTTACCTGGCCACCACCATGGGCAGTGAAATGACTGCCGCCGCCTTCGGGGAAATCGGCAAGGTGCGCCGCGATCCCTTCGCCATGCTGCCCTTCATAGGGTACCATATCGGGGATTATGTGAACCACTGGCTGCAGTTTGGCCGCAACCTGCCCAATGCCCCGCGCATTTTCGGGGTGAACTGGTTCACCAAGGATGAAAACGGTCAGTTCCTCTGGCCCGGCTTCGGCGACAATATCCGCGTGCTGCAATGGATCATCAAAAGAATCCGCGGTGCCGCTTCTTCGGTGGAAAGTCCGATTGGCTGGATGCCCCGTTACGAAGACATTGACTGGACGGGCCTGGATAACTTCAGCCGGGAAGACTTTGCCCGCCTGATGAATGTGGAGCGGGAGCCCGGCAAGAAAGAGCTGCTTTCCCACGAAGAGCTGTTTGAGAGAATGTACGACAAACTGCCCAAGGAATTCCTCTTCATGCGTGAACTGTTGCTTTCCTCACTCTGGCGCTCACCCGAAAAATGGGAGCTGGAGCCGGAACTGCACTGATCCGCGATGATGGCTTGCCTGTTTTTTGTTATCGTTTACAACAGCCAGGGCTGTATCCCTGCTTAACCATGCCACCCTCTTCCGCTTCCGCCATCCTCAAATGGTTAACCGGTTACACGGAGGGGTAAGGTTGAATGGATACAGCCCTGTTGTTTAAAATCTGTTTTATGGGCAATTGGTTCACCGATCTGTTTACCGGCAACGGTATTGCACATG
>JAYRPG010000006.1:0-1161 GCA_041911275.1 Ferruginibacter sp. | reverse complement strand
CTGCATCGCCAGGCTTTGTGGGCTGATTTCCAGCGCAAAATGCTGAAGATTATTTCTCATCTGTGCTACAGCTCTCATCAACTGTAGCCCATGATCCGAAAATTCACTCCGGTGATGAGTTTTTATAAGTTCACATAATTCGCTAATCTTCACAGACTGGCATCGGTGCAGCTCACTTTCTGTGGGACATGCAGGATCCTTACAATGCTTTTTCAAGGATTTTTGCGTGAAAATCCTTCCAGCATCCTGACGCGAAACGGCTGCCTTCAGCAACAACTCTGCTGCTTGGAAGAGATTAAGCAGGCATTGTTTGTAATCACGTCGGTTCTGGCTTTCCCGGGATTTTCTGAAATATTCTAGTCCTATCTCTACAGAGTCCAGCGCATTTTCCAGTAAGGTAAAACTCACCATGTCAGACATCTCCGTAAAGGCCGCGTAGCCCAGTCAGGGCCTCCGCCAGCGAGCCTTGAGCACATCCTATGGTGAGCTCACGGACCAGCGTCTCAAAGGCCTCCGCCGGCATAAAAATCCGTAGTCCGTCGATACCGAAGAATCCCTCTTTTGATACGTGTCCGGGGGGTGAGAGCATTACATGCTCGCCCTGATGGCCGTGTGCCAGAGCTTCAGGATGACGGGCATAAAGCGTGAACAGGCCCAGCAGTTCAGAGAATACTTCCCAGCCGTACGGCACCACAAAATCCTGGCCGGTGATGAGCAGGTGCAGACGGGGTGTATTGTACCAGGCCCCCGGACGCTCGCCGGGATGCTGGCCGTCAATGCGGATCTCGAGGCGAAGCGTGCCGGCTTCGACGGTTTCCGTCACGGTCGGGATCACCGGGCGCAGATCCTGTGCGAGGGCTGTGGCTTTGTCTGTAGTCCAGTCCAGCCCGCGCAGGACCAGGAGAAATATGGTATTCAGCCGCGGCAGGGTAAAAATTTCCGCCAGGACCGCGTCTGGAATCTCCGTAAGTTCAAAGCAGCCGCTCTCCAGCGGGCGCAGCAGGTGCTCGGCATACATCTGATCCACAACAGGACGCAGATCTGCTAGGAATCGGTCAAATTCTTCCACCAGGTTATCTCCCTGCAGGCGGAATATCCCCTGCAGATAGTGCCTGTCCACCGTGCGGTCGTTCTCAGCCTGCCAGGCCAGCAGGTCGCGGG
>JAYRPG010000005.1:0-1552 GCA_041911275.1 Ferruginibacter sp. | reverse complement strand
TGTTCCAGAACTCATTCTGCTGAGGCAGCCGCTTGGCGGGGATTACAGAAGAGTCGAAGACACTGTAACCTGAGCCAGAACCAGCATTGGTCTGGGCAAAGGCCGCAGATGTCATTAGGGTAATGACCCCTAACAGTAATGTGTACTTTTTGCTTGCCATAAATGATTATTGTTTAATTTCTGAAATTACAGGTTGTTTACATGCAAAAATATCACTTGAGAATTAAAAACCAAATTTTTTTAGTATTTATTTGGCGGATTTTCCGTTTTATTTCCTTATATTTTAATCACTTATAGACAGCGCCGGAGCGGGCTTTGCTGCACGGTTTCAGAAATATTATCACCACCATGGCTGTACGCATAAAATTAATCCCCCGTTTTCAAACGCAGCGGGTTAAATTGCAACTTTTACCGGGATGAAATTTGTGACCAATATCATAGGCGAAGAACTGGGTATTTTCGAAAAGAAATTCACGGAATCGGTGAAAAGCCAGGCCCCGCTGCTCGACCGCATCATGCACTACATCATCCGCCGCAAAGGCAAGCAGCTCCGCCCCATGTTTGTATTCCTGAGCGCCAAGCTGCAGGGCCCCGTGCAGGAAAGCACTTACCGGGCGGCTGCACTGGTTGAGCTGCTGCATACCGCCACCCTGGTGCACGACGACGTGGTGGATGAATCGATGGAGCGACGCGGCTTTTTCTCCATCAATGCCGTTTGGAAAAACAAAATTGCGGTACTCGTAGGAGATTACCTGCTTTCCAAGGGTTTGCTGCTGGCCACCGGGCACGATGATTTTGAGCACCTGCACATCCTGTCCGACGCCGTGAAACAGATGAGTGAGGGGGAACTGCTGCAGATCGAAAAATCCAGAAACCTCAACCTAAGGGAAGACGTTTACTTTGAAATCATCCGGAATAAAACCGCATCGCTGCTCTCCGCCGCCTGCGGCGTGGGCGCCTGGAGCACCAGCAAAAGCCAGGATACCTGCAACCGCATGAAAATGTTCGGTGAAAAAGTGGGTATCGCCTTCCAGATCAAGGACGACCTCTTTGACTATGGCACCGCCGATGTGGGCAAGCCCACGGGCAATGATATCCGTGAAAAAAAGCTCACCCTGCCGCTGATTTACACCCTGAACCATGCCACCGCCTCCCAAAAAAGGGAACTGATTTACCTGCTGAAGAACGAAAACAAAAAGCCCGAAAGCATCCGGCACATCATCGGGGAAGTGCAGCAGGCCGGCGGCATCGCCTATGCCACCGAAAGAATGCTGGAATACCGGGATGCTGCCCTGGCCATCCTGCACGAATTTCCTTCCGGCGAAGTAAGGAATGCTCTGGAAGAACTGGTGCGCTATACCACCGACAGAAAGTATTAAATTAGGGTCTCAATTAACCCTTATGACAAAAAGATGGAACCTGCAGGAGCCTGATCCTGCTGCTGTATCGGCGTTGCAGGAACAACTGAAAGTGAATCCTGTGATCTGCAAGCTGCTCGTGAACCGCGGCATCCGCACCTTCAACGAGGCCAAATCCTTCTTCCGGCCCGAGC
>JAYRPG010000004.1:0-41899 GCA_041911275.1 Ferruginibacter sp. | reverse complement strand
GCTTCGCTGATCCTTTGGGGGCGTTACCACAGCGCTGATGCCCCTTCGCCGGCTGAGGCCGGCTGGGGTTTTCTGCTTGTCTGCTTATGCAAGCAAAGCTTGCAACACAGCCAAACAGAAAACCCCTGGCTTTCGCCAGGGGCATCAGTGCTGTGGTCGGGATGACTGGATTCGAACCAGCGGCCCCTACGTCCCGAACGTAGTGCGCTACCGGGCTGCGCTACATCCCGTAACCGGCTGCAAATATACCGGCATTTTCCGGCGTTCCATACAGCCCATAAAAAAACCTTTCGTCAGAAAGGTTTTGTACCACGTACGGGATTCGAACCCGTGATTCCTCCGTGAAAGGGAGGCGTCTTAACCCCTTGACCAACGCGGCATTCCCGTTAAAGGACGGCAAAGATAATACGCGCAGCATTTGTATCCAAAATTTTTTAAAAAAAGGCAGCTCACCTGTCCAGTAAATCGGGCCGCCGTTCGCGGGTGCGCTGCAGAGCCTGCTCTTCGCGCCAGGCATCGATGCGGGCATGGTTGCCGCTGAGCAGCACCTCGGGCACCCGCCAGTCGCGGAATACTTCGGGCCGCGTGTATACAGGGGGTGAGAGCAGGTTGTCCTGGAACGAATCGGTCAGCGCTGAGGTTTCATCATTAAGCACGCCGGGAATAAGCCGCCCCAGGGCATCCACTACTACGGCCGCCGCCAGTTCGCCGCCGCTGAGCACATAATCGCCGATGGAAATTTCGCGGGTAACAAAATGATCCCGCACCCGCTGGTCGATGCCCTTGTAGTGGCCGCAGATCAGCAGCAGCCGCTGTTTCAGCGAAAGCCGGTTGGCCATCGGCTGGTTGAAGGTTTCTCCATCCGGCGTGAGGAAGATCACTTCGTCGTACGGGGTTTCCCGGCTCAGGCTTTCGATGGCGTTCACCAGGGGTTCGGGCATCAGCACCATCCCGGCGCCCCCGCCAAAGGGATAGTCGTCAACCTGTGCCCGGGCATAGCTGGTGTAATCGCGGAGGTTGTGCACTTTTACCTCCAGCAGTCCGCGCTCCTGGGCTCTTTTCAGGATGGAGTGTGAAAACGGGCCTTCCAGGAGGGCCGGCACCACGCTGATGATATCGATTTTCATGTGAGAGTGATTCGTCTGTGAAACTTCGCTGCCTGGCTTCCAGCCACGGCATGCTGCCGGTAAGTTCCGGTGCCCTTACTGGCCCAAGAATTCGTCCAGGTCGCGTTTGTCTTTCTTCGTGGGCCGTCCGATTTTGCTGAGCCGTTTGCCCGTATGAAAAGCCGCGGCCTGAAACTGCAATCTTTCCAGTTCCTCCGGCGGCGTGATGTCGCTGTAGTGCTTTACCGCTTCACTGTACTGCACCCGGTGGTCCAGCAGGGCTGTCACCCTTATGCGCCAGCGGCGGGCTTCGGTCTTTACCTCGTATTCATCCCCCACCAGTACGGAGCGGGCTGCTTTCACCGCATCGCCGTTCAGCTTTACCCGGCCCTTGTCGCAGGCATCGGCTGCCTGGCTCCGGGTTTTGAACAGGCGGATGGCCCAGAGATACTTATCGATCCGCAGCTTCTCCTTTTCCATTCCGCAAAATTAAGCACTGCAGACGGATCTCTTTCCACCCCGCCGCATGAAAAAAGGCTGCCCGGGCAGCCTTTTTTCATGCGGATATCCCTTTCCGTTATTTGCTTTCCGTGAAATAATGGTGGAAATAGGGAATGGTTTCGATGCCTTTGTAAAAGTTCTCCAGGTTGAATTTTTCGTTGGGACTGTGCAGGTTGTCGCTGTCCAGGCCAAAACCCATGAACACAATCTTGATCCCCAGTTCTTTTTCAAACAAGGCGCAGATGGGAATGCTGCCGCCGCCTCTTACCGGGATGGGCTTTTTGCCAAAAGTGGTTTCCATGGCCCTGGCAGCTGCCTGGTAGGCTTTGCTGTCAATCGGCGTCATATAGGGTTCGCCGCCATGGTGTTCAAAAGCATTGACCGTTACACAGGGGGGCGCAATTTTCCGGAAATGATCGAGCAGCAGGGCGGTGATTTTTTCCGATGACTGATTGGGCACCAGCCGGGCAGAAATCTTGGCGGTGGCTTTGCCGGGCAACACGGTTTTGGCGCCTTCTCCCTGGTAGCCGCCCCAGATGCCGTTCAGTTCCAGGGTAGGCCGGATACCGGTGCGCTCATTGGTACTGAAGCCTTTCTCGCCCCAGAGTTCACGTACCCCGAGGTCGTCTTTATATTCCTGTTCGTCGTAAGGCGCTTCCGCCATCATCTTCCTTTCTTCGGGAGTGGCTTCCAGCACATCGTCATAAAATCCGGGAATGGTGATGTGGTTGTTCTCATCATGGCAGCTGGCAATCATTTTGGCCAGGATGGTGATGGGATTGGCCACTGCGCCTCCGTACACCCCGCTGTGCAGGTCGCGGTTCGGGCCCGTTACTTCCACTTCAATGTAACTCAGTCCGCGTACACCAATATCAATGCTGGGATGTTCCATGCTGATCATGGCGCTGTCGCTGATGAGGATGCAGTCGGCTTTCAGCAGGTCTTTGTGGCTGGCCACAAATTTGCCCAAGTTGGGAGAGCCCACTTCTTCCTCGCCCTCGATGCAGAATTTGATGTTGTTCTGCAGGGTGCCGGTTTTCACCAGGGTTTCCAGGGCCTTGATGTGCATGTACACCTGGCCTTTGTCGTCGCAGCTGCCGCGGGCATAAATTTTACCGTCGCGGATCTCCGGCTCAAACGGACCGCTCTTCCAGAGTTCCAGCGGATCCGGGGGCTGCACGTCATAGTGGCCGTACACGAGTACGGTGGGCAGGGCGGGGTCGATGATTTTTTCCGCATACACGAGCGGGTGACCATCGGTGGGATAGATTTCGGCTTTGTCGGCGCCGGCTTCCAGCAGCCGCTGTTTCATGGCTTCGGCACAACGCTGCATATCGGCTTTGTGTTCGCTTTTGGCACTGATGCTGGGTATGCGCAGCAGTTCCAGTAATTCTTCCAGGAAACGTTCTTTGTGCTCTTCCTGGTACGCTTTCCAAACTTGCATGATCAAGGTTTTAAGAGGTGAGGGGATGCTCGGTTGAAGCGGCTAAAATTACAGATTTTGCCTCCGATGCGGATAAAAAAAAGCAATCCTGAATGAAATGTGAAAATGGCTGAAAATTTTTGGAAATCATCCCGGGGCTCCTTTAAATTTGTCCCAGATTGATTGCCAATTTATCAGCCTTTGCTTTAGTTGTGGCCCCCTTGAAAACCGCCTCTACTGCAAAGGCTGAGTCTATTTCAGGCAGCCCCTTCTGCAATCCTGCCCGGCAGGATCACTTTACCGCAGCGGCATAAAGGGAGGATACTTTTTCCCAGTTGACGAGGCTCCAGAACTGATCAATGTAATCGGCGCGCCGGTTCTGGTATTTGAGGTAATAGGCGTGTTCCCATACATCCAGTGCGAGGAGGGGAGTGCCCTTCAGGTCTGAAATATCCATCAGGGGATTGTCCTGGTTGGGGGTGGAGCCAATGGCCAGCTGTCCGTCTGCCGTAAGCACCAGCCAGGCCCAGCCACTGCCAAAACGGTTTTTGGCGGCGTCGGCAAATTGTTTGCGGAAGGCCTCTTCTGAGCCAAACCGGCGGTTGAGCGCCTCCTGCAGGGCAGGGGCAGCGGTGCGGGGCTGGGGGCTGAGCAGCTGCCAGAACAGTTCGTGGTTGTAATGTCCGCCGCCGTTGTTCCGCACCTTGGTGCTGTACGCCGATACTTTACGCAATACATCTTCCAGCGGTTGCGCAACATCGATGCCCTCTGCTTTTGCCGCTTCGTTCAGGTTTTTGCAGTAGGCGGCCGCGTGCCGGCTGTAATGGATTTCCATGGTCATCGCGTCGATGGCTGGCTCCAGGGCATTGTAGGCATAGGGCAGGGGCTGCTGCACAAAGCCGCTTCCCGGTTGTGCTGGTTGGCTCACCAGGGCCGTCAGGGCTTTGGAACTTACCATCGCGCCGGCGGCCAGGGTGCCGGAGTGGCGGATGAAATCTTTGCGGGAAATTTTTTTCATCGTAGTGGGTTTTAATGTTACCCGGTTGTCAGTCATCCCCGGAGCCGCTAAACTGTTTCTGTTTCCGTTTTTTTCTTCTTCAGCGGCTTCAGCAACCGGTAATAGAATTCCTTATTGAACAGTTGCGAATCGTGCATGGCCTTGTAGGTGAGGAAAGCGCCAACCGGGATCAGCACAATCACGGCCATCCACATGCCGAAAAATACGGAGGTGATGCCCTCCTTTGCAAATTTTTCGCCAAAAATATTCAGGAGGTGGAAGAGAATGAAGAAGATGATGGCCACCACCAGGGGCATACCCAGGCCGCCCTTGCGGATGATGGAACCGAGCGGAGCGCCAATGAAAAACAGCACCAGGCAGGCCAGGGAGAAGGAGAATTTGCGGTGCTGTTCGATGTACCCCTCCCGCTCATCCTGTTGTTTCCGGATGAGTTCGTCTCCCGTAAAATTGAACACTGTTTTCAGGGAGCCCACTTTGGCGATGGCCTGGTTGAACACCGTCATCCGGGCCGAATCGGGCAGCACCTCGCTGAAACGGCTGAAGCGGCTGCGGGCAACCGGTACCTGCTTCCAGGCGCTGTCGGGCAGCTTCGCGGTGCGGAAATAAATATGCGATTCTGTGTGCAGCCTGCGTTCAATGCTGTCTTCCAGTCTTTTCAGGGAGTCGATGTTGCGGCCCAGCTGGCGCAGGCTCAGCATTTTGGCGTCGTTGCGGAATACAGTGTCGGAGGTTTTCCGCAACTGCAGCGACGACACATCAAACAGTTTCTTGTATTCCTTAAATCCCAGTTGCACAAATTCGGTGCTGGTATCCCCCGGGGTGCCCCGTTCCTGGTAACGGTAGCCGTTGCGCAGCCTGAACTCCAGGTAGCGCTTGTCGGGAGAGATGCCCATCTCGCCATCCTCGGCCACAATGCAGTTGTCCTGCAGCATCCCCTGCTGTTCATAGATCACCACATTGCGGATGGTTTTCTGGTCCGCTTCTTTTTTGCCCACCTTGATGGCAAAGCCGTTGATCTGGGTATAGAAACGGCCTTCACGGAGTTCCAGGGCGGGCTTCTTGTAATAGATGTCGTAGTACAGGGTCTTGAACTGCAGGTTGGCCACCGGGATCACGTTGTTGGCAAAGAAGAAACTCACCAGGCAAAGCCCGGCGGTGAGCACGATCAGGGGCCGCATGAAACGGATCAGCGAGATGCCCGAGGATTTGATGGCCACCAGCTCAAAACTCTCGCCCAGGTTCCCGAAGGTCATGATGGAGGAGATCAGGATGGCGATGGGGATGGCGAGGATGAGGAGTGAAGCGCTGGCATACCAGAGAAACTGCAGGATGGTAATGAGGTCGAGGTCCTTGCCCACGAGGTCGTCGATGTACTTCCAGAGACTCTGCATCATCAGCACAAAAAACGCGATGAAGAAGGTAACAACGAACGGACCGATAAACGCCCGCAGCACGAGTTTGTCCAGTTTTTTAATCATGCCTGGCCGGAAGCGTTTTGAAAGGATTGACTATCTTGTTGCATATGAGCGCTTCGGCAAAAATAACCCTTTCACCGGAGGAACAGGAACTGGTGATGAACACCGGCTGGATTTTAACGAAACACCGGATCATTGAGAAAGTGCATGCCCTCTTCGGCCAAACGGCGGAGATCCTGCAGCAGCGGGTTGCTGCACAAACTGCCTTGCCTGAGGCGGCCCGGAGCTCCACCCCCAAAATTTCCCGGGGCGAAAACTACCGGCAGCTGCCCTGGGTGATGCTGGATTATCCCCGCGTATTCAGCAAAACAGATACCCTGGCCATCCGCACTTTTTTCTGGTGGGGGCAGGGGTTCAGTGTGAGCCTGCAGGTGTCGGGCTGCTGGCAGCCGGCACTGGAGGCGGCGCTCCGGGAACAGGGTAATGCCCTGGCGGAAAAAGGCTACTGGATGTGTGTGCACCACGAGCCATGGGAGCATGCTTTTGAACCGGGTAATCTGATTCCCCTGGGGGATTGGATGACGGGGCAGGAAAAACGGGAGGAGATGAATTTTATCCGGCTTGCCCGTCCCTGGCCATTGAGCGGGTGGGATGCGGCACAGGATTTTATCCTGCGGACTGCACAGGATTTGCTGGATTTGCTGAAGAACAATCAGGCGCCAAGCCGGTGAAACAGGTCTTTTACCTGGTATTCCCAGAGTTGACTCTGGTCTTTCACTTCTTTTTTATCGGCAAAATCTTTGATGACGAGGATGGTTTGGTTGGTGACTTCCGACTTATCAATACAGAATTCGAAGTATTCGTCCTTATGGGCATGCAGCCAGTGAAAGCGAACGAATTTATCTTCTTCACTCTCGATCAGCTGCGCCTTATCGGTATTGCCATTCCACGAAAAACTGAAAATGCCGTCACGCTCATCCACCTTATCGGCAAACCATTCCTGCAGACCGGCCGGGGTACTCAGAAATTCATACAAGATGCGTGGTGAACACCGTACGGGATATTCCAGGGTATATAAAACTTTCTTACTCATCCCTAATAATTAATCGGGTAACATCAGTACTCAATGGTGCAATAATAGGAAATATAACGCGGCGGCAAAATATTTTAACAGACAAATTTGGATTAAAAAGCCAACGGTGGCAATGCCCGCCCCTGGCCGCGCCGCCCGGCCCGAATAAAAAATTTTTTGGGGATGAGAATATCTGTAAATTTAGTACTGGTTTTCCGCACCCGCCTGCCCTTTTGCCCGAAACAGATCATTGTAAACCTGTAAAACCCAAAAGGCTTATGAGTATGCGACAGCTGAAAATCACGAAGTCGATTACCAACCGCGAGAGCCAGAGTTTGGAGAAGTACCTGCAGGAAATCGGCAAAGTGGAACTGATCAGTCCGGAGGAAGAAGTGAAACTGGCCATCCGGATCAAGCAGGGTGATGAAGCTGCCCTGGAACGACTCACCAAGGCCAATCTTCGATTTGTGGTGTCGGTGGCCAAGCAGTACCAGAACCAGGGATTAACGCTGGCCGATCTCATCAACGAGGGCAATGTGGGCCTGATCAAGGCCGCCCGGCGTTTTGATGAAACCCGCGGTTTCAAATTCATCTCCTACGCAGTGTGGTGGATCCGGCAGAGCATCCTGCAGGCCCTCGCCGAACAGTCGCGCATTGTGCGCCTTCCCCTTAACAAAGTGGGCCTCACCAACCGCATCAGCAAAGCCTACTCCCAGCTGGAACAGGAATACGAACGGGAACCCACGCCGGATGAAATTGCCCAGTTCCTGGAGGTGGATACCGAGGAAGTGGCCGCTACCCTGGGCGCCTCGGCCCGCCATGTGAGCATGGACCAGCCCTTTGCCGAAGGGGAGGAAGGCACCCTGATTGATGTGCTCGAAAATCCCAATGCCGAAGCCACCGATACCCAGCTGGTGTTCAATGACTCACTGGCGGAAGAAATCAACCGCTCGCTCAGCACCCTCACCGAAAGACAGAAAGAAGTGATCCGGTATTTTTTCGGGATCGGGGTCGATCATGCCCTCAGCCTCGAAGATATCGGTGAACGCTATAACCTCACCCGGGAGCGGGTGCGGCAGATCAAAGACAAAGCCATCACCAAACTCCGGGCCGTATCCCGCTGCAAGTTGCTCCGCACGTACCTGGGTGCCTGATATTTTATACCTTTGCCCTCCTTTTAAAGGGTCGTATCATCGTTCAGCAGCATTACCTGCCATGCCTGCCGGCTTTTGCGCGCAGCAGGGAGGGTGCAGGGGCTGGGCGGATGATGCCAACCTGTTTGTTCAGTCTTAAAACCATTGCCACGTGTTCAATTCACTCAGTGAAAAACTGGAAAGCGCCTTTAAACACCTTAAAGGGGAAGGCCGGATATCCGAACTCAATATTGCCAATACGGTCAAAGACATCCGCCGGGCCCTGGTGGATGCGGATGTGAACTATAAAATCGCCAAGGAGTTTACCGACAAGGTGAAGGAGAAGGCCATCGGCTCCAAAGTGCTGCTGGCCGTGAATCCGGGCCAGCAGATGGTGAAGATTGTGCAGGATGAGCTTACCGAGCTCATGGGCGGGCAGGTCAGCGATTTCAACATCACCGGCAATCCGGCCATCATTCTGGTGGCAGGTTTGCAGGGAAGTGGTAAAACCACCTTCAGCGGAAAACTGGCTCATTTCCTGAAAACCAAAAAAGGCAAATCGCCCCTGCTGGTGGCCGCCGATATCTACCGCCCCGCGGCCATCGACCAGCTGGAAGTGCTGGGCGGCCAGATCGGGGTGGAGGTATTTGCCGACCGCGACAACAAGGATGCGGTGGCCATCGCCCAGGCGGCAATCGGGGTGGCCCGCTCCAAAAACAAGAATGTGATCATCATCGATACGGCGGGCCGCCTGGCCGTGGATGAGGCCATGATGAACGAAGTGGCCAATATCAAAAATGCAGTGCAGCCGCAGGAGATCCTCTTTGTGGTGGACAGCATGACCGGTCAGGATGCCGTGAACACAGCCGCCGCCTTTAACGAACGCCTCGATTTCAGCGGGGTGGTGCTCACCAAACTCGATGGCGACACCCGCGGTGGTGCTGCCCTTTCCATCAGCTATACCGTACACAAGCCCATCAAGTTCAGCAGCAGCGGCGAAAAAATGGAGACGCTGGATGTGTTTTACCCCGAAAGGATGGCCCAGCGCATCCTGGGGATGGGCGATATCGTGAGCCTGGTGGAAAAAGCCCAGGAACAGTTTGATGAGGAAGAAGCCCGCAAACTGGAAAAGAAAATCCGCAAGAATCAGTTCGATTTCGAGGATTTCAAGACCCAGCTGCAGCAGATCCGTAAAATGGGTAACCTGAAAGACCTGCTGGGGATGATTCCCGGGGTGGGCAAGCAGGTGAAGGATTTAGACATCAATGATGATGCCTTCAAGGGTATTGAAGCCATGATCAACTCCATGACCCTCGAGGAACGCCGCAACCCCGATATCATCAATCCCTCCCGCAAACAGCGCATCGCCAAAGGCAGTGGCAAAGACATCGCCGAACTGAACCAGTTCCTGAAACAGTTCGACCAGATGAAAAGCATGATGAAAATGATGAATAAGATGCCCATGGGCCGGATGCCGGGGATGGGGAGAAGATGATGGGGAACAGGGGAACAAGGAATGATGAACAAGGAATGATGAACGGGGAACAGGGTATGAGGAACAGGGAAATATTCAATATTCAGGGGGATACCCACTTTAAACCTAAAACTTTAAACCTTAAACTCCCCACCTGAACCAACCTTTCAAACGTTTTGCACCCATACCGTTTCACCCGTTTTACCCCCTCCCTTTCCGGGTCGGCTGGTGGAGGGGCTTACCGACAGCATGTCGTAATTGATTGTCGTTCTTTCTATTACATTCGGGTCCCTGTTCAAACATTTTCCCCTGAAACAGGGTTTTCAGCTTACAAATATTTGGATTTTGTTCATCCGCGCTTTATCTTCGCCGTCCCTGTTCAGGGAGATTTAAAACAATATTTGTTCACCACCCAAAAAAATGTCTATTTTTTATGGCTGTTAAAATGAGACTGCAACGTCATGGCTCCAAGAAAAGGCCTTTTTACTTCATCGTTGTAGCAGATGCAAGAAGTCCCCGCGACGGTAAATTCATTCAGAAACTCGGTACCTACAACCCCCTGACGGTTCCTGCCACGATCCAGATCGACCGCCAGAAGGCCCTGGACTGGCTCCACAAAGGAGCACAGCCTACCGACACTGTTCGCCGGATTCTTTCTTTCAAAGGTGTACTCTATCTGAAGCACCTGCTTCGCGGGGTTAGCCTGGGTCTGTTTGATGAAACCGTTGCCATGCAGAAATTCACCGCATGGATGGCCGAGCATGATGCACACGTAGCCAAGCGTCAGGCTGCTCATAAGAAAGCCAGGAAAGATGCCCGCAACCAGCCCGTCGTAAAGAAAGTGGAAGTTGCACCGGCACCTGAAGCTCCTGAAGCCTCTGAAGCACCTGCTGCCGAAGAAACCAAAACAGAAGAATAATTTCATCCTGTTGCGGAACGTGTTAAGCAATCTCTGATGGGGTTGCTTTTTTTTACCCCATTTGCCCCCCGCTGCAGTAAATTGCAGTCCAGCGCATGAGCGAATATTTTAAAATCGGCCGGCTGGCGGCCACCCATGGCCTGCAGGGCGACCTGGTTCTGCAGCACAGCCTGGGAAAGAAAACCTCACTGAAGGGGCTGGAACAGCTATTCCTGGAAGAAAGCCCCGGCCGTTTCCTGCCCTGGTTCATCGAACAAACGCGGATCAAGAGCGACACCGAAATATATATCCGCCTGGAAGGGGTGCAGAGCAAAGAGGCAGCCCGCCCGCTCACCCCGCGGGAGGTGTGGATCACCGAAGCTGATTTTCAGCAGTTCGCCGGCAAATCGGCGCCCATTTCACTGCTGGGCTTTACCCTGGTGCAGGAGGGAAAAGAACTGGGCCTGATCCGGGAAGTGATTGAGCAGCCTCACCAGGTGCTCTGTTCCATCCTGCTCAACGGCCGCGAAGCCCTGATTCCCCTGCATGAAGATTCCCTGAAAAAGATTGACCGCCGCCACAAAAAAGTACATGTGGAACTGCCCGATGGCCTGCTGGATATCTACCGCTGAATCCGTAGTTTTAACCAGTGAACCCGCCTGTACAGCGCATCGTAGCCCATTTTGATCTCGACTCATTCTTCGTTTCGGTCGAAATCCTCAACAACCCTTCCCTGAAGGGCAAGCCTGTTTATGTGGGCGGGCACGACCGGGGGGTGGTGTCTGCCGCGAGTTACGAAGCCCGCAGGTATGGTATCCATTCGGGTATGCCTTCCCGTCAGGCCAGGCAACTC
The DNA here is from genome assembly GCA_041911275.1 of Ferruginibacter sp. Classification (GTDB taxonomy): domain Bacteria; phylum Bacteroidota; class Bacteroidia; order Chitinophagales; family Chitinophagaceae; genus Ferruginibacter. Next base: position 31,006 of record JAYRPG010000004.1, on the reverse strand, counting down.
TGTCCGCAGGCCATTGCCCTCAGCGGTTCCCGCGGTGAATACAGCCGTTACTCCCGCTGGGTCACCCAGATCATCGCGGCCCGGGCTCCCCTGTTTGAAAAGGCTTCCATCGATGAATTTTACCTCGACCTCACCGGCATGGACCGGTTTTTCAATCCCCTGCAATGGACGGTGGAACTGCGCCGGCAGATCATGGAAGAAACCGGGCTGCCCATATCCTTCGGTTTGTCGTCCAATAAAATGATGGCCAAAATCGCCACCAATGAAGCTAAACCCAACGGATACCTGCAAATTCCGTTCGGGATGGAAAAGGCCTTTTTGGATCCTTTAACGGTGGATAAAATACCGGGGGTGGGGGAGCATACCCATGCGGTGCTGCAATCCATGGGCATCGTCACCATCGGCGACGTGAGCCGGCGCCCGGTTGAGGAACTGGAGGAACGCCTCGGCAAATGGGGTTCGGATCTCTGGCAGAAGAGCCAGGGCATTCACCACAGTCCGGTACAGCCCTGGCATGAGGCCAAATCGGTTTCTTCCGAACATACTTTTGAGGAAAACAAAAGCGATCCGGATTTTCTGCAGCGGGAGCTGGTAAGGCTCACGGAAAAAATCGCCTTTGAACTGCGGCAGGACGAAAAGCTGGCCGGCTGTGTGGCGGTGAAGATCCGCTACCCGGATTTTGAAACGGTATCGCGGCAAACCACGGTGCCGTATACCTGCTCCGACGATGAAATCATCCCGGTGGTGCGGCAGCTTTTTGAACAGCTCTGGCGCAAAGGGCAGCCGGTTCGCCTCCTCGGCGTGCGCCTGAGTGAACTCACGAATGAAGGGCTGCAAACCGACCTGTTTGATGACAAGGAACGCAAATCAGCCCTGTACAAAGCCATCGATGAGGTGAAGAATCGCTTCGGCAAATTGAAAATCAAAAGGGCTTCATCCGGATAAGGCTCCTGAAAAAAATGGGCCGCATCCCGGAGGATGCAGCCCGTATTCATGTAGTTGCCTGAAAGCTTATTTGGTTTTCACCTTCGTTACCCGGTCTTTCTCAAATACAATCATGTACTGACCGTCTTCATAAATTTCCGTATCGGCACCCTTGCGGGCATCATAGGTGGTGTATTTGCCGGTAGACAGGTCAATCACCACCTGGTCGCTTTTTTCAGTGGCATAAAAGGCCATGCCGTTGTTTACGGTGGTGAGGTCGCCCTTCTTGGTGCGCACGGCCCAGTTTTTGGCGCCATCGGCAATCTTATGGCTGCTCACCCCCTTGGTGCATACGATGATGGCATCTTCACCGAGCTGGAAGATTTGTTCCGTTTGCTTGATGTCATCATCCTTTACGCTGATCTCATATTTTTCATTGCCATTGTCGGGGTTGAGGTTGTACAGTTCCTTGCCGCTGGCAACAATCAGCTGGTTGTTGTGCACAAAGGCATTGGTTACGCCTTTGGAGAAGCGTTCGCTGCGCCAGATGGATTCGCCGTTGGTGGCATCGAGGGCTTCAACGCCAAAGGGACTGAACTCTTTGTAGAATTTCACTTTCTTATACGTGGAGACGCTGAAGCCACCGCCACCGAAGCCGCCGCCGTAGCTGGATTTCTGCTCCATGATGCCCTGCACCTGCGCCCATCCCCCGATCTGGATGATGATGCGGTTGCCCACTTTATACAGGTTGGGGGCAATCGTCAGTTTTTTCAGTTCCTTACTCTTCCAGATCAGTTTGCCGGTGTTTACATCATATTTGCTGATGTACTGCGATTTCTTGCTCTGCATGTCGAAAACATACACATCGTTGCCGTCAAAAAGCGGCTCGGCCACAGCGCCATAAACGGCGCTGCGTACCAGTTTGGAGCCCTGGTAACCACTGGGAATCCCGCTGCGCACCTGCTTCATCACTTCATCATCGTGGGTAACGCCCCAGAGCAGGCTGCCGTTTTTGAAGTCGTACATCTGCAGACCCTGCATGATCAGCATCAGTTTGTCGTTTCCCAGCAGTTTCATTTTGGCCCGCACTTTCCGGGTGGCAATTTCCTTCTCCACCACGCCTTTGATTTCGGTTTGCCAGAGGATGTCACCGTTCTTGACACTGAATTTGGTGAGCTGGCTCTTGAACGCGCCAAATCCTGCGGCCAGCTTGCCCAGTCCGCCCAGTGCGCTTTCACCCGCAGCCGCGGGGCTGTAGTTCAGCGCCGTGATGGTGTTGTCGGATGCAGAGTAGAGGTAAGTGGCGAGGCCGCCCTTGAAGCCCTGGGTTTCCCAGATCTCTTCGCCGGTTTTGGCCCTGATCATATGGAAGGCTTTTTTGCTGGCGATGGCAAACATGCCCAGTTCAGGCAGGTAGGCCACCGAACCGCCGGTGATGCCTTCATACTTGTCGGTGTTCCACAGCATATTGCCCGTGTTCACATCAATCACGGCCATTTGGTCGCGGCCACCCTTGCGGTCGAAGAGGAAGATGCAGTTGGCTTCCCACATCGGGATCCTTTCATCCACCTTCTTCAGCAGGCCGCCGCTGAGCTCTTTGAAGGATTTGGTCCATTTGGTTTTGCCGGTATTGGCGTCCAGCAGGGTGATTTCCTTTTCATTGCTGCTGATGATATTGCCGCTTTCTTCATCAAGCTCGTTATCCTCAGCCTTGTGTTCAAGTTTGGTTTCCCAGATGGTTTTCATCTCTTCCTGGGCATATCCCGTAACGGCAGCGAAAACCAGCAAGAACGGTAATAACAGTTTTTTCATACCTGGATGTTTAATGGTGTTTTATTTAAAGTTGAAAGGTGTACCTGAATTTGATGCGCCGGTCTTTCGGCAGGCCGAGGTCAAATACCTGTTTGCGGACCAGGTCCTTCAGATCATTCTGCATCTTGATGTTCGTTTTGTCATCGCTCTCACAGAATACGGTTTGCACGGCGCCTTTGGGCCCGGTGATGGTGATGTCCATGATGTAATCACCGCTGATGCCGTATTTTTTTATTTCCTGTCCCAGCTTGCCTGCGCTGATGTACTGATCCAGCAGGGAGTCGGCCATCGCCGCCAGGTCTTCTTCCGAAGCGCCGGCTGATTTTTTATAGTATTTCTTCACGAGGCTGTAATCCCATTCAAACAACTGTTTCTCGTAGTACACATAGGCGGTTGTGGACTGGGAAGAGAAGGCTGCAGGGGTGAGGTGGGTGGAGGGCTTGAACATTTTCAGTTTGGTTTCAAACACGGCATAATCTTCCGTATTCGAAGGATCCTGGATGCGCAGCTCTTTCCGGGTGGCCATCGCGCCCTTGGTGAACAAACTGCTGATTTTGCCGTTCAGGCCGATTTTGCAGTAGTTGCCCTTGATGCCGAAATTTTTATCAATTTCACCCGTGGCCAGGTTCACCCGCTGAAAGACATAGGGATTCGCTTCATTGCTGTGCTCTTCGCCGCCCAGCTGCATCTGGAGGTACACGTATTTTTCTTCCGGGTCGAACTGGATATCGGTCACCACATCAATTTCATCGCTGCTCACCGCGTGCGGTTTGCTGAGGTTATCTGCCTTATAAATCACCAGCAGCTTTTTGGCCCGGTAAGCATTTTTCAGTTCGGCCTTGCGGCGGATCACACTGGCCACCTGTTTCAGGGATTCTTTGTCGGCATCCCAGCATTCCACGATGTATTGGCCGCCCGGACTGATGGCGGCGTTTTCATTGTCCTCCACTTTCTCGGCACGGATCTCTTTGCCCTCCGGCAAACTGAACCATTTGAAACCCTCTTTGCAGCTCACGAAGGCGGTATTGCCTGCGATGCTGATGCCGAATGCGTCGGGCACAGTCAGCAGCAGCTGGCCGGTGGCCGCGTCCAGCACGCCCACCTCGTCATCGTTTTGCCAGGCTTTGGGATATTTGGAAAACATCACCTGCCGTACTTTGGCCGTGGTGGTTTTAAATCCTTTCAGCAGGATGTAGCGCCCATCGCTGCTGAACTGCACCCGGGCGCCGGATTGCATGCCCTTGAGATCGGTATTTTTCCAAACCGGTTTGGCTTTTCCTTTTTCCGATACATCGAACAGGTAAGCGCGGTTGTAATAGCCGGCCAGGCAGAGCAGCCGGTTATCCGGACTAATGGCCATGTCGGAAATCACGTTCACGATGCCCTCCGGCTCCAGGTCGGTGAGCCCGGGTTCATACACTTTCTGGGCTTTTGCCTGCAGGGAGGCTGCCAGGCAAAAAACGAGCGTGAGTTGCTTCATAATGCTGAAAATTCAGGCTGCACGGGGCAGCCATGAAGAGGTAAAACGGTTTAGATGATGAATTAGTATTCATGCGCAGCGGTTTAACCGGCTACACAGGCAGTGAGCGGCAGCCGCTCCGGTGCGGGCTAAAAGTAGCGTTTGCCCTGCCGGCTGCAATACCGTTCAGCGGGTATTTTGCGCCGGGGTGGTTTCAGTCAGTGGCCTGGCGCTCGCCCAATTCTCCGGCCGGCCGCATACCAAGTAAACCCTTTATTTCGTTACTTTGCTGGCATCCGGGCATTGCCCGGGATTTTTTATTGATAACCAATGATTTCAGGCCAAAACATGCCCGGGGATACGGGGATGGATCAAAATGGCAGGTCTTATTGGTATTAAACAGATTGTCTAATTATGTGTGGAATTGTTGGTTACACGGGTCCCCGGGAAGCCTACCCGATCGTGATTAAAGGGTTGAAACGCCTCGAATACCGCGGTTACGACAGCGCGGGCGTGGCCCTCCTTAACGGCGGACTGAAAGTATATAAGAAAAAAGGCAAGGTGGCCGACCTGGAAGAGGCCGTGGTGGGGGCAGACCTGCACTCGCATATCGGCATCGGCCATACCCGCTGGGCCACCCATGGTGAACCCAATGACCGCAACGCCCATCCGCATCGTTCGGCCAGCGGCAAACTGGCGATGATTCACAACGGCATCATTGAGAATTATGCGCAGATCAAAAAAGACCTGCTGAAAAAGGGCTACTCCTTCACCAGCGATACCGATACGGAAGTGCTGCTCAATTTTATTGAGGAGATCCGCAAAAACAACGAGTGCAGCCTCGAGGAGGCCGTACGGATTGCCCTCAAGCGCATCACCGGGGCATATTGTATCCTGCTGATTGATGAAGATGATCCCCAAACCATCATCGCGGCCCGCAAGGGAAGCCCACTGGTGATCGGCGTGGGCAAGGGCGAACATTTTCTGGGCAGTGATGCCTCCCCGATGCTCGAATACACCAAGGAAGTGGTGTACGTGAATGATTATGAACTGGCGATCGTGAAGCCTGATGAGCTCATCCTGAAAAATCTGGGCAACGAAAAAATCACGCCCTTCATCACCAAGCTGGATATGGAACTGGCGGCTATTGAAAAAGGCGGCTATGACCATTTCATGCTCAAGGAAATTTTTGAACAGCCCACCACCATCCACGACTGTCTCCGCGGCCGCATCGATGCCTCCCAGGGTATCATCCGCATGAGCGGTGTGCAAAGCAATATCGAAGCCTTCCGCTCAGCCCGGCGCATCATGATTGTGGCCTGTGGTACCAGCTGGCATGCCGGCCTGGTGGCGGAATACATCATTGAAGAACTCTGCCGCATTCCGGTGGAAGTGGAGTACGCCTCCGAATTCCGCTACCGCAACCCGGTGATCAATAAGGGCGATATCATCATCGCCATCTCCCAGAGCGGCGAAACCGCCGATACCCTGGTGGCCATTGAACGCGCCAAGGAACAGGGCGCCATCATCTTCGGCATCGTGAATGTGGTGGGTTCGTCCATCGCACGCGCCAGTCACGGTGGCGCTTACACGCATGCCGGCCCCGAAATCGGGGTGGCCAGCACCAAGGCCTTCACCGGGCAGCTGGCTGTACTCACCATGATGGCCCTGAAAATTGCCAAGGAAACCGGCACCGTTCCCGAAGAGCGCATCCGGCAGCTGCTGTTTGAACTGGAGGCTGTGCCGGAAAAAGTGGAGGCCATCCTCGCCGGGGCGGATACCGTGAAGCGGATTGCTGAAAAGTACAAGGATGCCGGCGATGCCCTCTTCCTGGGCCGCGGATACAACTTCCCCATCGCCCTCGAAGGCGCCCTCAAGCTCAAGGAAATTTCCTATATCCACGCCGAAGGTTATCCCGCCGCAGAAATGAAACACGGGCCCATCGCCCTGGTTACTGAAAAGCTGCCAGTGGTATTTGTGGCCACCAAGGACAGCTACCACGAAAAAATCGTGAGCAATATCCAGGAAATCAAAGCCCGTAAAGGGAAGGTGATTGCCGTAGTGACCGAGGGAGATGATGTGATCCCCGGCCTCGCGGATGATGTGATTGTGGTGCCGCCGGCGGATGAAATCCTGGCGCCGATGCTGAGTGTGATTCCGCTGCAACTGCTTTCGTATTATGTGGGCATCGCCAAAGGGTACGATGTGGATAAACCCCGCAACCTGGCCAAAAGCGTAACCGTGGAATAACCGCCGGCAGTGCCTTCTTCATCCTGGCCGGAATTCACCGGGGTATGTCCCGGGATAATTGTAATATTGGTTGCCGGAAACCGGAGGAAGCCCGTCAGGAGATGATCGGTGCAGGTTTCCAGGTGCCCATTATCCACCATGCACTCCGCACATGAATATCATCAAGAAGCATCCGGTCAATGAACTGGGCTATCATTTCATTGAAAAACGTTACCTCCCCGAAGGAAAGGATGAATACTACCTCCGTTTCCAGCAAAATCCGCACCGCAGGGATTACCGCAATCTCACCTCCCTCGAAATAGAAGTGCTGGTGCGCAACCGCAACACTTCCGACGACTGGAACCGCATCTTTGTGTCGGAGCATTTCCGCCCTGAACTGGTGCGGAACTGCAAGTTTCACGGGCTCATCCGCATCGGCAAACTGGAGCCTTATTACCTCGAATTTCATAACCTCCGCATGCCGGTGGGGTTGTACAACTGCACCATCATCAGCTGCGATATCGGCGATAATGTAAGTTTCGATAACGTGAATTACCTCAGCCATTACATCATTGGCAATGAGGTGATGATTGCCAATGTGAATGAACTGGCTTCCACCGATAAGGCCAAGTTCGGCAACGGCGTGGTTTCTGACGGGGAAGACGGCAGGCAGCGGGTAGTGATGGAACTCTGCAACGAAAACGGCGGAAGGCGGGTGATGCCTTTCGACGGCATGCTGCCGGGCGATGCCTATCTCTGGAGCCGCTATGTGGCGGATGAAGCGCTGATGGACCGCTTCCGCGAGTTTACCGATAAGAAGTTCGACAGCCGACGTGGTCATTATGCCCAGATCGGCGACCGCACGGTGATCAAGAACTGCAAAATCATCAAAGATGTAAAAATCGGTTCGGATGCTTACCTCAAAGGTGCCAATAAACTCAAGAACCTGACCATCAACAGCGACGAGGAACGCAGCTCACAGATCGGCGAAGGCTGCGAACTGGTGAACGGCATCATCGGCTACGGCTGCCGGATTTTTTACGGGGTAAAGGCTGTTCGTTTTGTGATGGCCTCACATTCCCAGCTTAAGTACGGCGCCCGGCTGATCAATTCCTATCTCGGCAACAACTCCACTATTTCCTGCTGCGAAGTGCTCAATTCCCTGATTTTTCCGGCACACGAACAGCACCACAATAACTCCTTTCTCTGTGCAGCCCTGGTGATGGGGCAAAGCAATATTGCCGCCGGCGCCACCATCGGCAGCAACCACAACAGCCGAAGCGCCGATGGCGAACTGATCGCCAACCGGGGTTTCTGGCCGGGCCTCTGTGTGAGCCTCCGCCACAACTCGCGTTTTGCCTCCTTCACCATCCTGGCCAAGGGCGATTACCCCGCTGAACTCAATATCCCGGTGCCCTTCAGCCTGGTGAGCAATGATGTTACCCGCAACCGCCTGATCGTGATGCCGGCCTACTGGTTCATGTACAATATGTACGCGCTGGAGCGCAATGCCTGGAAATATGTGGACCGCGACCGCCGGACCAATAAAATCCAGCACATCGAATACGATTACCTCGCCCCCGATACCATCAATGAATTGTTTGATGCCCTGCGGCTGCTGGGTTCGCTGGAAACCGATGAAAAAGGAGTGGCGCAAACAACAGGCTGGGAAAACACCCAGCGGATCACCGAAATTGTGAAAGTGCCCCAGAGTATGGCCCTGTTCCGGGAACTGATTGCCTATTACGGCGTCATGGAGATCCTGCAGCACATCCGCCGCCACAGCTTCAGCAACTTTGAGGCGTTGAAGAAAACCCTTTCCGCCAAAGTACAGCGCAGCGAATGGGTCAATGCCGGCGGCCAACTGATACCGGATGCTGAACTGAAATCATTCCTGCAGCAGGTGAAGGCCGGTAAGATCGGCAACTGGGAAGACGTGCACCAGTTTTACCGCCGTCAGGGCGAACAGTACGCGGCCAATAAACTGCATCATGCCTATACTTCATTGCTGGAAATCAAAGGCATCACCCCCCGGCAGTTTACGTCCGCCCTCCTGAAAACCTTACTGGAGGATATGCTGAAAACAAGGGGCTGGATGGTTAAAGGGATCCACGATTCCCGCGCCAAGGATTACAGCAACCCCTTCCGGAAAATGGTGTACGCCACCAATGAAGAAATGAATAAGGTGCTGGGCCGGCTGGAAGACAACATTTTTATCCAGGACCAGCTGGCGGGCTACGAAGCGTTGAAAAAAGAGGTGAAGAGCGTGATCCGCAGACTCGGGCTTTAAACATCCCGGTCAACCAGTTCGAGCAGGGTTTTCTTTTCCAGGATTTTCAGGGTGGCATCGCGGGTTTCGGTCATGGCCTTGAACAACCCGCAGCTGTGCTCATCGCAGTCCTTGCACTTCTCATAAAAATTCAGGCTCACACAGGGGATCAGGGCAATCGGCCCGCCCACCAGCCGGATGGCTTTGGCCAGCGTTGTTTTTTTGGGGTGCTGCAGCAGAAAATAGCCGCCGCCCTTTCCTTTTTTACTGTCCAGCACACCGGCCTGCTTCAGCTCCAGCAGAATGGTTTCCAGGAACTTGATCGGAATTTTTTTCTTTTTCGAGATTTCAGCAATCAGCACCGGACCCTCCCCATATTTCGCGGACAGATAACCCAGCGCTTTCAGGGCGTATTGAGTTTTCTTGGATAACATGCCAACAAGGTAAATAAAAAATAAGTACAAAAAATTTCTTAAAAGTCTACCTGTAAGATGGACTAATTGTATATTTGTCTCCTAAAACACAGCAGCATGAGTTTACGTTTAGGCGATATTGCGCCCAACTTCCGGGCACGCACTTCTCTAGGGGAAATTGATTTTTATGATTACCTCGGCGATTCATGGGGGATTTTGTTTTCTCATCCCGCAGATTATACGCCGGTATGCACCACCGAGCTGGGCAGAACGGCTGCCCTGAAGGAAGAGTTTGCCCGGCGCAACACCAAAGTGCTGGCGCTGAGTGTGGATCATGTTGACCAGCACATCGGCTGGATCAGCGATATCAATGAAACCCAGCACTGCGAGGTGGACTTTCCCATCATTGCCGACGACGACCGTAAAGTATCGGAACTCTACGGGTTTATCCATCCCAACGCCTCCGCCACCGCCACGGTGCGTTCGCTGGTGATCATCGGCCCCGATAAAACGGTGAAACTGATCATCACGTATCCCGCCTCTACGGGACGCAATTTTGTGGAAGTGCTGCGCGTACTGGATTCACTGCAGCTCACAGCTCACCACAGCGTGGCCACGCCTGCCAACTGGCAGCAGGGCGAAAAAGTGATTGTGGTGCCCTCCATCAGCACGGAAGAGGCCATCCGCAAATTCCCCAAAGGGGTGGAAGTGGTGAAGCCCTACCTGCGCTATACACCGCAACCGGATAAAGATTAAAATATTGAGATGCTAAGTAAAAGCCCCCAACCGGGGGCTTTTTGCTGTCAGTTTTTTTCCAGCTGCTGCAGGAGGGCCCGCAGGTCCTTGGGCAGGGGAGCGCTGAAGTGAAAGGCCTCACCTTCCGGGCCTGTAAAACGCAGCTCCGCCGCATGCAGGGCCAGCCGGTTCAGGATGGGGCGTTCGGCTTCTTCCGCCTTACTGAGTTTGTAATGTCTTTTGAGTGCAGAGAGCAGTACGGGTTGCCCGTTGCCATAAATCGGATCGCAGGCTATGGGGTGGCCGATGTGTTTGGCATGCACCCTGATCTGGTGGGTGCGTCCGGTATGAATCCTGAAACGCAGCAGGGAAAATTTTCCAAAAGCCTTTTCCACCTGGTAATCTGTCAGGGCCGCTTTTCCCTTCCGGTGTACCACCATGGTGCCTTTCTGCACCGGGTGTTCCATCATGGGCGCATCAATGGTGCCTGACGCTGCTGCCGGTACCCCGATTACGAGGCCGAGGTAATCCTTCTCTACCTGGCGCGCTTCAAAGGCTTTGGACAGGTATTGGTGTGCCGCCTCATCCTTAGCAAACACGATCAGTCCGCTGGTATCCTTGTCCAGCCGGTGCACCGTAAAAACCTGGCCATACTGCTGCAGCAGGAAGTCTTTGAGCGAAGGCTCCGACTGGGTGCGGTCGGGTACCGACAATAAACCCGAAGGCTTATTCACCACCATCAGGCGGCTGTTCTCGAAGAGGATTTCGTATGGTTTTTTCATGCCGGTATGGGGATGGAGCGGCTTCAGTTTGAAGGGGCGCTCTGCGGAAAGTCCTGCGCAGCCCTGAATGGTTAAGCCTTTTTCTTCACGTAAGAAGCATTCATGTATTTCAGCAGTCTTACCTCCTTCTCACTCAGGTAGCGCCATTTGCCGCGCTCCACATTTTTCTTCGTGAGGTTGGCATACATCACCCGGTCAAGGCCTTTTACATCATAGCCCAGGTGTTCAAAAATCCGCCGCACAATGCGGTTACGGCCGCTGTGGATTTCAATGCCGATCACGGATTTGTCGCGGGCATCGGCATAAGCGAGCGAGTCGGCCCGGATGATGCCGTCTTCCAGCACAATTCCTTTGAGGATTTTATCGAAATCGCCTTTCGCCAGGGGCTTATCCAGTTTTACTTCATACACTTTGGTGATGTTGTAGCTGGGGTGCGAAAGTTTTTGCGTGAGTTCGCCATCATTGGTGAGCAGCAAAACCCCGGAGGTGTTGCGGTCCAGCCGGCCGATGGGATAGATGCGTTCCGCAGTGGCGCCTTTTACCAGTTGCAGCACTGTTTTTCTGCCCTGCGGGTCATCAGTGGTGGTGATGTAGTCTTTGGGTTTATTGAGCAGGATGTACACCAGGTTTTTGGTGACAAAGAGTTTTTTGCCATTGAATACCACCTCATCCGTTTCCGTCACTTTAAAGCCGGGCTCGGTGATCACCGTGCCGTTCACTTTTACTTTTCCTTCTTTGATCAGGGGAATGGCATCGCGGCGGCTGGTTACCCCGCAATGCGCCAGGTACTTGTTCAGCGGCATCTCCGTGGCTTTGGCTGCGGCACTGCCGCCTGCTTTTTTGAGCACCACTTTCTTTTCAGCGGGCGCAGGCGTGGGCGCAGGAGCAGCCGTTTTGCGGCCCTTCACCGGTTTTTCCGGAGCCGGTTTTGCGACGGCTTCCGCTTTCAGGCGGCGCTTTTCCTCAAAATGACGGTTGATGGCCTCCGCCCTTTCTTTTTTGGCCTTTTTCTTGGCCTGGCGGATTTCTTCTTTAACTACACTGTTTTTTTTCTTGGGAACAAAACGCTGAAAATACGACTGACTCATGGCGGGATGATTTACTGTTTTACAACAGGATGAATACCAAAGGTAGGGTATTTTATACGGAGGGGTGGGCAAATGCCGAAAACAATACCTTTGCTGCTGTAAACGGGAATGGTTTTTGCCCGATCTGCTGCATGAAACACCTGATCATCATTACTGCGCTGCTGGGGTGCACTGCTGCGGCCACTGCCCAGGCTGCAGACTCTGCCGCACCGTCAAGGGTAACCTATATCCGCGACAGCCGCCTGGACGAACTGGCCCGCCGCGAAGCGGCATTTAACGAAGCTTTTGCCCTGGCCCCCAAGGCGGGAAAAGGTTACCGCCTCGTGGTGCTCAGTACGAGCGACCGCCAACAGGCCCAGCAGGTGAGGGCTATGCTGCTGCAGCGCTATCCCGATCAGAAAGCCTATACCGTTTTTCAGTCGCCGAACATCAAGATCAAATTCGGCAACTATGTGGAAAAAGCAGAGGCAGAGAACATGCGTAAAGACATCCTGAAAAATAAGATTGTAACCGGTAATATTTACATTGTGCCGGAAACCATTGAAGTGCGGCCCGACAAGAGCAGGGAGAAAGAGACGGAATAACGGTGAAATCTATTCGCAAACCCGAAAGGCAATGCCTACTGTGAACCAGCAGCTGATCCAGCAGATACAATCCCTGGCCGCACAATACGGCGGGGCCTACACGGATATCCGGCGACATATCCATGCGCATCCCGAACTGAGTTACCAGGAGTTTGAAACCTCCCGGCTGGTGCAGGAACACCTCGCGGCACTGGGCATCCCCTTCCAGGTAATGGCCGGCACCGGCGTGGTGGGCCTTATTGAAGGCCGCCATCCCGAAAAGCGGGTAGTGGCCCTGCGGGCTGATATGGATGCCCTGCCTATCCAGGAAGAAAACGACATTCCCTATAAGTCAGTCAGGCCCGGCATCATGCACGCCTGCGGGCATGATGTGCATACCGCCTGTCTGCTCGGTGCGGCCCGCATCCTCCATGAACTCCGCAGCCAGTGGGAGGGAACCGTGAAGCTGATTTTTCAGCCCGGTGAAGAAAAGAACCCGGGCGGCGCCAGTATCCTTATCCGGGAGGGCGTGCTGGAAAATCCCCGTCCCCAAAGCATTTTCGGGATGCATGTCCATACCACCCTGCCGGTGGGCAAACTGAGTTTCCGCAGCGGGATGGTAATGGCCAGCGCGGATGAAATCTACATCAGCATCCGGGCCAAGGGTGGTCATGCCGCGGCCCCGCACCTCACCGCCGATCCCGTGATGATCGGCGCCCAGCTGGTGGTGGCCCTGCAACAGGTCGTCAGCCGCCACAATAATCCCTTCAATCCTTCGGTGCTCTCCATCACTTCCTTCCAGGGCGGCACCACCACCAACGTCATCCCCTCCGAAGTCAAACTGATGGGCACCTTCCGGGCTATGGATGAGGAATGGCGCTTCCGGGCGCACGGACTCATCACTGAGCTCGCCACCCGCCTGGTGGAGGGCATGGGCGCCAGCATCGACATCCGCATTGATGTGGGTTATCCTTTTGTACTGAATGATGAAGCGCTTACTGAAGCAGCCCGCAGCGCCGCCATGGCCTATGTGGGAGCCGGACAGGTGGAAGAAACCGAACTCCGCATGGGCGCCGAAGACTTTGCCTATTATTCGCACCGCCTGCCCGGTTGTTTTTTCCGGCTTGGTACGGCTAATCCCGCGAAAGGTCATTTCACCGGGGTGCATACCCCCACTTTCAACATCGACGAGGACGCCATCCCCCTGGGCATGGGCATGATGGCCCTGCTGGGCGCCACCAACGGGGAAAATTTCAGCTGAGCCAATCAATTCGTTTACACATGCACGTGATCAACACCGCCCTGCTCGCTTATGGAATGTCGGGAAAGTATTTTCATGCCCCCTTCCTCCGGGCCCATCCGGGTTTCCGTCTCTCGGGATGCTGGGAGCGCAGTCAGCAAAAAATCACCGGCGATGATCCGCAGGCAGTTTCCTGGCCTTCCCTTGATGTCCTGCTGGCCGATCCCTCCATCGAACTGGTGGTGGTGAATACCCCCAATCATACCCATTTTGAATACGCCCGCGCAGCCCTGCTGGCGGGCAAACATGTGCTGGTGGAAAAGGCTTTTACCTGTACGGCGGCTGAAGCGAAAACACTCATGAACCTGGGGCGCGAACGCGGACTGCAGGTGGCGGTGTACCACAACCGGCGCTTCGACAGCGACTTTATGGCCGTGCAGCAGGTGCTGCAATCCGGCAGGCTGGGCAACCTGGTGGAAGCTGAGCTGCGCTTCGAGCGGTTCAGGCCGCAGCCGGGCCCCAAGCTGCACAAGGAATCCCCCAACCCCGGGGCCGGACTCCTCAAAGACCTGGGGCCGCACCTGCTCGACCAGGCCTGCTGCCTCTTCGGCATGCCCGGGGCCATCGCTGCCGATCTCCGGTGCACCCGCCCGGGCTCACAGGTGGATGACTGGATGGACATCCGGTTATACTATGAGGGGGTTCAGGTAAGGCTGCTATCGGGAATGTACATGCGCTTTCAGCAACCGGCTTTCGTGCTGCACGGAACTGCAGGGAGTTTCTTCAAAAACCGCAGCGACCGGCAGGAGGCCGACCTCGTGGCAGGCCGGAAACCGGGTACGCCCGGCTGGGGAGAAGAGCCAGAGCCGGAGTGGGGCACCCTTTATGCCTCCACGGGCGGCGATATCCGTACGGAAAAGGTGCCATCGCCGGCAGGGAATTACGGTCTGTTTTACGAAAAACTATACGGAGCGATATGCCACGGTACGCCCCTGCCGGTCAGCGCGGCAGACGGACTCCGGGTGATGGAACTGATTGAAGCGGCGCAGGCCAGTTACGAAAGCGGCTGCCAGTACCGGTTATCATGACCGCACCGTGAGCTCCTTCACGTACTGCTCACCGTTACCGGAAGGATCTTTCCGGAATCCCATCACCTCAAGGAAGCGCAGGTGGTTTTTATTGTCTACCTGTTTGTACACAATCCGCTTGACCCCCCTGGCGAGGAGAAAATCCCGCTCTTTTTCGAAGATATAGGTGCCCACTTTATAGTCGCGGTATTTCTGTAAGGTATAATTCAGTTCCACCTCCGCATCGCCGTTGGGCTGCAGCACCGCGCTGAACATGTTGGCAATCACCAGGTCGCGGGTAACCACAAAATTGAAACGGCCGCTCATGCCCGCGGGATCAAAACGCGGGAAATAGCGGCTGATATCCTGCCGGTAGAAGCGGATGAACTTCTGCGCCAGCTGTTCCTCCCCCCTGAATTCCAGCAGGTCGAAATTTTCCTGCCGGCGGTACACTTTTACCAGGTGCCAGAGATTGATGCAGAGCAGGATCAGGTTGGTGATCAGCACCGGGATGGCCGAAAGCACCAGCGCGTATACAATAAAGAAAATATTGCCGGCGGTATTGAACCAGCGGAACTTCAGGTCATTGCTTACCAGCAGGGCAATGATCAGGCATAGCGAAGCGGCATAACCAAAATAGGGGGTAATGGATTCCAGCATACTGTATTGAATATGGCTGCAAAGAAAATACATTTCTCCGCCCGGAAGAAAGGAAATTGACCGGGGGCAGGCATCGTCCTCAGCGGATCAGCACGGCATTGCCTTTCCGGGTAATCAGTTCGCCCTGCCAGGTTTCTCCCTGTGCCATCCATACATAGTTGCCGGGATCCTGCGGGTTGCCCTTATAGGTGCCATCCCATCCTTTGCCTTTTTCGGTGGTGGAAAAGATGAGCTGCCCGTTGCGGTTGTAGATCCGGAAATAGCGGATGGATTTCATCCCGAGGGCAATCGGGCGCAGCACTTCATTGAGCCCGTCGCCGTTGGGCGAAAAGGCCGTGGGTACATAGAAACTGGGCGGCAGGAGGAATACCTTGATGCGGACACTGTCAAAGCCCGTGCAGTTTTCCGGCACCTGCGTCACTTTAAGGGTATAGGTAATGTCTGATTCCGGCGCTGCGGTGGCCCGCGGATTGTTGATGTCGCTCAGCCAGCGGGAGGGCGTCCAAACATACTGGTCACCGCCGGAGGCATTGAACTGAACCGACTGTCCCACCACAATGCTGGTGTCCGCCACGCCCACCGAGGCCCTTACCGGGGGGCGCACTTTCACCAGGGTACTGGCGGTAACCGGCTTGGGGCATCCCTTGTTGTCGCGTACCGACACGGTATACCGGGTGTCCGCGGTGGGTTTTACCGAAATGGGCTGGTTGCTGGCCGGGGCATTCAGGAAGGTTACGGGTGTCCAGCTGTAGCTGCTGCCGCCACTGGCCCGCAGCGCGGCATTGTCGCCGTAGCAGATGCTGGTGTCGGGGTTGATGGTAACCTGCGGATACGGAACGGTGCGGAGGGTAACGCTGTCGCGGCTCTGGCATTTGCCGATATTGCCGATCACCGTATAGGTAATCAGGCTGTCGAGCGGTGTGGCTACCGGACTTTTCACGGTACTGCTGCTGAGGAAGCGGGCCGGCGACCACTGGTAGCTGAGAGCGTCACTCACTGTGCGGAGATGGAAGGTGTCCGTGCGGCAGAGGGTGGTGTCATTGCCGGCATCAATCGTTACAAACAGTTTAACATCCACAAAAATGGAATCGGTATTCACACAGCCAAACACATCGGTAATGGTGGCGCGGTAAGTGGTGGGCACATCCGGACTCACCAGCGGCTGCGCGGCGGTGAGGCTGCTGATCATGTAATCCGGGCTCCAGGTATAACGGTAAGCATTATTCGCTTTCAGCTGAAGCGTGTCGATGGAGCAGATCAGGGTGTCTTCCGGCAAACCGGCCTGCGGCAGGGCCCGTACCAGCACCTGCACCGAATCTTCCCTGATTTTGCTGCAGCCGTTAACCCCGATCCTCACCGTGTATACCGTGGTGACCGATGGGGTGGCCATCGGGTTGGGGATGTTGGGATTGCTGAGCCCCGTGGCGGGCACCCATTGATAGCGGTCGCCGCCGCTGGCCTGCAGCTGTGCCTGTCCCTGACCCAGGCAGATGCTCGTATTGGGGCCGGCCTCGGGTACGGCCAGTGGCCGCACAGTAATATCTTTCTCGGCCGTGGCAGTGCAGTTGCGCCCCCACCGGGCCTGAACCCGGTAACGGGTATTCCCTGTGGGGCTGGCCGTGGTAACCGATGAATCCGGATCATGCACCGGGGCAGGCAGCAGCCAGCTCCAGCTCACAAAATCCCGGTAGTTGGCACTGGCCCGGAGGATCACGGTGTCTTCCGCGCAAACGGTTGCTGCCGATGCGGTGATGGTGGCGCTGAGATCGTTGCGCGGGTTAACGAGGATCGAGTCGCCGCTCACACAGCCATTGGCATTCAGGCTCACAAAATAGCGGGTGGGGGCGGTCGGGAATACAGTGGGAGTAGCCGTGCCGGCATTCAGGATGTTAACGGAGGGCGTCCAGCTGAAAATGCCGGTACCCGTAGCCGTGAGGGTCACGGAATCCAGGGCACAGTAACTCGTGTCGCGGGGAAAGAGGCCCAGTGCAGGGCTGTCCTTGATTTCCACCTGCCGCGTGGTGGAGTCGGTGCAGCCGAAAGAGTTGCTCACCACCAGTTTGATGGTATAGGTTCCCGGTGCAGTATACACGAATTGCGGGTTGCGCAGGTTGCTGGTATCGGCAGCAGTGCCGCTGACCCCGAAATCCCAGCGCCATTTATTTACCGTGCCATAATTGGTTCGTGTCTGGTCAGTAAAACCAACCGGCACCCCGGTGCAGTAAGGTGGGTTGACATTGAAGCCGGGAAAGAAGCCCGGGTACACTTTTACCACGGTGGTGGCGGTATCCACACAGGCCGACCCCTTGTTCACAATGAGGGTGAGTGTGTATACCCCGGTGTCGGGATAGGTGAAGGTGGGATTGGGCGAAATGGACGTGTCGCTGTCTACCCGGCGTACCCCGAAATCCCAGAACCAGCTGTTCACCCCGGTATTGGATCCGGCGTTGAAAAAATCACGGGTAAAGCCATCGCAGGTGCGGTTGTCGGGGTTCAGCTGGGCCTGCGGGATCACGCAGTTCTCCACCTTCATGATAAAGTCTTTCTGGTGCTCGGCAATCTGAATGCCGTTCCGCCATTCCCGGATGATTACATTCACCACATACTTGCCGGGCGTGTTCGGTGCAATGCCGGTGATTACCCCGCTGCTGTTGTCTATCTGGGCACGGGGGCCCAGCGGCGAGGCGCCGGAGAACCCAACGTTGTAAAGCGCATAGCCGTACAGGGGGTTGTCGGGCCCCTGGGCATCATTGGTGGCCGTAAAGGAGCCGCCGTTAAAGGCGGACCCGAAACTGTAGGAAAGGGAGTCGCCATCAGGATCCTGGGCGGTGAACTCCAGCCTGAAAGGGCTGCCGTAACAAACCAGGGAGGTGTCTTTGAGATTCACCACCGCATTGGAGTTCCTGCCCACCGGCAGTACCCGGGTACCGGGCAGTACGGTTTCATAAGTGGCCCCCGGCACCCCGCTGAGGGTGGCGGCATTGGATTGTACATTCAGCGTGCCGGCCCGGCAGCAGGTTTGGTAGGCCAGTCGGTAACCGGCTGGGGTGTTGGTGAGCGTAACCTCTGCAGAATAGGTATTCACCCGGTAACAAACCGGCGGTCGGGTATTCAGGCAGGGCGGATAGGTGGATAAAGAAATGCTGGGATTGGCGGTTTGCGAAATGGTGATGTTCTGCACCCGGTCGTAAGGAGGTTCGTTGTTGAAGATGCCCACCACCACGGAGGAAGGCGGACAGGCAACGGAGGAGCCATTTCCGCAGCTTTGCCCGCATTCGGTAAACAGGCGCAGGGTAACCCGGTAACGGCTGGAATTGCCGGTGCCGGCACCGATATAGGTATAAAAAATCTCACCGCCCACAATGTGTATGGCACTGAGGTCCTGGAAGGTGAGCATCAGGAAAAGTACGGGCAGAATTTTTCTCATCGCTAAACTTAAAGATACTAACAATCTGATGACCTGCAGGGGCAAAGGGATGTACGGCAATGGCTGCGCCGCCTTTATTTTTGTTAAAATCTGATGCGGTATCCAGTGAACTGATGAAACGGGTAAGGATCTGGTTCAGCTCATCCGCCTGTTCCCACATCCCCATATGGGCAGAAGCACGGAGAATGTGTACATGGGAGCGGGCGGGCAGGTGGCATTGTGCGAGGCTGGCTTCGAAAGGAACAGCCTGGTCCAGCGCGCCAATGACCATCAGCACCGGTCCCGGAAAATTTTTCAGTATGGCGGTGCGGTCAGGCCGCTCCAGCATGGCCTGGTAGTAGGCGCAAAGGCTTTCGGCTGTAAAGGCCCGGTTCCGTTCAGTGAGTTGCTGGATCTGTGTCCGGAGGTTTTCCTGCGCGGCCGTACTGAACATGCCGGGCGTACTGTTTTTCAGGAAAGGGAATGCCCCTTTGCTGCGGATAAAATCCATGGCTTTCAGCCGCATCTCTTTGCGTTCGGGGCTGTCGGCATAAGCGGTGGAATGGATCATGCCCAGCGCAGATACGCTGTCCGGGTAATGCTCAGCCAGGGCCAGGGCAATATAGCCGCCCATCGAGTGCCCCATCACCACCGCGGGACGCCCCTCTTTTTCCAGCAGGGCATGCATGGCGGCCGCGTAATCATGGATGCCGGCACCGGGCAGCATTTCAGAGGCGCCACTGCCGGGAATATCCGGGATGATGAGCCGGCACAGGGGTTCCAGTGCCGGAACCTGGTTGTGCCAGATATCGCTGTCTTCGGCAAAGCCATGCAGCAGCAGGAGCGGCAGGCCGCTGCCACTCACGGTGTAGGATAACTGTTTATTGCTGTAGCGCAGGCTGCGTTGTTCCATACAGGCTGTTTGATCCCGGGCGGGTAAAGATACGGATAGCGGGGCCTATGGCGTGCGCAGGTGGCGCACACTCCGGTAGATGAGCAGCAGGCAGAGCGGGATCAGTGCCGGGTTCAGCTGCTGGGGCAGCCACCACCAGGCCACCAGCACCAGCAGCGTCCAGAGGCTTGTGAATGCAAACATTGCCCGCACGAGCCGGTGGCGGCGCTGTACAAAAAAGGCAAACACGGCATGAGTGGGCAGGGCCCAGAGCAGGTTGTAATTGTTGCGGCACATCTGGTGATCGGTGGCCAGCCACATGAACAGGAGCACGCATCCGGTGGCGCCCACCAGGAAGAAAAGCAGTCCGTCAAATCCATACAGGAAGGCCGCGGCCCGTCGTTTTCGGCTGAGGTCGAGGAGAATGATGAACAGCAGCAGCAGGGAAAACACCAGCAGCGGATTCAGCCAGGAAGGGCTTACGGGAACGGCGGTAAAGGGATAGAGGCTGCTCTTGGCCGCCACCAGCCGGTTGTGGTGGTTGCTGCTGTCGAGCGCTGCCATCAGGTTATCGGGTAAGAACTGTGCGCTGTAAGCCGTCATCTGTCCGTCAGTAGGGGCGCCCAGCAGGATATCGATGCCCAGCTGGCTCCAGCACTTGTCCCCGCGCTGCAGGCAGGCATGGATCGCGTTCCGGTACGTGGTGCCTTCGGGTACGATCGGCGTGAACACCGGTTTCACCCGCAGGTGCCGCACAATGATATCGCGCAGCCGGGTGGTGCAGTTGTCAAAAAGAAAGTCGTACTGGTAATATTTGTTTTCCTCCCGGATATTGTTCAGCAGGTAGCGCCAGATGGCCAGTTTCTCTTCTCCGCTCAGCTGCAGCACCTGTTCGGTAATGCCGCGGCGGGTGGCCCGGTATTCATCCCTGAACTCGCTGAAATAGGCCGTGGAAACAAAATAGCGCAGCTTGCCCCGCACAAACTGCATGTAAAAATCCGGTTCGTCAAAATTGAAAGTGCCGTAGTTGAATACGATGTCCTGCATGCCCGTGCTGTCCGTAACCCGCAGCGCACTGTGCCCGAAGGTGGAATACAATTCGTCGCCGGGGGTGCAGGTCAGCAGGCTGATGCGCAGGCGGGAGCTGTCCTGCGCCTGAAGCAGGCAACAGGATAAAAGCAGGAAGATATGCGGGATGATGCGGAACAATGTTGTGAATACTGAATGGTCAATGCTGAATGGTCAACCGGTGCTTACAGGTGAGGCTCGCTAAACGCAAAATCCTGTACTCACTGCTTGCTGTAATTCGGCGCCTCCCGGGTGATGGCCACATCATGGGCATGACTCTCACGCATACCCGCATTGGTGATCTTCACAAAAGTAGCCTGCTGCAGGGCACGGATATTTTCCGCACCGCAGTATCCCATGCCCGCCCGCAGGCCGCCGGTATACTGGTGCACCACTTCTTTCAGCGGACCTTTATACGCCACCCGGCCTTCGATGCCTTCGGGTACAAATTTTTTCACGTCTGATTCGGGTTCCTGGAAGTAACGGTCGCTGCTGCCCTGGGCCATGGCGCCCAGCGAGCCCATGCCGCGGTATTGTTTGAAGCGGCGGCCTTCGTAGATGATGCTTTCGCCCGGACTTTCTTCTGTACCCGCAAAAACATTGCCCATCATCGCACAGCTGGCGCCGGCAGCAAGGGCCTTCACCAGGTCGCCGGTAAACCGGATACCGCCATCGGCAATAATGCCTACCCTGCGGTTTTTGAGGGCTTTGGCTGCTTCCATCACGGCCGTGATCTGCGGCACCCCGGTGCCCGCCACAATGCGGGTGGTACAGATGGAACCCGGCCCGATCCCTACCTTCACTGCGTCGGCGCCGGCATCGGCCAGCGCTTTGGCTCCGGCCCCGGTGCCCACATTGCCGGCAATCACCTGCAGCCCCCTGAATTGTTTCTTGATACTCTTCAGTGCATCCATTACACCCCGGGTGTGGCCATGGGCACTGTCGAGACAGACCACATCCACCCCGGCCTGCTGCAGGGCAGCCACCCGGTCGAGGGTGTCTTTGGTGATGCCCACGCCGGCGCCTACCAGCAAACGACCGTACTGATCCTTGATGGCCAGCGGATGCGAGCGCAGCTTCAGGATATCGCTGAAAGTGATCAGGCCGGTGAGTTTACCCGCCCGGTTCACGATGGGCAGCTTTTCTATTTTCTTGTTCTTCTTAAAAATTTCTTCCGCCTTTTTCAGGTCGGTGCCTTCGGGTGCTGTGATCAGATTTTCTTTGGTCATCACCGTACTCACCGCAGCCTTGTAATTGGTTTCGAACCGGAGGTCACGGTGGGTGAGGATCCCCACCAGGCGGTGCCGTTCATCCACAATGGGGATACCGCCGATCCGATTTTCTTTCATCATCCGCACCGCGTCGCCGATCGTGGCCTCGGGGCGCAGGGTGAAGGGGTCGAGGATCAACCCGCTCTCGCTGCGTTTCACCTTGCGCACCTGGTCGGCCTGCCGCTCAATGCTCATGTTTTTATGCAAAATGCCCAGCCCCCCTTCACGGGCCAGGGCCACGGCCAGTTCGGCCTCGGTAACGGTATCCATGGCAGCACTCAGCAGGGGGATATTCAGCCGGATTTCGGGGGTGAGCCAGGTGCTGATGTCTACATCGCGGGGCAATACCTGCGAATAACCGGGCATCAGCAATACATCATCGAAGGTGAGCCCTTCGCCAAAAAAACGGGAGGAAGCGGAGTTTTTTTTGATTGTTGCCATGTGCAAAAGTACATTTCCGCCCCGGTATTTGGTGTTTAAGTCCTGATTAATTCTGCCGTTCCGCCGGATGCCGCCCCGGCCATTAAACCTCAAGGGGTTTTACCTATCTTACTGCAGTGAATACTCCGCTCAAGTGCCCCGCTATGCGTAAATCTATCCTCTTCCGCTGTTTCCTGATCCTGCTGGCCGCCGGGTTATTCGTGGCCGCCACGCTGCCCCCCCGTACCGGCTTCCGCATGCCCTGGAAGGCAGCCGGATTAACCGGGCGACAGGCTGCCGCTCACCTGCTCAGCCGGTTCAGTTTCGGGGCCCGGCCGGGCGATGTGGAGCAGGTGATGAAAACCGGGCTGGAGCAGTGGTTTGAGCAGCAGCTGAACGGCAACCTGCCCGATGATTCGCTGGCCCTGCGGCTGCGCGGGTATGATGCGCTGCAATACAGCAATGAACAGGTGCTGGCCGTATTTCCCCGTGCCTCCCGCGTGCAGCGGCTGGCGGTGGCCGACAGTGTGGTCACTGAGGAGATGAAAGAAAACGACAAAGCCGGCTACCGGGAACGCATACAGGCATATATGGATCAGAAGGGTTTCCGGCCTGAGCAGGAGCTGTACCGGCAGTTTGCCAGTCAGAAGATCCTCGCGGCGGCCTACAGCAATAACCAGCTGCACCAGGTACTCACCGATTTCTGGTTTAACCACTTCAACGTATCGGCTTCCAAAAACGACTGCGCCCAGTTTATCCCCGCTTATGAGCGGGAGGTGATCCGCCCCCGCGTGACGGGCCGCTTTGAAGACCTCTTGCTGGCCACCGCACAGTCGCCTGCCATGCTCTTCTTCCTGGACAATTTCAACAGCAGCGGGGTGAATGAGGAGATGAAGGCCCAGCGGCAGCGGCTGAAAGACCGGCTGCAGCAGCGGGTGGATGCCGGTACGGCGATGGAGGAACAGCAGGAGCAAATGCAGTTCCTCAGTAAACTCAATGAGCGCAGCAAGAACCAGGGACTGAACGAAAACTACGCCCGTGAAATCATGGAACTGCACACCCTGGGGGTTGACGGCGGCTACAGCCAGCAGGATGTTACCGAAGCAGCCCGGGTGCTCACCGGCTGGACGGTTTACCCCCTCAAAGACCTGGGCGGGGTGAACGCGGCCCGCAAAATCCTGGAACGTTTCGGGGAAGACAAACTGCTGCAAAGAGGATTTGTGCGCAAAGGCGATTTTTTATTTGCCGCCAACCGCCACGATACCCGGAAAAAGAAAGTGCTGGGAAAAGTCTTCCCGGCAGGCGGGGGCTACGAAGAAGGGGTGGAACTCATCCGCCTGCTGGCTGCCCATCCCTCCACGGCACAATTCATTGCCCGCAAACTGGCCGTGCGTTTTGTGAGCGATAACCCGCCGCAGAGCCTGGTCAGCAAAATGGCAGCGGCGTTCAGCAGGAGCGGGGGAGATATCAAGCAGGTGCTCATCGCCATGGTGTCTTCGCCTGAATTCTGGAGCCGTGAAGCCATCCGGGAAAAAACGAAATCACCCTTTGAGCTGGCCATCAGCACCGTGCGGGCGCTGCAGGCCAACCTGGAGCAACCCTTTATGCTGTACCAGTGGATCACCCGCATGGGGCAGCAGCTGTACTATTACCAGGCGCCGACCGGCTTCCCCGACCGGGGACAATACTGGATCAATTCCGGTTCCCTCCTCAACCGCATGAAGTTCGGACTGGCTTTCGCGGCACAGAAAATACCGGGTGTGCAGCTCAACCTGGCCGCGCTCAACGGCAACCGTGAACCCGAAAGCGCAGAAGCCGCGCTGGCCGTGTACAGCAGCATCCTGATGCCCGAAAGGGATATGCGGGAAACCCTCCGGCGCCTCACGCCGCTGATCAATGATCCTGCACTGGAACTGAAGGTCAACGAGGCGGCAGGCAGCCAATCAGTGCCTGCTGAAACATCCGGCCGCAATATGACTGAAGAAAAGCTGGCGCGGCAAATGCTCCGCCGCCAGCAGGGCAAAGAGATGCCTGTGCCCCTGCTGCCCGGCAACAACAGCCTGCTGGCCCAGGTGGTGGGCATCATCATCGGCAGCCCCGAATTCCAGCGCCGTTGAACAGGCTGTACAACCCTGCAGCCTGCGAACCTGAAACCCGAACAGAAAACCTATAACGTTCATGACTAACCGAAAAGCTTTCATCCGCCAGACCGGGCTTGCCCTCTTCGGCATCGGACTGGGAGGCGTACCCGGCTTCCTGGCCCGGGCTGCCGGTTCTGAAAAATTCCGCCCCCTTTACCAAAAGCGCAAAGTGCTGGTGTTCATTTTTCAGCGGGGTGCCATGGATGGTTTGATGGCCGTATCGCCTTTTACGGATCCTTACCTCAAAGCGGCCCGTCCTACCTTGTTTATGGATGCTGCCCGCAGCGGAAAGGATCAGCCCCTGATTGACCTCGACGGACGTTTTGGTTTACACCCCGCACTGGCGCCGCTCGAACCGCTGTTCCGGGAACAGCGCCTGGCCATCGTACATGGGATGGGATCCCCCAACAGTACCCGCAGTCATTTTGATGCCCAGGATTACATGGAGAGCGGCACCCCCTTCAGCAAGGGAACCCCCAGCGGTTGGCTCAACCGGGCTGTAGGGCTGCTGGGCCATGAGGGCACCCCGTTCCGGGCCGTGAGCATGACCTCCGCCATGCCCCGTTCCTTTTACGGCGACCAGGAAGTGATAGCCCTCCGCAGCCTGCAGGATTTTGCCCTCGGCGGAAAAAATATGCCTGCGGTTAACCTGGCCGCCCGCAGTTTTGAGGAGCTTTATGATCATACGACCTCATCCCTGCTGGCCAAAACCGGCCGGGAAAGCCTGGAAGCGGTGAAAGCCCTCGGCAACGCCTCTGTGAAAAATTACCAGCCGGCTAACGGTGCACAATACCCGAATTCTCCCCTGGGCAATGCCCTGAAACAGATTGCCCAGCTCATCAGGATGGAGGTGGGGCTGGAAGTGGCTTTCGCGGAGAGCGGGGGCTGGGACACCCATTTCAACCAGGGTACCGCCAACGGCAGTTTCGCCCGCAACGTGGCTGACCTCGGCGACAGCATCCGGGCTTTCTGGACCGATCTCGGCCAGCTGCAGGATGAGGTAACGCTGATGACCACCACCGAATTCGGGCGCACCGTAAAACAGAATGGCAGCAATGGCACCGATCACGGCAGGGCCAGCTGTTGCTTTGTGCTGGGCCATGATGTGCTGGGCGGCCGGGTATATGGCAACCTGCAGCCGCTGGCCCCCGAAAATCTGGAAGATGGCCGCGACCTGCCGGTGACCACCGATTTCAGGGCGGTTTTTGCCGATGTGGCGCAGCGTCACCTCCGGCTGTGTAACGATGCCGGTTTGTTCCCGGGATGGGAGGGCAGTCCGGTGGGGTTGATGCGTGTCAGCTGACCCCGGCCATCAGGTCAGCCTGAATAATTTTCCCGGCAGGCTCTGCACCAGGCCCTGCATCTCCAGGTTCAGCAGGGCCGCTGCGGCTGCACTGCTGCTGAGTCCGCTCCGCAGATACAGCTCATCAATTCCGCAGCCGGGTTGCTGCTGCAGGATTTCCGTAATGATTTTTTCCTCCGCACTCAGTTCAATAAACAGGCTGCGCTGGGTGGCCGCCCGCTTTTTGGCGGGTTGCCAGTTCATCAGTTCCAGCAGGTCGGCGGCGCCGCTGACCAATCCGGCCTTATGGGTGCGGATCAGGTAGTTGCAACCCTCGCTGCGGGGGTCGTTGAGCCGCCCGGGAACCGCCAGCACATCGCGATGGTAGTTATTGCCCAGTTCGGCGGTAATGAGAGAACCGCCGCGGATCCCCGTTTCAATCACCAGCACCAGGTCGCACATGCCCGCCACGATGCGGTTGCGCCGGGGGAAATTGGGCTTGTCGGGGTTGGTCTCGCTGGGAAACTCCGTCAGCAAACCGCCGGCTTCGGTCATCTGGCGGGCCAGGCCGCGGTTGCTCCGGGGATAGATGCGGTCCAGCCCGTGCGCCAGCACCCCCACCGTGGGCAGCCCGTGGCGGAGGGCAGCCCGGTGTGCCAGGGTATCGATGCCCAGGGCCAGTCCGCTGAGGATCAGGATATTTTCGCCGGCCAGCTCGGCAATCAGTTGCTCGCAGATCATTTTTCCATAATCGGTATGGTTGCGGGTGCCCACCACACTGATGACCCGCTCCGCGTTGAGGTCGGCGTTGCCCCGGTAATAGAGCAGCAGCGGAGCGTCGTAACAATGCCGGAGTCTTTTCGGGTAGGCTTCACTGTTAATCTCGAGGGGCGTAATCCGGAATTTCTCCAGGAAGGCGATCTCGGCCTCGCAACGGCTGAACTGGTCGAATGACTTGATGCTGGCGGCTCTTACGGGGCCGATGCCGGCTGCCTTTTCCAGCTCTTTTTTCCGCGCCCTGAATACGGCCTGTGCGGATCCGTATTGCTGAAGGAGCAGCCTGGCCTGCACGGAACCAATGTGGGGCACGCAGGTAAGTGCCACCTGGTAGAGGAGGTCGTTGGTCATGTTAAGGGTTTTAAGGAAAGTTAAGGTACAACTTTGCCGTAAAATCCTGAGCGGGGCAGTTAAGGCTGGTTGCTGATCACCGTCATTTCGGTGCGGCGGTTGCGGGCGCGGCCGGCTTCCGTGTCGTTGTCGGCAATGGGGCGGGTGGCGCCAAAACCTTTGTATTGCAGACGGTCGCGGGCAATCTGGCGGCTGGCCAGCAGGTAGTTCACCACCGCCAGTGCACGGGCATTGGAGAGCAGCTGGTTGTCGGCATCCCGGCCAATATTGTCGGTGTGTCCGCTGATCAGCAGTTTGAGGTGTGGGTTTTCCGTCATCAGCTGTACCACCCGGTTAAGTTCAGCAAGGGAGGCGGGCTGCAGTTCCGCTTTTTTGCTGTCGAAGAAGATGTTGCGCAGAATCACCGAAGCGCCTGCTTCCAGCGGCTGCAGGGGAATGTCGGCCGTAAACACGGAATCGGGGTGGCTGTCGGTGAGGTTGTAGTTTTCAGAATAAAACAGGTAACCCTTACGGTTCACCGTAAACGCATAATTATGCCCCACCGGCAGCGTGCTGAGGTAACGCCCCTCTTCATCGGTTTGTACCCGGCTGATCAGCCGGCCGCTTCCTGTTTCGGTGAGTTCTACCGAACTCGGTAATCCCTGCCGGGTCCGGGCATCCGTCACCTGTCCTTTTACCCAGAGGGTGCGGGGCGGCCGGATGTCTTCCCGCAGCTCAAAACTGTAGAGGTCCAGTCCGCCGCGGCAGTCTTTTCCCTCCCCGGCAAAGTAGGCGGTTTTGCCGTCGGCGGCCACCACCAGGGAGCCTTCATCATCGATGGTATTCACCGGGTAGCCGAGGTTCAGCGGTTCGGCCCAGCTGCTGTCGGCCTGCCGGCGGCTGAAGTAGAGGTCGGTGGAACCATAACCGGGGTGCCCGTTGCTGTTGAAGAAGAGCGTTTGGTTATCGGTGTACATGAAGGGGCAGCTTTCATCACCGGCGGTGTTCACAACCGGTCCCAGGTTCTCGGGGCGGGTCCAGCGGCCCTGCGCATTGCGGTGGCTCACCCAGATGTCTTTTCCCCCATACCCCCCGGGCTGGCTGCTGCTGAAATAGAGATCGCGTTTGTCGGGTGAAAGCGAGGGGGCCGACTCCCAGAAATCGGTATTCACCACGGGGCCCAGGTTTTCGGGCTCACTCCAGCCGTTCCGCGTGCGGTACGAGATGTAGAGGTCGCAGCTGCCCTGGCCTTCGGGATAATTGCAACCGGTGAAAATGATCCACTCGCCATCCTGCGAAATGTTCTGGGCGCCTTCATTGAAATTGGTGTTCACTTTTCCGCTCAGCGGACGGGCCAGGCTCCAGCTGCCGTTGCGCATTTCGCTTTCATAAAAGTCCTCATCCTGCTGCACCCGCCGGGTGAAGATCAGTTTCTGCCCGTCGATGGTGAGGGAGGGATAGTATTCGGGGTAGCGGGAGTTGATGCTGTCGCCCAGGTTGCGCGGCGCAAACACATAACCGTTGGCCGGATGCTTTCGGGCATAGTCCAACGCAAAGCTATAGGTGCTTTGCCGGTACTCGCCCGCTTTCCGGCTGCGTTCATTGAGGGTGGGCGTTTCCAGGAAACGGTTCACCGCCTGAAGGGCCCGTTCAAAATGACCGGCGCCCGCCAGGGAAATGGAGTAGGGGAGCAGGTATACCGACGCATACACCGAATCGAGGGCCATGCTTTTTTCGAAATCGGTTACCGAAGAGTCATAGGCACGGAGGTTGGCATAGATGCCCGCACGGGAGAGGTAGCCATCCACGAATTTTGCATCCAGGCGGATGGCTTCGTTCAGCAGGCGGATGGCTTCGGCGTAGCGTCCTTCCTCAGCGGCGGCATAGGCATTTTCATTGAGCGCCGCCACTTTGGGCGACAGCCTGGCGGGATCGTACCACTGGGCCCGGGAAAGGTCGGGCTGCAGCAGGAACAGCAGGAGAAAAACGGTGCTGATGAAGAGGGCGTTATGCTTCATGCCGGCAATTGTGCCGGGAAGGTAAAAAATAAAGCTTTGAATAAAATGGTAAAATTCAGGACCCTTTTCATGAGCCAACTGACCGTTTTCCCGGCCTGTTGTAAGCCGATCGGCCAGTCTGTTCACTGATGAGGCCAGTCAACGAAATCCGGCGTTCAGCACGTTGTTCTGGCAGTTCCTCAGGGAACATGAATGTACTTGTGCACCTGCAGCGAAAGCTGCCATTGGGGGTGAGCTTTGATGTACTCCACGATGAGGGGGGTTACGGTCGCAGCTTTATCCCATTCCGGCTGCAGGTACAGTTTACAGTGCGGGGCAACCTGCGCCGCAAACTGTTCAGCCCAGGTAAAATCAGAGGGATGAAAGATCACCACTTTCAGTTCATCTGCCCGGGGCAGGATATCCGGGAGCGGCGCTTTGAATTTTTTGGGAGAAACACAGATCCAGTCCCAGTTCCCGCTGAGCGGGTGGGATCCGGAAGTTTCGAGGTGCGTTTTGAATCCCCGCTCATGAAGCGCCGCGGTAAGGGCCTCCAGGTTATGCATCAGCGGTTCGCCGCCGGTGATCACCACTATTCCCGGGTAGCCGGGTGGGATATGCGCTCCGGCCGCTTCTGCCAGTGCGGCAACGCTTACCTGCGGATGGCGGCCTGCATCCCAGCTGTCCTTCACATCGCACCATACACAGCCTACATCGCAGCCGCCAAGGCGGATGAAATAAGCCGCGCGGCCCTGGTGGCAGCCTTCACCCTGCAGGGTATAAAACTGCTCCATAACGGGTAAGGTAGCCGGGTATTCCTGATTCATGTTCAAGCGGGGGGATATTCTTTTGTTGAAAGCGTTTGTTCGTGTAAGTTAGTTTTGCCGCTGCAGGCAGGCCGCATAGGTGTTCTGCAGCAAAGCGGCGATGGTCATCAGTCCTACACCACCGGGTACGGGTGTGATGTAACTGCAGCGGGGAGCCACGGTTTCAAAATCCACATCACCGGCAATGCTGAACCCGCTTTTTTTGGACGCATCGGGCACCCGGGTGATGCCCACGTCAATCACTACGGCTCCTTCTTTTACCATATCGGCTTTCAGGAAGCGGGGGATGCCCAGTGCGGCCACAATGATATCCGCCTGCCGGCAGAAAGCGGCAAGGTCGCGGGTTTTGCTGTGGCAAACCGTTACGGTGCAGTTGCCGGGATAGGCGTTGCGGCTCAGCAGGATGCTCATAGGGCGGCCCACAATATTGCTGCGGCCGATCACCACTGCGTGCCTGCCCGCTGTTTCAATGCCGTAATGTTCGAGCATCAGCAGGATGCCGAGCGGTGTGGCGGGGATGAAGGCGGGCAATCCCTGTACCATCCGGCCCACATTGGCGGGATGGAAACCATCCACATCCTTGGCGGGGTTGATCAGGTGAATCACTTTTTCTTCCTGCATCTGCGCGGGAAGGGGCAGTTGCACGAGGATGCCATCCACCTGCGGGTCTTCATTCAGCCGGCTGATCAGGTCCAGCAATTCCTGTTCCGCGGCGCCGGCATCCAGCCGGTAAAGGCTGCTTTCAAAACCGGCCTCAGCACAGCCTTTCACCTTGCTGGCCACATAGGTTTCGCTGGCGCCGTTGCTGCCCACCAGGATGGCGGCCAGGTGCGGTACTTTTTTTCCGGCCCGGCGGAGTGCATCGGTTTTTTCGCGCAGCGATTGTTTCACCGCCTGCGCAACGGTTTTCCCATCCAGTAACTGCATGCTGCAAAGCTACTGCATTGCCCGCAGAGAACGCTGCCGCCGGCCGTAAACGTTTATATCCGTTTAAGTGCGCCTGGCGTTTTTTCTTTCCGGTTACCGGCGCTAGGTTGCAGCCATGCCACCGCGTCTAATCTATCTGCTGATCGCCATGCTGCCTGCATTCACCGCAGCGGCACAGCGACTGCGCGCCACCGTTGCAGCCGCCTATCCCGGTGTTACCGCACACAGCCGGTACCAGGCGGATGCCTTCGCCGCCAGTGCCAACCCGGCGGCCCTCGTGATGATCAGCCGTTTCCAGTTCGCGGTATTCGGAGAGCGGCGTTACCAGCTGGCCGAAACTTCAGCCTATCTGTTTGCCATGGCCTGCCCGGCCCGGTACGGGCATTTCGGCCTGCAGCTGCAGTATGCGGGTTTCAGCGCATTCGGC
>JAYRPG010000003.1:0-21341 GCA_041911275.1 Ferruginibacter sp. | reverse complement strand
TGCAATACCAGCTGCTGGAATTTGTTTTTTCGCTGCCGGCGGATTACAAGATGCACAAGGGATGGACCAAATGGCTGCTCCGCAAGGCCATGGCCAAAAAGCTGCCCACCGAGATTGTCTGGCGCCGGGATAAAACCGGTTTTGAGCCGCCGCAGGAACGCTGGATGCAGCATCCCCGGCTCCGCGAGCGCATCCAGGCTGCCCGTCATGACCTGGTGCGGCAGGGGATCCTCCGGCCATCCGTACTCGATAAGCCGGTCCGCGCCGGCGGGGCCCATGAAAAGCACAACTACGACTGGCGCTATCTCTGTGCCGCAGCGCTCTGCTGAACCGCATAGCCTTCCTGCCTTCCGCTTTTTCCCGGAAAGGCTGCAGCCTGCCCCTTAAATTACCTGTGCTCAAGTCAAATATTTCTGTCAACTTTGTGCCTCAATTTAAAAGCCATTACGATGAAACTTGCCACCCGTATCATTCATGCCGGCGCCGAACCTGATCCCTCCACCGGCGCGATCATGACGCCCATCTTCCAAACCAGCACCTATGTGCAGTCGGCCCCGGGCCAGCACAAAGGCTTCGAATATGCCCGCAGCCAGAACCCCACCCGCAAGGCGCTGGAAGAGGCATTTGCCGCCCTGGAAAATGCCCGTTACGGTCTCGCCTTCAGTTCAGGCGTAGCCGCTACGGATGCGGTGATCAAACTGCTGGCGCCCGGCGACGAAGTCATCGCCGCCAATGATATGTACGGAGGCACCTACCGCCTTTTCAGCAAGGTGTTTGAGCGTTTCGGCATCCGCTTTGTTTATGTGGATACCACCGATCCCGCGAAGGTGCAGGCTGCCCTCAGCCCGCAAACCAAACTCATCTGGCTCGAAACGCCCACCAACCCGCTGATGAACATTACGGATATTGCCGCCATCAGCGCCATCGCCAAAAAAGCGGGCGCACTGCTTTGTGTAGACAACACCTTCGCTTCGCCTTACCTGCAGAACCCGATGGACCTGGGCGCCGATATTGTGATGCATTCCGCCACCAAATACCTCGGGGGCCACAGCGATGTGATCCAGGGCTGCCTGGTGATGAATGATCCCGCCCTGCGCGAACAACTCTACTTCATCCAGAAAAGCTGCGGCGCCGTGCCGGGCCCGATGGACTGCTTCCTCGTACTGCGCGGCATCAAAACCCTGCATGTGCGCATGCAGCGGCATTGCGAGAACGGCGCCGTAGTTGCCCACTGGCTGCGCAATCACCCCAAAGTGGCTAAAGTGTACTGGCCCGGCTTTGAAGACAGCGCGGGTTATGCCGTGGCGAAAAAGCAGATGCGCGGATTCGGGGGCATGATCAGCTTCCAGCTGAAAGACGAAAGCACCGAAGCCGCCATGAAAGTGCTCTCCTCCACCAAAGTATTCTCCCTGGCCGAAAGCCTGGGCGGGGTGGAATCGCTGATCAATCATCCCGCCAGCATGACGCATGCCAGCATCCCGCGGGAGGAGCGGATTAAAAACGGACTCACCGACGGGCTCATCCGCCTGAGCGTGGGCATTGAGGATGCGGAAGACCTCATCGCCGACCTGGCACAAGCCATCGGGTAAACGCTATGAACAGCATCGAAGTCACCGGCTGGATCGGCACCATCCTGATTGTGGGTTCGTATTTCCTCAACATCAATGGTAAAATCAAGAGCACGTCACCGGTGTATATCCTGGCCAACCTGGCAGGAGGCCTCTTGTTTTCGGTGTACACCTATGTCCACCGCACCTACCCGAATATGGTGGTGAACATCATCTGGGTGGTGATTGCGGTGATGGCCCTGCTCAAACGGTCAAAATGAACAGTAAGATCCGCCAACTGCTTGAGGAGAAATGGGTACAGTACGATCAGGCCGCCTTCATCCCCGGCGATCCGCTCAGTATCCCGCATCGCTTCAGCCGGCAAGCCGATATTGAGATAGCCGGTTTTTTTGCCGCCTTACTGGCCTGGGGTACCCGCACGGGGATCATCAATTCCTGTAACCGGCTCCTGGAGCGCATGGACGAGGCGCCCTATGACTTCATCACCCAAACTGATTTTGACCACCACGACCGCTGTGCCCGGCTCTTCAAAGGATTTGTGCACCGCACCTTCAACGAATCCGATCTCTGGCACCTCCTGTATTTTCTGCAGCACCACTACCGCTGCGAAGCAAGCCTGGAAACCGCCTTCAGCCGCTGGATGCAGCCGGGTGATCCCGACACCGGCCGCGCCCTGGCCGGCTTTCATCATTATGTGTTCAGCTATTGCCCCGAGGCGCGTGAAGAAAAGCACTGCCGCAAACACATCGCTACGCCGGAGAAAAAGTCGGCCTGTAAACGCCTGAACATGTACCTGCGCTGGATGGTGCGCCACGACGGCAACGGCGTGGACTTCGGCCTCTGGAAAACGATACAGCCTGCCCAGCTGGTTTGTCCGCTGGATGTACACGTTTCGCGGGTGGCCCGCCGCCTCGGGCTTCTCCACCGCAAGCAAAACGACTGGGCCGCCGCGCTGGAACTCACGGCCAACCTGCGCCGCCTCGATCCGGCTGATCCGGTGAAATACGACTTTGCCCTTTTCGGACTGGGGGTGATGGAAAAGTACTGACCTTTGGTGCATGGATAACGCCGAACTGATCCGGCAGCTGAACCGCGACTTCAGCTTGGAACTGCCTCCCAGCCTCAGCCAGGACGCCCTGCGCGACGCTCTGGCCGCGGGTATCAATGAGATGATCCTCCACCGGTTCGACCGGCTGGTGCAGCTGCTGTACCGGATGGATGTGCCGGAAAAAAAGCTCAAACAGCTGCTGCAGGATCAGCCCGGTACCGATGCGGGCCAGCTCATCGCCGCCCTGGTGCTGGAACGCGAGCAGCAAAAAATCGCCACCCGCCGGCAGTTCAGCCAGCACCGGAAAGCAGATCCGGATGCCGAAGCCTGGTAAGTGCCGGTTAACATGCCCATTTAATCCCTACTTTTGGCGCCAAATCTGAACAGCGATGAAACTGGTTACCTACCTCAAAGACGGCCGCGATCAGCTGGCCCTGCTCATCAACGGAAGCCTCTACGATACCGATAGCCTGCACCCCGACCTCCCGCTGAGCATGGCCATGTTCCTGAATTACTGGGATGATATGTATCCCCTGGCAAAGGCTGCTGAGCAAAGGGTACTGCAGGGTATGCTGCGGGCTTTACCCGCTGCATCTTTTGATACCGCCGACCTGCTGGCGCCGGTGCCGCATCCCACCAGCTGCCGCGACGGGTACGCTTTCCGCCAGCATGTGGCGGCAGCCCGCCGCAACCGCAGGGTGGAGATGATTCCTGAATTTGACCAATACCCGATTTTCTACTTCACCAACCACAACAGCATACAGGGCCCCGGCGATATTTACTGCATGCCCGATCATTTTGAAAAACTCGATTTTGAACTCGAAGCCGCCATCGTGATCTGTCGCCATGGCCGCAATATCCCCGCGGATGAAGCAGATCAGTATATCGGCGGACTGATGATCATGAACGACATGAGCGCCCGTCGCCTGCAGATGGAAGAAATGCTGCTGAACCTGGGCCCCGCCAAGGGCAAGGATTTTGCCACGGTGATCGGTCCCATGCTCGTTACCCTCGATGAGCTGGAGGCTTTTGAAGTGCCCTGCAAAGAAAATCACACCGGCAAGGCCTGGAACCTCAGCATGACCTGCCGCGTGAACGGCGTACAGGTGAGTGCCGGCAACCTGGCGGATATGGACTGGACCTTTGCGGAAATCATCGAAAGGTGCAGCTATGGCGTGAACCTCTATCCCGGTGATGTGATCGGCAGCGGCACCGTGGGCACGGGATGCTTCCTGGAACTCAATGGCACCGGCAAACTCAATGACCCCCAGTACAACGAGCAGTGGCTGCAGGCCGGCGATGTGGTGGAGATGGAGATCGACGGGCTGGGGCTGCTGAAGAATACAATTGTGCGGGAAGACAGTGCATTTTCGTTGCTGGGTTTGAAGAAAAGCGTTTGAGCTTTGAGGTTTAAAGGGTAAGGCCGGCGCCGGGAGAAGGCTCATGGGTACCTTTGCCTGTTTGCCCATTTATCAGCGGCTCCCCGGGTTTGACCACGCCTTCCCGCTCTGCCGGTGTGGCTTCCGCAGTGCCGCCGAAATCTTCCGTAAAATTTCAAATCCGGACATCGCCCTCCCCACATTCCCTGCGGCTTCGTACCTTCACGCACCTTTTTCAACATGCACCTGTTTACCCAAACAAGCCTTGCAGCCGGCTGCTGCCTCCTGCTCAGTTCCCTCAGCCTTCGGGCGCAGGAGGTCCGTTATGCACCGGCCTGGTTCGGGCCCAATGCCAATCCCGTTCCCCTGTTCACCGAGGTGCGCATCCCGGAACAGACCACTTTTACGCTGAGCGCAGATTATAATTATGGCCAGGGCGACCGCACCGGCAGTTTTTACGGCATGGCGGAGATTCCCCTGCTGGCGCGCAAAGTATCGTTTAAAGTGTGGGGCTGCCTCTGGGAAACCTACCGCGTGAACGAGCTGGTGAAACAGCAGCGTGGCATGATCGGATCGGGTACCAGCGGCAGCGCTACCGGTGATCTGTATGTGCAGACGCGCATGATGCTGTACAGGAACCGCAAGGAAAGTTTTAACGTGATTCTCAATGCCACCCTGCGCACCGCTTCCGGCTCCGGCTTCGGGCAGCGGCGTTATTTTGATACACCGGGATATTATTTTGATGTGGAGGCCGGGCAGTCGTTTTACCCGAAAGGCAAACTGGTCCGGGAAATCCGCCTGGCTGCCGACCTGGGCTTCATGGCCTGGGAGACCACCGGCAGCTGGCAGGACGATGCCCCGATGTACGGCGCCAAAATCATCCTGGCCAACGACCGCTGGAAACTTGAGAACACCCTCGCCGGCTACTATGGCTGGATGCATACCAGTCCCCGCTACGGCGCCGACTATGGCGATGCGCCGCTGGTGCTGGCTTCCAAACTGCAGTACCAGGCCGGCAGCCGCAGCGTGTTTGTACAGTACCAGCACGGCCTGCACCACTTCCCCTACAACCAGTTCAGGCTGGGCTACAGCTTTGCCGCGCCCAAACTCACCCCCCGTTACTGACCGAGCTCACGACCATGAATACACGCATTAAACTTACAGTTGCCTTCCTCCTGCTCACCTTGTTTACCCGCGCGCAGGAGTACCGGACCCAATACCCATTCGGACTCAAGAACGCCTATTTTGGCGTGAACATCGGGTACATCAATTATCCTTTTTCATCCGCCCAGCTGGAGCCCGGCTTCAGCACCACCGGCGTTAAAGTGCCGCATACAGCGGTAAGGCTGGTGCTGTACGGACTGCCGATCAACGAGTACCTCAGTGCCCGCATCACCTACATGCGCCCGGTGCTGTGGGTGGAGTACAAAGACATCAACGGGGTGCCCGGTAACCGTTCTGTGTGGATGAACGTGGCGGGCCTCACCCTCGAAGGCCGCCTGCCGGTCACGAAAAAATTCTCCGTGGCCGGCGAGGCCGGGCTGGGCATCATCACCCGCAACGGTTTCACCCAGGATTCGCACGTGGTGGTGAGCAATGCCAACTATGCTTCCTGGCTTTTTGGCGGCAGCCTGCAGTACCATGTCAATAAAAAATGGGATCTCCAGATCAACGCCGCTTATACCCCTGCCAACAACAAGGTGAAGCAACCGGCCACCAGTTTTGTCGGCGCCGGCTTCAACTACCGCCTGGCACCTCTGCCGCAGGAGCGGGTGGAGCGCAACGCCAAAAGCGGCTATTACTTCCCCAAACATTTTCTGCTGGCGGGCTATACCACGAACGGTATCGGCTACGGGGTAAACAATGTAGTGGCCAACAAACACTTCCCCATCTTCTGGGGCGGCGCGGTAAAACTCAAACAGGGCTTTACCCTCAGCTACCAGCGCAACATCTTTCATGGCGGCAAGGTGTTTGCCATGGACTGGGCCGCCAAGATGGGATACTGGCAAAGCGCGGGTGAAGGCAAGGGATTTTTCTCCGCCTCCCTCAACCCGGTATTCCGCTTCCATGTGCTGCGCTCCACGTCTACCGATCTGTTCCTGGAATACTCCGTGGCGGGTCCCACGTTTATGTCGGAGCCCGTGCTTGACGGCATCAAACTCGGCGAGAAGTTTACCTTCTATGATTTCATGGGCATCGGGGCCTTTACAGGAAAAAACAAACAACTCTACACCGGCATCCGCATCGGGCATTTCTCCAACGGCAATCTCTTCCCTTATAACGATGGCGTCATGATCCCGCTGACCTTCCAGCTGGGGTATGTGCTGGACAGGAAGTGAGGGAAAGGGGAATGATGAACAGGGAACAGGGAACAGGGAACGGGGAACAGGGAACGGGGAACAGGGAACAGGGAATGGGGAGGGAGGAAATTTTTAATATTCAATTTTCAATAGCCAATTTTCAGGGGAGGGTTGGCGGATGAAACGCATCCAACGCTGAAGTCCACTTTCTTACGGAGGCCAACATTAAACTGTTAAACCTCTTTTTCCCATCTGGCAGGATTTTGAAGGCTTTATCCTGCACGCGAACGAGATTGCTCCGCGCAACCCCTACGATAGACCAGAGGGAACAGGGAACGCAGAACGGGGAAGAAACGAATTTTCAATATTCAATGTGCAATACCCAATTTTCAGGTAGAGACGAGCGGATGAAACGAGTTCAACACTGAAACCCACTTTCTTACGGAGGCCAACATTAAACCCTTAAACCTTAAACTTTAAACCTTAATCCACTTCCCGGCAAAACAGCTTTTGAAGGTATGCGCCTCCGCGCTACTCCACCACCACCGACGCTCCCTGCACCCTGTACTTCACCCGCTGTCCATTGCCCTGGATCACCACCTCAAAAGGCTTTCCGCCCGGAAGTGCGGGTATGCTTACCTGGTAGCTGCCGGCCGGCAGCACCGATTTCACCCACCAGCCGATGGTTTCATGATCCGCTCCGCGGAGGTCTGCCAGGCACTGGCCTTTTCCGTCAGAGGAGAAGCGGGCTATATAGCTGCCGTTCTGGTACCGCAGTTCCGGGCTGCTCACCGGGGTTTCCAGCGGCGTGGCCACCTGATTGAAGAAGGTGGCCGGATCCTGCAGGCCCAGGGCCAGCGTGGCATTGCGCATACTGGGCACCCCGCCGCTGCCGCAGCTGCCGATCCAGGCTTTCAGTTCGCCCTGGCTGGCGCTGAAGGTGGCGCCGGTATTGAACTGGATGAAATTGCCGGCCTTCATGAAAATTTCGGTGCCTGCATTGCCGGCCATGCTGGCATTGGTCTGGATGCTGTTGGACGCTTCCCAGTATTTATGCCCCTCCTGGGTGGCCGAGAGGCTGAGGTCGGTGAGGCAGGTGCTGTAGGGGCTGGTGTACCACATGCCCCGGCCATAGGTGGAGGCATAGAGGTAGCGGGAGGTGCCGTAATAAATTTTCAGGTCGGTTACCGGCGCGTTGGGCAGGTAATTGCTGAAAGGGATCCAGCTGCCCAGGTTATTGTTGCGGTAAAACACGCCCAGTTCGGTGCCCACGTACACGGCGCCACCGGGGTTGCCGTCGTTGTCTTCAAACACAATGCTGTGCACGGGCAGGTTGGGCAGGCCGGCACTCATGTTGGTCCAGGTGGCCCCGGCGTCGGTGCTGCGGTACACTTTTTGTCCGCTCACAAATCCGCAGAGGGTGATCCATACCTCGTTGCTGTTATCGGGGTTCACCGCGATGGCGGTGATGAAGATATCCGGGTCGCTGGGATAGCTGGCGCCGCTGCCGCTGATGTTGGTCCAGGTAACGGAGGCCGCAGCGGCATTGATGTTGTCGGACCGCCGCATGATCAGCCCTTCGGCTGCATACATCCGGTCATCATTACTGGTGCCCTGGGCCATGCCGTCCTTACCGCTTCCGCCGATATTGCTCCAGGAGGCGCCGCCGTCTGTGGAGCGGCGGATGCCCCCCGTGCCGCCAAAGAAAACCGTGCCGTTGGCGGTGGTATGGATGTTCAGGTTGGTGACCCAGTAATCGGCGCCGGCGGTGGGCTGGGTTACGGCCGCATTGTTGGTGGTGCCGTTGATGCTCTTGGAGAAGGCGCCTTCCTGCGTGCACATGTACATCACATCCGGATTCGTGTAGTCCATGGCGTTATCCATCCCGTCGCAGCAGCTGATGATGTTGTATACGTTGCTGCCGTTGCGCACCATCTGCGAGTTGTCCTGCGCCCCGCAGATAAAGCGGAAGCTGTTTTGGGCAGCTGCGTCGAAGCGGTAAAACTGGGTGATTTGCATGCCCCGGCTGATGCTGTTCCAGGTGGTACCGCCGTCGGTGCTCTTGAACAGGCCACCGTCGCAGCCGCTGTAGAGGTCGTTGTTCAGCGGGTGCTTGAGGATAAAATGGTTGTCGGCATGGATGGTGCCCGACGATTTGGTCATGGTTACCCCGCTGTTGGTGCTTTTCCAGATGAAGCAGCCGCCAGTGAAGATGTCCTGCGCATCGGTGGGGGATACATAGATGGAAATGTTGCGCCAGGTCTGGCTGATATCATCCACCCCATCATTCGCATACCCGAGGATGTTAGGCGAGGTGCTGCGGGTGGTGATGGTGGCGGAGCCATAGGAGGAAGCGGTGTTGATGGTGTACAGACCTTTATAATTACCCTGGTCGCCTACATGGGGGCCGCAGAGGAAGTAAATCAGGTTGGGGCTGGCCGGTGAAACGCCGATCTCCATCCGGTTTACACCTGTTACCGGCAGGTTGCGGGAGTTCCAGGTGCGGCCCGTATCGGTGGAATAGTAAAAGGTATTGCCGTAACCGGAGGCAAACACGTGTGAGGCTGATCCCGGTTTGAATTCAATATC
Organism: Ferruginibacter sp.; assembly: GCA_041911275.1. Classification (GTDB taxonomy): domain Bacteria; phylum Bacteroidota; class Bacteroidia; order Chitinophagales; family Chitinophagaceae; genus Ferruginibacter. The sequence continues at coordinate 12,457 of JAYRPG010000003.1, read as the reverse complement.
GGTGATCTGGGCTGAACTGAAGGTGCGCTCCCAGGTTACCCCGCCGTTGAGGCTGCGCCAGAAGCCGGTGGAGGTGCCGGCCAGCAGTACATTGCTGTTGGAGGGGTGCATCAGCATTTTGTACCCGAAGGTGATGGAGCTCAGGTCCCAGAGCATGCCCGTTTCCGACCAGGTATCGCCCCCGTCGGTAGACCGGTACACGCCGGTGCCGTAGTGACGGATGTAGTGGCCGCGTCCGCTGCCGTTGCCGTCGCCGGTGAGGATGTAAACAGTATTGGGGTTGGTGGGGTGGATCACGATGGAGGAGATGGCGATGGCCGGCAGGTTATCGGTGAGCGCGGTATAGGAGCTGCCGCCGTTGATGGTTTTCCAGAGTCCGCCAGAGGCCGAGCCCACATAAAAGGTATTGGCATCGGTGGGATGGAAGGCCATGCACACCACGCGGCCCACGTTGATGTCGTTGTTGCTGGTGCCCGTGGGGCCTATGGGGCTCCAGCTGCCGTGGGTGGCCATGACGCCATCAGGCTGGGGCTGTCGCAGCAGCTGGTTGCGTTCTTCCATCGCAGCCTTTTTGTGCCAGGTGGCATCCTCCACGATGCCGCCGCGCCCCAGGCGGCGGCTGGCCATCCATTCATAGCGTTTCCATTGTTTGTATTCCTTGTCTTTCACCGGCATCTCGTCGAAGTACCGGTTAACGATGGCCTGGATCTGTCGGAAGGGCGTGCTGCTGTCGAGGCCCTGCAGCAGTTCGGCATAATGCTGCGCCTGTGCCCATCCGGTGCACACCAGCAGGAGGAGGGAACATAAAATCCGTTTCATGCAATCTTTTTCTGCGGGTGAATGGGCTTAGGGTTGTTTCTGTTCCAGTTGCTGCACGCGGGCTTTGAGGGCTTCGTTTTCCTGGTGCAGCTGGATGACGTAGAGGTAAAGCTCCTCGATTTTTTCGATGGATTTGCGCTGGATCTCTCCTACCGAGAAGCCCTTATCGGCCTCGATGCTGGCTGCGGAAGGAATGCCCGGCAGGTGTTTGTCGCGCTCCAGCACTGCGGCCAGCTCCTGCAGCGGGGTGAGGTGGTATTCCTTATCGAATACATAGTCTGGCCAGTTGGTGTTGAGCTGCACTTTCAGTTCTTCGCAAACAATTTTTCCGTCTACACTTAACCGGTAGCCCGCCGCGGGCTCAATGGAGGGACCGCCGATCAGTACGGTGGCATTCATGTGAATATCGGTTTTCGGGGTGTCGGTGAACATCCCGATATTACCCTGTGAAAACAGGCATCCCACGCCGGTACAGGGGCTTCCCCATAAAATAATGTCTTTCGCCTTGGTGCCGGAGCAGGGCTGGGGAAAACAGATATTGGAGCCGGAGGCGGCGGATAATTCCACCCCGTAATCAGTGGCGAATATTCCCCCGCGGAAGGAGCCGTTCTGCAGCAGGTAGGCTGCGGCGCCATTGGGGTGATCCAGCGCCAGTTTTACGCTGGAGGTGCCGCTGTAGGGCGCCCGGCCGATGCCCACGTTGCCGTTCTTGGTATCGAACTGCAGGCCCCACCCGGCGCTGCTGAGGGCGCTCTGGCCCCAGAAACCGCCGGTGGTGCTGTCGATTTTACCGATGAAGAAGGAGTTGCTGCCATCGCGGTAGTCGTCCATCCAGATGCCGGCCTGGTTGTTACCGGATCCGGTGCCGAGTATCCGCATGCGGCCCACCACGTCGAGTTTATAACCGGGGGTGAGCGTGCCGATGCCCACATTCTGGGCCAGCGAAGAGGCGCCTGTACAGGCGAAGACAAGAAGAGGAAGAAGCTTTTTCATTCGAGTGATGCGTTAGGATGAAGAATAGGTATGGGGAGGGTTTGGAAAGTTTAGGAAGGTTTAGGGAGGTTGGGGCTCCTGGCTTTTTATTGCGCAATCAGCGGTTCAGGCACGCCGTATCCACCGCCTGGTAAAACCTCACCCCTTTCCCGTTTTGGAGCGTCCATACATGCGTGGCCTGGGCTTTAAATACATTACTGCTGGCTTTGTGGGTGCCTTCATAATAACCCTCCATGCATACGCGGTCGCCCTCGCCGAACATATCGCTGACGGTGATGTGGAAATCATCAAAATACCGGAGCAGGTTCATGAACACCCGGGTGACGATGACTTCGGGCCCGGTGTACCGGCCACTGTCTTTTGCAAAGGGCATACCCGGGCATTCGTGCCATTCCACAGCGGGATGAAAATGTTCCGACACCGCCGGCACCTTGCCGGTGGCGAATAGCGGGTAGAGATCCCGGATCAGTTCCGTGTTGGACATACGCTGATTTTAGCGGTGAACTATCCGTGGTTCCGGGGAGGGGAAGCAGTTGGTTAAGCGGCCCTAAAGTAGGGGTTTTGGCGGATATCCGGAAAAGGCGGCGCAGGATTTTGCGGGAAGAGGGGGACAGGGAATGATGAACAGGGAACAGGGAACGGGGAATGATGAACAGGGAACGGGGAATGGGGAACGGGGAGGGCGGAAATTTTCAATGTTCAAGGTAGGATTAAGTAAAATGTTGCCAAACGCGCTAAGGGCCTCAGAGAAATAGCGTGAAGAAATGTACGGTCTGAAGCGCCAGGCGGCGAAAGGGTTGGGCATAGCACCTCGCAGATCAAGGTATTGGCGGAGCTGCGCAACGCAGTGGAGGCTTAGCTTTTTCGCCGTAGCGTAAGACCGTACATTTTAGCTATTTTTCTGCAGCCTTGAATTTTTTTGTTTCTTTTTTGTTTCAAGACAAAAAAGAAAGCTGGGTAAATGCTATTTCTAAAAGGGATTTGAGATTAAAATACCTGATCCTGTATTCAATGTTCAATCCTCCATTTTCAGGTGGGGCCGGCGGATGAAGCGGGTTTAACGGAATCAAGGCTGAAGCTCTCCTCCATACGGAGACCACGTTAAACGATCAGGCCTTTTGAGCCTTATATCCCCTCCCGGGACTAAAAAAACTAATAAGTATCTTGTCTCCTCAATTCACTGCTTATGCGCCTGCTTTCACTGCTTCTTTGCTTTAGTCTGCTCCTGTCCGCTGCCGTTCACGCACAGGTATCGATCAGTACGCCCGCAGAGGCGCCTGCACCCAGCGCCATGCTGGAGGTGAAAAGCAGCAACAAAGGGCTGCTGGTGCCCCGGGTGGCCCTGAATGCAGAAACCGACAACAGCCCCATCGCCAGTCCGGCGGTTTCTTTGATGGTGTACAACACTGCGGTTTCGGGCAGTGGTCCGGATGGCGTAAGGCCCGGTTATTATTACTGGACCGGCAGCCGTTGGTCGCGCCTGAGCGGCTATCCGGTGGCGGTGAATGAATCGAAGTCGGGGAGCAGCGAACTCATCGCCCCCGCTGCCGGCTGCAGCAGGAATGGTCCTACCCTGATGAGCCTGCGCGCCAATACTCCGATCCCGGATAACGACAGCACAGGCATCCGGGATACCATTCGTTTTTCCGGCTACAGTGGCAATCTCTGTGATGTAGCCGTGGAGGTGCGGCTGGATCATACATTTGCCGGCGACATTGATCTGTACCTGGTGGCGCCCGATGGCACAACGGTGGAGCTTTGCACCGACAATGGTTTTTCGGGCGACAATTTTGGAACGGGTACCGATTTGGGATCTTACCTCTACACCGGTTTTGTTTCCGGCACAGAATTTCCCCTGATCACCAGTGGCACGCCGCCTTTTACCGGGTTCTACCGGCCGGAGGGCAGTTTTTCAGTGCTTGCCGGCAAGCCCCTCAACGGCGACTGGGTGCTGCGGGTGGTGGATGATGCCGCCCAGGATACCGGTAAGCTCCTCAAATGGAAACTCACCCTGTACCCCTATAACAACAACAATTATGTGCTGGAACGGGAAGTGCCGGTCAGCATCCGGCCGGGCATGCAATACCTGGCCCTGGCCGATTATACGGCGGCCTGCCGTTCGCAGGACGGGATTGAAACCCATATTGCCTGGAGCAGCAGCAGTGCCGGCGCCATCGGCACCGAATCGGTTGGCGCCCCGGCCAATATCCTGCACTCTTCGGCGGCCGCCCCGGTGCTGAGCAATGCGGATAAGTTCGTGCACCTGCACAACCAGGCCCTGCTCAGCAGCGCTCCGCCCGGCAGCACGGTATACTTCCAGCTCTGGCGCCGGTATGAAGTACATCCTTCCCGGGTGAACAGCAGCCTGATTGTGCAGGCGATACAGCAGTAGGGGGATGGTGACTGGAGGATAGAAGTAGTATAGAAATCTGGATTACTAAATTTGTTTATGGCAGACGTGCATACTGCAGCTCAACGGAGCTACAACATGAGTCAGATCCGAGGAGAAAATACGCGGCCGGAAATGTTGGTTCGTAGTTTTCTGCACAAAAACGGGTATCGTTACAGGCTGCATGTTAAAAATCTGCCAGGCAAACCTGACATTGTTTTACCCCGTCACCAAACTGTAATCTTTGTACATGGTTGCTTTTGGCATGCTCATGCGAAGTGCCATTATTTTAAAATGCCTCAGACCCGCCGTTTATGGTGGGAAAGTAAGCTTAATAAAAACAAGGATAATGACCGGAAAGTTATCAGACTTTTAAAAGGGGACGGTTGGAAAGTAATTATCCTGTGGGAGTGCACCCTTAAACCTGCCAAAGTCAAGCGCACATTGGCAAAGCTTCTCGCTAAATTTTCCGATTAATTTTTTCTTCTTCAAAAGTAAAGCCAGTGTGCGCACAGGTCCGGATTATTGTGTCCTAAAACATACCGGATAATCGTACACACCAAAATAAGTTTGACACATGACAATTCAGGAAAGAATAGGCAAGCGTATTTCTGACCTCCGTAGAAGCAGGAAAATGTCGCAGCAAAAATTTGCCTACGAGGCGGATATAGAAAGGAGCTATCTGGCTCATATAGAAAAGGGCAGAAAAAATCTATCTGTTGGTACGCTTGAACGGCTGATTTCAGCACTTGAGATTTCTTTAATGGATTTTTTTGATTCAGAGATTTTTAATGGTAAAAAAAGAGGAAAATGATAACAGAAGTTAAGCCACAACTGGAAAGTTCTAAACTCCATTTAATTGCAGATAAAATATGGAAAGTATCAGTCTTCGGTCCGGACAATTACAGATCGGCATTGATCAGTCATTATCTAAGGTCAAAGAACCGGAAGCTTAAAAAAAAGGCAATTGAGTTTTCAGTTGAAATGCTACAGGGTTACTTCAGCGAAAAAGTGAGCATTAAACTTGCTGAGGATGCGCTGCAGTATCTTATCAAATTTGACGATGATGTACTCTTTCCAAAACCGGCCAATCCTAAATTTACATTCATTGATCTTTTCGCAGGTATAGGAGGATTTAGAATTGCCATGCAGCGCTTACAGGGGGAGTGTGTTTTTTCCTCTGAATGGGATAAAATGGCACAAAGAACATATTATGCCAATTTTGGAGAGATTCCGTTTGGTGATATAACTAAAGAAGAAACTAAGGCCTGGATTCCCGACAGCTTTGATATTTTATGTGGAGGATTTCCCTGTCAACCATTTTCAATAGCAGGTGTAAGCAAGAAAAACAGTTTGGGTCGCAAACATGGATTTGAAGACGAAAAGCAGGGGAATTTGTTTTTTCATATTGCTGAAATAATAGAAAAGCACAGGCCGAAAGCTTTTTTCCTTGAGAATGTAAAGAATCTTGTTTCCCATGATAAAGGGAATACATTTAAAGTAATCAAATCAACACTCCTTAATCTGGGCTACTCCTTTGATTCGAAAGTGCTCAATGGAAAACATTTTGTTCCTCAACACAGGGAACGAACATTTATGGTGGGATTTGATAAGAAGGTATATGGTGATGACGTCCATTTCGAGTTTCCTGAACTTCCAGACCCATTTAGAGCGATTAAAGAAATACTCGAACCCAATCCGGATCCTAAATATACTCTCACTGATCATCTATGGAAATATCTGCAGGATTATGCAAAAAAGCATAAGGAGAAGGGAAATGGGTTTGGTTTTGGTCTGGTTGATCTGAATGGTATAACAAGGACTATGAGTGCGAGATATTATAAGGATGGATCTGAAATTCTCATTCCTCGAGGCAAGAGCAAAACGCCTCGCCGATTGACAGTAAGAGAATCAGCCCGATTACAGGGGTATCCGGAGCATTTCAAAGTAGACGCAGTTTCTATGAATCAGGCGTATAAGCAGTTTGGCAACTCGGTTGTAGTTCCATTGATAGAGGCAATAGGTGATAAAATTGTAGAGCAATTATCTCGAAAGACAAAATAAATTGCAAATGGAGGATGTGTTTTATAAGGCGATTTCTGCTGTAAGGCATTCTAAAGTCGCCTTCTCAAAGTTTATCACGGCAAATGATACCGGCTCCACTGGCGCTCATCAGTCGGGTTATCACATACATAAAAATGCATGGCCTCTGTTCTTTCCCGAGGAAGGTAAAAAGGGAACCAACTTAGACAAGTTCATCAAAATTCGCTGGCAGGACTCTTTTGAAACCGAAAGCAGATTCATATATTACGGAAAAGGGACTAGAAATGAATACCGGCTGACAAGATTTGGCAGAAACTTCCCATTTCTTCAGGATCAAAATATTGGTGACTTATTAATATTATGCAAGAAAGATGAAAGTTATTATGAAGGATATGTACTCCAATCTGATGAAAGTATTGATGGATTTCTGACTGAATTTAACATTTCACCAAATGAAACTAACTCAATCATTAACATTTCAAATGATGTAAAGTCTCAGGATTCTGTTTTCGATTGTTTTAATTCCTATATCAAGCAGCTTCTGGTTGATTTCCCCCCTACTCTTGAACTTGCAAATCAGGCAAGACTTTGTTACCGCAATGCGAATAAAATCCAAGACTCAGATATTATTGGCAGGCCTGATCATGAATTGTTGAATTGGTTAAGTGCAGAGTATGAATTATTTAAACTTGTGGAAAGTAGCCGCTATTCAGAAAGAATAAAAAAGCCATTTAGTTCAGTGGAGGAGCTTGTTGAGACTGCCAATACAATTCTAAATCGTAGAAAAAGTAGAGCAGGAAAATCACTGGAACATCATCTTTCGGAAATTTTTAAAAGCTTCAAACTTAAGTTTGAATCACAATCCGTAACAGAAGATAATAAAAGGCCTGACTTTATCTTCCCGGGGATTGAAGCATATTTAAAACCGCAATTTAATTCCGGACGTGTTTTCGTACTTGCTGCAAAAACAACTTGTAAGGACAGATGGCGTCAAATATTAAACGAGGCTGATAGAGTTAAAGTTAAGCACCTTTTTACTCTTCAACAGGGAATTTCAAAAGCCCAATTGTCAGAAATGTACAAGTACGATGTGTGTTTAGTAGTCCCCAAAGACTACATATCAAGTTTCCCTCAAGATTATAGAGATAAAATTCTTTCACTGGGAGGTTTTATAGGACAAGTGCAGAGAAGTCAAGCAAATTGATTGGCAATGCTGTTCCCGTTCATTTGCGAAGGGGGTGTGTGAGAAGTAGCAATGCAATACATCAATTAATGACATTTCTATTAGCCACTATTCCACCGCCCACACGCTGCATCATTCATGCCTGCACCCCTTGCAGTTCATCTTCTAAACTCTAAACGCTATATGCGTAAGGGACTGCCCGGTGTCGTAACGGGTTACCGTGTAGTAACGCGCTGCCACGGGACGGGAGTCCCGCGGCAGACCGCGGCAGAACGCGGCAGGACGTGGCAGGACGTGGGACAGTCATGACAGGTCTGCAGCATTCGGGTGGAACGGAATTCACCGATCCTGCTTCGCTGCGCACAGCCCCACCGCCGAACGGAGCGTCGCCTATGCCGCTGCCATCTGCACGGGGGCTGGTAAACTGAGATAATGTGCAAATGTGCAAATGTGACAATGTGCAAATGTGCAAATGTGCCAATGAACCTTCTCCCGGAGCCAACCTTGAACTTTTGAACTTTGAACTTTTGAACCGCTCCTCCCCGAACTCGCAATCGTTTGCATAAATATCCTGCCTGCAACGCTCTCTCCTTCGGCCGGGATACCGTAGCTTACCGTTCCAAATTCCCGGAATACCGGCTGCGCTTTGCCTGCCCGGACCCTCCGGCTAAATGCTTGTTATGAAACATCTTACCCGTCAGCGTTTCAATCGCCTGTGCTCCCTCATCCGCTTTGTGCTGATACTCTGGCCGGTGCTGTTGCTTACCGGCACCGCCCGCGCCCAGTTTACCACCACCTGGGCCCTCACGTCGAACAAAACTGTAACGAGCCATACCGGCGCCCAGGCCGCCAGCGCCCTGCCGGGCGATATGGTGCCGGGCAATCAGTTCCCCAACCCCGGTGCACACAATACCGATGGCTACCGCTGCCAGATCAGCTCCGGTAACTGGCCCACCGCTCCCACCGACGGATACCACATCGACTTCCCCTACTCGCCGGCTGCGGGCTTCGACCTCACGCTCACGGGTATCACATTCCGCGCCCGCACCTCGGGCAGCAGCGGCAACAACATCGCCTCCCTGGCCTACCAGGCCGACGGCGCCGGTCCCTTTGTGCCCTTCGGTACGCCGCAGACCGTGGTGAGCGGCGGCAGCAGCAACATCAGCTTCGCCCCGCTGAGCCAGCAGCTCTTCAACGGACACACCTACATCATCCGCTTATACATCTATGCCGCCGGCACCACCACCTCCAGCCGCAATGTGTTCATCCGCACTATGGTGTTCGACGGCACAGCTGCCGCAGCCGGCACGCCGCCCACGGTAACCACCGACGCGGCGAATGCCACGGGTAAATACACGGCCCTCATCCTGGGTACCATCACCGCAGGCACCCAGCCCGTCAGCACCAGCGGCGTATGCTGGGGCCTCAGCGCCAACCCCGATGTGAGTGGCCCGGGCGTCACCACCAACGGACCGGCAGCGGGAAGCATCGGCAACGGCACGGGCGGCAACATCAGCGGCCTCAGCGCCGGCACCACCTACCATGCCCGGGCCTATGCCACCACAGCGGCCGGCACCTTCTATGGCGCCGATCTTAGTTTTACCACGGATGCGCCGAGTGCGCCGGTACTCACCACGGTGGATCCCGCCGGCTTCCCCATCCTGGCCCGCCGTGCCAGCAGCGGCGGTAACTTCAGCGACAGCGGCGGCGTGGCCATCACCCGCAAAGGCGTGTGCTGGAGCACCTCGCCCACACCCACCCTCGCGGATAATTTTACCAGCGATGGTCAGTTTGCCCTCAACTACGGCAGCAGCCTCACCGGCCTGCAGCCCGCCACCCAGTATTACGTGCGCGCCTATGCGATCAACAGCGTGGATACAGGCTATGGCAACATCATCGCCTTCACCACGGCGCCGCAAACCACGGAACTGATCGTGGACCCGGCCAGCCTGGCTTTTGGCAATGTGCCCATCAATACCCAGTCGCCGGCCCTTTCGTTTAACCTTTCGGGTTATGTGCTGAGTCCGGCTGCCAGCAACATCAGCATCACCGCACCCGCCGGCTTCCTGGTGAGCACGAGTGCCAACAGCGGCTTCTCGGCCAGCATCAGCATTCCCTATACCAATGGCACCCTCGACCCGGCCATCCGTATCTATGTGAAAGCGGCCCCGGCGAATTATGGTCCGCTGAGCGGCACCCTCACCGTCAGCGGCGGCGGCGCGGCGGATCAGTCCATCGCCCTCACCGCCTATGGAGTGCAGTCGCCGGGCGATTTCTCCAACCGCGGCACCGATTTCTGGGTGGGCTATGCCACCCATAACCTCATGTACAGCAACGCCACCAATATGGCCAGCGACGGCGGCGACCAGACGATGGTGCTCTACTTCACCTCCGATATCGACGCGGTGGTGAGTGTTACCGTGCCGGGTCTCGGCGAAACCATTGTGAGCGGACTCCCCGTACCGGCCAATACCGTGCAGAGCGTGGTGGTGCCCAAATCGCCGGGCAGCACGCTGCCGCCCTTCTCCAAGCAGCTGTACCGCGAGGGCCTCTTCAACAGCGCCATCCACATCAGCAGCGATAATGGGGTACCGGTAGTGGCTTATGCACACATCTACGGCAACCTGGTATCGGGCGCCAGTCTCCTGCTGCCCAGCAATACCTGGGGTACGCAGTATTACGCCATCAGCGCCCCGCAGGTAACCAGCAGCGGCAGCAGCAGCGGATCGTACAACTATTTCTTTGTGGTGGCCAAGGACGACAATACCGTGGTGGAAATTACCCCCACGGTAACCACAACCGGCGGATTGCTGCCGGGCCAAACCACCACGGTGACGCTCAACCGCGGACAGATTTATAATGTGCTGGCCAGCAAGGTGGGCGGCGAAGATGTAACCGGTTCGTTCATCAAGTCGACCGATTGTACCAAAAAAATCGCCGTGTTCTCGGGCAGCGGCCGCGTGGGCATCCCCTCGTCGTGCAGCAGCAGCCCCAGCAGTGATAACCTCTTCCAGCAGGTGTTTCCCAGCGTGGTATGGGGTACCAAATACCTCACCAGCCGCACCGCCGGTACCCTGCCGGATAACATGTTCCGGGTTTGCGTGAAGGATCCCGCCACCAACGTAACCGTAAACGGACAACCCATCAGCACCGCCTATCCCACGGCCGTGCTCACCAACAATTTCTTCTATGAATTCAGGGATTCGCTGCCGTTGCGGATTGAGGCCGATAAGCCCATCCTCGTGGCGCAATACACCCAGTCGGTGCAGGGCTGTACCCGGAACGGACTGAACGTAAACGGTGATCCGGAAATGATCCTCATCAGCCCGGTGCAGCAGTCTATTAAGAATGTCACCCTCTATTCGCCCTCCAACCAGGACATCGCCTTCCCCTATGTGAATGTGATCATCCCGAAAGCAGGCGTGAGCAATTTTACGGTGGAAGGTGTTAACCGCTCTTCCCTCTTTGTACAGCATCCGCAGGATACCGGTTACGCCTATGCGACGCTCACCGAGGCCGACGGCATCACCCTCAATGGGTCGGTGACCCTGAACGCTGACCTGGGCTTTACCGCCATCGCATACGGCTTCGGCAATGCCGCTGCCGGCGGCAGCGACCCGCGCCGCGAGAGCTACGGGTACAATGCCGGCACCCAGCTGAACGACCTGGGCGCGCCCCTGCTGCTCCAGAATCCTTACGGCGGCCCGATCAATTCGGCCACCCAGCAGGTGAGCACCTGCCGCGGCACCACCTTCCGCCTGTCGGCCACGCTGCCCTACCAAACCAACCGCATCAGTTTTGCCTTCCTGGGCAACCCCAATATCAGTCCGAATAACGACACCACGCTGGAAGCCACCAGCGGCAACCTGCCCTTCGACAGCAGCTTCGTGCTGAACGGCATCACCTACTATGTGTACCGCCTGGCCACGCCTTATGTGTTCAGCGCGGTGGGCGACTATACCGTACAGGTTACGTCCTTCAACCCGGTGGGCGGGGAAGGCGGCTGCCTAGGCGGCAGCGACCGCACCATCAACTACAGCATCAAGGTAACCGAAGGCGTGTCGGCTGATTTTGATATCGACTACAACAGCTGCCGCAGCGATACGGTACGCCTCACCGACCGCAGTAACGGTTTGGGCTACACGATCACTAAATGGCTCTGGAGCTATAACAACGGCGCCACGGCCCTGCCTGCACCGCAGGATACCATACAGCATCCTGTGCTGCTGAACCCGGCGGATAATACCGCCCGCAATTACAGCCTGCGCGCCATCAACAACATTGGTTGTTTTGCCGACCGTACCAAACAGCTTCCCGTTGCTGTGATTCCCACGGTAACCCTGTCGGCTTTCAGCGATGTGTGCACCACCTCGCCGGCCTTTACCCTCAGCGGTGGCTCACCCACCACGGGCGGTGTGGGCGTGTATTCCGGTACGGGGGTGAGCGGCGGCAGCTTCAACCCGGCCACGGCCGGCGCCGGCACCCATGCCATCAAGTATGTATTCACCACCGATCTGGGCTGTAAAGATTCCGCTACGCAGAACATCACCGTATCGCTGGCGGCCACCCTCAGCATCAACCCTGTGCCGGCGCTCTGTGCCGATGCCGCTGCGCTTACGCTGGTGGCCAATGTACCGGGCGGCGTGTTCAGCGGACCGGGTGTCAGCGAGGGCAGTTTCAGTCCGGCCGCCGCCGGGGTAGGCACCCATGCCATCGGCTACAGCCTGCCGGGTAACAGTTGTTCGGTACCGGCTTCATTGACGGTTACCGTGAACCCTGTACCCACGGGCTTCAGTGCGGGGGATGATGTGGAAGGTATTTTTGGCCGCAGCGCCACGATCAATGGCAGCGGACCGGCTGAATACAGCTACCTCTGGTCGCCGGCCAGTTTCCTGAACAGCACCTCGACCCTGGTGACCACCTCAACGGCAACGGAGAGCACCACTTATACGCTTACCGCCACCAACAGTTTTGGTTGTACGGCCAAAGATGAGATGGTGCTGACGGTGTCCAGGCTCTGCATTGATCCG
>JAYRPG010000002.1:0-9991 GCA_041911275.1 Ferruginibacter sp. | reverse complement strand
GTGGGCGCAAAATGCCGGTACAGTTGTTCCTGTGCCGGGGCATGATTCCTTAAACAGTCTTTTACCAGTTGACGCTGATCCATGGCGGATAATCAGGTTGACCGTTTCATGAAGGAAAGGGTTGCACGGCGTGCAAAAAATCAGGGATGGCGGGCCAGATCCTGCTGCAGCCCCTGCAGGGCGGCCTCGTAGCCGGGACCGGCCAGCTGGTCGATGAAGATGGCGTAAAATTTTTGCCAGGGATACCAGGCCAGTTCGTGGGTGGCAACCCAGTCTACCCGCAGCTGCTCCATGCCGGGTACCGGCGTACAGGAGATGCGGCAGCGGATATCCCGCTCGCCCGCTGCCCTGATCAGGATCTCTGCCGCGGTGCTGTCGGACTGCTGCAGGATAAATTGAATGCTTTTATCCCGGGCATGACCGCGCAGTGCTCCGGCCGTGGGGGTGGCATCGATGCGCACCGCCCCCGAAGTAAAGAGCGGGTGCCACCGGGGCCAGGCCCGCAGATCGGCAACACGTTGCATTACGCTTTTCTCGGAGGCTCCGGAAATGAGCACGGTACGCTGCACGCGGGGATGGGCAGGAAAGAGCAGCGACAGCAGCAGCACAAACACCGCGAGCCCGATGAGCCCGGCGAAAAACGCTTTGACCAGTTTCATATTATTCCCATTTAAAAACCCGCACCGCCACCGCATATACCACCAGGCCCCAGAGGAGCAGGATACCGATTTCTGTTTTTACCTGCCAGAGTCCCTGCCCTTCAAAGGCCACGGCACGCATGGCTTTGTTGAGGTGCGTGAGCGGCAGCATGCGACAGAAAGGCTGCAGCCATTTAGGAAACACTTCAATGGAAAAGAAAGTACCCCCGAGCAGAAACTGCGGCAGGGTAATCATATTGGCAAAGGGGGGAATGGTGCTCTCACTTTTGGCCACCCCGCTCACGATAAATCCAAAACCCATGAACACGAGCAGGCCCAGAAAACTCAGCACCAGCATCTCGAGCAGGGTTGAAAAGCCATTGACCAGGGTGAATCCAAAAAACCAATGGCCGGCGAGGATGATCACCACGGCGGTCAGCATCTGAAACAATACCCGGGCCAGTCCTTCGCCCAGCACGATGCTGGTGCGGCTCACCGGCGTGGCGAAGAAGCGTTTCAGTACGAGGGTATTGCGCAGACTGAAAAACATGAAAGCCACGCCAAACACGCCCGCGCTGAGGAGGGAAAAGCCCAGCTGACCGGGGAGGATAAAATCGATGGTGCTGTATTCCCGCACCGTTTCTTCATTGAAGCCCTGCTGCAGGGCATAGGCCGGCCGGTTTTGGAAGCGGTGATCGCTTACTTCGTTGTTCAGCGCAGCCAGGAGGGTGAGCAGCTGCGGCCACTGATCGCGGGAAGCGGATGTGGTGTGCACCGCATAGGTATAGGCCGGCACTTCCACGCCGGTAGGCCGGATGAGCAGTTCGCCCGCAATCTTCCCCTTCAGCAGGGCCTCCCGCTGTGCCGCCGTATCGGAGAAATACACGATGCGGAGCTGCCGGGCACTGCGGATGGAATCGTAAAATACATTGGCCGTATCGCAGCCCGGCGCGAGGGCCACCTTGTAGAGGCTCATGCCGCCACCGCCGCCAATGAACCCAAAAACCAGGATAAACACGAGGGGAAAACCAAAACTGAAAATCACCGCGGAGGGACTCCGGAAGATGGCCTTCAGGCTGGCCCGGGTGATGGCCAGAAGGGCCTTCAGCTGACTGTATGGAGCAGACATAGCGGTTGATTGAAGCGCAAAGCTATCGGAAAAAGATGAAGAAGCCGTGGACTGTACCGGCCGGCGCCCATCTGAAAAACATCGGGAATTCCCCTGCCCTGCGGTTACCTTTGCGCCGTTAGTATCCTCCGATGACCAGAACCTATCTCCTGCTGGGCAGTAACCAGGGCAACCGGCAGCACATGCTGCGGGATGCCGCCCGCGCCATTGGCAAAAAGGCCGGAACCATCCGGCGGGCTTCTTCGGTATACAGCACAGCCGCCTGGGGCCTCACCGACCAGCCCGATTTTCTGAACCAGGTACTGGTGCTGGATACCCGGCTCAGTCCGGAAGCGCTGCTGAAGGTGTTGCTGACCATCGAGCGGGAGATGGGCCGTGTGCGCAGTTTTAAGAACGCCCCCCGCCTGATCGACATCGACATCCTCTTCTACGGCAAAACGGTGCTGCGGCATGCCGACCTTGAGATTCCCCATCCCCGCATTGCCGAACGCCGCTTTGTGCTCACCCCCCTCAATGAAACCGCCCCGGGCTTCAAACACCCGGTGAGTGGCCGCAGCATGCACCAGTTGCTGCTGCAGTGCCGGGATCCGCTGGATGTGAAAAAGTTTTCAGGGGCCGGGCAGTGAATCCGCTTATTTTGCGCCCCGGTTTATTATGAAGTACAATTTTGTTACGATTGAGGGGAATATCGGAGCGGGCAAAACCACCCTGGCGCATATCCTGAGCAAACATTACAATGCACGGCTGATCCTGGAGGAATTTGCCGACAACCCCTTCCTGCCGAAATTCTATGAAAACCCCGCCCAATACGCCTTCCCGGTAGAACTGTTCTTCATGGCCGAACGGTACAAGCAGCTCAGGGATCTGCTGCAGACCAAGGACATGTTCCAGAGCATCACCATATCGGATTACCTGTTTACCAAGTGCCTGCTCTTTGCCAAAGTGAACCTTCCCGAAGAGGAGTTCAGGCTGTACCAGAAACTTTTTGAGATCATCAATCCCCAGATCCTGCAACCCGAAATCCTGATTTACCTGCACACCCCTGTGAGCCGGCTGAAGGAAAATATCCGCAAACGCAACCGCGAATATGAGCAGTCGATTCCCAGCGACTACCTCTTTCAGCTGCAGGAAACTTATACCCAGTACATCAAGCAGCACAACATCAAAACCCTGTTTGTGGATGCGTCCAATGCCGATTTCCTGGAAAACGAGGAACATGTGAACACCATCATCCGGGCGCTGGACAAAGAATATGAGCACGGGCAGCACTATATCACCCTGCCCTGACGGGAGCGGAACCCTTTTGCATTAATTTTGCGGCTGAACAAATCCCCATTCATTGCCACCCAGCCTAGCAGCCGTTTTTTCCATCCGTGAGTTCAGGTACTTCCTGCTGGGGCGGTTTATCTTCATCATGGGGCTGCGCATGCTGGGCACCCTCGTGGCCTGGTGGATGTATGAAATCACCGGCGATGCCTTTTACATCGGCATGATCGGCCTGGCCGAAGCCGTTCCCGCCGTTACCCTGGCCCTATATGCCGGATATGTGATTGACAAAAGCGACAAACAGCGGATGCTGGTGAAGACCATGACGCTTTTCGGCATCTGCGCTTTTATCCTCCTGGCCGCCTCCAGCCGTTTTTTCAGCGAAGCCTTCGGGTTAAAAGCCGTGATCCTGCTGGTGTACGGCACCATTTTCATCACCGGCGCCATCCGTTCTTTTGCCGGTCCCACTTTTGCCGCCATCATCGCTTCCATTGTGCCCCGCAACCTGCTGGTAACGGCCTCCCAGCTCAGTTCCACCAGCTGGCTGGTGGCCAGTATCACCGGACATGCCGCGGCCGGCTTCCTCATTGCGGGGCTGCAGGTAACGGGTACCTTTATCGTGATCACGGTATTCATCTTTACCGGCCTGGCCTTCATCAGCCGGATCAGTTCCAAACCACCCGGCATCAGCCGGGAAAAGCGTACACTCGAAGCCGTGAGCGAGGGGCTGCAGTATGTATTCAAGACCAAAGAAGTGCTGGCGGCCATCACCCTCGATCTCTTTGCCGTGCTGTTTGGCGGCGCGGTAGCCATGGTGCCGGTGTTTGCCAAAGACATCCTGAAAGTGGGCCCCATCGGTTTTGGCTGGCTCAATGCGGCCACCGACATCGGCGCCATCATCACCGTGATCTGGCTCACCCTCTCGCCGCTGCGTCGCAAACAGGGCATCAAACTGATGGCCGCGGTGGCGGGATTTGGCGTGTGCATCATTCTCTTTGGCCTGTCTAAATGGTTCTGGCTTTCCTTCGCCGCCCTGCTGGTGAGCGGTATCCTGGATGGGGTAAGCGTGGTGGTGCGGGGCAATATCATGCAACTGAAAACACCCGATGAGCTCCGGGGCCGGGTGATGAGTGTGAACTCCATGTTCATCAACTCTTCCAACGAAATCGGGCAGTTTGAGAGCGGCCTCGCGGCCAGGCTGATGGGGGTAGTCCCCTCGGTGGTGTTCGGCGGCTGCATGACTATCCTGGTGGTGGCCGCCACCTGGTTCAAAGCCCCCTCGCTGAAAAAACTGGAATATTGAGGAGCATCAGGCACCCCCACCTACTCAACCTCCCTAAACCTTCCTCAACCTCCCTCAACCCTAAACTTCTCAACCCTAAACCCCTAAACTCATCCCCCTCCCCCTCACTTCCCCATCATCAGTTTCTCCAGCACATAATACACCGCCGGGCAGAAGCTGGCGTTTTTCAGGGTAAGCTGCGGGCGCTTGAGCAGTACATCTTCATCGGTATAGGGAAAACGGGCGCAGTCTGAGGGCCGCACCTCATAGATGCTGCAAGCATTATCGGGTCCGAGGAAGGCACAGGGCTGTTGCTGCATCACATAGTCGCCGTCTTCATCCAGCTTCAGATAGGTTTCAATGAAGGCGCCTTCCTTCATCCGGAGGTGTCGGGCAATGCGTTTGATATCCGGGGTTTTGAAGCGGGGGGAATAGCCCTTGCAGCAGTTGCCGCACTGCAGGCAGTTGACCTGCTGAAATGCCTCCTCATGCAGATCGGGCAGGCGTTTGAGCACCTGGTTCTTATCGGCCCGCTGCAGAAACTGCCGGTAGTTTTTCTGCCGGTCGGCGGCTTTCTTTTCCCATTGATGAAAGATCGGGTCATTCATACAGCATGCATTGCAGGGGGTTAATCCACCGCCTTGAGCAGGGTGCGGGTGGGATAAGGGATGCTGATGTTTTCTTCCCGGAAGCGGGTCATCAGGTTTTTGATGAAGGCATGCCGCAGCGCAAACTGGGCCGTATGTTCGGTGGCCCGGAGGACAGCCCGCATCAGGATGCTGCTTTCGCCAAAAGCATAGAAGCGCACGGCCGGCTCCACGCCTTTCACCCCGCCTTCATGCTCTTCCAGGGTTTTGCGGATAACCTCCAGCGTGATGCGCTCCACCTTTTCCAGGTCGCTGTCATAACTCACCCCCAGTTCCACGGAAAAGCCCACTTCCTTTTCCACGAGGCTGGTATTGTTGACCACGATACCCGCCAGTTTGGCGTTGGGGATGATCACCCGGGTATTGCCCAGGGTACGGATACGGGTATAGCGCCAGGTGATGTCTTCCACAAAACCTTCCTGTCCGGAGTCGAGCTGGATGAAATCACCGGTTTTGAAATTGCCGGAAGCGATGATCTGGATGCCGGCAAAAAGGTTGCTGAGGGTATCCTGGAGGGCCAGGGCTACGGCCAGACCGCCCACCCCCAGGGCAGTGAGCACCGGCGTTACCGAGATACCCAGCGATTGCAGGATCACCAGGATGCCGATGCAGAAGATGATCACCTTTACGATATTGCCGATGATGGAGGATGAGGGGATCACCGCATCACTGCCCGAGGCGCGGATCCGCATCATGCCCGCCACCACATTGGCAATGATGAGGGTAAAGGAGAGTACAAAAAACACCATCACCCCGTTGTTCAGCCATTTTTCATACCGGAGATTCAGGGTTACTTCCTTCATGCCCAGGTAAAGGCCGGCAGCCAGGAACCAGGCCACACCCCAGCGCTGCAGCTGGGTGACGATGAGGTCATCCGACTGCCAGGCGGTGCGGCTGGCCAGTTTGCGCAGCCAGGGAAAAAGCAGGTAACGGGCCAGCAAACCCAGGCCCAGACCGCCGCCGGACCAGATGAGCAGCAATATCCATTCTTTGGTTTCCATCAGCTGCAATTTACTGCAAAGCCCCGAACCACTGCCGCCGGAAGGAATTATCCCTCTTTTTCGCACATCAGCGTTGGCGGTCTCCACAAAATCCGGTTTGTAACGGGGAGCATGCTACCTTTGCAACGGTATAATCCAACCACCCCACTATGTATCTTTTCGAACAACAACAGGAAGAATTCGCAGGCAGGCACATTGGCCCCAACGAACAGGAAACCGCACAGATGCTCGAAACCATCGGCGTTTCATCGCTTGAAGAACTGATTGCCCAAACCATCCCCGCCAGTATCCGGCTGCAGGAAGATCCGGCCCTGCCGCCGCCGGTGAGTGAATATGCATACCTGCGGGAGCTGAAAGAAACGGCTGCAGAAAACAAAGTATTCAAATCGTATATCGGTCAGGGTTACTATGATACCATCACCCCCTCCGTGATCCTCCGCAATATTTTTGAAAACCCGGGCTGGTACACCCAGTACACCCCGTACCAGGCGGAGATCGCACAGGGGCGGCTGGAGAGCCTCCTGAATTTCCAGACCATGGTGAGTGATCTTACTGCTTTACCCATTGCCAATGCCAGCCTCCTCGATGAAGGCACAGCGGCAGCGGAGGCCATGACCATGTTCTTCAACCACAAAAACCGGGACCATGAGCACCTGACGGCGCCGCGGTTTTTTGTGGATGAAAAAGTGTTTGCGCAAACCCGCAGCATCCTCATCACCCGTGCCGCACCCATCGGGGTGGAACTCATTTTCGGTGATTACCGCACGGCGGTGCTGGATGAAACCTATTTCGGGGCGCTGCTGCAGTATCCCGATTGCGAGGGCTCCGTGAACGATTACCGCCAGTTCATCCACCGCGCCCACGAGCAGCAGGTGCAGGTAATCATGGCCACGGATCTGCTGGCCCTCACCCTGCTGACGCCGCCCGGTGAACTGGGCGCCGACGCGGCCGTAGGTTCCGCCCAGCGCCTGGGGGTGCCGATGGGTTTCGGCGGACCGCATGCAGCATTTTTTGCCACCCGCGATGAGTTTAAACGCAGCATCCCCGGCCGCATCATCGGCGTCAGCATCGATGCGCAGGGCAACCGCTGCCTGCGGATGGCATTGCAAACCCGCGAGCAGCATATCCGCCGCGAAAAAGCCACCAGCAATATCTGTACGGCCCAGGCCCTGCTGGCCAATATGGCGGCGATGTATGCGGTGTATCATGGCCCCGACGGCCTCCGCAATATTGCCAAACGCATCAGCACCCTGGCCCAGACCCTCAGCCAGGAACTGGGCGAGCTGGGTTTCAGCAATGAGAACACCCATTATTTCGATACCCTCGTGATCAGCGTGGCTGAACCGGAAGCCCTGAAAAAGGCTGCTGAAGCCCGGGGTATGAATTTCTTCTATCAGGGTTCGCGGGTAAGCATCAGTCTTGATGAAACCACCACCCAACAGGATGTGCTGGACATCCTCCATGTGTTTGCCTCCCTGCGGGGGATCGACACCGCCAGCGCCACCTTCAGTGCCGACAGTACCCTGGACCAGATTCCCTATCACCTGACCCGCACATCAGGCTACCTGCAGCACCCGGTGTTCAACAGCCACCACAGCGAAAGCCAGATGATGCGCTACATCAAATCGCTCGAAAACAAAGACCTCAGCCTGAATACCTCCATGATTAGCCTCGGCAGCTGCACCATGAAACTCAACGCGGCCACCGAGCTGATCCCGGTGAGCTGGCCCGAATTCAGCCGGATGCACCCCTTTGCGCCGGCTGATCAAACCCGCGGGTACCAGCGGATCATCCGCGATCTGGAGAACTGGCTCAGCGCCATCACCGGCTTTGCCGCCACTTCCCTGCAGCCCAACAGCGGCGCCCAGGGCGAGTATGCGGGCCTGCTGGCCATCCGGCGCTACCACCTTTCCCGCGGCGAAGGCCACCGCAATGTGGTGCTGATTCCTGTTTCGGCACATGGCACCAACCCCGCCAGTGCCGTGATGGCCGGTATGAAAGTGGTGGTGACCAAATGCGATGAAGCAGGCAATATTGATGTGGAAGACCTGCGGGCCCGTGCCGCCGAACACGCGGCCAACCTGGCCGCCCTGATGGTGACCTATCCCTCCACGCACGGGGTGTTTGAAGAAAGCATCCGCGAAATCTGCAACATTATCCATGAATATGGCGGGCAGGTGTATATGGACGGGGCCAATATGAATGCGCAGGTGGGCCTGACCAGTCCGGGCCTGATCGGCGCCGATGTTTGCCACCTCAACCTGCACAAAACCTTTGCCATTCCCCATGGCGGCGGCGGACCGGGCGTGGGCCCCATCTGTGTGGCGCCCCAACTGGTGCCGTTCCTGCCCGGACACTACCTGACGGATGCCGCCGGTGCCGTTTCCGCTGCGCCGTATGGCAGTGCCAGCATTCTGCTGATCAGCTATGCCTATATCCGGATGCTGGGAGCCAGGGGCCTGCGTCAATCCACCCAGTACGCCATCCTCAACGCGAACTACATGAAAACCCGGCTGGAGAAATATTACAGGATTCTGTACACCGGCAAAAACGGCACGGCCGCACATGAGTTCATCGTTGACCTGCGGCCCTTCAAAACCAGCGCGGGGATTGAGGCGGAAGATGTGGCCAAAAGGCTCATGGATTATGGGTTTCATGCGCCCACCCTCTCCTTCCCGGTGGCGGGTACGCTGATGATTGAGCCCACCGAAAGCGAGGACAAAGGGGAACTGGACCGGTTCTGTGATGCCCTTATCGGCATCTACCACGAGATCCGGGCCATCGAAGAAGGTCAGGCGGATAAGAAAGACAATCTGCTGAAAAATGCCCCCCACACGCAGCACGTGATCTGTGCCGATACCTGGACGCATCCTTACAGCCGTGAAGCGGCAGCCTTCCCCCTGCCCTACACCCGGGCCAATAAGTTCTGGCCCAGCGTGAGCCGCGTGAACAATACGCATGG
Organism: Ferruginibacter sp.; assembly: GCA_041911275.1. Lineage (GTDB taxonomy): Bacteria > Bacteroidota > Bacteroidia > Chitinophagales > Chitinophagaceae > Ferruginibacter. The sequence goes on along the minus strand of JAYRPG010000002.1, from coordinate 1,066 downwards.
CGACCGCAACCTCATCTGCACCTGCGAACCGGTGGAGAGCTATATGGAGGTGGCCGCGAACTGAGGGTTGAGGCTGGTCAGCTGAAGACACACAAATGCCGGGTTTTGCAACCCGGCATTTTTTATGCAAAAGAAACTGATCCGTTTATTTCTGGTTATCGCGCCATTCATACACCCAGGCACTCTGGATCATCTCCAGGTGACCCTCATTGCTTTCTTCGGCCTTGCCGGCAAAATGCGGGATTTCCAGCACCCATTTGTGCAGGTCGGTGAAGCGGATCCGGTAAATGCGGCTCTCGCTGAAATCATCCCCGAAGCGTTCGTACAGTTTCAGGGCAATATCTTCATAATCGTTCCAGTGAATCGGGGGTTCGAAGCTCATGTTAATTGTTGGAGGTTGAGTGTTGAAAAATGAATGAGAATAAACGGGCTGCAGGCGGTGGCCATGATGCACCGGGCTTATTCACCCAGGAACTGCGTTTGGTCAGGAAGGGTCACCACAATATGACCGCTGCCTTCCAGGAGGAGGCACTGGCAGCCCAGGCGGCTGTTCAGGCGGGGATTTACTGCCCGGTCGATAAAATCTTCTTCCTTGTCGCTGAGCTCTTCCAGCCACTCTTCGCCCTTTTCCACATAGAGGTGGCAGGTGCTGCAGGCACAAACGCCGCCGCAGTTATGATGCAGCTCAATGTCATTATTGAGGGCCACTTCCAGCAGGGATTGTCCCTCTTCCACCTGTTCCAGGGTTACCGGTTCCAGTCCCTTCTGTTCAAATTGATAGGTAATCGTGTACATAGCTGCAAAATTCGGGATGCAAACCTACTCCACAATTACCAATTCAGGAAAACTATCATTTGTGCAAAAGCATTTCGGAAGCAGGCGTAACGGCCTGTTATTTGCAGGGAACGGACCGAATAACTATTTTGCTGCCGAAAAAAACAGGTTCATGCACAAAACATTCTGGCTGGCGCTGATGAGCGCGGCGCTTTTCAGTCATTGCACGGCTGATCAAAAAGACAAGACCGGGAAAACCGGCGCCGATTCTACCCGGGCCCTGATCAATCTC
>JAYRPG010000001.1:0-32058 GCA_041911275.1 Ferruginibacter sp. | reverse complement strand
GGTGAAGGAAACCGAAGTACAGAAGGCCGATATGAATTTTGAAAAACGGAAGGCCGAGGTGCTGAAAACCATTGAAATTGAAAATGAAACCTTCCGGGTTGACCTGTATGACAATGGTGAAATTGACGGCGACAGCGTATCCCTTTTTTACAACAACAAGCTGATTCTTTCCCATAAACGCCTGAGTACAAAACCGCTTTCGCTCACCCTGGATGCCACTACCGGCGATGCGGTGAATGAACTGACTATGTATGCGGAAAACCTGGGCGAAATCCCCCCGAATACCGCCCTGATGGTGGTGACGGATGGCGAAAAACGCTATGAAGTACGCATCGCCTCCGATCTCAAAAACAGTGGTACCATCCGGTTTATCCACAGGCCCAAAGGCACACAATAAAAACAGCTCCCCTGCCGTTTAGGATAGAGTAAATTCTTTATCCGTGAAAAAAATGCTACACCTCCTGCCGGGTTTGCTGTGCGTGAGCCTGGCCCTCCAGCTGGCTGGTTGCAAAAAAGGGATCAAAGACCCGGTTACCCTCGACAAAGCAGCCGGCAAATGGAGCATCAATGCCATCCGGTACCAGATTTACAACGGCACGCCCACCCCGCAGGACAGCACCGTGCCCTGGCGGCCCAATCCTGAAAATTTTGTGAGTTTCGACGGGGTTTCGAACCTGCAGTACAAATACAACAGTTCACCGGTGTACAACGGCAGTTACGCTTTTATCCGGGAGGATTCCATCATCCTGACCATGGATGGGGAAACCACCCGCTGGAAAGTACTGCTGCTCACGCCCACCAACTTCAATATTCAGCGCACTTCCGATCATTTACATGATTTTCCCGGCAGGACGGTGACGATGTATCAGTCATTCGTCCGCTGATTTAATCCCTACCCTTTCACTGAAAAAATACCTCCGCCCCCGGGGGTATTTTTTTTGATACACCTGAAGTACACCTGCCATAGCAGGCGCTGCACCGCGGTGACAGCTAAATGGATAATCGGCAGTGAGGCGATACTTCGGATCAGAACCGGAAATTGTAGGTTACGGCTGGAATGATGGGAAAAATACTCACCTGCTTGCCCTGTACCTTGAGGTTGTTATTGGCCAGAGAGCCCTCCTGGTCGAAGTAAATAAAGTAAGGATTCTGACGACTGTACACGTTGTACACGCTGAACACCCATTCGGTTTTCCACTTCCTGCGGGTGTCGTTGCGTTTGGGCGAATAGATCGCGGCCAGGTCGAGGCGGTGATAGGCCGGCAGCCGGTATTCGTTGATGCGGCTGTACTCCTGCGTGAGGATGCCGTTGACGAAATAGAAGCGCTGGGGCAGCGTAGCGGCATTGCCGCTGCCGTACACGAAGGTGGCCGAGAATTTCCATCGCCGGTTATGGGTGTACATGGCCACCACGCTGAGATCATGCCGCCGGTCGTACTTGGCCGGATATTTCTCACCGGCATTCAGGTCGGGGAATTTGCGCCAGGTCCAGCTGAGGGTATACCCCACCCAGCCCGTAAGTCTGCCCCGGGTTTTGTTGAGAAAAAACTCGGCGCCATAACTCCAGCCTTTCCCGAAAACAAATGAGTTCTCCACGTCATCGAGGGTATTGGGCGTGTAGCCTTCCTTGTATTCGATCTGGTTCTCCATGGTTTTGTAATAGAGCTCCACAGAGGTTTCAAACATATTGTCCTTCAGGTTCTTGAAATACCCGGCGGCATAGAGCCAGCTTTTCTGCGGCCGCACGCGGAAGGTACTGGGCACCCAGATGTCGGTGGGCAGCGTGGTGCCGGCATTGCTGACCAGGTGAGTGTGCTGGAGGTTACGCGTTACCGACAGCTTGATGGAGCTGGCATCATCCATGGCATAGCGCAGGGTGAGGCGGGGTTCAAATCCGCCATAATATTTTACGGTGCGGCCTTTGGGAAACACCAGGCTGTCGGTGCGGTTGCCGTCAGCATCGGTGGTATAGATTTTATACTCGCCCATCTGCCTGAACCAGCTGTAGCGGACACCCGCATTGATTTTGAGTTTGTCATTGATCTCCCAGTCATCAAGGAAATACAGGGCGCCCTCCTGAGCATTCTTCACCTGAGCATTCTGCGGCCTGAATACGATGGAATCCTGCGAACCGCTGACCACCGATGGGGTATAACGGTGCAGGATAAACGCACCGCCAAATTTCACCTTATGCCCGGTAAAGGGATAGAGATCAAAATCCTGCTTCAGGCTGATGTCGCGGATCCCTGAATTGAGCTGAACGGAGAAGGAATTCTGTGCGGCATCAAATTTAAAGCGGTAGCTGTTGTACACCAGGGAGGTATTGCCAAATAAACGTTTATTGAAAATCCGGTTATACCGCAGGGTGCCGGTGGCATTGCCCCAGGGGATGTTCACGTCCAGGCTCCGCTGACCGTTGACGAAATCAAACACATCCCGCCCGAAATAGCCGCTGATGTAAAGCCGGTCTTTGTCGGAAAAGCGGTAATTCATTTTCAGGTTCAGGTCATAGAAATAGTAACCTGAACCGTAAAACTGGCTGGTTTTCTTGATGAAGGGCTTGGTGAGGGCATCGATATAGGTGCGGCGGGCGCTGATGATGTAGGAAGCTTTGTCTTTTTTCAGCGGGCCCTGGATCGACAGCCGGGAGGCGATGAGCCCGATGCCGGCATCAACCTGGGTATGCTTGTCATTGCCTTCCTTCATGGCAATATCCAGCACACTGGACAAACGGCCGCCGTACTGGGCGGGCATGCCGCCCTTGATCAGTGATACATTTTTGATGGCATCGGCGTTGAAGATGGAGAAAAAGCCGAAGAGATGCCCGGTGTTGTACACAATAGCATCATCCAGCAGAATCAGGTTCTGGTCGGGTCCCCCTCCGCGCACATAAATGCCGGCGCTGCCCTCTCCCGCGTTGCGTACCCCCGGCAGCAACTGGATTGTTTTGATGAGATCCACCTCGCCCAGAAAGGCCGGTAAGGTTTTGATCTGCTCGATGGGCAGTATAAATTTGCCCATCTGGGCATTCTTGACATTCACATCCCGCTTGCGGCTGGTGACCACCACTTCCTCCATACTGGTACGGGGCAGCAGGTTGAAATCGATACGCCGGTCGCTGTTCAGGTCGAGCGCAATACTCACCGGCTGATACCCTGCATAGGAGCACTGGATCACATACCTGCCCCCGGTGAGGGTGAGCGAATAAAATCCGTAGCCGTTGGTGCTGATCCCCTTTGAGGCACCCTTGACGGCTACCGTGGCCCCGATCAGGGTTTCGCCATTCACCGAATCCTTCACGTAACCGCTGAGGGTATAACGGTTCTGCCCGTACGAAAAACAGGGCAGAACGCAAAGCAGGAGGCAGAGAAAGCGAAGAAAGGGACTCTTGTTCATAACGATCAGATCTGGCCGGGCCGAACCCGGCTAACGGGTCAAATCCGGGCAAAGCTACTGGATAACCCCAAAACGGGAGAATAGTTGACGGTTTCAGTTACTTTTGCAGCCTAAACAGCTTCGGCGCGTATGTTACTGGGATTACAGAATGTGACTTTCGAATTCGGCGCCCGCACCATTGTGGAAAATGCCACCTGGCATATCCAGCCCAATGAGCGGATCGGCCTCATCGGCTATAACGGAACCGGCAAATCCACCCTGCTGAAAGTGCTCACGCGGCAGTATATGCCCAGCAAGGGCACGGTGGAGCAGGGCCGCGAAACCACGGTGGGCTTCCTGCACCAGGACCTGCTTAGTTTCGACACCAACGACTCGGTGCTCGAAGTGGCCATGGGCGCCTTTGAACGGGTGAAAATCCTGGAAAAGGAATTGGAACAGCTGGGCATCGAACTGGAAAAAACCGGTGATGAAAGCCTGGCCCTCCGCTATGCCGATCTGCTGCACGAAATGGAAGTACTGGATGGGTACAACATCCATCACAAAACCGAGGAAGTGCTGCAGGGACTGGGCTTCAGCAACGAAAGCCTCCAGAAACCCTACAAACAGTTCAGCGGGGGCTGGCGCATGCGGGTACTGCTGGCCAAAATGATCCTGATGCAGCCCGATGTGCTGCTGCTCGATGAGCCCACCAACCACCTCGACATGCCCAGTATTGAATGGCTGGAGAAATACCTGGCGCATTACCAGGGCGCGGTGGTGGTGGTGAGCCACGACCGGTATTTCCTGGACCGGATGGTGAACAAGATTGTGGAACTGTACCAGCAGCAACTGCATTTTTACAGCGGCAACTATTCTTTTTACGAAACGGAAAAAGCCCTGCGCATCGAGATCCAGCAAAAAGCCTACGAAAACCAGCAGGATTATATCCGCCAGCAGGAACGCGTGGTGGAACGCTTCCGTGCCAAAGCCAGCAAGGCGGCCATGGCCCAGAGCATCATCAAAAAACTCGACAAACTGGAAAGGATTGAGAATGTGGAACTGGAAAGACCCAATATCCGCATCAACTTCCTGGTTGACAAACAGCCCGGCCGCACCCTCTGCACGCTGAAAAATGTGAGCAAGGCCTTTGGTGATATCCGGATCCTGGAACACACCGGGGCGGAAATTGAGCGGGGCGATAAGGTAGCCCTGATCGGCGCCAACGGTAAGGGAAAATCCACCCTGCTGCGCATCATTGCCGGCACGGAAACCTTCAGCGGCGAACGCATCTGGGGGCACAATGTGGAAGCGTCTTTCTATGCCCAGCACCAGCTGGAAGCGCTGAATGTCAACAATGATATCCTGGAAGAGATGAAGGAAAGCCGCAGCGGCAAAACCGACCTGGAGCTGCGCAGCCTCCTGGGTTGCTTCCTCTTCAGCGGGGATGAGGTGGAGAAAAAAATCAAGGTACTCAGCGGAGGGGAAAAAGCCCGTGTGGCCCTGGCCAAAACCATCGTGAGCAAGGCCAACTTCCTGATGCTCGACGAACCCACCAACCACCTTGATATGCATTCGGTGGAACTGCTGATTGAAGCCCTGAACAAATACGAAGGCAGCCTGGTGCTGGTGAGCCACGACCGGTATTTCATCAGCCGCATCGCCAATAAGATCTGGGAAATTGAAGACCACCAGATCGTGGAGTTCAAAGGCAGTTATGCCGAATGGGAAGACTGGAAAAAGAGAAGAGAAGCGGAACGGGCCCGGAATGCAGCTCCGCCGCCGGCGCCGGTTAAAACCCCGCCTCCCCCACCTGAAAAACCCGCCGCCCCCGCTATTGACCGCGAACAGAAAAAAGAATACCAGCGGCTCAAAAACCGTTTCAGTCAGCTGGAATCCCGTATTTCAGCACTCAGCCAGCAGAAGTCCGAACTGGAAGCGGCGATGGCTGCTCCCGAAACCTATGCCAACCGCGAAAAGTTCAGCGAAACAGAAAGCCGTTACCAGGCAGCGGCCAAGGAACTGGGGCAGCTGAATGCAGAATACGAAAGCCTTTTTGAGCAGATTATGGACATGGAGTCGAAGTTCGGCTGAGATCCCCCCTGAAAAATCAATCGCCGCGGTTTTGCCGCGGCGATTGTGTATAAGGATCATGCTGAATCAATAAGGCCTGATCACCGTAATGGTGTTGCCGTTCGGCCCGGTCCACTGCACTTTAAAATAGAAAGGGCCATTCGGGCAGCCACTGACCGGGTTGCCATCCGCATCGAGACCAAACGTGGTGGTGGTGGTAGCCGCAGCCGTGCTGTGCTGGGTTTTACCGCTTACGAGGCGGAAATTGCAGCTCTGCTTCACCACGAGGGGTTCGAGGATGGCATTGCGGAACTCTGCACCGAAACGGTTGGTGCCCCATACTTCAATACCATTGCCGAGGGGACTGATGCCGGATACCGAGATCACCATGCCATTATCATAGGTAAAGGTGCGCTGACGGGCCACTTTCCAGCTGCGCTGGGCGCCGTTATCAAACGTTACGGTCATGCCATCGCTGATGATGCGGTGAACGATGGGGCCACTGGTGGCCAGGTTACGCAGGCGGCCACCGGAAACATTGGTTACGGTGCGGGCGCCGTTGATGGTGATGCTCTTGTTGTCGGAGAGGCGGGTGATCCGCAGGTTGTTATAGGTTACGGTATAGCTGGCCCCGGCCTGTGACCAGCGGAAGCCGGGTGCAAAACTGATCACTACACTGCCGGTACGGCTGCGGCGTCCCCCTACACAGGTGTCGCCGTTGTAGGTGATCGTGATGGTGCGGTTGGATCCCGTGGTATCAATCGTTACCGTGGCATCACAGCGGATAAAGAGCGGCGGACGCACCGGGTTTTCACCCAGGAAGGAACCATTGGAGTTCTCCAGGGCCGCATTGGCATCATCATCGGCCGCATCGCTTTCATTGATAAAACGCGACTGATCATCAGACTGAACCGTGAGTTCCGTACTGTTATCAGTCGGGTTGGTGGTACGCTCCTTTTTGCAGGAGGTAAAGAGGAGTCCGGCGGAAAGCATCAGCACAGACAGGGTGAACAGTTGCTTTTTCATAAATGATTTATTTGGTTTTTTACTCGGTCAAAGGGTAGACCAGTAATTCAGCAGCAAGTTTAAAAGAAGGTTAAAAAAAACGGTGAAAGCAGGGCGCCTTAACCGGCCAGGCCAGGATCAGGGGGGTATCAGTGCCTGCGGAACCGGTCAATATGGTGCATGGCCTGTTTGAGGGTCTGCTCCATAGTGAGGTGGGTATTGTCCAGGATAATGGCATCTTCCGCTTTCCGGAGCGGACTCACTTCCCGGTTGGAATCAATATAATCCCGCATCTCCAGGTTATTCTTCACTTCCTCCACCGTTACATTCGGGTTCTTTTCATACATCTCTTTAAAGCGTCGCTGCACCCTTACCGCGATGTCCGCTTCCATGAAAAATTTTACTTCTGCCCGGGGGAATACGGTGGTTCCGATATCCCGGCCATCCATCACGATGCCCTTCTTCCGGCCCATGGACTGCTGCTGCGCCACGGCAAACTCCCGCACCTCGCGGATGGTGGCCACTTCGCTTACTTTTTCGGCCACGATGAGGTCGCGGATCATGTATTCCACATTTTCGCCGTTGAGGTAAATTTCAGACTGCTGCAGCTTATCATTAAAAATGAATTCCATCTGGATATCCCCCAGGGCTGCCTTGACCGCCTCTGTATTTTTCCAGTCCACACTGTTCCGGAGAAAGTACAGGGTAATGGCCCGGTACATGGCTCCGCTGTCGATATACAGGTAACCCAGTTCCCGGGCCAGCTTTTTGGCCAGGGTGCTTTTGCCACAGGAAGACCAGCCATCAATGGTGATAATGATTTTCTTCATCCCCGCAAAAGTCATTAAAAATACTCATCGCACAAAGGATCGGGCAAAGGTTGAGGCATGAATTTTAAATCATGAAGATAAGCGGGGCCCTCCGCCCATAACCGGCTAGCCGAATCCCCCACAGCAAAAGCCGGGCAGGGGCAAAAAAAGCGGACGTTGCCGTCCGCTTTCCAAATATTTCAGGGCGCTGCTCAGGAAGCCTCCGAGGATTCGGCCTCCTTCTTCGACTCCGGCTGCTTGAGGGAGAAACTGATTTTCTCCTTGCTCTCGTCCAGATCTGCCAGCAGGATATCGCCTGGCTTCACCTGCATGTTGAGGATTTCCTCGGCAAGGGGATCTTCCAGGTATTTCTGGATGGCGCGGTGCAGCGGGCGGGCGCCGAACTGGGCATCATAACCCTTATCGGCGATAAAGTCCTTGGCAGCCGGCGTCAGTTCCATCCTGAAGCCCAGGTTCACCAGGCGGTTCATCACTCCTTTCATGAGGATATCGATGATGGAGAAGATGTTCTCTTTGCTGAGCGAATTGAACATCACCACATCATCAATACGGTTCAGGAACTCGGGGCTGAACGTGCGCTTCAGCGCCTTCTCGATAACGGCCTTATTGTTTTCCTCACTGCTTTGCATTTTGGCCGCAGTGGCAAAACCCACGCCTTCACCAAAATCTTTCAGCTGACGGGCGCCAATATTCGAAGTCATGATGATGAGGGTGTTCTTGAAGTCAACCTTCCGTCCCATACCATCGGTGAGTTGTCCATCATCCAGCACCTGCAGCAGCAGGTTATAGATATCCGGATGGGCCTTTTCAATTTCATCCAGCAGAATAACGCTGTAGGGTTTGCGGCGAACTTTTTCGGTGAGCTGGCCGCCCTCTTCGTAACCTACATAACCGGGAGGCGCGCCGATGAGGCGGCTCACGGTAAATTTCTCCATGTATTCACTCATGTCGATGCGGATGAGCGCATCTTCATTATCGAACATGTAGCGGGCCAGGCAACGGGCCAGTTCGGTTTTGCCCACGCCGGTGGGGCCGAGGAAGATAAAGGTTCCGATGGGTTTTTTGGGATCTTTCAGGCCTACCCGGTTCCGCTGGATGGCTTTCACCACCTTCTGGATGGCTTCGTCCTGACCGATCACGGCACCCCTGAGCTCATCGCCCATACGGCGGAGTTTTTCGGTTTCAGCCTGCACCATGCGTTTCACCGGAATGCCGGTCATCATGCTGATCACCTCGGCAATATCCTCTTCCTCGATGGGATAGCGCTTGTGCTTGCTCTCTTCCTCCCAGGCGGTTTTGGCTTTTTCCAGTTCTTCCTGCAGGCGCTTCTCCGAATCGCGGAGTGATGCCGCCTCTTCGAAGCGCTGGCTTTTCACCACTTTATTCTTCTCGAGTTTGATCTCTTCGATTTTCTTTTCCAGCTCCAGCACTTCCTTGGGCACATTGATGTTTTTAATGTGCTTGCGGGCGCCCACCTCATCCAGTACGTCGATGGCCTTATCGGGCAACAGGCGATCGGTCATATACCGCTCGCTCAGTTTCACACAGGCTTCCACCGCCTCATTGCTGTAGGTTACATTGTGGTAGTCTTCGTATTTGCTCTTGATGTTGTTAAGGATCTGGATGGTTTCTTCCACGGAGGGCTGGTCCACAATCACTTTCTGGAAGCGGCGGTCCAGGGCGCCATCTTTTTCGATGTGCATGCGGTATTCATCCAGCGTAGAAGCGCCGATGCACTGCAGTTCGCCGCGGGCCAGGGCCGGCTTGAAGATATTGCTGGCATCCAGCGAACCGCTGGCGCCACCTGCTCCAACAATGGTATGAATCTCATCAATAAACAGGATCACGTCGCGGTTTTTCTCCAGCTCATTCATGATGGCTTTCATCCGCTCTTCAAACTGACCCCGGTATTTGGTACCTGCCACCAGGGCAGCCAGGTCGAGGGATACCACCCGCTTGTCGAACAGCACGCGGCTCACCTTACGCTGCACGATCCGCAGGGCAAGGCCTTCCACAATCGCGGTTTTACCCACACCGGGTTCACCGATGAGGATGGGATTATTTTTCTTGCGCCGGGAGAGAATCTGGGAAACACGTTCAATTTCGTTTTCACGGCCCACGATGGGGTCAAGAGAACCGTTCTCAGCCAGCCGGGTGATGTCGCGGCCGAAATTGTCCAGCACCGGGGTTTTGGTTTTGGGCTGGTTGGTACTGCCGCGCTGCGCTTTGGGCTGCTGACCGTACTGGCGCTTTTCATCATCAAAGTCATCATCATTCTCATCACTGTATTCGGCCTTGGGTGGCGTACTGGTCACGAAGCCCAGCTCATTCTTAAACGTATCGTAGTCCACGTCGAACTGGTTGAGGATCTGGGTGGCGATGTTCTCTTTGTTTTTGAGGATAGACAACATGAGGTGCTCACTCTCCACCATGCTGCTCTTGTGGGCCTTGGCCTCCAGCACGGTGATGCGGATCACCTTTTCAGCCTGCTTGGTGAGCGGCAGGGAGTTGATGTTGGCAATATTTTTACCGGTTTTATCCTTCACCGCCACTTCAATCTCCTTACGCAGTTCATAAAGATCCACGTTCAGGGATTTGAGGATTTTCACGGCGGTGTTTTCGCCGTCACGGATCAGGCCAAGCACCAGGTGTTCGGTACCAATGAAGTCATTCCCCAGCCTGAGGGCTTCCTCGCGGCTGTAGGAGATGATCTCTTTCACCTGTGCTGAAAAGTTGTTATCCATGGGGGTTGATTTTATACAATAATAACGATTCTTTCGACAAATTAGTTTAGGCCGGCTTTGAATTGTTGATATGTTGAAAAATTCGCCGGTGCCCGCTGCATCACCGTTTCAGGGCCTGCAGCATCACCCTTCAAGCCCGCCCGACGGGCACTGGCCTGTACAGGGTGTTCAGGCCCGGGCTGATTCAGAAAAAAACCTTTCCTTTACACTTCAGGCGGTGGGCTGGATATCACCCCCCGCATTCACCAGCTCCGGTTACTGTCATGAATGTCAAAACTGATACCAAAGAGAAATTTACTGTGCTGACACCTCAAGCGGCGGATTTATCTGTTATTATGACAGAAGAGCTGGTGAAAACCCTCCATACCTACCTGCAGAAAGACATACCGCATGTGGTGCTGAACCTGCAGGAGGTGGCAAAGCTGGAAGCCGAAAGCGGATCCCTGCTGGCACAGTGCCAGCAGCAGTTTTATGAACAGAACGCTTCCCTGGTGATCTGCTGCCTGCAGCCCGGGGTGGAGGCCGACCTGGACCGGCAGGAACTGCTGGAACTGCTGAACGTAACGCCCACAGAAAGCGAGGCCTGGGACATTGTGCAAATGGAAGAAATTGAAAGGGAATTACTGAACGGAGAAGATGAATCCTGAAACCCGCTGAAAAATTTCCCGGATGCTGGCACTCACCATATTAGGCAATAACTCCGCCATTCCGGCGTACGACCGTTATCCCACGGCCCAGCTGCTGCAGTCGCAGGAAGAGGCCTACCTGATCGATTGCGGAGAAGGCACGCAGATGCAGCTCAGCAAGTACCGGATCCGCCGCAACAAAATCAGTCACATCTTCATCTCTCATCTCCACGGGGATCATTATTTCGGGTTGCCCGGCCTGATCACCAGCATGAGCCTGCTGGGCCGTACCCAGGATCTGCACCTGCATGCTCCGGCTGAACTGGAGCCCATCCTGCAGTTGCAGCTGCAGGCCGCGCAAACCGAACTGAGTTACCCGCTGCATTTTCACCCGCTGCCCGAATCGGGCATCCTGGTGAATGACCAGAAGATGCAGGTAAGCTGCTTCCCCGTAAAACACCGGATTCCCTGCCGGGGATTTTTGTTCCGGGAAAAGAAAAAGCCCCGGAAAGTAGATCCTGAGCGGGCAAGGGCTTTTGAAATTCCGGCCAGCTATTATGAAAAGCTGCAGCTGGGTGAGGATTATGTCACCAAAAAAGGCACGATTGTACCCAATACGGAAGTGACCCTGCCGGGACCTGCAGCCCTGAGTTATGCGTATTGTGCGGATACCATTTTTGATGAATCACTGGCTGAGCAGGTAAGGGGGGTTGACCTGCTCTATCACGAAACCACTTATCTCGCGGCCGATGCGGACAAGGCGGCTGCCCGCTTTCACTCCACCACCCTGCAGGCGGCGCGGATCGCCTCACTGGCCGGCGCCCGGCGTTTGATCATCGGGCATTTCTCAGCCCGTTACGAGCAGCTCGATGCCTTCCTGGAAGAGGCCTGTTCTGTGTTTCCCGCCAGCGAGCTGGCCCTTGAAGGGGTTTGCTACCGCTGCTGACCTCAGTCGCGGGTGATCACATTAAAACCATCCGCCATCATCCAGCGGTAAAACTCCGGGAACCATTTGCGCCAGGCCGCTTCCTGGTGTTCGCCTTCCGGATCCATCACCATGTAAATCATGGAACCCGCCTGGGCGCCGATCCGTTCAGCGATCCGGTTCATCAGCCGGAGGTGCTGCTCTCCTTCCCGGCCACCCATATAAAAAAAGAATTTCCCGGGCTGCCGGGCTGCGGCAGAGTCGGCAAACGACTCCATCCCGCTGGCCGTCCAGAATGCAGGCGAAAACACGCCGGCTTTTCCGAATACTTCCGGATAGCGGAGTGCTGCGTAACAGGATAGCAGACCGCCCATCGAGCTGCCGGCAATCCAGGTTTGGCTGCTGGTTTTGAGGGTACGGTAATGCCGGTCAATAAAGGGCTTGAGCTGGTACACCAGGTCGTGAAGATATCGGTCGGCGGCGGGTTCAATTTCCACCGGACTGCTGTCCTGCATCCACACAAATTTCCAGGCATTGTACTCACTCATGCGGTCGAGGTGACCGTTTTCAATCCCCACCACAATTGCGGCAGGCATACCGGCCCCGATCAGGGAGTCGAGGGCTTCATCCACACCCCACTCGCCATACGGCGCCAGGGCCTCGTCGAAAAGGTTCTGACCGTCCTGCATGTAGAGCACCGGGTAACGTTTCCGGGAATACGCATAGCCCGGGGGAAGGTAAATCCAGATGCGGCGGTAGCGGTGGAGTTGCGGAAAGTAAAAAGCGCTGTCGGCCAGCTTTACGCCGGGCGAAGCGGTGGAAGGCCGGGGCCGGGCATCGCCCGGTTTCCAGTTTTCAATAACACAGTCCAGGAGGGTGTCGCCGCTGAGCTGTATCCGGCGGTTGGAGATATCACCACCCCCGGCAGCGGTTTCCACCTGCTGCCAGCTGCCCCGGGTAAACTTCCATTCGTAGCTGCCGGGCGGCAGGTTCTCGAGGCGGATATGGGCGGTGCCGTTTTTTGCGTACAGCCGATACCGTGAGTCGGCAGGATTCCAGCTGTTCATGCTGCCGGCGAGGTAAAAACTGTCGCAGGCGGCGCCGGGGTGCAGTTGCACCCGCAGTTCCAGGGTATGCTGGGCATACAGCGAATGCGCCATCAGCCATAAACAGCCCTGCAGCACTGCGCTCCTGATGAGCTGCACCGCATGCCGGAATGGCCTGGATGGCAGTTGCGGCCTCATCCTTTTTGGAGATAATTGCGCACCTGTTGCAGTACCGGGTTGCTGAGCGGCACCAGGGGCAGGCGGAGCACATTGCTGATCAGGCCCATCTCGGCGAGAAATGCTTTCACTCCGGCGGGATTGTTTTCGGCAAAAAGGAGGTGATAAGCCTGCATCAGCGGATCGTTCAGCTGGCGGGCAAGGGTAAAATCCTGGGCCAGGCCGGCGCGCACCATGGCTGAAAATTCTTTGGGGAAGCAGTTGGCCGCCACACTGATCACGCCGTCGATACCGGCCGACAACTCTGGCAGCACCAGGTCGTCGTCGCCGCTCACCACGAGGAAGTCTGCCGGGCGGTCGCGCAGGATCTGCATGCACTGGGGCACGCTGTTGCCCGCTTCCTTGATGCCGGCGATGTTCGGCACTTCGTGGGCCAGCCGCAGGGTGGTGGCCACTTCCATGTTGCGGCCGGTACGGCCCGGAACATTGTACATGATCACCGGCCGGGGTGAGGCAGCCGCCACGGCCTTATAATGCTGAAAAATACCTTCCTGTGAAGGTTTGTTATAGTAAGGGGCCACACTCAGGATGGCAGCAGCTTTCTCGAGGGGAAAGGCTGCCAGGTCATTGAGCACATCACGGGTGCTGTTGCCGCCCACGCCCACCACTACGGGCACGCGGTGATTCACTTTTTCAAAAGTGAAATTCATGATCGCTTTTTTCTCGGCTTTGTCCAGCACCGGCGATTCCCCTGTAGTACCCAGGGATACGATGTATTCCACGCCGCCAGCTACCAGGAAGTCAATGAGCCGGCCGAGGGCATCGAAGTCGATGGATTCGTCTGCTTTGAAAGGGGTAACAATGGCCACCCCGGTGCCTTTCAGCTGTTGCCTGATACTCATGCGTAAATTTTCCGTGAAGTTATCGTTTGCAGCGAAAAATTTCCCTAAAAATTTAGGGGCGGGGCGGAGGGAAAATCAGCTGGCTGCCAGCACAGACTGGGCGGAGCGCAGCAGGGCGGTGCGTTGCGGATAACGGGGATCTTCCCCGAAGATGAACAGCATGCTGCCGTTTTTGATGCGGTCGATAATCGGACGGCTGAGCGCCTGCGGAATGGCGGGGCAACCATGACTGCGGCCCAGGTATCCCTGCACGCGGACAACCTCTTCGCTTACATACTCCGCACCATGCACCACGATGTCGCGGTGATTGGCCAGGTCGTTGATGCCTTTTTCCAGTCCGTTCAGGTAGAGGGAATAGCCATGCTTTCCCTGGTAAGTCCCGGCCGTAGTATAAAAGCCCAGGCTGCTCTGGTTGCTCTCGGGCCGGTTGGAAAAGGCCCGGGCAAACTCTTTGCCTGAATTGACGCCGTGCGCCACATAGGTATTGAACAGCACGCGTTGCTGCTTAAGGTCAATAACGAAAAGTCGTTTCTCCCGCGAAGAACGGCTGAAATCCACGATGGTGATAACCTGCTCGTTGGCGAGCCGGCCGGCCTCTCTGAGCATTTCATAACCCGACACGGCGTAATTAAAGATCTGCCGGGCCAGCCCCATGGATGCCAGTTTAAGCTCATCATACAGATTCTGGTATACCGGTGCCACTTCCACCGGAGGCCAGCCGTTGAAAGGCGCTTCACCCGTGATATTGTACCGGGGTTTGTCCACGCGTTTGCCGGTGGGCAGGGGCTTGGAACGGGCAAATGAAAAAGGGAGGTGGAGCAGGAAAAAGAGCAGCGAAGTCAGAAACAGGTGCACACTCCTCAGGCTTCGGTTCTTCATCAATGATGGGATTTTGGTTTTTCACAGCAAATATACATTGCAACCATGCTGCAAAAAAGTTAAATCTCCTCTTCCCGGGCCAGGGAACCAAAAAACAATTGATTATTAGACACTTAAACAGGAACATGGATGGCCACGAGGGTGCCTTTGCCCGGGGCAGAATCAAAATCAACCGTGCCCTTCAGGTATTGAATCCGGGTACGGATGTTTTTGAGGCCGATACCACCTCCGCCTTCAAGCCGGCTCATGTCGAAGCCCTTGCCGTTGTCTTCGATGGTGGCCGAAATGCCATCGGCATCACGGATCAGGGAAATATCGAGGGTATTGGCGCCGGAATGTTTGATCACGTTGTTCACACATTCCTGGATCACCCGGTACAGCACGGTTTCGGTGTCGTTGCTGAGACGCTGGTTCAATCCTTCGGTATAGAGATTTACTTTGAGCACACTGTGGTCAATCTTGCTGATGAATTCCTTCACGGCATTGGAGAGACCGTTTTTCAGGAGGGCGTTCGGCATCATATTGTGGCTCACGCTGCGTACCTCCCGGCAGCTTTCATCCACCAGGGCAATGATGTTGTTAAAGGCCTGCCGGTCGCTTTCCGTTTCAAATTTCAGCCGGCTTTCAAAACCCGAAAGGTTCATTTTGGCGGCGCTCATCATCTGCCCCACCCCATCATGCAGGTCGCTGGCAATCCGGCTGCGTTCATTTTCCTCAGCCTCGATAACGGCCCGGGTAGCCATATCCTGCTGCAGCATGATGGCTTCCTGCATTTTCTTTTCCTGCTGCAGCCGGTAGCGCTTGTAGAGCGAAATACCCAGCAGAAGGCCCAGCAGCAAGAGGGTGGCGATGCCGCCGATCCAGAAATTTTTCTTCACCAGCTCAAAACGCTGCTGCTGGATGATCTGTTCCTTGCGGGCGGTTTCATATCGGGTTTGCAGATCAGCAAACTTTTCTTTCAAATCATCCGTGTACAACGAGTCGTTCAGTGCAGAGTAACGTCGCTGCATCTGCAGGGCGGCAGCCAGATCGCCCCGGGCTTCGTAGAGGAGCGAGAACTGCCGGTAAATTTTGGGCAGCTCCGGCCGGCAGGCTTCATTGCTGTCGGCCATGGAACGGGCCAGGGTAAGGGCGGAGGCCGCACTGTCGTACCGGCCAAGCCGGGTAAAGATATCGCCCAGGTTAACGAGGCAGCTCACTTTGCCTTTGTGATCACCGAGGGTATCGCGGATGGCAAAGGATTCCTGCACGCAGCGCAGCGCCTGGACGTACTCGCCGGTTTTGATGTAGAAACTGCCGAAATTATTGAGCGCATTCGAGAGGTACTCACGGTCGCCGAGTTGCCGGGTCATGCGTTCAGCCTTGCTGTAATATTCGCGGGCCTTGGCGTAATCGTTGCGGATGAGCCAGATATTGCCCACATTCACATAAGAGCCGGCCAGTCCGAAACGGTCGTTGATTTTTTCCTTGATGGCAATGGAACGTTCCTGGTAGCGCAGCGCTTCATCGTAATTGCCCATATTCTGGTGTACGATGCCGATGTTGTTGAGGGAATAGGAAATCCCGGTTTCAAAGCCGGCTTTTTCGAACAGGGTCAGGGCCTCCTGCTGCTCGGCAAGTGCCCGGTCAAACTCCCCTTTTTTCTGATAAATGATGCCGATTTTATTGTGCAGGGCAGCCATACCGCGGATATCCCCCTGCCGGCGGCGGATGGCAAAAGCCTGGTTGTAGGATTCAATGGCTTTGTCGTAATCTTCCTGGTCGTAATAGATAATGCCCATGTCATTGTAGGCCTGGGCCACGCCTTTCGCATAGCCGATCCGGTTACCCAGTTCAAGTGCCTGGCGTCCGTAATCCAGGGCTTTCGTGCGGCTGATATTCCGGTACTCCCAGGTCAGTTCGTTCCAGGTGTGCACCAGTGCAGAATCCTGCTGGCTGCGCGCAACCCGCTCCAGGCTGTCGATGACAGGGTGTTGCTGGGCAGCCAGCCCTTGTACGATAAGCAGCAATGGAATGGTGATAAAAAACTTCATAGCAGCGGTTTTCCGACGCAATGTAAGGCATGCCCGGCAGGATGCAATACCCGGCAACGGGTATCCGGAGGAGCAATAAAAAAACCCCGGCCATGCCGGGGTTCAATGTTATGGGCGAAACAGGATTAATGACCTGCAGCTTCTTTAGCTTTTTCAACGACTGCACCAGCGGCTTCTTTCACAGCGCCTTTGGCAGAGTCAACAACTGCACCGGCGGCAGAGTCAACTTTAGCGGCAGCAGAGTCAACAGCAGCAGCTACGGGAGCAGCAACTTCAGCAGCTTTGCTGGCGGCGGAATCAACGGTAGCGGCGGAATCACCTGCATTGTTGCAGGAAGCCAGGATACCGGCAACTGCGAAAATGGCAAGAAGTTTTTTCATTTTTCTTTTTTTAATTTGATGAATTGAGGTGCAAAGCTATTCTTTTACACGACATATGCAAGTGTTTGGCCGGAAATTTCAGCATCATTTTTCCCCGACCATTTCCCGGGCATTCTGCAACGTGAGGGCTGAGGGCTTTTCCCCGCCCATCATCCGGGCGATGGCTTCCACCCTTTCGTTTTCGCTGAGCATCCTCACGGCAGTGCGGATACGCCCCTCCTGTTCCAGCTTGTACACAAAATAATGGGCGGTGGCCCGGGCAGCAATCTGGGGCTGGTGGGTAATGGTGATCACCTGGTGCACTTCAGACAGCTGCCGCAATACCAGGCCCACCTGTTTGGCAGCCTCACCGCTGATGCCGGTATCAATTTCGTCGAAGATGAGGGTAGGCATCCGGAGCTGTGCCGCCACCAGCGATTTGATGCAGAGCATGAGGCGGCTCCGTTCCCCCCCGCTGGCCACTTTCTGCAGGGGTTCAAAACGACCGGTTTTATTGGCATCAAACAGCATGTCCACGTCATCGCACCCGGTGTCGGCGGGCTGGCCTTCGGTGATGCGCACCTGGAGCCGGGCATTGGGCATCCCCACCCTTGCCAGCAACTGGTTTACCGAGCTGGTGAGCTGCGTGGCGGCCGAGGAGCGGCGGGCATGCAGTTGTTTCCCCAGCCGGAGGCATTCTTCCAGGCATGCGGCCGCCTGTTTTTCCAGGTGCCTGATGCGGTCATCGAGCTGCAGCAGGTCGCCCAGTTCTTTTTCCAGCCGCGACCGGATCTGCAGCAGTTCAGCGGTGCTGTGCACCCCGTGCTTTTTCAGGAGGCGGTAGCCGGCGGCCATTTGTTCGTTCAGCTGCTCCATCCGGGCCGGATCGTGCCGCACTTCCTCTTCCCGGCGGCGCAGGTCGCCGGCAATATCCTGGAGCTCCACCTGAACGCCATGCAGGCGCCGGGCATACTCTTCCAGGGCCGGCTGCAAACTCACCATTGACTGGAGGCGCTGGCTGAGCTGGCGGAGTTGACCGGCCAGCGGCGTATCAGACTCATCAAGCGCAAAACATATCGCCGCCAGCTCCTGTTTGAGTTCGCCGGCATGGCTCAGCAGTTTATATTCAGCCTCTGCCTTTTCAAGGGAATCTTCCTGTAACCCGGCTGCTTCCAGCTCATCGAATAAAAACTGATTGTAATCCTGCTGGCGGTTGGCCTCCTGCTGCTGCAGGCGCAGTGCGTTGAGTTCCTTCTCCACGGCCTGGTAATTCCGGAAATGCTGTACATATTGCGCCAGCAGGGACTGGTTACCGGCCACAGCATCGAGCACTTCCAGCTGGAAGCGGCTCTCGCCCAGCTCAAGCGTATCAAACTGCTGGTGCAGATCCACGAGCAGGCCGCTGAGTTGTTTCAGCAGGCTGAGGGTGGCCGGGGAATCGTTGATAAAGGCCCGGGATTTGCCGCCGGGGGCAATTTCCCGCCGGATGATCAGCTCATGGGCATCGTCCAGGTCGTTTTGCTGCAGAAAGTCACTCACCAGGGGATGGCCGGCCACATTGAACACGCCTTCCACCACGCATTTTGTGCCGGCATCCTGCAGGGCCGCCGTATCGGCGCGGTCGCCCAGGATCAGGCCCAGCGCACCCATCAGGATACTCTTCCCCGCACCGGTTTCGCCGGTAATGATGTTCAGTCCCGGCTGAAACTGAATTTCCAGCCGGTCGATGATGGCATAATTGGAAATAGAAACGGATTGGAGCATAGCAGGCGGCAAATTAGCTAATTTTAGGTGTGCCCCGCATAAAAAAAGAGCACCGATGCGGTGCTCTTTTCCGTTCTCCGGGGAGAAATTTATTTCAGATCAACGCTGTCGTTCAGGTCAGCATCCACCAGGATCCGTCCGCAGTTTTCGCAAACGATCACTTTCTTGCGCAGTTTGATTTCGCTCTGCCGTTGGGGCGGGATGGCGTGGAAGCATCCGCCGCAGCTGTCGCGCTCCACCGGTACCACGGCCAGGCCGTTGCGGTAGCTCTTGCGGATGCGGTCGTAGCTGGTGAGCAGGCGTTCTTCCACCTGGGCACGGGCAGCAGCACCCTGGCGTTCAAAGTCCTGCTCTTCCTTCTCGGTTTCAGAAATAATTTTTTCCAGTTCGGCTTTCTTACCGTTCAGGTTGGCCTCCTTGGTGCTCACGGCTTTTTTAGCTGATTCGAGCTGGCGGGCTTTCTCTGCGATTTCTTCGGTGGCATCCTTGATGTGCTTTTCGCAGAGTTTCACCTCGAGGGTCTGCATCTCAATTTCCTTGTTGATGGCCTCGAATTCGCGGTTGTTCTTAACGTTCTCGCTTTGCTTCTCGTATTTTTTAATCAGCGCTTCCGCTTCCTTAATGGCTTCTTTTTTCTGATTGATGAATTCCTGCATGCCGTTGATCTCTTCTTCCACCCGGAGCTGGCGGGCATGGAGCCCTTCAATTTCATCTTCGAGATCTTTTACTTCCATGGGAAGTTCACCTTTGAGGATCTGGATTTCGTCCAGTTTGCCGTCGATTTTCTGCAGACGTACGAGGGATTTCAATTTGTCTTCTACTGAAAATTCTTTAACTGAGGCCATAGCGGTGATTTATTTGGTGGATATCCCGACATTCAAACTGATGTTCAACAGGTTATGCGGAGATCAGTAAAAATAGTGCACCGGGTTTGTCCGGACATCCGTTTTCAGGACGGCGAAGGTAGGATATTTTTCTTTCAAAACATCAAAAATCAGGTCTATGGTGAACTGCTCGCTTTCGTAATGGCCGATATCCGCCAGCAGGAGGCGGTGATCCGCGTCGAAGAACTCGTGGTACTTCAGGTCGGCGGTTACCATCACGTCTGCTCCCGCACCCAGGGCGCGGGGGAGGAGGAAGCTGCCGGCGCCGCCGCAGAGTGCCACGGTTTGCACGGGGCGGTTGAGAAGAGCGGTATGCCGCACCAGCGGGAGCCGGAAGGCCGACTTCAGCAGGTTCAGGAATTCGGTTTCCGATACCGGTTCGGGCAGGCGGCCCAGCAAACCACTGCCGAGCTGGCTCACCGTATTGGCCAGCGGAAAGATCTCGTAGGCGACCTCCTCATAGGGATGCGCCCGGAATAAGGCTTCCAGCACCTGCTGTTCCTTCCAGTACTGCAGGATCATTTCCACCCGGATCTCGGCTTCGGTGTGGCGCTGGCCGGGTTCGCCGACAAAGGGGTTGCTTCCGGCCCCGGGCCGGAAGGTGCCCTCGCCGGCAGTGTTGAAACTGCATTCACTGTAGTTGCCCACGTGCCCGGCACCGGCCGTAAACAGGGCGCTCCTGACCGATTCGGCGTGCGTCACCGGCACATAAAAACTGAGCTTGCGCAGGGTTTGTTCCAGGGGCTGCAGCGGCCGCAGTGCGGTAAGATTCAGTTGCCGGGCCATCCGGCCGTTGACCCCTGACAAAACATTATCGAGGTTGGTATGGATCGCATACACGGCCACATCGGCCCGGATGGCGGCCAGTAAGGTACGCTCCACATAATTTTTTCCCGTGATGCGCTTGAGCCCTTTGAAAATGAGGGGATGATGCGCCACTACGAGATTGCATTGCCGGGATACCGCTTCCGCAATCACAGCCTCAGTAACGTCGAGGCATACCAGCACACCGGTGCAGGTTGCCCGGGCGTTGCCGGTGAGCAAACCGGCATTATCGTATGATTCCTGCAGGACCGGCGGCGCCAGTTCTTCCAGGGTTTCGAGGAGGGTGCTGATGGTCATGATCTGTTTTATTTTGAAGATCCGGGCGATTGCAGGCAATATTCCCGGCACACCGGCGTTCCGGTTGTATCAGCAACGCCTTCCGGCGGAAGGGCTGCCTTTCAAAGATCATGCTTTCAAATCAATTTCGGCGTACATTTGAAGCGATGCCCCCTGTTATCCTTCAACACCGGCTTTTCATCGCCCTGCTGCTGGCAGCGGCCCTGCTGTGCACCGGCTGCAAAAAGACCGTGGAAAACATCACCCAGGGAACCCTACAGGAATACTTTGAACAAAACATCCTGAATAAAGAGTTTGTGGTGGAACTGGCCAAAGACGGCGACTCCGTCAAAACCAGTGACTTTACCGGTTATACATTCATCCTGCGCAAAACCACGTCTTTTTACGACGGGCCCATGACCGGCAGTAAAGACGGCATTACCTACAGCGGTACCTGGACCAGTAATGAAGACTATGGCAAACTGATCATCAGTTTAACCAGCCCGGCTCCGCCGGCCAGTTTCAGTTTCATCAACCGCGCCTGGCGGTTTACCCGTAAATCCCTGCCCATCATGGAACTGGCGCCCTGGGGCAGCACGGCGCCCCTGGTGCTGCACATGCGCCGGCTTTGAGTGCATTTTCCCCCGTTCATTTTTCCACAACCACAATATTCTGTGCTTTTTGGAGTTATTGAAGTGTTAACGTGTTTCCAAACGCAGGTTAACAGCAATCAATAAAAACAAAAGCCAATATTCATGAACGCAGGAACCTTTCTCAGGGTACCCTTACTGATCGTAATGGCCCTTCTCTCCGGAAGTGGTTTTCTACAGGCTCAAATCCGTGCTGAATTCAATGCAACATCCCGCAGCGGCTGCTCGCCCCTGATCGTACGATTTACCGATCAGAGCACCGGCTCGCCCAATCAGTGGCGATGGGATCTCGGCAACGGAACCATCTCGGTGCTGCAGAATCCTTCCGTCACCTATTTCACACCGGGCAAATACACCGTAAAACTGGTGGTCAGCAATGCTGCAGGCCGGGATTCGGTGGTAAAAACCGACTATGTGGAAGTTTTTGCCAACCCTTCTGTGAATTTCAGTTCCTCCGTTACTTCAGGCTGTTATCCTTTACCGGTTCAGTTCACCGATCAATCTGATCCGGGCAGCGGCACCATCAGCTCCTGGCTTTGGGATCTGGGCGATGGCAATACCTCCACAGAACAGCACCCCCGGCAGGTCTACAACTCAGCCCGAAGCTTCAGCATTACGCTGCAGGTGAGGAATTCCAATGGCTGTGTCGCCACGCTTACCCAACCCAACATGATTCAGATCAGCTCGGGTGTGAGGGCGCAATTCACGAACGACAATCCGCAAACCTGCACCCCTCCGGTAAACATCAACTTCATCAACCAGTCGGTGGGCACCGGGGTACTGACTTATCTCTGGAACTTTGGCGATGGCAGCACCTCTACGCAGGTAAGTCCGGCGCATACCTACAACAGCAACGGCACCTATACCGTGAGCCTGATTGTACGGAACAGTACCGGCTGTGCTGATACCCTGATTAAACCCAATGCAGTGGCCGCCGGCGCGGTGCATGCCGCTTTCCAGCCCCCCCCGCAGGCCTGCCAGGGCAGTTCGCTCAGCTTCAGCAATCTCTCGGATCCGGCACCGGCATCGGTTGTCTGGTATTTTGGCGACGGGTCTACCAGCACCGCCCTGAACCCCACCAAAGTGTACAGCAACGCCGGCACCTTCAACGTAAAGATGGTGGCGAGTTTCGGCGCCTGCTCAGATTCTGTAACCCATCAGGTTACCGTATTGCCCAAACCCCGTGCAGCTTTCAGCACCCAGGACACCGCCAGCTGTAAGGTTCCCTTTACGGTAAACTTCAGCAACCAATTCACCGGCGCGCAGCAATACGAGTGGACCTTTGGCAACAACCAGCAATCAACGGATGTGAACCCCTCCATTACCTTTCTGCAAACCGGCACCTACAGTGTTAAACTGAAGGCAACTGCCGCCAATGGCTGCTCAGACAGCATAACCCGTGCAGCCCTGATTAAAATTGTGGCGCCTTCCGTGAGCATTCAGGGTGTACCCGACAGCAACTGTGCGCCGTTCAGTAAAACCTTTTCGGCCAATGTGGTTTCGGGCGATCCGGTTACCCAGTGGAGCTGGGATTTCGGTGATGGCGGCACGTCTACAGATGCCACGCCGGTGCACAGCTTTGCCACCGAAGGCATTTTCAATGTAACCGTGAATATCCAAACCGCAACAGGCTGTACCGGCACCGCCGTAATCAACCGGGCGATTGTGACCAGTGCAAAACCTGCTGTGGCTTTCAATGCTGACCCGCTGATTGCCTGCGCCAAAACGAGCATCACCTTCACCGACCTCACACCCGGCCCTGCCAACCGCTGGCTCTGGGATTTTGGCGACAGCACCACATCCACCCAGCGCAACCCGGTGAAACTTTACCAGGACACCGGATCATTCACCATCAAACTCTTTGTATGGAACGGCGGATGCATGGATTCGCTCGTGAAGCCGCTGTATATAACGATCAACCCGCCCATCGCCAAATTCAATGTTCGTACGGATTGCCGCAGGCCTTTTGAACGCACCTTTACGGACAACTCAATCGGCGCCGACCAGTGGTTCTGGAGTTTCGGCGACGGCAATACCAGCAACGACCGTAACCCGGTACACACATACAGCAGCACGGGCAACTTCCAGGTATCCCTCCGGGTGGTAAACAGTGCTACCGGTTGCGAATACACGACCAACCGCCAGATCCAGGTACTGACCCTGGATGCCCAGATCACGGCCAATGACACTTCGGTGTGCAAAGGTGATTACATCACTTTCACTACCGGGCTCAACGCTGCCGATGTGAACAGCATCAACTGGCGCTTCGGCGACGGCAGCAATGCCGTGAATTCACTGCCGGGCACCACCAACCGGGTTTACCGGTATACCCGCACCGGCGTATTTACGGTAACTGCGATTGTGACCGATAAAAACGGTTGCCGCGACACGGCCACCCGCACCAATTATATTTCAGTGTGGGGCCCCACAGCCCGGTTTACCCCTGCCGCCACCGGCGTGTGCCTGAACAGCCTGGTGACCTTCACCGACAGCTCCTCTCCCGCTCCCGCCAATGCCATTGCCCGCTGGGAATGGACCTATGGCGATGGCGTGAAGGAAATCCTCACGGCTCCGCCCTTCAGTCACCTGTATACCACACCGGGCACCTATTTCGTAAAGATGAAGGTAACCGACAATGAGGGCTGCAGCGACAGCATGAGCCTGAGCAACCCCATCACCATTTCGAATCCGAAGGCCGGCTTCAGCACCACCGATACACTGAGCTGCCCCGGCAAACCGGTGCGCTTCATCAGCCAGAGCACCGGCACCGGCCTCCAGTACCGCTGGGATTTTGGAGACGGTCAAACCTCCACCCAGGCCAATCCCGTGCATGCCTATACCGCAGCGGGCACCTATACCATCCGGCTGCTGGTTGCCGACCAGAATGCCTGCACCGACTCTGTGGTACAAGTGGACTATGTTACCATCATCCAGCCAGAAGCCCGCTTCCTCATGAGCGACTCTGTCGGAAACTGCCCGCCGCTCATCGTGCATTTCACCGATCAGTCGGTTAATGCCCAAAGCATCCGATGGGATTTTGGCGACAGCACCTATTCCAGCGAACCCAACCCGCTTCACTTTTATAATTACCCGGGGATTTACATCGTTAAACTCACGGTTACCGGATTGGGCGGCTGTACGTCGGTTTACGAAAGAACAGTGACCGTAAAAGGTCCGGAAGGCAGTTTCAGCTATGTACCCACCAGTGGTTGTAACCCGGTAAATGTAAACTTCAGGGCTACCACAAACGGACGCAATTCCTTTGTATGGGATTTCAACGATGGCAATACCATCAGCACCAGCGATTCCATCATCAGTCATACTTATGATTTCCCGGGCCGCTATGTTCCCAAACTGATTTTGATTGACCCCGCCGGCTGCCAGGTTCCCATCCGGGGGCGAGACACTATACGGGTGGCGGATATCACCGGCGCATTCAGTTTCAACACCCAGCTGCTCTGCGACTCAGGCCTGGTAAGGTTTACCGATGCCTCGACCGTGGTGAATGATGCGATCGCCGGTTACCAGTGGAATTTCGGGGATGGCGGACAATCGGCACAGGCTTCGCCTGCCCATACTTATTCCGCAACCGGCATCTATTATCCCGTGCTCACCGTTACCACCGCAGGGGGCTGCCGCGACACGGTTCGTGCTACTGCCCCCCTCCGGGTGGTGCAGTCTCCCCGGGTGGATATGATATTCAGCGGCAACGGCTGCACGCCATTAACCGCCACTTTCAGCAGCCGCCTGACGGCTCCGGACACCTCCGCCATCAGCTGGCAGTGGGATTTTGCCAACGGCAGTACGTCCAATGATGCCACCCCGGCCGCCCAGCAGTTTACCGCAGGCAGCTACCCGGTTAAACTTTCCGGAACCAATTCGAGCGGATGTACCGGCACCATTACCCGCGTGGTGGAAGCCTATGCCCTGCCCGTGGTGAATGCCGGAACCGATTTCATACTCTGCAAAGGCAGCAGCCGTAACCTGGAAGCCACCGGCGCAGACACCTACAGCTGGTCGCCGGCAACCGGACTGAGCTGTACCGGATGCGCCAGCCCGGCCACCAGTACCGAAGCCAATATCACCTATGTGGTAACCGGCACCACCGTAAATGGCTGTACCGGTAAAGACAGTGTAACCGTAACCGTTAAAGAAAAATTCAGGATCACCTACAGCAGCGCCGACAGCGTGTGCAGGGGCCAGTCGAGGAAAATGACAGCCGCCGGAGCGGACAGCTACAGCTGGACGCCTGCTGCAGGACTCGACAATCCTTCGATCGCCTCTCCCACCGCCACCCCGGATACCAGCACCCTCTACCGGGTAGTGGGCGCCGATAACGTTGGTTGTTTCAAAGACACCGGCTACATCTCCATCAAAGTAAACCCGGTGCCCACCGTGGAAGCAGGCCCCGACAAAACCATCAATGTGGGCAGTACCGTGGATCTGGTTCCCGTGATTTCCCCGGATGTGAATGAGGTGATCTGGCAGCCCACCACCGGCCTGTTCAGGAACTTCTACCCCGGCATCACGGTGAAGCCCACCGAAAACACGGAATACACGGTGGAAGTAAAGAACAGCGGCGGCTGCCGTGCCAAAGACCACGTTACCATTTTTGTGGTGTGCAACGGCTCCAACATCTTTGTTCCGAACACCTTCTCGCCCAACAACGACGGCACCAATGATGTGTTCTATCCGCGGGGTACCGGGGTGTTCAAGATCCGCACCCTCCGCATCTTCAACCGCTGGGGCGAACTGATCTGGGAACGCAGCAACTTCGACGCCAACAATCCTGCCTATGGCTGGGATGGCACGAACAAGGGCATGCAGCTGAATCCCGACGTATTCATCTATACGCTTGAAATCATGTGCGACAATGGTTCGGTGATCACCCACCGGGGCAACATCGCACTGGTGAGATAAACGCGCTTTTGTTTTTATTACCTCAAAGAAGCCGGCCTTTTGGCCGGCTCTTTTTATGTACCGCACACCCACAATGAAATGTATAAAAGATTGATTTTTAACGATATAAACATTTGAAAAGAGGCAAAAAATTCCTTATATTGCATTGTATTCTGTATTCATGGGCCCCTTGAAAATTGATATCAGGCAATGCTTGACAAAGTTCTTTGCTGCCATAGTTTTCCTGGGAGTACAGGATTTGTATGCCCAGCCCCTGGCGGGCTTCACCGCCAGCCCGGTATCCGGCTGCTCCCCGCTGGTAGTTCAGTTTACCGACCAGTCAACGGGCAATCCTACCACCTGGCATTGGGACCTAGGCAATGGCACCCACTCGAGTCAACGCAATCCGGCAGCCACCTATATTCTTCCGGGAACCTATACCGTTTCCCTCACCGTGAGCAATGCCGCCGGCACCCATACGGTAACCAAAACTGCCTACATTACGGTATTCGACCGCCCTACGGTTAATTTCAGCGTGGCGGAATCAGCCGGCTGCCTCCCTTTCACCGCTTCGTTTACAGATCAGAGCACATCCGATTTCGGGAGCATCCGTACCTGGCTCTGGGACTTTGACGATGGCACCACGTCCACCGAGCGCAATCCACGGCACCTGTATAACCTGTCGGGCAGTTTTAACATCACCCTTACCGTTACCAATGCAGGAGGCTGCAGCAACAGCCTGAGCAAACTCGCTTTCGTAAGAGCCTATGAACCCATCCGGTCACTGTTCAGTTTCAGCAAACCTGTACAATGCAAACCCCCGGAAACCATCCGGTTCACCAATAACACCACCGGCCCCGGCACGCTCACTTACCGCTGGGATTTCGGGGACGGAACCACGGCAGCCGGTACCGCTCCCGCACACACCTACCAGCAGGAAGGAACCTATACGGTGAGCCTGATCACGTCCAGCAACCTGGGCTGCCGCGATACCCTGGTGATGCCGGGCGCACTTACCATCAAAAGAGTGCAGCCGGTGCTCAACAGCCCCGATACCGTATGCGCGGGCAAACGCATTACCCTCACCAACGCCACCAGCCCTGCGCCGCTCAGCACCCTCTGGCGATACGATGACGGGCTGTCAGCATTCGGTAATCTTACAGCCCGGGCCTGGTTCAATCCGGGTATTTACCAGGTGAGTATGATCAGTAATTTCAGCACCTGTTCCGACACCCTGAAAAAAAACATCACGGTGCTGGGTAACCCCACCGCCGATTTCAGGGCGAGTGATTCGGCCTCCTGCCGCCCGCCGCTTACGGTTATTTTCAGCGAGCAATCCGATAACGGCAGCCGCTGGCGCTGGGATTTCGGAGACGGCAGCATCTCGGAAGACCAGAACCCGGTGCACACCTACAGCCAGGAAGGTGATTTTGCCGTGAGCCTGCAGATCATCAATCCGGGCGGCTGTACCACCACCGTGAGCAAGAACAGGCTGATCCAGATCCGGAAGCCCGACGTGCAGATCGACAACCGCGAAGGCGGGGGATGCATTCCCTACACTTTTCAACCTGAACCCAAGGTTAATACCGTTGACTACGTAACCGGCTATTTATGGGATTTCGGAAATGGCAGCACCTCCACCGATCCATTGCCTGCCACCCTCTATCCTGACAGCGGTACGTACACGGTGAAACTTTTTGTGACCACCAGTGATGGCTGCATCGATTCGGCCGTGGTGCCGGCAGCCGTAAGAACCGGGCCGCCCCCGCATGTGGATTTTGATGCGGCTCCCCTGGTGGTATGCCCGGGATCCGACGCACAGTTTACCGACCGGTCATGGCCGGCAGACCGCTGGCTCTGGAATTTCGGGGAAGGGTCATCCACCAGCCAAAATCCACTGCACACCTTTTACGAGGAGGGAACCTATAACGTAAAGCTCTCCGTTTGGAACAATGGCTGCAAAGACTCGCTGATCCGTCCGCATTACATCAGCGTACTGCCCGGGCTGGCGCGCTTCAGGCCGGTGTACAACTGCAGCAATAAACGGGAAGTATTGTTCAGAGACAGTTCCATCCGGCCCGAAACCTGGAGCTGGGATTTCGGAGACGGCAATTACTCGTCGCAGCAGCATCCGGTGCATACCTTCAGCAATTTCCGCACCTACACCGTATCCCTGACCACCACCTACGGCAACTGCACCAATTCCAAGCAGTTCGTTGTACAACCGATCAACGTGATTCCTGATTTCAGGAGCGAAAAAACTATTGTCTGTAAAAATGATACCGTCCGGTTTTTCAGTTTTGGCTTCAACCGGGGGCAGGTTCGCCGGGCGATCTGGGATTTCGGGGATGGAACTATAGACAGCCTGCGTAAGGCCGATACCGTTGCGCATGTTTACCAGCAGGCGGGCACCTATACCGTTTCCCTGACACTGCTGGACAATTACAACTGCAGTGAAACCGTCACCAAGGATCAGATCGTGAGGGTGAAAGGTCCGGCGGCCGCCTTTACCTTCAGCAGCAAGGACGGCTGCGTGAATGCCCCGCTGCTGTTTACCGACAGTTCCTATGCGGCTGACGGGGCGCAGGACATTGTACTCCGGCAATGGGATTTCGGCGATGGCACCGGGCAAACCCAGCAGGCGCCACAGCCGGTTGCACATGCCTACACGTCCCCCGGCAATTATTATCCTTCGCTCGTGATCACGGATTCGGCGGGCTGCCGCGACAGTATTTCCAGCCAGTCGCCGGTTGTGATCCACCAACCCAGCGCCGGCTTCACCGTCAGCAACGTCAATACCTGCACCGTAGATACGCTCCTCATTAAAAACCTGTCGGCAGCCGGACGACTGGCCTACCAGTGGGATTTTGGAGATGGGTCAGTTTCTACTGACTCACTGCCGCTCAAACAATACAGTGCCAACGGGGATTACAGCATCAGGCTGCGGGTTACGGATCAGTGGGGCTGCAGCGATTCGCTCACCTGGATCAATTACATCCGGGTACGGACGGTAACCGCAGCGTTCAAACTCACCGACACCCTCGGCATCTGCACACCGTTTAAGATAGGCTTCAGCAATCAGTCGCGCAATGCCACCTCGCAGGTCTGGCAATTTGGAGACGGAGGCTTTTCGTCTACCGCCAACCCGCAGTACTATTACATGCGGCCCGGTGAATTCACTGTTCGCCTAACGGCCCGGCGGTCAGCAAACTGCTTCAGCAGGGATTCCGTTAAAGTGAGAATCATTGCGCCGGCGGCCATCCTGCAATACACGCCGACAGAAGGCTGTGCACCGCTTCAGATCAACCTCAGGGCCATCAGCAATGACCAGGTGAGTTTTTTATGGGACATGAATGACGGCACCTCGGTAACCGGCACGGTACCTGTGATGCAGCATACCTATACCCTGCCGGGTGCTTTTTTACCGACCCTGCTGGTGAAAGACAGCAATGGGTGCATCGTGCCGGTAACCGGTTCAGACAGCATCCGGGTGTACAGCAGCCTGGTGCATTTTGGCGCCATCCCGCCGGTAGCCTGCGGTACCAGCCCGGTGCAGTTTTCAGACTCCACCTTTTCCGGCAGCCCGGTTCGGGAATACCGCTGGAGCTTTGGCGATGGCACAACGTCTTCTGATCCCCATCCGCAGCACAGCTATGCACAACCGGGTTTGTATACCGTGTCGTTGCGGGTAACCACCACGCGGGGCTGTACAGACAGTACCAGCTACCCCAACCTGGTAAAAGTAGTAGCCCCGCCTGCCATCCGCATCAGCCCTCACCCCACTGCATTCTGCGGAGAGGGTAACATCCTGTTTGAAGGCGGGCTGCTGAATCCGGATACTTCAGCGCTCAGTTGGTACTGGGAGTTCGGCAACGGACAAGTCAGTTACGGGCAGTTCCCTTCCAACCAATATTATACCCAGCCCGGCACATACCAGGTAAAGCTTACTGCAACGAACAGCAGCCAATGCCGCGACAGCGCTTTCAGTTCACTCGTAGTACATCCGCTCCCGCCAGTGGATGCAGGAACAGATACCGTCATCTGCCGGGGAGCCAGCCTGACCTTGCAGGCCACTGGCGCTGAGCAGTATGCCTGGGCACCAGCAGGCACCCTCAGCTGTCAGCAATGCAGCAGTCCGTTGGCCTCGCCCCTGCAAACAGCACAATATGTGGTAACCGGTTCCAGCACTTATGGCTGCCTGCGCAAAGACAGTATACGGGTAACCGTGAAACAGCCGATAACGCTGACGGGTATCCCCGCATCAACAGCGATCTGCTCGGGTAAACAGGTAATCCTGGAAGCAGCGGGTGCGGAAACTTACCGCTGGGAGCCGGCCACGGGAATCAGCGATCCTTATGCGGGCAGCATTGCGGCCTTCCCTGCCGGCACCACCCTTTACCGGCTCACCGGATCCGACAGCCTGGGCTGCTTTTCAGACAGCATCAGCATCCTGATCACCGTGCATCCCAACCCCCGGGTGACTGCAGGCCCATCACCGCTGATCAGTACCGGCCAGTCGGTTACCCTCCGGCCTGAATACTCCGGGGATGTTATCAGCTGGCAATGGCAGCCCCCGCAGGGCCTCAGCTGCACAAACTGTGCGTACCCGTCGGCCTCACCCGAACAAAACACCCTGTATGCCATAACCGCCTACAACAGCCGGGGCTGCAGCAGCAGCGACACCGTGCGGGTGCTGGTGCAATGCGACAGAAACAGTATCTACCTGCCCACCGCTTTCACCCCCGGCAATGACGGGCTCAACGATTATTTCTATCCGAGAAGTTTTACCCGGATCACCATCACCGACTTCAAAATCTTCAATCGCGCCGGCGAACTGGTGTTCCAGCGGGCGCATTTCAGCGCCAACGACCGCTCCATGGGCTGGGACGGCCGCATCAAGGGCCGGCAGGCCGATCCGGGCAATTATGTCTACGCCGTGGAATACCGCTGCAGCAACGGCACCATTACCGGTTTCACCGGAAATATTCTCCTCCTCAGATAATAATCTTCAGCAGCAGCCGTTTATAGATCAGACTACGGTCGAATCCAGACACTCTGAAAACAAAACCCTATCTTATGAAAACAATCCTACACAGGATACTGTGTGCGGTTACACTGACAGCTGCAATATCCGGTGCTCAGGCGCAGGATCTTCACTTCTCCCAGTTCAACGAAGCACCCCTTTTGCGGAACCCCGCACTGGCAGGTATCTTTACCGGTGATTTCAGGATACAGGCAGTTTACCGCACCCAATGGCAGAGTGTTACGGTGCCCTATCAAACCACCTCATTAAACGGCGAATTCAAGGTTCCCGCGGGCCGCGGTGCCGACTTCCTCACCATCGGCGCCCAGATTCTGCACGATAAAGCCGGCTCCATCGCCATGACTTCCACCCACGTTTTGCCCGCACTGAACTATCATAAATCACTCAGCGACGAACGCAATATGTACCTCTCACTGGGTTTTATGGGCGGACTGGTGCAGCGCAGCCTGGACCGCAGCAAGATTACCACCAACAGCCAGTTCGACGGCACCAATTATAATCCCGGTCTTTCAGACGGCGAAAGTTTCAGCCGCAGCTCCTACTCCTTCTTCGATGGAACGGTAGGCATGAGTTTCAATGCACAGCTCAACGACAACCCTGATAATAATGTATTTGCCGGGGTGGCTTACCATCACTTCAGCAAACCCTCCAACATCGCCTTCTACAGCAATACCCGTGCAGAGATGACCCCGAAATGGGTGTACTCCGGCGGCCTGCGGATGAGCACATCAGAACAATCGTATGT